>JAVEQI010000004.1:0-98106 GCA_034007745.1 Desulfobacterium sp.
ATGAAACGTCCTCATCATATCGATGCCCTCCATAAAGTAGTTGCTTATAGGGCTATAGTACTGTATTTATAAGAAATATGGAAGCTTTTTATGCAATAAAACCATATATCGCTTGCAACTTTTAGGTTATATTTTGTTGGAGACAGCGATGTTGACATGCAGACTTCAATTAATGCAAAAATGAAGGGCATTGGGGTTTCATGGGGGTTTCGTTCAGTAACAGAGTTAAAAAATGCTGGTGCAACTTTAATTATTGATGCTCCAGAAGACATTTATAAGCTATTATAAATCACCTTAAAACAATTTATAGGAAACTCCCGCCGAAACATCACCGTGGGAGTCTCGATTTTATAGCCCCCTGTGGATTCAAGAAGTTTGAAACAGAAGACAAAAAACAAAGTTCAGTTCTAATTTAAGTTTCATGCTTCGTTGTGTCCGCCAGGACATGTGGGTTTATAAGAAACAGCTTTTAGCTCTTAGCTAACAGCTATCGTGTTTCATTGTTCGTTGTGTCCCTGGGGACGTGTGAGTCATATAAAAAGTTCAGTTTGTCTTGAGTTTCCTCTTGATTTCACCTATCCCCTAAGCAAAGGGAACAGTATGAGGCTTCCCCGGTTAAGGCGAACTCCCTGTGAGCAATGCCATCCTCAATCACACCCCATGAGTTTGACCAGGTACAGGGCTTTGCGCTATTTAGCACGCTTACCCACCCATAATGCCGAATCTGGTTTACTTACGCTATGTACTGCTCACTTCCTATTGCTTCCTTCAGACCCTGCCGTTACCAGCAACGCCCTTGCAATTCGGATTATCTTTCCCCTGGTCGGGGTGACGCCTGCGTTCCGCAGGCTGGGTTTACCCGCCATGCCGGGCAAACTAAAAAGGGCCGCAGCTTTTGCTTTGCTGCGGCCCCCAATACTATCAGCTGTTAGTGAAATCAGCTGTTGGTAAAAATGGTCTTGCCGGTTGAGTCAACGATGTTGAGAGCTATTACGGGACCGCCATCCAGGCGGTGCGTTGCGCAGCTGACTCAGGGGTCATAGGCACGGACGGACATTTCAATCTTATTTAATATGGTCTCGTCCACGTGGCCGTCTTTGATAAGCATTTTAGCGGCCTGCTTAACGCTCATGGAGATTGGCGCAAGGTTGTGGGTGGTGCCCACAATGAGGTTGGCCGTCTTGATGCAACCATTCTCATCGGTTGTATAGTCATGGATCAAGGTTCCCCTTGGTGCCTCGACATGGGCTACTCCCCTGCCCGCTTTAGGTGTGACTGTGTAGCGGGTCTCTTTACCTGTGATGGCTGGATTGTTCAAAAGTTCCAGGGTTTTTTCACAGGCGTAGACAAGCTCAATGAGACGGGCCCAGTGGTAGAGAAGAGTATGCTGGGCAGGCCTGCCAAACTTTGACCGGAACTCTTCCAGCTCCTTCTGGGCAAGGGGGGTTGAGATCTGATCGCAGCAGTTGATCCTTGCAAGACAGTTTGCACGATAAATTCCCTTGGGCGCATCCAGATCCATGGAGAAACCCTCGTTCCAGGCCTTGGCATAGGGAAATTTTCCATAGGATATGTCCATAGTACGCTCGGCAATGTGGTCAAGGTACTCTTCGGTTGCAAAATCGTCAAAGGAACCGTCGGGCTTCATGAGCCGGAGCTTGCCGTCGTAAAAGTTGAGGCTGCCATGTTCGTCCACGGTGCCGATAAAGCCCGTGGTAATGGTGCCGAGGGTGGTGACGAGATCAAGATACTTTGGAAAGATCTCCTCCTTGGCGTGTTTCATGGAAAATTTTGCAAATTCAAGAAGTTCCTCGGTATCTGCTATCATTTCCTTACGCTGGCCTTCGTCCATGGGCTTTGAAAATCCGCCGGGAACGCCTGCGATGGGATGGATCACCTTGCCGGCAAACTTCTCCATCATCATCTGGCCCTTCTGGCGCATGCGGATCACCTGGCGAGCAAGATCAGGGGCTGCATTGGCAATGCCGATGACGTTTCGAACCGAATAATCGGCATCCGGTCCCAGAACAAAGTCCGGGGCCGCAAGAAAATAAAAATGAAGAATCTTGTCATGAATGTGGGCCATGTTCTGCATGCATTCACGCAGCAGGCTACCTGTTGGAGCCACTTCGGCCCCGAAACAGGCATCAACGGCCTTGACACTTGACATGTGGTGGTGCCAGGGGCAGATGCCGCAAATTCGGGTCACGATCCTTGTGACCTCCTCGGCGGGTTTGCCCTCTACAAACTTTTCAAATCCCCGCATGGAGGTGAAGTGGGTAATGGCGTCGGCCACATTCCCAGCGTCATCCAGCTTGATCTCGATGCTGGCATGCCCCTCGATCCTTGACAGGGGTTGTATATTTATTGTTCTTCCCATAATTATCTCCTGATATTTTTACCTTGTTTAACCACAAGCCTGTTGTGGGCCCCTGAAAATCTGAGCAGGCTGTCCCGATCCGGCAGCTTGGACAGGTCAATGCCGTTGCTTGCAAGGGCGTTGAGCATGTCAAGGAGCTGGTTGCCCTTCTGCTTTACAGGACCATAACAACCCCGGCAGGGGACCCTTGCTACGATACAACGGGGCGCTTCACCATTGGCTCCGGCACATCCTGCCCGGGTAACCGGTCCCATGCAAAGATATCCCTGTTCAAGCAGACAACGCATGTCGTCGATGGGTTTTTCCGGATCAAACTGGGGACTTTCCACGGCCCGCTTAATGTCGGTGACTGCACCCTTGCCCAAACGCTTGGTAGGGCAGGTGTCGCAGACACTCTTAAAGGGCAGCTCAGGCGTCTCACCGTCTAACAGGGCAAGAATTGCTGCGCCAATAAGATCTGGATGGGGAGGACAACCGGGTAGATAAATGTCCACCTTGATATGTTCGTCCAGGGCATAGCATCGGTCAAGCAAAGGAGGGACTCCCTTGGTTGGAACTTTTGCACCTGGATCTGTACTTTCCGTTGAGTAATACTGGTCAAACATCTCTTCATTGGTGAAGGAGTTGAGCAGGGCAGGGATTCCGCCATGGGTGGCACAGGTGCCAAGGGCAATGAGGATGTCGCATTTTTTACGCATCTCCAGGGCCACTTCTAGGTGCTCCTCGTTTTTGATACCGCCGCTCAAAAGGCCAACGGTTGCCTTGGGAATATCCAGGTGCTTTTTGTCTCCAAGCTGCCCGAAATGCTTGTGATCCATGAGAACTGGAATATGCACAAAGTTGATCCGGGGAAGAAGGTCAAGCAGAGTTTCGCCCAGGTTCAAGATTGCAATTTCACAGCCTGCGCAGGAATTGAGCCCCTCATTGGCTACATTAACGGCCATTATGCCACCTCCTCGAGGTTGAACCGGTTGGGGCCAAGCTCTTTTATCCTATTGGTAAATTCGGTCACCTTTTGTGCGAACCTGGGGCCTTCCGCCCCTGAGACCCACTCTATGGCAAACCTATCCGGATCAATTCCAGCATCCTCAAGAATCATTTTGATCACAGTTGCCCTTGCCAATGCTTTGTTATTACCATCCAGGTAATGACATTCGCCAAGGTGTCAGCCCATGACCATGACGCCGTCGGCGCCTTTCTTCAAGGCATCCACCACAAGATCGGGATGGACCATTCCCGAACACATAACCCTCACGGCCCTCATGTTGGTGGGATACTGAAACCGTGACACCCCGGCCAGATCTCCTCCGGCATAGGCACACCAGTTGCAGAGAAAACCGACGATGGTCGGTTCAAAATTATCTGACATTATAGTTCTCCTTCATATATGTTAAACCTTCTCAAGAATGGCTTCCACCTGGGCGCGAAGCTGGCCCGGGGTAAATCCGTCGACCACAATTCCCTCTTTAGGACAGGTGGCTGCACAGATGCCGCACCCCTTGCACAGGGCCTTATCCGCCTTGATTACCTTATGCTTTTTCCCATCTTCCTCAAAATCTACAAGGCTGAGGGCATTGTAGGGACAGACATCAAGGCACAGGGCACATCCGTCACAGTTCTGGGTAACGTGGGATTTTATGGCATCAAGCTTCATGGTCTTTTTAGAGAGCACAACGCTGGCCCTTGAAGCAGCGGCCTTGCCCTGGGCAATGGCCTCGTTGATTGATTTGGGATAATGACACATTCCTGCGAGATACACCCCGTCCACAGTGGAGTCCACCGGTTTGAGCTTGGGATGGGCCTCGGAGAGGAAGCCGTCTGAATTGATTCCGCATTTGAAAATATTCACAAACGAAGAGTTGTCGTTTGGAATCACCGCCGTTGCAAGAACGATGCGGTCGGGGGCAATCTCAAGGTCCAACTGGGAAATAGGGTCATAAATTTTGACAGTCAGGTCATCCCCATCCTTGACCACCTGAGGTTTTGCTTCAGGGGTGTAGGAGATAAAGATAACTCCGAGATCCCTTGCCTCTTTGTATAGATCTTCGCGTTCGCCATAGGTTCGGATGTCCCGGTTCAAAATATAGACATCCATTCCGGGATTTTTCTTTTTCAGCAGCACTGCATTGGCAACAGAGCCCGTACAGCAGACCCTGGAACAATAAGGTCTTTCCTTATCCCTTGAACCTACACACTGGATAAAAACAGTTGAGCTGACTGAGGTAAGGCTTGACTGATCCGTTGACAGGGTCCGGTCAAATTCAAGGCCTGTCACCACCCTTGGATCCTCACCATAGAGGTATTCAGTGGGGGTAAAGGCCTTGCCACCGGTTGCCAGGACACAGGCGCCAAACTCAAGGGTTTCAATTTCTTCACCCCTCGCTATTTCACAAATGTAACTGCCCACGGATCCAGATGCGGACTTCAGGGTTGAATTTTTAAACACCCGGATGAGATCGTGGTTTTCAACCTGGTCGATCACACGGTCAAGGGCAGGTTTTACAAACTCGCCCTTCCAGGTTTCGTAAAGATCCAGGGCAACCCCTCCAAGGGCGTCTCCCCTTTCCAGAAGAACCGTCTCATAACCGTTGTCTGCAAGCCCTAATGCCGCATTCATGCCGGCAAGCCCGCCACCCACAACAAGTGCCCTCGGGGTGACATTAACGGCAACATCGGTCAAGGGATAATTGCCCCTGGCCTTGGCTACCGCCATCCTCACCTGATCCTTTGCCTTGGCCGTTGCCCGCTCTGGTTCGTTAGGATGGACCCAGGAGTTCTGGTTACGAATATTGGCCATCTCAATCATGTACTTGTTTAGACCTACTCCCTGGAGGGTCTCCTGGAACAGAGGCTCATGGGTTCTAGGGGTACAGGCAGCAATGACAACCCTGTTCAACCCGTTTTCCCGAATCTTTTCGGCGATAAGATCCTGGGTGTCGGTGGAACAGGAAAACATGTTGTTGCCCACATAAACCACCCCGGGAAGGGTTGATGCATAGGCGGCAACATCCTTGACATCTATCACGCCTGCAATGTTGGTACCGCAGGAACATACAAAGACACCAACCTTGGGGTCCTGGCCTGCTATGTCGGTCTCTTCGGGCCAGACTCTTTCCTGGGTCAAAGTGTTTTTAGACTCAGAAAGAACAGCCTCAACCTCGGCCGCAGCCGTTGATGCATAGATAACCGATTTGGGAATTGTCTTGGGCGAGTGGAATGCGCCGGTCACAAAGACACCTTGTCGGGTGGTGGAAACAGGAGCAAAGCTTCCAGTCTTGGCAAAGTTGTACCGGGTTAAATCAAACCCGAACTTATGGGCAAGATCCATGGCATCTTTAGGAGCCTCAAGGCCAATGGAGAGAACAACCATGTCAAAATAGTCGTTATGCTGAACCCCGTCTTCGCCTGTGTAGGTCATTGTTACGCCCACTCCGTCGGGTCCTGCAAGGAGGGTATGGGGCCGGGCTTTGACATATTTCACACCCTGGGCTATGGAGTCCTCATAGTAGCGCTCATACTCCTTTCCGACCGTTCGTATATCCATGTAAAAAATGGACTGCTCGTTATCTTTGGATTCAAGGTGTGAACCTGTCATCACTGCCTGTTTGATGGCATACATACAGCAGACGCTGGAGCAATAACCATTGTTGGTACAGTTTGTATTCCTTGATCCTACGCACTGGATCCAGGCAATCTTGTTGGGCTCTCCCCCGTCCGAAGGTCTTGAAATATGACCTGTGGTGGGTCCTGAGGCAGACAGATAACGCTCAAACTCAAGGCTTGTGATCACATCAGGGATTTCATCATACCCGTAGTAATCAACACCCTTGGGAGTATAGGGTTTAAATCCGGGAGCAAGAACCACCGCCCCCACGTTGATGTCCACAAATTCAGGCTTCATCTCAAAATCTATGGCCTGGGTTGGACAGATCTTGGCGCATACCCCGCATTTGCCCTTTTGGATCATAATACAATTTTCTGGGTCAATGACATACTTCAAAGGCACGGTCTGATCGTATTTAATGTAGGCAGCCTTTCGTTTGTTCAGCCCGCTGTTGTAATCGTCCAAAACTTTTTTAGGACATTTTTCAGCGCACAACCCGCACGCTATACACTTATCCTCATAAATGTACCGGGGGTTTTTCTTAACGGTTACCGTAAAATTTCCCTGTTCACCTGTGACATTTTCAATATCTGAAAGTGTCAACAACTCAATATTCAAGTGCCGACCGCACTCAACCAGTTTGGGTGAAACAATTCACATGGCACAGTCGTTGGTGGGAAATGTCTTGTCCAGCTGGGCCATGGCCCCGCCAATCCCTGAACTTTTTTCAACCAGATAGACGTAATAACCCGAATCGGCCAGATCAAGGGCGGCCTGGATACCGGAGATCCCTCCCCCGGCAAGCAGAACCGAGCCCACAGGCTTGTTTGTCATAAATACCTCACTTAAATTATCGTTCTATAAGTAATACCGAATTTTCCATTCAACATAAATCCGGCGTCATATCCGTTGTTCAACAACCTTTGTTATTAACAAACCAATTTAATCTGCGGCCATGACTATCTGTTTTTAAGTATGTCCATTATTCTTTGACATGCCAAAGGAACCGCAGCCTCTACCTCGGGATCAAGCCCCGGATTTATCACATTGGGAATGGCGCTGGTGTGCATACCAACCACCCTCACATCAACATTTCCCCCGTCTTTCAACTCTTTTAAAAGATTGGACGAAGGACTCTGGTGCAGGGAAAAATCGCTCAATTTTTCCCGGGGTACATCGGTCAGGTCAATTTCAAAAACCTCGCCCAGGGATCGGTTGGGAACGGTCACCGCATCCACAACAATAACCAGCTCAGGCTTCTCTTCCATGAGCAGAAGGTCAAACATAAAATCCCTGATGCCCGTGCCTGCATCCAAGGCCAGGGCTGTTTGGGGAAGGTCATAGTGACGATTCAGGTGCTCAACCACTGCCGGGCCAAACCCGTCGTTGGCAAACAGGGTATTTCCGCAACCAAAAATCAGGATTTTTTTTGTATAAATATCTGTTGACACAATTGTTCCTTTCTCACCTGTACAATTAGACCGGGGTAGAATAAACCCCGCATTAGAACATTAAGATCAAATCAGCGATTGAACTCCCATCATTAAATAATGCTCGATTTCAAAACCAAAAGAGTAATGAGTATCAAATTAAATTTTTTATGTCAAATCTAATTTATAAGATTTTAACCCACTTGATTTTAAGGTTTTTTTTGATGGCTTTTCTGGAAAGAACAGAAGCAAAACAGACCGTAGGATTTTTATATTTCAGCACCTGAAATCTTTACAAATCCCGTTAGAAATGGTTGACAGGAAAGATTTTGGTAAGCTATAGTATACGAAATTTTACGTCTAATTTTTTTGATTTTCCACCAGCTTATTAGAGGATCAAGCTCAATATGAGGATAGAGTAAAAACAGGAATCAAGATAGATCAAATGTTCATTATGTTGGTGTCATAGTGTCTATTTACAAATCGTTGTACTTCTAACAGCATCAAGGAGGTGCCATTGAAAGAAGAACAGAAGTTGCTTGACGACCAGAAAGATGGCGGCGGCGTTTCTCGAAGGGGCTTTCTCAAAGCCCTGACCGGAACAGCTGCTGGTATCGGACTTTCCCAGATGATCAACCCAGCCCTTGTGTCTGCCATGAAAAAAGGCCTTGAAAATCATCCGGTTCTCTGGATTCAGGGCCAGGGGTGTACAGGATGCTCAGTATCACTTTTAAACAGCGTTGAACCTTCCATCGCAAAGGTGCTGCTCGACATTATCAGCCTCCAGTACCACCCCACTATCATGGCAAGCGAAGGGGAGAGCGCCCTTCACAACCTTTACAAGATTGCCGAAGAGTACAAGGGGAAATTTTCCCTGGTGGTCGAGGGTGCTATCCCCCTTGCAGCCAACGGTAAATACTGCATCGTTGGCGAACGGGACCACAGGGAGATCACCATGGTCGAAATGACCACAGAAATCGGTAAAATGGCAGGAAGCGTACTTGCCGTTGGTACCTGTGCCGCCTATGGCGGAATTCCTGCAGCAAAGGGAAACCTCACCCAGGCAACCGGAGTTCAGGACGTTTTCAAAAAATTCAACATCAACACACCAGTCGTTAACATACCCGGCTGCCCACCACATCCGGACTGGATAGTAGGCTCCATCGCCCATCTGCTCACCAAGGGAATTCCAGAATTGGATAGTGATGGACGTCCGCTGCTGTTTTTTGGCGAAAACATCCATGAAAACTGCCCCTACCTGGACTACTTTGATCAGGAGATCTACAGCAAGACCTTTACAGACAAAAAAGGCTGCAGATTGGAAATCGGATGTAAGGGCCCAGACACCTATGCAGACTGCTTCAGACGTAAATGGAACTCGGGCCTCAACTGGTGCGTTGAAAATGCCGTATGCATCGGCTGTGTAGAACCAGGCTTTCCAGATTCAACGTCCCCGTTCTATGAGCAAGCTTAATTAAACGGTCTTAAACAAAGCCAAGGAGGTTTTACTATGGCAGGTTGCAAGCCTGAAGCAGTACCAGTCGGTGTTGCCGGGAAAAAAATAAAGGTGTCCATAGATCCGGTTACAAGGATCGAAGGTCACCTGAAAATTGAAGTAGAGGTAAAGGGCGGAAAAGTCGTTGACGCCAAGTGTTCGGGCGGCATGTTCCGCGGTTTTGAAAATATTCTTAAGGGCAGGGACCCAAGGGACGCATCCCAGATCGTCCAGAGAATCTGCGGCGTCTGCCCCACGGCCCATGCCACGGCGGCAAGTCTTGCCCTTGACGACGCCTTTGGCGTAAAACTTACCAATAACGGCAGGGTGGCAAGAAATCTAATCCTCGGGGCAAACTTTCTCCAGTCCCACATTCTTCACTTTTATCATCTGGCAGCCCTGGACTATGTAAATGGTCCTGAGGTCGCCCCGTTCATTCCAAGGTACAAAAACAACGATGTAAGACTTGATGCGGCAACCAACCAGGTTGGTGTCGATCAATACCTCGAAGCCCTTGAGATCAGAAAGATCTGCCACGAGATGGTTGCCCTTCTTGGCGGCAGGATGCCCCATGTTCAGGGCATTGTTGTGGGCGGTACCACAGAAATTCCCACCCGGGAAAAACTCGACGATTACAAGCAACGTTTCAAGGTCGTTAAAAAATTCATCGAAGAAAAGTACCTGCCTCTGATCTACCTTCTGGCCGGCCCCTATGGAGATCTTCTCAAGACAGGCTCAGGCCACAAAAACTGCATCGCCCATGGCGGGTTCCCCCTTGATGACAAGGGAAACACACTCTTGAAGGCAGGCGTATACACCGATGGAAAGTTTGCTGAATTTGATCCAGATAAGATCAAAGAATATGTAAAGTATTCCTTCTTTGCAGACAGCACAACGGGTCTTCATCCAAGCGAAGGCAAGACAATTCCAGATCCTGAAAAAGCCTCGGGTTACAGCTTCATCAAGTCACCCAGATACAATGACAAACCCCATGAAGTTGGCCCCCTGGCAAGAATGTGGATCACCAACCCAGAGCTCTCAGCTGTCGGCCAGAAGGCCCTCGGTGTCAAGCGCATGCGGGATATTGGAGATGCAGCATTCTCCATCCTCGGCCGCCATGTGGCAAGGGCCGAAGAGGCCTTTCTTGTGGCAAAACAGATGGAACTCTGGCTTGACGAGGCACAACCCGGTGTTGAAACATTTGTCCCAGCGGAAATTCCTGAGAATGCCGAAGGCCTCGGTCTTAGCGAGGCACCCAGGGGAGCTCTTCTCCACTACATTTCCATTAAGGACTCTGTAATAGAAAACTACCAGATCACCTCGGCCACCATCTGGAATGCAAACCCCATGGACGACATGGGGCAGCGGGGCCCCATCGAAGAGGCACTTATCGGTGTTCCTGTTCCCGATGTTGATAACCCGGTGAATGTGGGGCGGTTGATACGATCGTTCGACCCCTGACTGGGCTGTGCCGTGCACGTGCTGCACGCAGAGACAGGCAGGAAAAATGTTGTTGAAATTCCGCTCTAACGTTCTAAGTACAGAATAAAATCAAAAGATAAGGGGGGATGGAGATTCTATCCCCCCTTTTAACATAAAAAAATATAAAGATTCAGGAAAAATTCAGGAAAAGACCATGAAAAAACTTCTGGTACTGGGTGTGGGTAACATTCTTTTGACCGACGAGGGTATTGGAGTTCATGCCATCCACGAACTGCGCAAGGAAACCTGGCCTGATGATGTGGATTTCATAGACGGGGGGACCTTTACCCAGGATATTTTTTATCTGTTCCAGGAGTATGCGACTATCCTGGTCCTTGACATTGTCAAGGGCGGCAATGTGCCCGGCACCATCTACCGCCTCGTTGAGTCCGACCTTAGAAAGGACGAGAGCCAGACCCTCTCCCTCCACGACATAGATCTCCTGGACTCATTGAACATGACCAAGCTCATGGGCTACACCCCCGAACTCCATATCCTTGGCATCGAACCTGAAAACCTCTCCTGGAGCATGGAGATGTCCCCTACATTTAAAAAACTATTTCCAGATTTTCTCAAAATCGCCCGCCAGGAAATCCAACGCCTGCTTACCTGAGTTTTTAGTAAACCTTGGGTGTTGAAAATCCCTTGCCAAGCACATCAAATGTATTTTCAGTAATCATCAGGGCATTGCTGTCAATATTCAAAACCAACTCTTCCAGCCGTTTCACCTGGTGGTTGTGCACCACGGTCAAGAGAATTTTCTTTTCCTCACCTGTGTAGGCACCCGTGCCATTCAAAAAAGTCGCCCCCCTTTTCAGGGTGGTGAGAATGCCAGGGGCGATATCATGGTTGAAGTCTGAGACGATCAACACCATCTTACGCTGGTTGAACATGGTAAGCACCCGGTCTATCACCTGGGAGATGATAAAGCTCAGGGCCATGGAGTAGAGCACAAGATCCGTATCCAGAAATCCAAAGCTGAAGGTGAAAAGCACAAGGTTGAAGAGAAAAAGAAAACTTCCGATCCTGATGCCGAACTTCTGATTTACGATTATGCTCACAATGTCCATTCCCCCAAGGGTTCCAAGACTGTGAAAGGCGATGCCGGCCCCGGCCCCCAGAAGAATGCCGCAGGCAATAACAGCCAGCAGGGGTTCCTTGACCTCAATGGTGAAATTAATCAATTCCAGGAGAACCGAGCTTGTCAGCATTCCAAAAAGGCTGTAAAAGAAAAAACGCCTGCTGACAAAAATCCAGCCCACAACAAACAAAGGAATGTTAATGATCAAGTACCAGACTCCAGGGGAAAATACACCGCTTGTGTAGAATACAAGCAGGCCAAGACCTGAGATTCCTCCTGTGATAAACCCATGGGGAACTGCAATGGCCTTAATTCCAATGGAGAAAAAAAAGGCACCTGCCGTTAAAAGAAAAAGGTTCCACACAACCGAAGACTTCAGTCGTTGTTTGATGTGACTCATTGGGATGTTTCCATTTAAAAAACAGGGTCAAAAACAAAAAAACTATAAATGCGGCTTTTAAATTAGATGAATCAAGCGAGCAACGGTAGGAGCCATATAACCTCATTTTAGAACAGAGTCAACCCTTTCCACCAGATTCGACTGGATGTTTTCAGCCGACAATGTCGTCCAGCGCCTTGTCAATCCCGGGGAATTCAAATTGAAACCCAGCATTGCCAAGGCCCTCTGGAACCGCCTTAGAACTTGCCAGAATGGCATCAGCCATCTCTCCCATGATCAGCCGTATTGCCCAGGATGGAGCGGGCATGAAGGCCGGCCGATTAAGGGCACGACCCAAGCTCGTTGCAAAATCACGCTGGCGGACGGCCCCTGGGGCACACATGTTCAAGGGACCTTCCACCTCCCGGTTCTTCAGGCAAAACTCCATGGCCCGGGCAATGTCTTTGACATGAACCCAGGGGAACCAGTGATCACCACGACCAAGGGGACCACCCAGGAAATATTTAAATGCAGGCACCATTTTTTCAAGGGCACCCCCGTCTTTTCCAAGTACAACTCCAAAACGAAGAATCACAACCCGTGCTCCTTTCAGGGCTGCATTGGCAGTCGCAGATTCCCATGCCACACACACCCTTGCCAGAAAATCGTCCCCAGGATCGGATGTTTCAACCAGGGTCTCTTCTCCCCTATTCCCATAAAAACCAATGGCAGATGTAGATATAAGGACTGTTTTTTTATCTTTTGAAATCCCACCAACCACATTTTGGGTGGTAAGCACCCGGCTTTTAAGGATCTTCTCCTTGTAAGATTGGTTCCACCTTTTAAAAATATTTACCCCGGCAAGGTTTACCACGACATCTGCCTGCTCAATACTCCTTTGCCAGTCACCGGGTATTGTGGTGTCAGAGCTGATCCAGGTAAACCCGGGTTCATCGATCCCTGGATGGGATGCTGAGCGCCCAAGCCCCGTGACCGCATCACCCCGGTCAATGAAATGCCTTACCATATATGATCCCACAAAACCGGAAGCACCGGTAATCACAACGTTCATTTTCCCTCCCCAGGGACAAACATCTAATTTGCTCCGTTAGAATAAAGGTTTCAGCCGTGTTTCGATCTCTGCTCTGGAAAGGGCTCCCACCGTGGAGTCAACGACCTTTCCGGCCTTGAAAAAAAGCAGACTTGGAAGGCTCATCACCCTGAACCTGGAGGAGGTCGAAGCATTTTCATCCACATTGATCGTAACGACCTTGACTCTACCAGCATAGGCCTTTGCAAGACCTTCCATAACAGGCGCCATTGCTTTGCAGTGACCGCACCAGGGCGCCCAGAAATTTACAAGGACCCCTTGCCTGGGGGTCAGAACCTCCCGGTCAAAATTCTGATCTGTTCCAACCACGGGTGCAGTATGAATCTGTTCTCTTATGAGGGGGGTTTTGCAGCTGCCGCAAAGGGGTTTATGGTCAATTCGATCCAGAGGAATCCTGTTTTTAGTGCCACAATTTTCACAGACAACGATCGCACTTTTCACCATTTTACCTTCCTCCAACTTTTTTAGTTAGGAATTTTATGGATTTTTCAAAGTTTCAAGCTTTTGAGCAAGATTCTCTGCAATATGATCAAAGGTTTTGTTCAGGATTTCCCACCGAAGCCATCCCGCTTCTTTCACCCTGGGACAGGGTTCAACTGCCAGTGCCAGACGCTTTTGGGTCAAGGAATCAAGAAACTCAAATTCGATCATGGCTTTCTTCAGATTGAGATTGGAGCTCTCTGGAATTTTTCGAATGAACACGGACTGATTTTGAGAGAAAACAGAAGTTAGCAAGTTGGGTTCAGGTCTGATAAAAGAGACATTGGTCAAAGCCGAACGAATCCTGATTACCCCGGGACCTGGCCTATCCACCAAGGTAAAATCCCCAATCGCTCCTTCATGGTCGTAGACGCCCATAAAATCAGAATGGGTAACATTTTTTCCGGTGCACTCCGTAAAAAGAACAACCAATCCCGCCACCAGCCCCAACAGCTGCAAGAGCCTCAGTTTGACAAATAATTTCATCCACTCTCCTAGGGTTTTTCAAAACCATTCATTATAAGCCGAAATCCCAGGTTGCTGCTCTTATCATCAGGGTTGTAACGATCCCGTTTTGTGGGACGGACGTCGCCCTTGAAGTTAAAGAAGCTTCCCCCCCCCCGGTCAACCCTGCGAAACCCATCCCCCTGGAACAGGGGGGCCGTCCTTTGGGTTATGGAATATGCGTTCCAGGCATAGACATCCTGACACCATTCCCACACGTTTCCGATCATGTCATAAAGGCCAAACAGATTAGGAGCCTTCATACCGACTTCATGGGTGGTACCCTTGCTGTTTCCGCTATACCAGGCAAAGGTGCCAATATCGTTCCCATGGAAACAAAGATTCCCCGGCCACCGCAGTGGCAGCATATTCCCATTCGGCTTCGGTGGGCAACCTGAACCTTTGGGAAGATACAAGGTTAAGTTTTTTTATGAACTCGTTTACTTCGTTCCATGAAACGCTCTCCACGGGATGGTTGTCGCCTGCCTTAAACTTTGAGGGGCTGGACTCCATGATAGCCTCCCACTGACCCTGAGTCACCTCGTACCTGCCCATCCAGAAATCGTACACACAAACCTCATGGCGCGGTCTTTCGTCAGGTTCGCCTGAATCATCGCCCATCATGAAGCAGCCTCCAGGGATGTGGAGAAACTCCATTCCGGTCAAGGGATCAACCCAAAAATCCTGTGGAGCCTCGTCCTGTGCAGCAAGCCTGCCGGGGCATGCGACGATCAAAACAGCAGCAAAGACAACGGCCAGATGCAGCCAATTCTTCATAGTCACCTCAAACATGGGGAGCTATCCTTTGTTGTTATATGGTTTTATACTCCTACTTTACACGATTTCTCCTCCAATCCAAGAACTTTTTCAACCTGTCCCACGAATCAATACTTTTAGAGAGCCCTATAATCTTTTTTTCCTTTATTTTTATGGTATCTTTTAAACAGAGTTCTTACAGATCAACCCAGTCAAGCGCCTAAACCAGTCAAGCGCCTAAACCAGTTAAGCGCCTAAAAAACCAGTTGCCCTTGATAGCAAAAACAGGTAAAGTGTTCCCGAAACTGGGTTTTTGGTAAAAAACCAACACCCATTTCCCACCCGTATAGCACAGAAGTATTACTTGAGAAAAACAATAAAATACCGGCCTTGATCATCGTTTCGGCCAATGGGAAGTTTGCCCGGAAGGGATCAAATGAAAAAATCGATAATTATACTGTTAATTTGCTGTGCCACATCCCTGAACGCCGCCGAAAATTCAACCGATTTGAATTACGGCATGGGCATCCTCAACATCCATTCCCAGTCCATTGCCCAGAGCTTTAGACTGACCATGCCCCTTATAGTTCCCGGCGATATTAAACCTGGTTACCAGGTCATCAGCCAGACGACCTGGAGTAATATCTGGGCGGAAGAAAAGAGCTACCTTCTCGACTATGAGTCACTTGACACCACCCTTGGCATAACTTACGGATTCAATAAAAAGCTGGGAATGGCCGTAATGGTAGACTCCAGAACCTATTTTGGAGGGGAGATGGACAGTTTTATCCAAGGCTTCCACGATCTTCTCAATATCGGCCAGAACGGCAGAGACAACTATGCCAAAAACAGATCCGTTATCACAAGGTATGACCCAGAAACAGGGCTTATTATTGATCAGCAGCGGGCAGACCAACTGAACAACAGCGGTATAAACCTTCTTGTCAACTATAACTTTGAACACCACAGCAGAGTACTGCCCGGAATCAATATTTATGGAGTTGCCCGGTATCCATTAAATACTGCCGAATTTATTGATAATAAAAAGGGAATGGACCTCGGCATCGGGCTTGGGCTTTCAAAAAAACTGACCCGTGATTTCTACATATACGGCATTGCAGGCTATACCAGGTATAATGACTGGGAGGACAGACACAACACCAGCATTGAGTTGACGAATCACCAGTTTACCGGTCTGTTTTCCATGGGCTACACCCTGTCAGACAACCTTGCCCTGATTGCCCAATATCTTTACTCCACAGCTGTAATTAAAGGAATAGATGGTCTTGACAAGGCCTCCCACGAACTTCACCTGGGTGTAAATTTCAAGGTGGGCAAAAAAACCATCCTGGGAGTTTCCCTGATCGAAAACATCATCACCATGGACAACAGCCCAGATTTCGGCATTCACGTGGGATTAAACTTTCAACTGTAAAGACGGTTCGTGAACCGCACCTGCTTGAACTATGGGAGGACAGGTAGTTGTGAGCTTCCCCTAAGCAAAAACCGCCCCAACACCCTAGTTCCTACCCGTAATCCTCAGCAGATCCTGGGAAGCTGCTCGCCGGTAAGCATGTCGATAATCCTTGAGCCGCCGATAATGGTTTCGAGGAACACCCTTCCAGGATCATCGGCCACAACCTCGCCAATGATGGCTGCATCTGCCCCGAACTCGTCCCTGCGTATGATGTCAAGGACCTTTTCTGCGTCTTTTGCAGAAACAATGGCAAGGAGCTTTCCCTCGTTGGCAAGGTAGAGGGGATCAAAGCCGAGGAGCTCACAGACTCCTATAACCTCTCCTTTATAGGGAAGACTCGATTCCACAAGACGCATGCCAACCCGGGACTGGGAGGCTATCTCGTTGAGGGTGGTTCCCACACCGCCCCTTGTGGGATCCCGCAGCACATGGATCTCGGCACCGGACGCGATCATTTTTGCCACCATGTGATTTAACGGAGCACTGTCTGTCACAAGGTTTGAATCAAAGGCCAACCCCTCCCTTGAGCTCATAACCGTTATCCCATGGTCGGCAATGGTTCCGCTGATGATAATTTTATCCCCGGGTTTTGCCATGTGCCCGGACACATTAACCCCGTCCGGGATCACCCCTACACCGGAGGTGTTGATGAAAATCTTGTCAGCCTTGCCCCTGGGAACTACCTTTGTATCGCCTGTAACTACCATGACTCCGGCTTTTTTGGCAGCCTTTCCCATGCTTTCAAGGATCAGGGTTAAATCCCGGGTGGGAAATCCCTCCTCAAGGATAAGCCCCATGCTCAGGTACAGAGGTTTTGCCCCGCACATGGCAATATCGTTGACCGTGCCGTTGATTGCAAGATCCCCGATGTTGCCCCCCGGGAAAAATATGGGGTCGACAACATAGGAATCGGTTGAAAAGGCAAGGCGAAGCCCCTGGATGTCTAATTCTGCACCGTCGTCAAGCTTTGCCAGCATGGGATTGTCAAAGGCCGGTAAAATCATGTCAGCCACCATGGATTGGGAGATCTTTCCGCCGCTGCCGTGATCCAGTATGATCGTATTTTCTTTTATTTTCAAACAAACACCTTTACGCTAAAAGTTGTATTCATATTTTTATCCTAAACCTGGTACCGGTAATAGGCGGCACACGACCCTTCGCTTGACACCATGCATGGCCCCACAGGATGGGCCGGGGTGCAGCGATGCTTGTAAAGTGAACATTCCTCAGGGGTCTTGAGGCCCATGAGGATCTCTCCGCAGGCACACCCCTTTGGTTCTTTTGCGTATGGAACATTGAGATCAAAACGGTCCAGGGCGTTAAAAGAGGCAAATTCAGGCTTCAGGGCCATTCCGCTCATGGCAATGGGACCAATACCCCGCCAGTTAGCCTCACAGGGCTCAAAAACCCTGGCTGTTACCTCCTTGGCCTTTATATTTCCCTCTTCTGCCACAGCCCTGGCATAGCCATTTTCAAGGACGGGGGTCCTGGATTCAATCTGCCTTGCCAGCATTAGAACGGCTGTCAATATATCCACAGGCTCAAAGCCTGCAATAACCGACGGCACCCTGTAACGCTCAAACACCTCCCGATAGCCATCGGTTCCCGTGATCACCGACACATGGCCAGGAAGCAGAAAGCCATCAATCTCAACTCCCGAAGTTTCCATAAGGGCACAAAGTACGGCAGGGGTCGTTTTGTGGGCTGCATGGATGGAAAAATTGGTGATGTTTCTCTTCTGGGCCATGAGGATGGATGCTGCAACTGTAGGCGTTGTTGTCTCAAACCCGACGGCGCAGAACACCACCTCCTTATCCGGGTTTTGCGCTGCGATCTCAACCCCGTCAAACACCGAATAGACAATCCTCACATCACACCCCTTTGCCTTTTCTTTTTGAAGGGTGGAGACAGTGCCAGGAACCCGCATGAGGTCTCCAAAGGTTGTAACTATGGTATTTTCAAGGGTTGTCAAGGCAATAAAGCAGTCAATATCCCTTTGGGAGGTAACGCACACAGGGCATCCCGGACCAGACGACAGAGTTATATTTGGCGGCAGAACCGTTCGTATGCCGTGGCGGAATATGGACATGGTATGGGTGCCGCACACCTCCATAAGCCGCATCTCCTGGGACGCAATCTTTTTTATGACTGCTATGAGCTGCTTTGCAAGCGCCGGGTCCCTGTACTCTTGAACATATTTGATACTCATTTAGAACTCCTCTTAATTCCTTTTATCGCTCCTGCAACGGCTGCCTGACCAAGGGAGATTCCCCCGTCACCACTGGGAACCTTTGTGTGGGAGTAGACGGTGAGCCCAAGGGCCTCGAGTTCGTCTGTGATTTCTCCTAGAATGATTCGATTGTTGAAAACACCGCCGCTCAGGACGACAGTTGAGATACTGGTCTGCCGGCCAATCCTGGCAGCTGAACCCACAAATGCGTCGACCACCGTTGTATGGAACCTGCGGGCAAGAGTCGGAATGGACGCCCCCTCGGCAAGGTCGTGAACGATAGCTTGAACCGCCCGGGAAAAGTCCAGGATCACCATGCCGGCTTTATCAGTCCTGATATCGAGCTCATACCCCTGGGCCGCCAGGGGCGTGGAGATCGCCTCAAGAGCCATGGCTGCCTGGCTTTCATAGGACACATCATGGGCAAGGCCAAGAATTGCGGCAACGGCATCAAAAAGCCGACCGCAGCTCGATGTCATGGGGGAGTTAATTCCCCTTTCCATCATCCGGATTAGAAATTCCAGCTTTGCCGGATCAAGCCCCCTGACAAGGGGGGTGTCAAGGTCGACAAGGCCAGGGCCGAGGCAGTGAAAGAGCCAGGCAACACCCATGCGCCAGGGTTCCCTGGCAGCACTGTCGCCGCCCGGCATGGGGACCTGGACAATATGGGCCCGCCGTTCAAAGCTATCCAGGGTGCAGGAGAGAATCTCTCCGCCCCAGATAGTGTTGTCTGTACCAAGCCCTGTTCCGTCAAGGGTGATGGCAATCACCGGTTCATCAAGACCGTTTTCAGCCATGCACGCTGCGGCATGGGCATGGTGGTGCTGCACCCCGATTGTTTCAACACCCTCAAGGGCCAGGGCATAGGCCGTACTCATGTATCCCGAATGAAGATCATGGACCACGATTTTAGGATTTATGTCGAGGATGGTTTTCAGGTGATCTACGCTCTTATGATAAAACTCAAAGCTCTTTTCATCGTCAAGATCACCTATATGTTGACTCAAAAAGGCTCGGTTCTCCTTTACGAGACAGACCGTACTCTTGAGGCCTCCACCGCAGGCAAGCAGCGGTGGAAGCGAATGTTCAAGGATCACCGGAAGGGGAGCATATCCCCTGGAACGCCTCAAAAACCTTGTGCCTCCCTGGTGCTGAACGATGCTGTCGTCGGCCCTGAAATAGATATTTCGATTGTGGAGAAGAAAAAAATCCGCAATGTGAGCAAAGGCACAAAGGGCATCCCCATTGTCGATGGAAAGGGGCTGGCCGCTTCGGTTGCCGCTTGTCATCACAAGCATCCCAGGTCCGGTCTTAAAGAGCAGGTGGTGAAGGGGGGTGTAGGGAAGCATGATCCCAAGGCGACGATTGTCCGGGGCAACTCCCGGGGCAAGGGGTGGTGTCCCTTTTATTCCCCCTCCCCCGTCAAGCCCTCTTCCATAATCCGACCATTCATGCTTTTCAAGAAGCACAATGGGCCGGTGAACGCTGGTGAGAAGCTCCTGTTCGGGGGGGGTGATCCGTACGTATTTTTTCAGGGTTTCAAGATCCCTGGCCATGAGGGCAAAGGGTTTGTGGGGCCTGTTTTTCCTGTCCCGCAAGGTTTGGACAGCCGAATCGTCAAAGGCGTTTACCCCAAGGTGAAACCCGCCAAGCCCTTTTACCGCTACAATGGCGCCCTCACTCAATCGCTCACCGGCATCAAGAATGGCATCCCTGTCCGAAAGGACAGCGCCTTTGCTGTCCGTAAGCCACACATGAGGACCGCACACCGCACACGCATTGGGCTGGGCATGGAACCTGCGATTCAAAGGATCATCATACTCTGCCTGGCACTCCTGGCACATGGTGAAGTCAGCCATGGAGGTCTTGACTCTGTCATAGGGAAGATCCTTGATAATGGTATACCTGGGGCCGCAATTGGTACAATTAATGAACGGGTAGCCAAAACGGCGGTCTGCGGGATCATTCATCTCATCAAGGCAAGCGCCGCAAACTGTGATATCCGGTGAGATAAGGGCGGATCTTGGCTGATTTGTTGATGAGCTTGTGATGATCCTGAAGTCATCGTAACCCCTCACCTCGGCAGGTTGAACCTGAATGGACGATACAAGGGCCAGGGGTGGATGGTTCTCCTCGATCTCTTTACAGCAGGGAGCAATGCTGTCCAAATCCCCTTCCAGGGTAAGGGTCACACCTTGGGGTGTATTCAGAACCTCACCCCTGAACCCGTAAGCCTTTGCAAGCTGGAACAAAAAGGGTCGAAATCCGACCCCCTGGACTACCCCGCTGATCTCCACCCTAACCGCAGCCTGCTGCCTTTTCATCCTGATCAATCAGACCCCTTGGTCGTCGTTGGAGACCAACCTGACCATCTCCCGCATATCCTCAAGGGTCTGGAGTGCAACCTCCTCATGGATACGCTCAATGGCAAACCCTGCATGGACTATCACGTACTCACCGATGCTCACATTGTCGAGAAGCATCAAACTTGCCTCCCTTGTAACACCGTCCACATCCACAGTCGCAACATTGTCGTTGATCTCAACTATCCTTGATGGTATTGCAAGACACATATTTATATATCCTTACTCTTTAAATTTAAATTCCAATTAAAATCAAAAACGCAATTCTTGATTATACCAGCATGGCCCATATGATCAAGGAATTAATACTTATATCCCTTGCATTATTCAGTCGTTAAAGTTAATAAAGATTATTGTAAAAGTCCACATGTACAACAAAGATCATTCAACTCTCATGGAGGCCAGGATGAAAAAATTTCATAAACTGGTTTTAACCTTAATGACAGCTCTCCTGTTTGCCGCGGCAACCTTCAACACCCAGGCCTTTGCCCAAAAGGAAAAAGATCCTCCGGCCGCCGAGGTCATGGCTGTGGATCTCCTTGTTCTTAAACCCCTTGGATTCGTTACAACAGTTCTTGGATGCGTACTCTATACAGTGTCCCTGCCTTTAACAATGTGGTCCAAGGAAAGAATGAACAAAACAGCTAAACGCTTTATTATCGAACCCGCCACCTACACCTTTGTCCGTCCTCTGGGAGAAGGGCTGACCCAAACCCCCTAGAGAGAAAACCACGACATTCCAGCCCCTTCAGGGCAGGGCATTAATTTTATCTGCTACCCTGCCCTTTATTTGTTGAAGCTGGACAAAGAATACGACAAATGGCCATCATAAATGATCAAGGCCGAGAATGGAATCCAGCACATGCAGAAAAAAAACCAAAACAAAACGCCAGATTCCATGTTCCTGGAACCGCTAGTGGCCAACGTCAGGGGCGAAATATTTGAACTTGAAGGTTTTGGAGCTGTTGCAATGGCAGGCCAGAAACCTTTGATACTGACTCGGAATCACACCATTGACATGCCCTCGGGCAGTGAGCTCATGATGCTGCCGGACAGACAACCCCTGGTATTCAACCTTACGACCGATCAATTTGAAACCCTCCATGAAAACCCCTACTCCCCCGGAGAACCCATCTATCCGGTTGCCGTTTTCAACTCACCCGGCAATGTCAACCGATATTTCTGCGCCTATGAAACCACGGAACCAAAGGATCTGCTGCCCCTTTTCTCCTATGGGGCCGTTGCATGGGATGGCACAGGCTTCAGATCAGCAGCCGTTGAGGTAGACAGGGAACCCCGCCAGGATTTAAGGCTTATGCCAAGGGAGGGTGTGGAACGGGGGGTGAAAAAGATGCGTACCATCTATCCCGAGAACAGGCTCATGCGCCACCTTGAGCGCTGCGGCCTCGAGTATGGATGTCCTGCTGCCAAGAATTTTTTCCTTGGCCGGTTCGAGGCTCCCCTGCCAACGGCAAAGACCTGCAATGCCGACTGCCTGGGGTGCATCTCGTTCCAGGAGACGAACAACCTTGTGGCCTGCCAGGAGAGAATTGCCTTCACCCCTACGCCCGTTGAAATCTCCCAGGTGGCCCTGGAACACATCAACAAAACAGACAACAGCGTGGTAAGCTTTGGCCAGGGATGTGAAGGCGATCCCCTCACAGCATTCCACGTGATAGAACCTGCCATTGAGATCATTCGAAAAGCAACGGACTGCGGCACCATCAACATGAACACCAATGCCGGTATGCCCGACCGTCTTGAGCGGCTCTTTAGGGTAGGCCTTGATTCCGTCAGAGTCAGCATGAACTCGGTCAGGCCAGAATGCTACACCGCCTATTTCAGACCTAAAAGCTTTAAGTTTGAGGATGTGGTAAAAAGCATCGACACGGCGGGGAAAATGGGAAAATTTGTCTCGATCAACTACCTTAACTGCCCCGGGGTGACCGATTGTGCAGCTGAATTTACAGCCCTGAAAAACTTCCTTGCCGACCACCCGGTCAAGATGATCCAGTGGAGAAACATGAACTTCGATCCCAGGGCCTATTGCGCCATAATGGAAAAGGCCGGGGGCAAGAGCCCGGCCCTTGGAATGGCATGGATCATCGCCGAGTTAAAGGAGCTGTTTCCCAACCTTATCCACGGCTATTTCAACCCCCCGAAAGAAAGATTTTCTGCCCCCGTGCCTAAAATACCCCTTTCCCAAAAATAGTGGTCCACACACCATCCGGACAGCTGGTTTCAAGGATGGTGACTCCGGCTTTTTCAAGTGAGTCGATCACCTTTCGAGCCTCGCTTCTCAAGAGTCCGGACAGGACAAACCATGGCTTTACTAAAAACCCCGGGGTGGTGATGAGGTTCTTCATAACATCATAATGAATGTTAGCCACCAAAAGATCAGCAGGTGTTTCGATGTAATCCTCTGCCCGTGCCTGTATGCATAGAATCTTGGATCCTAAATGGTTGATCCTTACATTGTTGAGGGTTGTTTTGACGGCAAGAAGGTTGAAGTCAAGGGCAAGCACCCGTTCACACCCAAGGGCTGCGGCCCCCAGGGCAAGAAGCCCGGTTCCCGTGCCGATATCAAGCACTGTTTTAATCTGCCGGGTAGAGAAAAGCGTCTCCATATAAACCAGGCAAGACTCGGTGGTGGGATGTCTGCCCGTTCCAAAGACCACGCCCGGGTCAAGCAGGATGTGCCGAATTCCGGATTTATTCACAAAGGGAATTTTCCAGGGAGGCGAAATGCACAGGCTGCCGATTGTGTAGGACTCAATGGCCTCCCCGTGCCACTGCTCACAGCTCATCTGGAACGAGTCCACCAGGGTCAGCCGGTGGTCGCCATCTACAAATGCCGCAACCTCTCGGTCAACCGCCTGGGAGAAAAAAAGAAAGGACGAGCCTTCCTCACACCAGTTGCCGATAAATCCCACTCCGTCAAACCCTTCCGGAATACGATCGGGAATGCCTTCAAGGTAGTAGATAAAGAGATTTTCATAGGGATTCACGGAAAATTTTTCGACATCCATAGCGCTCTGCTGTTCCTTTTACTCAACGATCATTTTTTTATATAAACCGGCACGGCCGGAGCGAGAGAGGCATCCGGCCACAACGAATATTGAAACACCGCCAATAACAACGCTTCGGCGGGAGTTTCTTATAAAAAAAGAAGGTGTTGGGTACTGGGTACTGGGTTTTGGGTACTGGGTGTTAACAGCAACTGCTTTTTCATTATTCGTTGTGACAGGATAGCCTGTCATCTGGGTTATATGAAACACGTGTTTTTTTGTAAATTACTTTATTCCTAGGCAGTATACTGATAAACATAAAATTCATTTTGTTTGTTTGATACCGAAGTTAACCCGATAAATCAAGAGCAGAGTCAATCACCATGCGATGGATAAAAATTAACGCCCGTTTTGAAGCAGAGAACATGGATCTTGCCGAAGAGCTTGTCTCACAGATTTTTTTTGACCTTGACCTTGGGGGACTGGTGTGTGAGGTGCCCCTGGCAGAACCCGACGAAGGTTTTGGGAGCAATGCCTTGGAACAGCCCTCCACCCACTCCATATCCGGGTTCCTGCCCGACGTTCCCCCATCTAAAAACCTCATTGCAGACCTTGAAAAAAAGGCAGCTGCCCTTGAAGGAATTAAGGTCACAGTCTCCACCAGAATTGTTGAAGACCAGGACTGGAGAGAGTCCTGGAAGAATTTTTTCTTTGTCACAAGGGTGACAGACACCCTTGTGATTCGGCCCAGCTGGCGTGAATTTCAACCCCTGCCCAACGATATCGTGATCGACATCGATCCTGGCATGGCCTTTGGAACGGGGACCCACGAGACTACCTCCATGTGCCTTGCTCTGATCCAGGAACAGATGACGCCAGGGGCCTCGTTTCTGGACGTGGGAACAGGTTCTGGTATTTTAATGATCGCAGCCGCAAAGCTAGGGGCCGGAACCCTCAAGGGCCTTGACAACGATGGGGTGGCAGTTGAGATTGCCGGAAAAAATCTTGAACAGAATAAAATCCCGCCTCGATCCTTCGAGATATCCTGCACAACCCTTGATCAATATCCCCAGGAGCGTTTTGACCTGCTAACGGCCAATATCCTGGCTGAAGTCATCATCAAGATTCTGCCGGAGATAAAAACAAGGCTTGCCCCGAAAGGTCGGGCAATTTTGTCGGGCATCATAAACGGCTGGGCAGACAGGGTTAAAACTGCCCTTGCAGACAACGGCTTCACCCTTGTCAAGACCACAGCCCAGGGGGAATGGGTTGCCATGGTTGTAGAAAAGACCAGGCCTATCCCGGAATACTCACCAGGGCGGAGGCCGGAATGATCCGCACCTTTTGTTTAAGCCTTGGCATTTCCGATTTAAGGGTCAAAAAGGTAGCCTTGTAGGGATGGCCTATGCCAATGCCAGTTCCATGGCGTACTGCAATATCTAAAAGGATATCAAGCTGTTTTTTGATATAGTCCTGATCCTGAACGTTGTCAAGAAACACATCCCTCTGGGCAAAGGGGACCTGTAAAAGTTTAGCGCAGGGCCGGCAAAGGGATTCTTTTGATGTAAGGCTGTCGATGAAAAATAGGTTGCGCTGTTTTAAGACGGTGAATATCTGCTTCATCTGGGGAGAAAGGGTCGTCATCCTAGACCCCATGTGGTTGTTAACGCCTGCCGCATGGGGGATGGCATCAAGATTTTCCCTAAGATGATAGAGCAGCTCGTCCGGCGTCATGGTCGATAAAAGAGCTCCGGGACCCGGGTCCACCTTTGGATATTCCATGGGTTCCATGGGCAGATGGAGAAGAATCTCGGTTCCCATTTGATGGAGCGCCTCGGCAATGGCCTTTGCATGGGGAGCTCCCGGAAGAATGGAAAGGGTAATATCTGGATCAAGGCCTGCCATGGCCAGGGATATTTTTTTATCGAACCCTATGTCATCGATGATAATTACAACCCTTGGGGCCTTATCCTGCAAACCAGGCTTCACCCTAGAGGGAAGTCGCTCAGGGACTTCATGCTCATCGTCAAACACCTCAAAAATCGGATGAACAGGGGACTTTACCACCCTTTTATCTGGTTGGGTCTGTTTAGCCTGCTTCCCTGGTTGGGCCTTGTGAGCCTGTTCTCCAGACGGATCGGGCTTTCTTGAAACCCGCTGCTTTCCCCGGGATGGATCGGGCTCAGCCCCCTTAATCTTTTCAGACTTTATCGACTCAACTGTTGCAACCTCTTTTTTAGTACTTTTACCCCCATGGCGACCAATATAAATATCGGCTGCCATTGCAATTATGGAGACCACACCAATGAGGATTAAAATTGCCGTTGAAATCTTTTTCAACTCATTGCCAAGGGATCTCTTTACCGTTTTTTTGCCCCTGGCTGCCTTTGTGATTTTTTTTGAATCCTTGCCGACAGGTTTTTTTGGGGTCTTCTTCTTTGCAGCCATCCCTAATTCGCACCGGCTGTACTCTTGTTCAAGGCGCTGAAAACCCCGTAGCTGATGAGGATCTCCAATGCCCTCTGCACCTGGGCGTCATGATTCAGGCGGTCAAGGCTGATTATTCCATGTCCAGGGACAGGTTCTATCTCCTGATTCTGAATCAATGAATCAGGATTTTTTTCAGATTTTTCCCCCGGGGTCTCAGGCTCCAGATGATTCTTCAGATCCTTTTCCCTTACCAGCCTGTCAAAGGCGGTTTCTGAAGGCTGTTCCTCCTTATCCTCAATTAGGGAAAAAGGGACTGTAATGTCAGGCTTGATCCCTTCAGCCTGGATTGACCGGCCATTGGGCGTGTAATATCTGGCAATTGTGTATTTCAGTCCAAACCCTTCCTTGAGGGGTTTCACACTCTGGACCGATCCTTTACCAAAGGAGGTGGTGCCAAGGATCAATGCCCTTCCATGGTCCTGGAGGGCCCCTGCAACAATTTCCGAGGCACTGGCGCTTCCGCCGTTGATCAGCACTACCAAGGGATAGTCGCGCAGGGTTTTACTGGGATACGCCTCAAACACCTCGGTGTGCTGCTCCAGCCGCCCCTTGATCGATACAATGGTTCCCCGCTCAAGGAAAAGATCCGAAACATCGTTTGCCTGATTTAAAAGTCCGCCCGGATTGTTTCTCAAATCCATGACCAGCCCTCTAAGAGGAACATCGTGGGATTCAAGTTCAGCAAGGGCCTTTTCCACATCCTCTGCCGTGTTGGCCCGGAAGTTGGTGATCCAGAGGTAACCATAACCCGGCTTCAGCGTAGTACTCCTGACACTCTCCATTGGAATGATGTCTCGTTTTAAGGTATACTCCAGGGGATCAGGCGTTCCCGGCCGCACCACGGTAAGCACCACGTCATCCCCCGTTGGTCCCCTCATGCGCTTGACACTCTCCCACAGCTCCATGTCCCGGGTGCTTTCGCCGTCTATTTTAACGATCACATCCCCCGCCATTATGCCTGCCCGGTAGGCCGGAGTTCCCTCAATGGGAGAAACAACCACAAGGAGTCCATCTTTCATGGAGATCACAATCCCAATACCGCCGAATTCTCCCTTTGTGTCATCCTGGAGCTCGTCAAACGCTTCCGGCGGCATAAAGGTGGAATGGGGGTCAAGGCTTGACACCATACCCTTGATAGCACTCTGGATGAGTTTTTCACTGTCCACACTGTCCACATAATTGGCCTCAATCTCCTCTAAAACCTCGGAAAAAAGCTTTAAGGATCGATAGGTCTTTTCATCCCCTGCCATGGGAGAATTATAAAAACCCCCTCCCACTATTATCACAAGGGCAGATGCAATCACAGGCAGCCATAGCCTGATCCTTCTTATTCCTCTGTTGAACATATTACGCTCCTTTTTTGAGCCATTCCATTGGATCCACCGGTCGTCCATGGTGCCTCACCTCAAAGTGAAGGCAAGCTCCCCTGATGGACCCGGTATCGCCTGCCAATGCAATTACCTCATCAGTATCGACCCTTTCACCCTTTTTTTTGAAAAACTCCTGTACATGGGCATACAGAGTATAAAAGTTATCACCATGATTTATAATGATAAGATTTCCATATCCCTTGAGCCATTCCGCATATAAAACCTCTCCCTTGAACACAGACCGGACAGGCTCGCCTCGTTTTGCCTTTATATCAATTCCTGATTCAAATGTGAAGGAGGAGGAATCACTATTCCGTGAAGGACCGTAGAATGTGATAATTTCTCCCTGCAAAGGCATTTCAAGAAAGCCTTTAGACAGGGCAAACCCCTCCTTGTCAACATGTGCGATGGCATCAAGGGCGGCCATCTTTTGCTCAAGCACCTCGGCCGACCGTCGAAGGGACGCAACGGCGGCAAGCTCAAGTTTTTTTTTCCCCTGAATCTCACTTAAAATGGCCTTTCGTCGTTCACCTTCCTCTTTTTTTACCCCCATCTGATGAACTATATCTGCCTCGAGCTGCTGCTTCTCCAAATCCAGAGCTTCCAGTTTTTTTGATTCAGCTGCAAGCCGCTCCATATCAATCATCTGGATATCCATGAACTTAAAATCTGCCACCAGAATTTTTTCAAGAGCGTTCTGCTCAATAAAAAAATCAAAAATGGAGTCGGGCATGGTGACAAGGGCCATCCGCCCGATCATCCTGACCCGGTAAAGGGCATTTAGCCTTGCCTTTACATAGTCCCTGTTTTTATCGATGGTCTCAGCCAGGGCCCTTTTTTTTCCAGTCACCTCGACCATCTGATCTTTAACCACTTCAAGTTCCCGGTTCAGAGCTGTAATGGATCTGCCCATACGGTCAATGACCATTTCGATGTCATTGAGTCCCTCAATGATTGTCGCCTCCCGTTGGGTAAAAACCTCAACCTCTCTCTCTTTCCGGGCAATTTTCTGGTGGAGTTCGAGGACCTCTTTTTTGGATACCTCGTACACCTTGGAGCTTTTTTGCCTAGCCCCTTCCCCGGATTTCGAAGCAACATATACAACACCCCCTTTGCCTACCTCCATGGCCGGGCAGAGACCCGCTGCAAAGGCAAGTAAAAGGCCCAATCCAGGAATAAAGATCAATACTTTAAAAACTGTTTTAATGAAAGACAGCATCCAAGCCACCCCAAAAAAGCACTGCTGGCAATTATGATCAGCCAGTATTTGACGGACAGAAATTGCAGACTAAACATCATTTCCGGGGCAACTGAACGCCCAAGATTTGAAGAGATGACAAAAAATACGGCAGACAGTATGAGCAGTCCTGCGAGACCACCCAAAACCCCCTGAATGAGCCCCTGGATGTAGAAGGGAGTAACGATAAATCGATCCGTTGCACCCACAAGACGCATGATTTCGACCTCGGTGCGGCGGGAATAGAGGACAAGACGCACGGTGTTGGCCGTGATAAAGAGAGCGATCATGAAAAACAGGCTCCCCATGGCAAAACCGATAATCTTGAACACGGTAAGAAAGGTGAGGAAACGACCGAGCCAGCGCTCACCATATTCAACGCTGTCCACATGGGGCAGTCCATCAACAGCCCCGGCAAAGGCCGCAATACCACTCCATTCAAGGACTTCTGCATTTATCGTTATTTCAAGGGCGTGGGGAAGTGGATTTTCTTCCAAGGTATCAAAAAAGGCGCTGGTCGTGGTCATGGCATCCTTGAGGGATTTGAGGGCCTCCTCCTTTGGGATAAAACGAACATCCGTGGTATTGCCCATGGCCTGAACCCTTGCCATAAGCTCAGGAACCATTGACGGGACAAACCCCTGGTCAAGATAGGCAACCACCCTGAATCCCCGGTGCCAGGAATCAATTACCCGGTTTACATTTTCAAAAAAAAGAACAAAGGTTGAAACCACCAGAATTGACAGGGCAATGGTAACAATGGTGACAAAATTCAAAAACCGGTTGGAAAGCATGTCTGAGACAGCCCGCCTGAAGTATTGATACATAACCTTCCCCATTTCTTTACTGTCTATCCCCAACCAATCACCACACACGACCCTATACCCTATACCCACTACCCCAGGGAACCATCAACAAGGGAAATACTCCTTGCCCTGGAAAGGCTGCTGACCATCTGGATGTTGTGACTTGCAATGAGAATGGTTGTCCCCATGGCGTGAAACTGCACGAGGGAATCAAGAACCGCCTGGGCAGACCGATTATCCAGGCTTGCCGTTGGTTCATCGGCAAGAATGATCCCGGGATTTCCCACAACAGCCCTTGCAACGGCAGCCCGCTGCTGCTCTCCTCCGGAGAGAGACGGCGGCAGGGCATTGGCCTTGCCATCTATCCCCATGGTTTTAAGAACCTCCATTACCCTAGGTTTAATCACCCCGGGACGTTCACCGGCCGCCTCAAGGACCAGGGCCACGTTGGCAAACACGGTCCGGTTCGGGATCAGCTTGAAATCCTGGAAGATCACGCCTATCCGCCTTCTTAAGAGGGGAGCCCTGGCATGGGAAATCCTGTCAAGATTCATGCCGTCGACAATGATCTGCCCGTCACTTGCCCTCTCCGCAAGATAAATCATTTTCATGATAGTGGACTTTCCAGCCCCTGAGGGGCCGGTTAAAAAAACAAACTCTCCGGCGGTTATCTCCAGGGAAATACCCTTTACCGCATACTTTTTGCCGTACCGCTTGGATACGTTGAACATTCTGATCATGGAATCTTTGTTATCCATTTGAATGGTTTAATACTTCTGGAGACCTTAGTATAATTGACTCATTGGGAATTTACTGATATAACCCCGCCCATGTCAAGGAGTGCTGCAAAACAGTTTTCCTTACAAATGGCCTTCACTGAACCCCGCATGTCGGCTTCTTCCTTCAGTGAAGGCTTTACATTTGCCGGTTATAACCAAAATAAAAGGATAAAATCAAATGAAAAAAAGAGCTCTGGCACTTCTGTCGGAAAAATCATTTAAATATAGCGATACCCCCATCTTCAACCTTGTATCGGGCAAGACCAGCTGTTATTACGTCAACTGCAAGCCGGTCATTTTAAGTCCTGAAGGGATGTTCCTGGTGGGTCACCTCATGTTCGACGCCATAAAAGACTCCCAGTGTACAGCAGCTGGAGGTCTGACATTCGGTGCAGACCCCATAGCGGTTGCAACCGCCTTCACCTCCCATCTCAAGGGTCATCCGATCAAGGCATTTTCCATCCGAAAGGCACAGAAGGATCACGGCATGATTCGATGGATTGAAGGAGATGTGGAACCCGGGGAAAAGGTTGTTATTCTGGAGGATGTTGTCACCACAGGAGGGTCCACCCTAAAAGCAGTCCAAAGGGCAAGGGACGAGGGTCTCGACGTTATAAAGGTAATAACGCTCATCGATCGCCAGGAGGGGGGGCTTGATAAAATCAGGCAGGAAGTCAAAGAGGTATCAGCCCTGATCACCCGGGATGATCTCATGGCCTTTGCCGGGTTCTAGATCCATGACCTGAATAAAACCTCCCACATTCCGTACCTTTTAAACCGTCCTCTTCATGGTATTAATGGGCACATACTAGGAAGGAATATAGGTTGCACAGGCATTGGCCGACTCCCAGGCTGAAACCCTTGAGACCCTTACCGGCGGATCAAACTCAGCCACACAGGGTTTCAACTGGTTGGCAATATAGACTGCGATCTGCTCGGATGAAGGCTGCACATGGGCAAAAACCTCCAACTCATTCAAGTATTTGTGATCAAGCTCCTTCATGATTTTCCTCACCGCCCGCTTAATCTCACCAAAATCCACAAGGACCCCCGCCTCATTAAGCTGTTCACCTGCCACATAAACTTCCACATCCCAGTTGTGACCATGGAGGTTCTCACATTTTTCCCCAACCATGGCAAGCTTATGGGCCGCTGCAAAATGGGTCTTCACCTTTAACTCAAACATTTTATTTCACCTTCAGTTTAACAGCAATTTTAATTTTACACCACAGGTGACAGTTTGTATTCCCCCCACTCTGATATCCAAAATTAGAATGCCTAAACGTCCTGCACAATATGCGCATATTATTTTCTTCCAGTCCCCTTAAATACTCTTAAAAAGATTTCTCAACCGATTAGAAATTTTCTTTGAGTTGAGCTTGTCAAATTGCTGAAGCAGACCTTCCTGCTTTTTGGTCAGCCGGGTGGGAACCCGGATATCCACTTGGATAATCTGATCTCCCCTGCGGCCAGACCTGAGGGATGGAATACCCTGCCCCTTGAACTTAAAGGTCTCCCCATACTGTGTTCCCTTGGGAATGGTAAGCTTTTGTTCACCATCCAGAGTCGGAATGGTTATCTCTGCCCCAAGGGCAGCCTGGACAAAGGATATCTCGACCACGCACAGGACGTTGGTGTTGTCACGCTTGAACAGCTTATGGGGCTCCACCCGGACAAAAACGTAAAGATCCCCCTTTGGTCCGCCGCTTGCGCTTGCCTCTCCTTCCCCCGTTAGTCTCAACTTGGAGCCGTTATCAACACCGGCAGGCACCTTGACCAAGACCTTTTTTGTGACCTCCATCATACCTGCTCCCACGCACTTGGGACATGGATTGGGGATGGATTTTCCCTTGCCACGGCAATAGGGACAGGTGGTCTTTACCTTGAAAAACCCCTGGCTCTGGATGAACTGACCCGTGCCCTGGCATTGGGCGCAGGTTTCAGGCTCAGTACCCTCTTTGCACCCCGACCCCTGGCAAAGGTCACAAAGATCAAGCTTATGAACATCGACTTCACGCTCCACCCCAAAGGCTGCCTCCATGAACGTCAGGGTCATATCGTATCGAAGGTCTGCCCCCCGCTGGACCCTTGCTCCCCGGCCGCCCCGACCGCCGCCTCCAAAGCCAAAAAAGTTCTCAAAAATATCTCCAAAATTTGAGAATACATCATCAAAATTTTGAGAACCGGAAAAACCCGAACTGTCCAGCCCCTGATGACCATACTGATCATAAATACCACGTTTTTTGTCGTCCGAAAGAACCCCGTAGGCCTCCGAAGCCTCCTTGAATTTCTCTTCAGCCTCTTTGTCGCCCGGATTCTTGTCCGGATGAAATCGGATGGCAAGCTTCCGATATTTAGATTTCAACTCATCTTTCCCAGCATTCCTTGAAGCACCAAGGACCTCATAATAATCTCTTTTTCCCGACATGTTTCCCGCAATCAGACACTGCCCGGTTCTGCCGGCAGAGCCTTTCCGTTAAAGATTGAAATTTCTTAGATAATATGCTACCCATACCTGCTATTACAAAATCATCATAATTTAACTCACTAATCAGGATTGTCAACGATGAACATGGAGCTTGATTTTATCCGGGAGATGTTTGACAGTATTGCACCGAAGTATGACTTTTTAAACCATTTCCTGAGTCTTGGACAGGATGTACACTGGAGACAGGAAATGGTCCGGGCGGCAGAGATACCTTCAAAGGGCGCTGTTCTTGATGTTGCCTGCGGCACCTGCGATGTAACAATGGCGGTTAAAAGAGAGACCGGAACAGGGGCAACCATCATCGGCACTGATTTTTCACCGGGCATGCTCGCCCTTGGACAACAAAAGATCAAGCAGGACAAAAGCTTTCAATCCATAGACCTTGTGTGTGGGAATGCCCTGATCCTGCCCTTTCAAAACAATCGATTTGACGCCGTTCTCATAGCCTTTGGGATCAGGAATATCATGGACAGACAAGGCGCGTTAGAACAATTTTACAAGGTCCTCAAACCCGGCGGCACCATGATTGTCCTGGAGCTCACAGCCCCTGAAAATAAACTTTTCAGACAGATTTATCTGTTTTACTTCAGACGGATACTCCCCTCAATTGGAACACTTTTTTCTAAAAACTCCAATGCCTACCACTACCTCCCGGCCTCAGTGCTGAATTTCCCCCCCCGGAAAAAATTTTCAAAAATCATGACAAAAGCTGGATTTACCGATGTAAAATGGAAAACCATGACCTTGGGAATTGTCACCCTGTTTGCAGCAAAAAAAGAGTCCCACAAGCCATGAATTGAATACCCCAACTTACAGGAGAGAGCCTCTTTTTTTCCTTCTCGCACTGATGCCGAGGATGATACCTGCAACAAGGACACCTGCTCCGCTCAAAAACCACTTGATCTCCTCTTTGCCCAGGCGTCGTTCAAGGGCTGCAATATGATCCTGCTGATCCTCGAACGTCTGAGTCATCTCCTTGTATTTCTGCTTGAGGGACAAAAATTCAGCTGCCTCCTTTTTCAGCATTGAATAGGAGTTCTCCAGGGTTTCAAATTTTGCCTTGACCCCGGCCAATTCTGCATTCTCTGCCTTGACCTCATCCAGTGTCTCTTTTAAAACAGCATTTTCCCGTTTTAGCGTCGCTGCGACAAGGGAAACCGGAACATCGGTAGTTACAAAGCGTGTTAGAACCCATCCCTCTTTACCACTAGAGTTGCGCACCCTGGACCAGTCGTTATTGAATTCGACCATCTCGAGGGTATCCCCCGACTCCACCATGGCAACAATCTTATGCTCCACACCGGGTCCTGTCCGCATGGTGATCTTCATCACGCCCTTGACATATACGGTTTCCCCAAACGCATTTCCTGAAATCAACATTAAAGCGGTTAGAAAAAAAATCATAAGGTTGAGTGCATATCTCACATTTTTCTCCTCGTGTTTCAAATTCACCCCAAATTCACCCCTGGAGGTTTTGACAATTTTTACTTTTAGTAACACTGCCGGAAAAAATGATCAATACAAAACAGGGAAACTGAATCTTCACTCCATCTGCATGCCCTGCCCCCATGGGACATATAACAGCCCCAAAACCCCATGAGATTCCGGCGTTTTCCCTGCTTATCCAACCCAGCCAAGTCGATGGTTAACTTAGTTTCCGCAGGTCACTCGATAAGGCCCCACCAGGCTGTTGAAGAGCAGGTCTCCATTGAGAAGGAACTGTATTTAGGTCGTTAGGGCTTGTGTGTCAAGCAAAATTCGACTGCAAAATATTATGGGTGCAACTGTCGGACGTGGGACGGGGGGGGTTGAGCCGGTCAAGGTCGTGGATGCAGATCCTATGTGGCATCACCCACGGTTTTGTGAAAAAAGATATACCTTGCTGACAGCAACCTGCAAGCCACACTGTTATTCAAAATGAGGATTGCTGAATCTCCTACTTTTTCCTTGTGATTTCTGCTCAAAAAGATAATAATGATAGGTTACAGTTTAAAGTCACGAACAAACAACGACGGGGATGAAGTCGGATGACCACCCGTTGAACAATAAGCAAGAGAGGCAATTCAGATGTCAAGGGTTAAAATGGATATGCGGGGATTTACCCTGATTGAACTCATGGTAGTGGTTGTGATTCTGGGTGTTCTGGCAAGCCTTATCGTGCCTAGGCTCATGGGGAGGACAGACGAGGCAAAGCAGGTAAAGGCTAAAATGGACATCGCAACCATTGAGACGGCCCTGAAGCTATACAGGCTGGATAACGGCAACTACCCGACCACGGAACAGGGACTTATGGCCCTTGTGGAACAGCCCACGTCAGAACCTGTGCCGCCAAAATGGCACGAAGGCGGTTACCTTGAGAAGGGCAAGATCCCAAAAGATCCGTGGGGCAGGGAGTATCTTTACCTTTGCCCCGGCGTCAACGGCGACTTTGACATCATCTCCTATGGCGGGGACGGCGCCCCGGGAGGTGAAGGCAAGGATATGGACATCAAGAGCTGGGAACTTGAATAGAAACCATCCGGATGAGACGGGATTTACACTGATTGAGCTGATTGTCGTTCTTGTCATAATGGGAGGGTTCCTTTTTTTTGCCATACCAAAGCTTCACAACTTCAACCTGTTTTCAGGACGAACCCAGGCCCTGGGCACAACCGTTCGACTGATTGAATCCCTTAAGACAAGAGCTGTCACAGACAACAGGGATTACCTGATGCACCTGGACCTTGATACAGGTATTGTCTGGGTTTCAGATGAGACCATGGATGAGGAACAGACTGGGGAGGCAAAAACCGGAGCATTTCAATTTTCCGGCAATACAATGCTCGTCAATGTTGAGTTTTTCCCCCCCCTGCCCCTTGATACTAATAAATATACGGATGAGTTTTTAATACGATTTTACAAACAGGGGTATTCAGATATGGCGTTGATCCATCTGAGGGCTGGGGATAATGACTTCACCATAATGGTCGAACCCTTTATTTCAAAGGTTGAATTGTACGAGAGCTCCATCTCCTTTGACCAATGCTTAGAATGACCGATACAAGAGACACCGGGGGATTTACGCTGCTTGAAATAATGGTGAGTCTCACCCTTATTTCCATTGTGTTTGTCTCGTTGTTCAAGTTGCAGTCCTCGACCATTCACCTTGCTGAATACGGCAAATTTCAATCAAGCGCAACCCTGCTTGCCAGACAGGCCATCACCATGGCGGAAAGGGATATAAAACAAGGATCTACCCTTTCCGGAAATTTTGGAGAGGCGTTTCCAGGCTATGAATGGCAAGCCCGGATTTCAGACTACCCGAGTTTTGATTCAACAATCATCCCGGAGAAAACCGCAGAACGGCTGAAAAGAATCGACATTGAAATCACTTATGGAGACAACATATTCACCGCCACCACCTGGAGATACCTTGACAGCGGATAGAGGCTTTACCCTCATGGAAATACTGGTTGCCGTTCTCATCCTGGGGGTGTTGATGACCACCCTGTTTGCCTCGTTCAACGCCTTTTTATCATCCTCAACCGTTGTAACCGAAACGCTCAACCGGAACGAAAGAATAAACACCCTGCTGGGCCATCTTGAAAGGGATCTTAACGCCCTTTACATCACCCTCCCCCCAAGATATAAAGTCCCGAAAACCGCAGCAGACGAGGATCCCTTCAGGTTCCATGGGGTCAAGGAACAGGTTTCGGGGTTTGAATTTTCAAGACTTACCTTTACCAGCCTGAACCATCTGAGCTTTGGAACAAAAGAGATTCCCGGAGTAGCAAGGATCGCTTATTATGCAAGGGTCAATCAAACCAGACAAGGTCATGCCCAGGCCTGTCAGGGGTATCAAAACGACCGGATTGATCTTTGCAGATCAGACGGGTTGAGGCCCTTTGAAGAGATCAGGCAAACAGACTGCGACCCTGTACTCATGCACGACATATCAGGATTTGAATTGAGCTATATAGATGCCGATGGGGATGAATATGACGAGTGGGACTCGGAGTCAGACACCTATGGATATAGGCTTCCATCATCCATAAGAGTCAAGATTACCCTGTGGTCAAAAGACAATTTCCAGGGTAAGAGAAAAAACATCATTCAGACTGAAATCCCCCTTGTGGTTGCAAGAAAGGCAAAAGAATGACAACCAAACCCCAAACTTCCAGAGCAATTGGGGCCGACACCAGGGGCATGGCACTGCTGGTATGCCTTGCCTTCATTGCCGTACTTTCCACAGCAGGTCTTGAACTGGGAAAAAGGGTCGGACGCTCAACAGAGCTTGCCTCTGTGCTCGGTGACCGATTCGTGGTACAGGAGATGGCCATGGCAGGGGTACATCTTGCCATGGTGATTCTTGAGGAAGATGCCAATAAAAATGAAACAGATTCGGTTCAGGAGCCCTGGGCCGACCCCCTGGTGATTGAGCAGGCAGTCGCAGCGCTGGGATACCCGTCAGGTGACATAACACTGTCGATTATGGATGAGCTCGGCAAGATACAGGTAAACGCCCTTCTTTCCGAATTTCCCGGCAACGCCTTTAACAACGATCAGAAAATGCTCTGGGAACGCCTTCTGGACCTTATAATCTCGGCTGACAAATCAGAAGATGAGCGAGATCCAGCCGAAATCATCAACTCCTTAAAAGACTGGCTTGACTCTGGGGACGATGATCTCGAAACAGGAATTTCCGGGGCGGAATCAGCCTATTATCAGACCCTTGAGCCCCCATACACTTGTACCAACGCTCCCTTTGACCTCCTGGATGAACTCTTTCTGGTCAAAGGACTGTCCGAGGGCCTTGGGGCATGTGAGGCAATCCCGTTCCTCGAAAACATGGATATTGGTATGGACCTGATGCTTGAACAGAACTTTACCGTGTTTGGAATGGATGATCAGCTGGTGGAGGAAAACCGATACCGGTTTCCCGGAACCATCAACATCAACACTGCCAGTGCAATGGTCCTCATGGCCCTTCTTCCGTCGGGCATGGAGGATCAGGCCCAGGAGCTTGTTGAATTCAGGGCTCAAAAACAAGAGGACGAGGGTGACTTTGTCAACTCGCTTGACAAGGGATGGTACAAAACAGTAGTTGATCTAACAGAGAAAGAGGAAAAACAGTTCGAACGTCTGATCCGCTACTCAAGCACTGTTTTTAAGGTGGAGTGTTCGGCCGCAATCGGTACCAGAACAAGCGATGCAACCGCCATTGTACTGAGGGAAAAGGACAAGGAAACCAACCGATGGATTTGCAGAATCATTCGTTTGACAAGGGATAATTAGAATGAGAAGAACGATTCTTGGACTTGACATAGGCAAAGGCTCAATTACAGCCGTTATCGTTCAGAAACAGGCAAAAGAATTTTTAACGGTCAAAAGCCTTGTGATACCCTTTGACAAACCTGAAATCCAACCTTCTGACATTAACACGGGCACCCTGGAAGCACCCCTTGAGAATACTGCCCCGCAAGAGCTATCCCTAAAAACCGCACAGATAGAAGCCGCAACCCAGACAGACAAGCCAGGCGATCAAACCGTCGAATCATACTTTGAACGAGCCATTTCAAAACTTGTGGACGAGATCTCCCTTGACCGAACCTCTGAGGAAATCTCCGCCGTTGCCATATCTATTTCATCGTCCCTAGTATCGTTCAGAAACATCACCCTGCCGTTTTCCTCACCCAAAAAAATACGCCAGGTCCTGGCGTTTGAGCTGGCACCCAACCTGGCTCTGGCCGATACAGCCTATATATCGGACTTTACCAAACCGGACAAGGCCCAGGGCGGCAGCGGAACATCGATACTCACGGCATCCGTTCCAGATGCCGTTCTCGATGCATACTTCACCCCCCTCAAGGCCATGGGGCTTCAGCCTTCTTTGATCACCATCCAGGGGTATGTGGCAGCCGACCATGTTTTAACCCGGACAAACAAGAAAAACGAGGCCGTTGTCCTGATAGATCATTCCAACGATCACACCACCATCTGCCTTTCATCCGAGCAGAGGATCCTTCAGGTGCGTTCGCTTGGTCAAACCCACAGTCATGACACCCTGATCCAGGCCATACACCAGACAGTTCAGGGGGGAAACCTCAAATCCTGCGGCAATTTTGTTCCTGAACGCTGTATCATCACCTCCCAGGGACAAGAATCCGATGCCCTTATCAACGCTCTTGAACTTACGCTTCCATGGCCGGTTGAAAAGGCCGCCATGCCCGAATATCCCAATGCCCTTGCGGCTGCGGTTGCCCAAGCCACATCCCGGCCTGTTTTAAACTTCTGCCGGGAACGCTATACAAAAGATTCAATTTTAAAGCACCATGCAACTAACATTACCGTATTGCTCGTCTTTGCTCTGATGGCTTTTTTCTCTTTTATGTTCAAGGTCAACCAGGACATCAACGACCTGGAAAATAAAGTGACAATGATTGACAGTGCAGGCATTGAAATTTACAAGAGAAATTTCCCACTGAATACTAGAATCGTCGACCCCCTGATGCAAATGAAAGTAGAACTGGAACAGATAAGGCAGAATTCAAGACTGGAAGCAACAGGGACTGGTGCTTCGCTCACAGATCAAAAGGGTTGCGTTGAGATCCTTGGGGAGCTGTCCAACAGGATACCCCCATCCATTGACGTTGAAATCGAAAGGTTGATTCTCAACCAGAGGCGGCTCGTACTTTCCGGTTCAACGGGAAATTTCAACGACATAGACCGGATCAAGGGTTTACTGGAGGCATCTGAGATCTTCAGGCAGGTGGAAATTCAGAGTGCGGCGGCAGATAAAACAGGCAACAGGGTACGATTTAAATTTATCATTATCCAATAGCCCAAACAGACCGAACAGGATGCGTTGTATATGAACATTTCAAATCGGGATAAAAAGGCATTGATCATATGTGCAGGTTTTCTCATGGCATTTATAGTTGTTCAGTTTATGTTCCTGCCTACCCTTGAAAAGAGAAAAACCCTTGAACAGAGGCTTGTCTCCAAAAAGATAGTCCTGGAAGAAATCATGAACCTTGAACGCGAATACATTATCCTTGCCGGACGCACAGGGGCTGAGAGATCTGCTATCTCGGGCCGTGGGGCAGATTTCACCCTTTTTTCCTTTATAGACACCCTGGCTGAACAAAGCGGAGTAAAGGACAATGTAGCCTATATGAAACCTTCGTCAAGGACACTCGCCAACAGGGAATACGCCGTGTCCATGGTCAAAGTCAAGCTTGATTCTCTATACCTCAAAGAGTTTGTGGATTTCATCAACGGGGTTGAAAGTTCGTCCAATCAAGTGCAGATAAGATCGCTCTCCCTCTCCAAGACAGGCAGGGACAATACAATGATTGATGCCATAGTCGAAGCTGAAACCATTGTAAAAGGAGATTCTGCCTGATGCGTATCAAGACCATCTTCCTATATCTGGCATACGCCGTGACCATGTTTTTCCTTATCGCCTATCTTCGCTTTCCAGGCGAAACGGCGAGCCGCATCCTGGGGGAACGCATCAACCGTATAACACCGAAAATCCAGGTGGAGCTTTCTACCGTCACACCGGTTATCCCTCCTGGATTTAAAACAGCCAACCCGGTCGTAACCGTATTGGATCACAACAGGTTTTCCCTTGACTCAGCTGTTGTTTCACCCGACATTTTAACCCTGTTCAGCTCAACAAGAAAAATCAACTTCAAAGCAGCTGCCCTTAACGGTACCGTCAAAGGCACCATCTCAACACCCACCGATACAGCCCTGTCCCCGATGACACTGTTGTCTGAGTTTTCAGGTCTTGAGATACCCAAGGTCTATTACAGCAAAGGCTTAATCGATCTTGAAGCAATGTTCAAACTAAGCGGCACCGTTGAATATACCCAGAATCAACCCCTGGGATCGACCAGGGCAGAATTACACCTTACAGACCTCAAGATTACGATCCTCACTCCCCTGGTTCAGGCATTGGGGTTCTCTGATTTTACCTTCACCCATGTAGACATAACAGCTGCCATGGACAACGATCAATTTGAGATTACCCGGTTTTCCGCCCCGGGGGACAAGCTGTCCATAACCCTTACAGGCACGGGAACACTTAAGTTACCCATGGAGAAAAGCCAGCTGAACTTAAAGGGAGAAATCCGGCCCGATCCCTCCCATGTTGCAAACTTTGCCGGCATATCCTCGGTTGAAGTACTTTTTCAGGACACAAAAAACGGGGGCATCCCCTTTACCGTTTCAGGAACCGTGGAGAATCCCATTTTTAAGTTATGAAAACTCTTTTTACATGTTTAAACCTCATCTTTTTAACAGTTGCCATCTATTTTAGCGTAACCCTGGTGTATGACAAAATAGAGAATGCGTTCTTTACTCTATCCACCATATCAACCCACGAGAGAGAGGATAAAAATGCGCTAAAGATTGGAGCTCAACAACAAAGATCCCAGGATAGATCCACTATCATCACCCAGCGAAATCTTTTCAAGGCAGCGATAATGCCCGCCACCACGGCTGAAATGAAAAGCCCTGAAATTCAAGACAAGGCAAAGCTTGCCCCTACGACCCTGAATCTCAAGCTCTGGGGCACTGTGGCAGGGATTGGCAGCCAATCCTTTGCAGTCATCCAGGAGGACAAGGCAAAACCCCAGATGCTTTACCATGAGGGAGACACTGTGGCCAGGGCCATTGTGAAACAAATACTTCGATCCAGCGTGATACTTACCTACAACGGCCAGGATCAGATTCTGAAGATGGAATCAGAAGGTACAAAGAGCAGTGCCGCCCCCCCTCCTGCCATGACAAAACCTGACAATGATGAAACAGCCATAACCGTTGAGCGATCTGTGATTGATGATGCCATAAACGACATGGAGACCCTGGCAAAACAGGTAAGGGTACGACCCCATTTTTCCGGTGGAAAACCCGACGGCCTGTTGATATACGGAATGAGAAACAATCCGGTTTTCACAAAACTCGGATTAAAGAACGGAGATATAATCATGGGCGTTGATGGCAGGGAGTTAAATTCCATCAGCGATGCCCTTTCCTTGTACCAGACCCTGAATCAGGCGTCCGGGGCAAATCTCAAAATAAAAAGGCGAGGTAAGATAAAGGAGATTGTTTACAATGTTCAACAATAACCGGCACGGCCGGAGCAGGAGATGGGCCACAGCCGCAACAAAATGGGCAATTGCTGCCATCATACTTTTTTCATCCCTTTTCCCCCTGGTGACCACCGCTCATTCTGCCGATGCCAACCTTGCTGAAAACCACATTTCCATCGACTTTAACAACGTTGACATCAACGTATTCATCAAGTTCATCAGCGAACTTACTGGGAGAAACTTCGTGGTGGACAGAAGGGTCAAAGGAAACGTCACCATCATCTCGCCTTCCAAGATATCTATAAAAGAGGCCTACGGGGTTTTTGAATCGGTTCTTTCCATCCATGGCTTTGCCGCTGTCGAGGCGGGTAAAGTAATCAAGATCATCCCGTCCCCCGAAGCCCGGTCTGAAAACATTGACACCAGAATCTCAGAGGGAAAAGAATCGCCCAGGGACAGGATCGTCACCCGGATCATCCCTTTGAAATTTGCCGGGGCCAACGAGCTTAAAATCCTGTTCACACCACTCATATCAAAGGGAAGCGTAGCCCTTTCCTATCCCGAAACAAACACGTTGATAATCACCGACACCCTTTCCAACATTGAACGATTGTTGACCATCATCGATGCCGTTGATGTGATGGGCATCGGGAAAAGGATCTCTGTCATTCCCATTGAAAATGCCGATGCGGCCAAACTTGTCACGAATCTATCGACCATCTTCATGGCCAGAAGCCAAACCGATAAGGGCAAACCAGACCTTGACATGGTAGTGAAGTTTGTGGCGGATGAACGCACAAATTCCATTGTGGCCCTGGCAAGCGATATCGAGACAGAGCGGCTCAAACAGCTTGTGATGCTTCTGGATAAGGAGATTCCCAGGGGCGATGAAAAGATCCGGGTCTACTACCTTGAGCACGCCTCGGCAGAAAACCTTGCCAAGGTTCTCCAGGAGATCCCCGTAAAGAAGAGCGCCCAGACAGCCGAAGGGAAAAAAACAGCTCCGGTGATCTCGGATACCGTAAAAATCATGGCGGACAAGGCCACCAACAGCCTGATCATCATGGCGGAAAAGGAAGATTACCCGGTGATAGAAGAGGTGATCCAGAAACTTGATATCCCAAGATCCATGGTCTATATCGAGTGTCTGATCATGGAGGTGAATGTAGATTCAGGACTTGGGCTTGGAACTGAGTGGCAGGTGGGCGATAGCTTTGATGCAGATTCCAAGGGTAAGGATCAGAAAGCATATTTTGGAGGATTTACGGGCAGCGGCATTTTAGCTGCTGCAGCCACAGGAGCGAGTCAAGGATTTACCGCGGGCGTCATGGGAGAGAGCATTAAAATCAACGGTTTCTCCTTTCCCTCCATCGGAGCAGTTGTTCAGGCCTACCAGAAGGACAAGGACAGCCACATCCTCTCCAACCCCCAGATCCTCACCACCGACAATGAGGAGGCAACCCTGACCATCGGCAAGAACGTTCCCTACCAGACCCGGTCGGCCGCCGAAAGCGGCACTGACACCTACAGTTCCTACGAGTACAAGGATGTGGGTATCACCCTCAAGATAACTCCCCAGATCAGCAAGGACAGGCTCGTAAGACTAACCGTCTTCCAGGAGGTCACAAAACTTGACAGTTCGGCAAATCAAGCGAGCAATGACCGCCCCACCACCCTGAAGCGCAAGATCGAAACGACCCTAATCGTGGAGGACGGCAACACCGTTGTGATCGGTGGGCTCATTGATGAGACCCTATCCTCCTCGGAAAACAAGGTGCCCTGCCTCGGCGATATTCCAGGCCTCTCCTATTTGTTCAAAAGCACCTCTAAGGGCGATGAAAAGACCAACCTCTACGTTTTTCTAACCCCCAGGGTGGTGAAAAACCCCCTTGAGGCAGCCGAACTTTACAAGATCAAAAAACAGACCATTGACGGAGTGATCCAGGGGGACGTAAAGCTCTACAAGAACCCGGAGGAAAAAAATTGAGTGTCGAGATCTTTGTTGAGCACCTCCGAACGAAGACCTTTGTGGATGAGGATGGAGCCAGGGCCCTAGGGGCGATTTACGACCGTGGAGAGGATCGATTCACAGAAGCCCTTGTTCAGCTCAAGCTTTTTCCGGAAAAAGCCATTCTGGAGGCCCTCGGGGCTACCTACGGTATTGCCTTCACACCCGAGCTTGCCACCACGGGCACCGAAGTTGAATTTACAACCAAGGTCTCCATCCACTTTTTAAAAAAACTGATCATGGTCCCCCTGGTCAGAAAAAACAGCCCATCGACCATTGCCATTTACGACCCTTCGGACCTCCAGGCGGTGGATGATCTTGCCGCCATCCTCAACCTTACCGCCTATGAGCTTGCGCTTGCCCCAAAGAGCGAAATTTTTGCCGCAATTAACGCCATGTACAACCAGAGCACGGACAATGTTCAGCAGATGGTGGAAGACCTGGAGGAAAACACCTCCAACATAATGATGGAGATCGAACAGACGGCGGACCTTCTTGACGACACAAGCGACGCACCTGTCATACGACTGGTCAACCACATCATCTCAAGATCAGTCAAGGCCAATGCCAGCGACATCCACATCGAGCCATTCCAGGAGAGCCTTCAGGTGAGGTACCGCATCGACGGGATTCTATACGAGATGCTCACCCCTCCAAAATGGATCCAGTCGGCCCTAATATCACGAATCAAGGTAATGGCCCAAATGAACATCGCCGAAAAACGAGCCCCCCAGGACGGCAGGCTCGAGGTTAAAATAGGTGAACAGAGGATCGACATCCGGGTCTCAACAGTGCCAACGACCTTTGGCGAACGCCTGGTCATGAGGCTTTTAAACAAATCTGGAGCCCTTTTAAAACTGGATCAATTTGGTTTCTCAGAACAAGACCTTGCCACCATAAAAGAACTGATCACCCTTAACAACGGTATCGTACTTGTCACCGGCCCCACTGGAAGCGGCAAAACCACCACGCTCTATGCAGCCCTGTCCGTAATCAACTCTCCGGATAAAAACATCATCACCATCGAAGACCCTGTGGAGTACAACCTCATGGGAGTCGGCCAGATCCAGGTAAACCGGAAAACTGGAGTCACCTTTGCCGCAGGATTAAGATCTGTGGTACGCCAGGACCCGGACGTTATTCTTGTGGGTGAAATCCGGGATCTTGAGACGTCAGAGATTGCCATACAATCGGCCCTCACAGGTCACCTGGTCTTTTCAACACTCCACACCAACGACTCGGCAGGGGCCGTAACCCGACTCACGGATCTTGGGGTGGAGCCCTATCTCATCACCTCATCGGTCAAGGCCGTCATTGCCCAACGCCTGGTCAGGATCCTGTGTGAAACCTGCAAGGAGTCCTATCTGTTGAGCGACCAGGAGCTTGCACTGCTTAAAATCGGCGATCCCCCCCCTGGGGGGTGCAGAGCGTTCAAGGCCAGGGGATGCTCAAACTGCTTTAACACGGGGTACGCAGGCAGGCAGGCGATACTTGAAATAATGGTTATCGATGATACCCTTAAATCCATGATCCTTAAAACATCTGATTCCAACCAGATAAAAGCCATCGCCCTTGAAAACGGCATGCAGACCCTTCGCCAGAACGGGGTTGACAAGGTGCTGGCCGGTTTAACAACCGTTGCTGAGGTGCTCCGTGTTACCCAGGAGTAGTACGATTTTATCGGGCCCGCCCCAGAGGGCGGCCACAGGGGGCTGCCCAAAAATGCGGTTACAGGAGCCCCCATACACTGTCCCCCGTCGACTATTTTCGAGTTTTATGCTTCATTGTACACGTCAGGAGGTGTGGGTTATATTTGTATTAATAATGATTACCCCTTTCATTGCCTGTGCTGGGAACCCCGATGTTGAAAAAAAGCAAACAGGGTCCCATCCCATCCTTGGTTTTTACGAACGATTCATCTCCCCGGTGGACGGTGATCGCTGCCCCATGCATCCCACCTGCTCGGCCTATACCCGGGAGGCAGTACAACGCCACGGACTGTTCATGGGCTGGATAATGGCCTGCGACAGGCTTGTCCGGTGCGGAAGGGATGAGACACGAATATCCCCCGACATTATAAAAAACAAAGAAAGAACGACTCTTGATCCTGTTTCTGCCAACGACTTCTGGTGGTACAAAGAGCCATGAACCGTACCTTCCTCAATCCCGCTATCGGCCGACTTGTGCCCCCGCTACCCTTTATTCTTCTTTTTATACCTGTTATCCTTCTCACCCTGCTTATTCTGGATGTTAATCCTGGCTTTGGATCTGAAAAAAAAGGGATTTATATCGATGCAGATATGCAGTATGAATATGCCCAACAATGTTTTAAGGATAATGACCCTTCCCTGGCCCTGGTGGAACTGAAACGTTTTACCCATTTTTTCCCCGGGGACAGACGGGTGCCAGAAGCTCTTTTTTTAACAGGTAAGGCTTACTATGACCTGGAAAAATACGGTGAGGCTGTAAAGACCTTTGAAACCTTTCTCTTTCCCTTTTCCGAAGATAGCCTTGTGATAGAATCCTACTTCATGATGGCCAAAACTTTTCAGAAAATGGGCAGGGAGGGAAAAGCTGAAACCGTTCTCCAAAACCTGCTCCTCTTAACCGATGAGATTGCAACCAAGGACCGGGTCCATTCGGCCCTTGGATGGATGGCCCTCAAACAATCCCAGAGCATGGACCCCCGTGACCTTGAAAGGGCTGAGATCAATATCAACAAAATCACCAGCGCCAGGGCCCAGGAATACAGTAAAGATCGGGTGAACGAGACCATCTCTTCCATTCGGCAAATCAAAAAGAAAAGCCCCACTATAGCGGGGCTTTCGGCGGTCTTTCCAGGTATGGGATTTCTCTACTGCGAGCGCTACCAGGATGCCCTTATAAGCTTTCTATTGAACACGGCCCTGATCCTTGCGGCCCATGAATCTTTTGACAATGGGAACCCCGCCCTTGGCGGAGCAATCGCCTTTGTAGAGGCTGGCTTCTATGCCGGAAACATCTACGGCTCCATATCAAGCGCCCACAAGTTCAACCTTCTATCTCACCAGAGGAACCTTGAGCTGCTGGAGCGGACGGTTGATCCACCCCTTTGAAAATGAAGACTGAAAAATCCAAAGAGTTGAACGTCGAGATCCTTTTCCCCGCCACACTTGTCCTCACCTGGGAGAATGCCCGACAAAAAACGGGCAAGCGGCAACTCCTCTTGAGCAGGCAGATCTACGATCTATACACCGGGATACATACACCGGAACTTTCAATACCGATACCAGAAAAAAACAGCTGTGAAAATGCATGGCTGATCGTTCTCGGATCGTCTGATCCTGGAATCAGCCTTACCCCCTCCCTTGATTTCTTCAGAACCCTCGGAGCAAAATTTCTGGAAGAGCTCAGAAAAGAGCCTGACATTGAGACCCTCAGGGAAAAAATAAAGGTTGAATGCCCCGACCAGGATCTCCAAGCCTTTGTACGGCAAGCCCCTCCCATGGTAGGGTCTGAACACCTTAATCTTGATCTCCTGATTGATCTATGGAGGGATCTCAACCTGGCATTTGCCGAGGCGATAAAGGCGCACAAAGGAACGGTCGTAGAATATCTCGGCCGCCTTAGCCCCCACATCCATCTGACGGGACGGGTCTATTTCCATCTGGTGGAGAGTAAAGATTCCGACTACCCCTTCCAGTTCTTAGCCACCTACACCCAGGTTGCCACAGGTTCGGGCAAACACAGACCCCTTGAGTGGGCTTTGGAAGAGTACAAGAATGAGCCGCAGAAGATGCTCGAGCTTCTGACCACGGTCCACAGGGCCGCATCTGAAAGCCCTTTGCTCGGGGAGATGATCGAAACTGGCGAGCTCTTTCACCACCTGGCATGGACCACAGGCGAAGCCTTTGAGTTCCTCAAACAGGTTACCCATTTTGAGCATTGCGGAATTTTGTGCCGGATTCCAGACTGGTGGAAACAAAAAAGTGCCGCTCCGTCGCTTAAAATAAGCCTTGGTACAAGGGAACCTTCGCTTGTGGGTATGAACGCCCTGATCAATTTGGATGCCACTCTGTTTATCGGAAATGAGCCAGTTTCACCCGACGAGGTTCGGGAGCTGTTAGCCCAGAGCCAGGGACTTGCCCTGATCAAAAACCGTTGGGTAGAGGTGAACCCGGCAAAGTTAGAGGGTCTGTTGTCCGCCTACACCGCAGCCATGGAGATGGCCGATGGCCACGAGCTCACCATTGGAGAGGCTCTGAGGCTCAAGCTTAACCCGGAAAAACTCGGCTCCGTTAACGATTTAACCCAGGTCAAAATATCCAACGGGGATTGGCTTGCACAGGTTATTTCCAAACTCAGCCGTCCTGAATCCATCGCTGAAACATCCTGCGGCAAAGGATTCACGGCAAACCTTCGCCCCTACCAGCAGCAGGGACTTAACTGGCTCGCCTCGCTTGATTCCCTTGGGTTTGGTGCCTGCCTTGCCGATGACATGGGCCTTGGCAAAACCGTTCAGATCCTCGCCCTTTTAAGCGCGTTAAAGACACGAGAACCCGGCCAGACATCGTTACTTGTGGTGCCCGCCTCCCTTATTTCAAACTGGGAAAATGAAATCCACAAATTTCTACCAGACCTGAACTATTATGTGGCCCATCCGGGATACCAGAAACAGGCAGGGGCCATAACCAATAGCAGAACCAAGAATAAAACCAACCAACCAAACCAATGGCAGGGCTCTGACCTCGTCATAACAACCTACGCCATGGTCCAGCGCCACCGATGGATGGCGGATGTTAACTGGCGCACCCTGATACTTGATGAGGCCCAGGCCATCAAAAACCCGGCGACCAAACAGTCAAGAACGGTTAAAAAACTTCAATCCCGCACCCGGATAACAATGACCGGAACTCCCATTGAAAATGCCCTGTCAGACCTCTGGTCCCTGTTTGATTTTATTAACCCTGGACTTTTAGGGACAGCCGCAGAGTTCAAGCGTTTTTCAAAGGCTCTTAAGGATAACCCGGAAGGCTATGGGCGTTTAAAACAGGTGGTCGCTCCCTATATATTGCGACGAATGAAGACGGACAAAACCATTGTGCCCGATCTTCCGGACAAGGTGGAGATGAAGACCTTTCCCCAGTTGTCCAAAAAACAACAGGTGCTCTATGTCGACTTTATAGACGAACTTAAGCAGCGGCTCGAATCCTGCGACCAGGGCATACAGAGAAAAGGCCTTGTCCTTTCGGCCCTGGTAAAGTTCAAGCAGATCTGCAACCATCCAGACCAATATCTTGGCACGGGCGATTTTGCTCCGGAGGAAAGCGGCAAATTTATCCGGCTTGGCGAACTATGTGAGACCATTCATGCAAAGCGAGAACGGGTGCTTGTCTTTACCCAGTTTAAAGAGATGGTGGCTCCGATCGCAGCATTTTTAGAAACCGTATTCCAGGCTCGTGGGTGCGTAATCCACGGCAGTCTCAACATAAAGATAAGGCAGCGGGCCATTGAAGACTTCCAGGGCAAAGCCTATCTTCCCTTTATGGTCCTTTCTCTCAAGGCAGGCGGCACAGGTCTCAACCTAACCCGGGCCAACCATGTTATTCATTTTGACCGCTGGTGGAATCCGGCCGTTGAGAACCAGGCAACGGACCGGGTCTTTCGCATCGGCCAGACCAGGAAGGTGCTCGTCCACAAGTTCATCACAAGGGGCACCATCGAAGAAAAAATCGACCTGATGATCGAGAAAAAAAAAGCGCTGACCGACCAGATAATCTCAGCCTCGGACACCAAAGGGGCATGGCTCACCGAGATGAACAATAATGAACTTCTGGAGCTGTTCACCCTTAAGATCTAACTCCAGAACATCAAATAGACTATATCAAACCAAAAAGAATAAGCCATAAACACCAACCCCAGGAGTCGCACCCAAAATGAGTCGTCACAGCTATGGTTATCCAAAATATGTAAGCGTTGCCCAGAGACAGGCCAAGGCTGCCCGAAAGATAGAGCAACTCAAGAAAAAAAATCCAGACATTGCCCCAGTAGAGATACAGGGAACAAAGCTTGCTAACTCCTGGTGGGGCATCTCCTGGAACAAAAACCTCGAAGGGTATGCAGACTATTCCAACCGAATCGGAAGGGGACGCTCCTATGTGCGCCACGGTGCTGTCCTCGACCTTAAAATCGAACCGGGTAAAATCATCTCCCTTGTCCAGGGCTCCACCTCCATCCCCTACAGGGTCGAGATAACCATCGACAAGCTTAAACCCACTGTATGGGCGACCATTGTAAAGGAATGCCAGGGAAAGATCGACTCCCTGGGAGATCTTGTGGACGGCAAGCTTCCAAGGTCCATGGAGAGTCTTTTAACCCACTCAAAAAACGGTATGTTCCCTTCCCCCTCTGCGATCAAATTCCGCTGCTCGTGCCCGGACAGCGCATACATGTGTAAACATGTGGCGGCAACCCTCTACGGCGTCGGAGCAAGACTTGACAATGATCCCTCACTCTTTTTCACCCTCAGGGGGGTCAAGATGGAAACCCTTGTGTCACAGGCTTTGAAAGATGAGGCAGACTCTCTTTTGGAACGGGCCAGATCAACGGCCAGGTCAACGGGCGGATCAAAAAGCTCCAAACGAATCATTAGAAATGCCGATCTCTCATCCGCCTTTGGCATTGAAATGGAGGATATTTCAATACCAAAGGCCGTACCCATAAAAAAGAAAACAAACGACCCTGGGGATAACGACCAAAGGACCAACAATCAGAAGACCAAAAGTCAAACAAATCCAATGACAAAAGATCCAGACTACGAGACCATTGTAAAAATCGTAAAACGACGGCGAGTTAAAGGAATCGGATTCAAGGAGATAAAAGAACGCACAGGAATCAACGATACAAAAATCCGAAACATCCTGTATCGGGCAAAGCAGAACAACGAGATCCAGAACATAAGCCGGGGACTATATATAAAATCCCCATTGGCTTAAATTTCTATAAATCCAAGGGGCTTTTTGTTTCCTTAATTGTTCTTGATTGGACGGTATGGGTATAAATCATTGTGGTTCGAACATCATTGTGCCCTAAAAGTTCCTGAATGGTACGAATATCATAATTTGCCTGTAACAAATGGCTTGCAAAACTATGGCGAAAGGTGTGGGCTGAGGCTCTTTTTAAAAGCTTTGATTTTCGTACCGCCCATTTAATCGCCTTCTATTTTTCCAAACTCTCTCTTCAATACATGTCTGAAAAAGAACAACAGCGCATTAAAGGCCTGATTCTGGGAAGAGGCTGATACTTTCTTCTTTACAGCTAAAAAGGTTAAAAAATCTTTAACATCCTCAGGTGTTAAAGATTCCGGCAATTTATCTTTTGTAAAATATCGGAATTTCTCAGCCCATAGGGTGTAGGCCTTTAATGTTTTTTTTGAATAATGCCGAAGTTCAATTTCATTTTTTATCGAATTCACTGCAATACGCCAAGGATCTTCAATTGTCTTTGATTCAAACCTTTTTATGTCTTCATGGATTTTATCAAGGGGAATTGAATTTTCTGATGGGCTATCCGTTTTTTCTATCCCGGAATAATATAATTCCACAGCTTTTTTTGCTTGGGATTGCTGGGAAGGAGTCTGCTTTTTTTTCTGCAGTTTTTCCAGAAACAGCAAAAGACTTTTTGCATCCGCATATGCATGGGAATATTTTTTACAAAAATTCAGGTAAAATCGAAGCCATTTTTTGCAAGGGCCGTATTGATCCTGTGCAATATCACTGTTCATCAACAGCAGATTATATTTTTTCTGAAGCGCTTCAGGTACTTTGATCATGATGATATCAAATTATGATAATGTTCAAATTCGTTTGTTATCCAGTTAGGATTATTATGCTTGACTTTTTTTTTCATTGTTAAACTATAAAATAATTGCAAGATACACAGAACCACACAATAACTTGTTGAACAAAACCGCTGCGCGGAGAAGGGCCGCCGCCCCCTCCCTAACCGTATAATTCCCCTTTATATTTAATCCTTGTTGTTCCATCATATCCTGAACATTAACCCTAATTTTCAGGAGGCCAACATGACGGAACTCAGACGTAAATTTGAAAATCATCTTATCCTTCGGAGGTACTCACCCAAAACAAGCACAGCTTACATCAATGCGGTAAAATTACTTGCCCAGTATTACCGGCGATCACCTGATCTTTTGACCGATGATCAGGTTCAGGATTATCTGCTGTATATGCTCAAAGAAAAGGGCTTGGCCTGGAACACATGCAATGTCCACTTTTCGGGGATCAGACACTTTTACACAAGTATTTTGAAAAGGGACATTAATCTGTCTTTACCGCCCCGACCAAGAATAAAAAAGATCTGTCTTGCCCTGAGCAAAGATGAAGTAAAAAGACTGATTTTTTCCTGCACCAATCTCAAACATCGGACTCTTTTATTAACGGTTTATAGTGCAGGGCTTCGGGTCAGCGAGGTGGTCAAACTTGAACCGTCTCACATAGAAAGATCCCGGCAAATGCTTCGGATTGAGCAAGGCAAAGGAAAAAAGAACCGATACACACTTCTGTCTGAGCAGCTTTTGAAAGCTCTGGAAGAATACTGGCGAGAATACCGGCCGGAAAAATATCTTTTTTTTGGTAAAACAAAAACAAAACCCATGCCGATTGAAACGGCACAACAAATCTATTACAAGGCGAAAAAGAAAGCCGGGATCACAAGAGGCAAAGGCATCCATACCTTGCGCCACTGTTTTGCAACACACCTTCTGGAGCACGGGACCAGCACCCATGTCATTAAACGGCTGATGGGGCATAGTTCCATACGGACAACGGCCAAATATCTTCACATCAGCAATGAAACCATATCAAAGGTCGTCAGTCCTCTGGATATGGTGATTCAATGAAGACTGACCGCTGCCCTGAAAGCAGCAAACCAAAACATGACATCGCCGATATTTTTAAACACTCAGGAAAACAGTTTTTAAACACCCACAGCGCATCCCACGCCCAGGTAAAGGTTATGAATCAAATCGTTGCCTGCCGGACAGCCGCTCTGGGCGGTCATGTTGAATTTTGCACGCATTGTAACCACCAGCAAAATGCCTACAACTCCTGCAGGAACAGGCATTGTCCCAAGTGCCAGACGATCACCAAGGAAAAGTGGCTGATCAATCGTCAATCCGAGGTGTTGCCCGCTACATATTATCACCTGGTGTTTACACTTCCCCATGACCTGAACCCGATCATCCTGTGCAATATGAGACTCTTGCTGAACCTGCTGTTCTCTTCGGTTAATCAGATGATCAAAATATTTACCGCTGATCCCCAGTGGCGGCTCCAGGGCCAGGCCGGATTCATCGGTGTGCTTCATACCTGGTCCCAAACAATGCTGGACCATTTTCATCTGCATTGCCTGGTTCCCGGCGGTGTGCTGTCAAACGACCGGGAGACCTGGACTCCGTCCAAAAAAAACTATCTTTTCAGGACACAGTCAATGGTTAAGGCATTCAAAACCCTTTACATCAAAGGCCTCAGGCAATTATATGAGGCAGGCGAACTCAAGTTCCCCGGCAAAACAGCGAAATATGGATCTGCCATTGGGTTTAATCGGCTGATAAAAACCATTGGGAAGAAGAAATGGTCCGGTCATGCAAAAACACCCTGCTCCGGGCCTGAAAAAGTCCTTGAATACCTCGGAAGGTACACGCACAAAGTGGCTATCTCAAATTACCGCATCAAATCTTTTGAAAATGAGAAAGTTGTTTTTACCTGGAAAGACCGGGCACAAAATAACACTATAAAAGAAATGACGCTTGATGCCACTGAATTCATCCGCAGGTTCCTGCTCCATGTGCTGCCCAGGGGGTTTAAGAAAATCCGGCACTTTGGTTTTCTGTCTCCCCGGTACAAAAAAAGCAACATTAAAAAAATCAGAGAACTGGTACCCGATGGTGATCGGGATTTTACCCAGCCAGATATTGAATCCCTGGAAGATATGATGCAAAGACTTACGGGCATCAATATCAAAGCATGCCCCAAATGTGGAAAAGGCCGCCTGGCAAGGCTGTATAAACTATTACCTGAATATATGGATTATATCCTTCCCATTAAAAAGGGGTCTGCCTGGAATACCTCTTGAACACGGCCTTTGACCTGAAACAACTTGTGATAAAGGAAAAGGTAGCAACCCATACACTTGGCGTGCGCCTTGAAACAGACACAAAAGTGACTTTTCCTTCGGGCATCAAAGAATCAGGAGATATGCAGCATAAAAAAGCCCAAATAATAATGATTCCCCTCAAAAAATACACCGATTTTTCCTTGCAGAACCAGATAGCACTCGATATAAACCCCATAGCAAAAACAGAGGTTTTCGGCCAAGGTTCGCGGCATTGTTCAACAACATTTTATCAATAATCCCGCTTGCCAAATCAACCTGTTCAGAGTAAATAACAGTATGTTGGAATCCAACAGTCTTGCCTCTTTGAGAGCGGGACTATTGATAAAACGCTTTTAGTTGCGAGTTGACACGGTGCCATTGATACGCGGAGAACGGAGAACTAGTCGATGAAGAGCTGCAAGAATGAATTGGAGGTTCGCCAGGTCAATTGCTTCTACAACTACACTGTAGGCCTCGTGACCGCCGACGTGAATCTCCTTAAGACTGCCGCGAAACTTCTCAAGTCTGGGATGGCTCGGACTGTCTGCTTCTCAGACTTGAAGTGCGTCTATCTTGATGACGAAGGTGACGTTCAATTTGAATGGCTGCGCCCACAAGGACGGCAATGGAATTCGGGATGGACGGTCAAGTTCAGCGATGACTTGCCACGCAGCGCAGTTAAGGAACTGACCATTTGTCTGGAACTTTCATTCCATGAACAACGCATCGAGAGCCCCGAAGCAAGACAAATGGCGCCTCATATCCGTGCGGCCCTACCTCCCTTGGTTCTGGAACAGGAGGACATGACTCTCCTCATCTACCCATGGCTCAAGGTGTTTTCTGACGGTATCGTGATCCTAAGTTTCCAGCTAGACACTACATGGGACGGGCTTAGTGAAGCGGACTTTGTCTCGGATATCGTCAACATTTACCAACGGTATTTCGATCGAGTGTGGGTTCATGCGGAGCTCCAACGCCTAGATGCTGAGCAGGTCATCCCCGATGCGTTCGAGAGAGAGTTGTCAATTGGCGGACAAGAGGTCGTCGGACGAAAGTCGAAGAAACTGTTGAAGGAGATGCGCCACAAAAGTCAGTTGGTGCTCAAAGAATCACTCGGAAAAAAAGGACGAGACTTTGAGATTGGCGAGGAAACCTGGACTCTGCACCAAATCGCCGGATCGGAAGAACAGGATGAATGGGAGGCCACGATTGATCTCTGTCGATCCCTTTATGTCAATGCCATGGCAGGTCTTGTCGTGCCAGGAATCGGAAAGAAGAGCGAGCGATTGCGGCAAGTTCTGCTATGGCAAGGTCACCCATCGATTTCGTTGATGCGTTTTCGTGACCAGCCGGGCTCCAAGGAGGTGCTGCTGAAGAAGTTCGGTCCATCATTGTCCCGAGTACTGATGCGATCCTCCGAAGTGGCTGACCCACCCGTGCTCCCGTCCGATTTGCGGGTTTTCGGCGACTACTGTTTTCACGCTAATCGAGCATTGCTCCTTTGGACGTGGCTGAGACCAAATGATTCGCCCGATGACGCGTGGGAAGACTCAACAACAAGGGCTCAGCTATTGGAGAATCAGGGTAGAGCAGAGCACTTCGAATATCACAACATGCGAATAGCCCGCGCGTGTGCAACCGCCAATTCCCCACCTTCCGACCAGGATTTGATTGGGGCGTATGAGGTGCTTGCATCTGCCGACTCTGTTATCCATAACTCCAGCCAAGCGGGAGAGATTACAGATGCCCTTTCGTACTTGATGACGGCAACTGGAACAACAGGACTCATCGAGTCTGGCAAGGAGCAGGCGCGGTGGCATCTGGATGAACGGCGATACAGAGCTGACAAAAACCGATCTAGAGTCGACCGCTGGCTAGCGGTCGTATTCGGATTCGTAGGGGCCGCCGGGTTGGCCGACCTCGTGATTCAACCATTCTTGGAAGCTTCCTATCCCGAACTACGAGATGGATTCAGAGGTTTGGTTGCGTTTTCGCTTGCTGCCTTATTCGTTGGTGTGGTGGCCCTGTTCATTTGGAACGTCCACAGGTGTACGAGCAAATGACGGCGATGCAAGAACAATTCGCTAACAAATCGGTCCAGCCGACGCGCTCCGCGCGCGGCTGACCTCGACCGTTATACATTAACAAATGAGGTAGAAAGTCAATGAAACGTAATAGCCAGATGCCGAAATACCATGAACTCATGAATCCACTCCTTAAGGCTCTTCATGAATTAGGCGGCTCTGGCTCCATCGAAGAGATCGCGCAAAAAGTTTCAGAATTGTCAGGCCTACCAGAAGACGTATTGAACATTCCACATAACCCAGAAAAAAGCAGTCAAACTGAAATTGAATATCGTCTGGCATGGGCACGCACCTATCTAAAAAAATATGGCTTATTGGAAAATTCAGATAGAGGTATTTGGGCAATTGTTCCCGAAAAACGTGATGTGAAATCGGTTGATCCTCAAATTGTTGTAAAAACAGTACGAGACAAACACAAAAGGCAGAAAGAAGCCATCGAAAAGGAAAAATTGCCTGAAGAAGATGCAGAAACAGATATTGAAATTCCAGATGAGGCTGAGTCTTGGCGTAGTACCCTCCATCATGTCCTCATACATGAAATATCTCCAGATGCTTTTGAAAGATTGGCAAAAAGGGTTCTAAGGGAATCTGGCTTTGTACAAGTTGAAGTAACTGGTCGTTCTGGGGATGGTGGAATCGACGGTAAAGGCATAATGCGATTAAGTGGCTTGCTAAGTTTTCACGTTATTTTCCAGTGCAAGAAATATAAGGGTACTGTTACTGCCTCAGATATTCGTGACTTCAGAGGCGCAATGATAGGGCGAGCTGACAAGGGTCTATTTATCACAACAGGTACTTTCACTCGTGATGCTATCCGAGAAGCCACAAGAGATGGTGCACCACCAATCGATCTAGTTGATGGAGACCAACTCGCTGACAAGCTAAAGGAATTGGGCCTCGGAATAAGAAAAGAAATGGTTGAAAAAATTTACATTGATACGGAGTGGTTTAAATCAATATAAGGTGTATAACAAAGCAAATTAACTCGGATGCAAATTCCGCTGCGCTCCATTTGCACCGGTTATTTGCAGCGTTAGGAGGCAACAATGGTAATTATCGGTGCTAAAGGATTGGCGAAAGAACTGCTTGCCACTCTGCAATGGAATAGCAAGACAAGACAAGACAAGACAAGACAAGACAAGACAAGACAAGACAAGACAAGACAAGACAGAAAATTTGTATCTATTCGACAATGTCAACCAAGATACACCAGATATTCTTTATGGACGTTTTAAAGTCATCAAGTCATGGGAGGCTCTTCAAGAACACTTCGCTCAAACATCACCCGATTTTGCTCTCGGCGTTGGTGGCCAGAAAGCTCGCAAATTCTGTTCCGAAAAAGCCATTTCGCTTGGTGGGAAGCTTTGTTCCATTATCTCAAAATATGCACTAATTGGTGATTTTGGAGTCAACATCGCTAATGGTGTTTGTATTCTATCACATGCAACTATAACGGCAGATGTTGAAATTGGAGAGGGAACTTTGATAAACAAGGCTGCAATTATCAGCCATGATGCAATCATTGGTAGTTACTGCGAAATATCCCCTGGTGCAAGAATTCTTGGCAGAACGAAGGTGGGTGACCGAACTGAGGTTGGAACCAATAGCGTTATTCTTCCGGATGTAGTAGTTGGTTGTGATTGCATAATCGGTGCTGGTGCGGTGGTTACCAAAAATATCCCCAACGGACTTACTGTTGTAGGAATTCCTGCAAAACCTTTGTCTCCAAAAGCCTCCTAACCCACGGGTCAACCCGACGGCAAGGGCCTGCACTTTTTTAAGGTTGAGGCAGCTTTTAAGTGATGCGCTTTCGGTTGGTTTTATGGTAGCCCTTGCCGCCGGTTACCCTTATCGTTAGCCCGAGATGAAAGGAGACGAGAAAATGCCAGAGGAACAGCAAACCGAGGTGAAACAAGAAACGGTGTCCATCCCCTTCTCTGAGTTTCTTGAGTCAATCCCACCTTCTACACTTACCGAGATTTCCGACCTAACAGAAACGGACCGTCGGCCAAGCGGTTACGAATCACACAAATTGTTGACTCCGGAGATTCAACTCCATTGCCCTGACGATGCCTGCAACGGCACACGGTTCTTTCGATGCAAAACATCGCAGCCAAGTGTGAAAAATGACGGGTTCAGTTTCTTTTACATATCTTACATCTGTTCAAATTGCCGCAAGACCGAAAAGACATTCTCACTCGCAGCTCGGCGCGACGAGGATGCCGACTCTGGCAAGTGCTACAAGTTTGGTGAGCTGCCCGTCTACGGCCCCCCGACATCATCAAGACTGATCAAGCTTATCGGGCCGGATCGAGAGACTTTCCTGCAAGGGCGACGTTGCGAGAATCAGGGGCTCGGTATCGGAGCGTTCGTCTATTACCGCCGTGTCGTCGAAAATCAAAAAAATAGAATTCTTGACGAAATTATCAAAGTAGCAAACAAGCTAAATGTGGATGCAGGCACTATCGCGGTACTTGAAGCCGCCAAGAGAGAGACACAATTCAGCAAATCACTTGCATCCGTAAAGGATGCAATGCCACAGGCTCTCCTGATCAATGGACATAACTACTTCATTCGGCTCTCAGCGACGGCCTGCACGATCAACCAGACGAACACTGTCTTGAAATTGCAAGCAGTGTTCGTGTGGTGCTTGGTGAACTGTCGGAGCGTTTGAGTCAAGCCCTCAAGGACGAAGCGGAACTGAACAATGCGTTGTCAAAGCTGATGCATGTAAAAGCGAAGGGCTAACAAGACAAATGTAGAGTAGCGTCTAAAGCCGCACTCTCATTTGCGATGTTGAAACCATAAATAATTCTTTGCTTCGCTGAATTTTTCCCACCCGTCTCCGCTAAGAGCTACGCCGGGCAAGGCAGAGAGCACAAAGAGCACAGAGTTTTTGAATCAGCCAAACAAAACGATTTTGCGGGAAAATTGATAACCGTTTCAATCGGGTAGCCGGGGGTTTTTCTCCCCCAGCCCCCACACCACCCCACAAGCGGGTCCGCATAGGGCGGTTCATCAAGACTACCGGGCCGTAGCCGGGTAATGAATCGTTTGAGAACGGTGCTTCCACAACGCGCCTGAACACTACTCCCCCGTTCGGGTTCACCGTATGCACAAAGCTCATGGATACCTAATTCTCTTCTTGATGTTCAGCCCTTCACCATGTCCGGGGCATTACCCCCGGCATTTGACTACTATGGCCTCTGCCGACTTCTGTTTCATCACTCGACAAGTTACCCTGCCAGGCGCAATGAAGCTTTACCGTAGTTTGCTGCCCATTGTTCGTGTTTCCATAAAGGACTCATCACCGTCGACAACAGCCGATGATGCCTGGATCTTGTTTCCCGGTAGATCCAATCCGGGAGTTGCTACAGTAAGTTTCACAGCATGCGAAACAGATCTCCCCGGATAAGAACGTGAACTTTCACTACACAACCGCAGCATTTACCCTGTCTCCTGAATCCTGGGCTTCGACATGTTGTACCCTAAAGGGCAGACCTGCTGACTTACCCGGAGACTGGGCCTTATATGCTGTTTCTGTTCGTCGGCTCATAGTTTTGCACTCCAACTTCCTTCGGACGGTCCCTTGCGGTTCCGCCCTTGTTTTCGGCTAATACTTCTGCTAATGCTATATGCATCAACAGGATTCACGTATAGGGGACTTACACCCCATAAGTTCACGCCCATGCCGGGCGTACACCAGTAAAGTCACCGGATGCAGCAAAGCTGCACCGGTGCTTTAGGCGTTAAAAGCCTCGTTTTGATATCAAAATGGATCTTCTAAAAAAATCATTGAAAAAACGGATAATGATGAATCGGCTTGTCTTGTTTTTAAATAATGTGTAAATTTGAAGATAGTGAAGTTAAATTAAATAAGGGAGCCTGGATATGCCTACCATATTAGAAGAATTTGAAAATAAGGCCAAGAATATGCCGCTAAAAGATCGTGCAGCATTAATCGAAAGTCTAATTTCCAGCCTTGACGAACTGGATGAAACTGAGTGTGAAGAACTCTGGGTCCAAGAGGCGGATAAACGGTATCAAGCTTACAAAGCTGGAACGATACCAAGCAGACAGGCCGAGGCCGTGTTCAGTGATGCGAGAAAGAGGTTAAAGGGAATTCAGTGAAAAGAATCCGATTCCTTTCTCCCGCTGAGATTGAGATGTTTGACGCTGCAGCTTATTATGAAGCACGTGTTCCAAAATTAGGAAACGATTTCATCTCAATCATCGAAATTGCTGTTCTTGACCTATCAGATGATCCAGAAAAATGGCCGATTATTGACAAGGGGATCCGCAGACGTATTCTCCCCCGTTTCCCATACAGCATCCTATATAAAATTGACTCCGATGAAATCATTATTGTTGCAATCATGCACCAGAAACGGCGCCCGAATTATTGGATAAACAGATTGTAAATTCTGTATGGTTCAAATCAACAGACAAACACCCTTAAAATTGTCTTAGGCTAAGGTTTTCGACCCCAAAAACAGCATTCTAAGAATTAATAGGGGTTTCCAACAATGCTCTTGCTACGGGTCGCAAACAGCTGCAACCGCAGAAGAGCAAAGTTAGCGTACTTGAAAGTGATAAAATAGGGAGTAATTAAAAAGACTACTTAACAAGCTGGTTCATCTCAAAGATGGGCAGGCAGACCGAAAGAACGATAAAACCGACCACCGCCCCCATCACAAGAATGATCAGGGGCTCTAAAAGGGCTGTCATGGTAGTCACAGAGCCTTCCACCTCCCTCTCATAAAGGTCGGCCGTCTTTTCGAGCATCCGTTCAAGCTGACCGCTCTTTTCCCCAATCTTGATCATCTCGACGGCAAGGGTGGGAAAGACCCTTTCAGCACCAAGGGAGACGCCTAATTCTCCGCCCTGCTCCACCTGCTTTGAAACCCGGGAGATGATGGCCGAGATAACCCGGTTGCCGGCCGTGGCCCTGGAGATGGACAGGGCGGTCATCATGGGAACGCCGTTGGCGAGAAGCGAAGATAGAATCCTTGAAAACCTTGCGGCTGATATCTTTTTTAAAAGATCCCCGAGCTTTGGGGTTAAAAAAAGAGACTTGTCAATCAAATAGGCGCCCCGTTCGTTTTTAGCCGTAAAATAGAGGGCAACGCCACAGACAACGGGCACCAGGAGAACCGCCCACCAGAACCGCTTCAAGAACGAACTGATGGCAATGAGAAACAGGGTTGGACCGGGCAGAGTCTGGTTCATATCGGAAAAGATTGAGATGATGCCGGGCACAATATAGGCCAGAAGAAATAGAAGGACCATGGCTCCCACAAGGGCCATGAGCAGAGGATAAGCAAGGGCTGACTGGATCTTCTTCTTGGTCGCTTCTCTTTTTTCAGTGATGTCTGCCAGACGCTCAAGCACAAGTTCAAGGGTTCCCGACGATTCCCCGGCCCTGATCATGTTGACATAGATGGCCGAAAACAGGGATGGATACATGGCCAGGGACTCGGCAAAGCTCTTTCCCTCCTCAATGGATCCCTTGATCTTCGAGAGGACTTTTTTAAGGGGTTTTGACCTTGTCTGAACAACCAGGCTTGACACGGCTGAAATCAGGGGAAACCCTGCGGAAAGAAGGGTTGCAAGCTGGCGGGTCACCATGGCAAGTTCCCCGTTACTGATTCGGCCAAAGAAAAAACGCCCGGCAAGGGAGGAGTCGGAACCGCTGCCGCCCCCTGACCCCTCTGAACCAACCTCGACCATGGTCGTTGGATAGATGCCCTTTTCCCTCAGTTTCGTCCGTGCAAAGACGAGACTTTCCCCGTCAATAATACCAGTCTTTTTCCTACCCCGGCGGTCAAGCGCCCTGTACTCAAAAACCGGCATGGACTATCACTCCTGTTGAGCCGCCTTAAATCCAAGGTCAAAGGCCGCAAGGTTCATATCCACAAAGGCCTTCTTGGTCCGAGTCTCAATGGCCCTCTCAACGCTCTCCCGGGTCAGGGGGAGGGCGCAGGTCTGTATCAACGCCCCCACAAGGACAATGTTCATGGTCATGGGGCTTCCAGCCTCTTTTGCAAGGGCCATGGCGTCAAAGGCTATCAAACGGGCGGTCCGCCCCCGGATCAGGGCCTTGATGGTTCCCATATCCGGATAAACGCCCCTGCCAATGGCAACGGTGAAGGGGGGAACAGGATCAAGGTTGGTTATCACGGTTGAACTGCTGTTGCATCGGTTCATGGCCCTCAGGGTTTCCGAGGGTTCGAACCCCAGGAGCAGATCTGCATCACCATCGGAGATAATTGTGCTTTGGGCATCGCCAAACACCAGGGCCGATTCCACCACCCCACCCCGCTGGGCCATGCCATGTATTTCGCTCATCTTCACCGGCACCTTGCAGATAAGGGCAGCCTCGCCCAGCACCTTTGAGGCAAGCAGGTTTCCCTGACCGCCCACCGCCACCATGATCAATCGTTTTACATCCATATTCAACATTCCTTAATTTTTCAATTGTGGCCCCCAAAAAAGGCAACCACAAGGTAGCCCCTGCATCCATCCACTACCCATCACCCACTACCCACTACCTCGTAGGCTTCAGGGGAACAATAGCGTTTTCCGGGCAGATCTGGGCGCAAAGGGCGCAGCCTACGCAGGTGTTTGGATCGATCTTAACCCTGTTGTTTTCTATAAAAAATGAGGGACAGGCGATGGAATCCATGCAGTCCCGGTGGTTCTTACAGCGGTCGGTCACGGTAAAGGCCCGGGGTTTTAAAATCTTGAGGCTGCGAGCATGGAGGGCGCATGCCTCCTTTGAGATGATAACGGAAACCCCCTTAAACTCCAGGGCCGTCCGGATTGCCTCAATGCTTTTTTTCACCTTGAACGGTTTGATGACGGTGATGTGCTCAACCCCAAGGGCTTTTACCACATTTTCAATGGAAATGCGGTTGTAGCCTTCGAGATTGTAAAGCCCCATGTCAACACCGGGGTTGGGCTGGTGGCCGGTCATGGCAGTTATGCCGTTGTCAAGGATCACAAGCGTAAAGTTGTGGTTGTTGAAAACCGCATTGGCAAGACCTGTCATGCCCGAATGGAAAAAGGTGGAATCTCCGATAAATGCGATCACCTTTTTATCGGTTGCTTTTGAAAACCCGCAGGCGGAACTTACCGACGCACCCATGCAAAGCACAAAATCGCCTGTGGAAAGGGGAGGCAGAAAGCCCAGGGTATAGCACCCGATGTCAGAGGGACAAATGGTGTCCATATCCCCAGCAGCCTTTTTTACCTCGTAAAAGGTGGCCCTGTGGGAGCAGCCGGAACAAAGATTTGGCGGGCGCTGGGGAATCTCTGGAAATCCTGCCGTGTCCACGGCAGTTTTTCCAGTGTATTCGATTCCAAAATAATCGGCCATGACTTTTTTCACCATGGCGGGATCAAACTCGTAAAGGCGTGAAAACAGCCCTTCACCCTTGCCCCTGATGGGAATGGTAATGGCGGCTGTCTGGGCAATAGATCGGACGGCTTCCTCCAAAAAGGGCTCGCCCTCTTCAACAATCAGAACCCGCTCACACCCGGATAGAAAATCAACGATCAGTTCATCTGGCATGGGATTGCAAAAACCGACACGCAAAATCTTGACCCGGTCCTCCATCCCAAGATCATTAACACCATCAACGGCATAGAGATAGCTTACCCCACTACAGACTATTCCCAAACTTCCTTTACCTTCGACCCTGTTGTGCTCGCACCTGTTCGATATTTTACGTGCACGCTCAAGGTTTTCCAGGAGCTTGACGTGGAGTTTTCTTGACACAGCAGGAACAGTCACAAAGTTGAAGGGGTCCTTTTGGAAATCCCCTTTTGTGACAGGTTCGGTTATGGGTCCAAGTCTGACATAGGCGCTGGAGTGGTTGATCCTTGTGGTCGTCCGCAAAATGACAGGTTCCTGGAGCGTTTCAGACAGTTCAAAGGCAGCCTTTGTCATCTCTTTTGCCTCGGCAACCGACGAGGGTTCAAGCACCGGCAGTCCGGCAAGCTTGCCATAGTATCGGTTGTCCTGTTCGTTCTGGCTTGAAAACATGGCAGGATCATCGGCCGTTAGAATCACAAGACCGCCCCTTACACCCACGTAGGCAAGGGTCATGAGGGGATCTGCCGCAACGTTAAGTCCCACATGCTTCATTATGCACATGGTCCTGAGCCCTGAATTTGCCGCTGCTGCTGCCACCTCAAGGGCGACCTTCTCGTTGGTCGAGTATTCAAAGTAGAGATCTGTCTCCTGGGAGATCTGGAAGAGATTCAGGGAAAGTTCAGACGAAGGAGTCCCAGGATAGGTGGTGGCAAAGGCAAGACCCGCCTCAACCGCACCCCTGGCAATGGACTCATTACCCAGAAGCATGACCTCCTCTTCAGGAGTATCGTGTAAAAGCTTGTGCATTCAAATATCCTTATGTATCTCTCGCCTGCTAGGCGTAGAGTTTTTCAGCCTCTTCAAGGGAAGCGGCATACCCCTTGAATCCCTCGACATCCTCGCAGGAGTTGATGGACTGGGAGGCAAAAAAGCCCTCAATCATGGTTTTTTCCCCATGTTTCATCAGGCCCAGAAATAAAACCGGAACCAGACTCAACCCGGTCGCCCCCGTGACAACCCCATGGACCACTGGAGTCTCACCCTGGTAAACGGCGTAAAATTCTTTGTGGGCCGGCATGATTTGAACTATCTCGGGATGGTGATGATGGCTGTGACTGTGACTATGTTCGCTGCAATTGTTACACATTGATATTTTCCTTTTTTTTATGAATAAACCCCCGGCTGGCAGTCAGCCCCAGGTTAAATTGCTGTCCTTTGCCCAGCACCCATGCAATTGACAATATATCTGACCTCTTTGTCAAGACAAAATCCAAATTGAAGCGCTGTTCTACTTTCTATTATTATGTAATTTTTCAATATCCTGTCGGGTAAAATGGTAGACAGAGTTACAGTTATGGCACCGCAACTCAACGGGGAAAGGACCGTTGTCAAGGATGTCCACAATATCCTGTCGGGGAAGGAGCGCAAGGTGGTCGTTCATTTTTTTTTCGCTGCACCTGCAGAAAAACTCAACCCGATGTCCTTCGAGCAATCGAGGGTTCAACTCCTTAAAATGACGGCTTACAAGGGTATCTGGTTCCTGATTGTCGGCAAAGGACTGGCCGAGGGAATCGATTTTTTTGAGCATGGCCTGGGCCTCTGCCACCTTGCGGTCATCTGCTCCCGGCATTGCCTGGAGAAAAAGACCGCCTGCCCCTGTAACCTCACCTGCTTCATCAAAATGAACGCTCAGGCTGAATGCTGTGGGTGTCTGCTCGCTGGTAAGAAAATAGTTGGCAAGATCTTCGGCCAGGGTGCCATATTCCAAAACCACCTGCCCGGAGTAAGGCTGTTTCGCCTCTTCCAGATATTTGGTCACCGTTAAAAAACCTGCGCCAAACAGGGAGGAAAGAGTGGATGTTTCCGGGCTCACATGGCTTGAAAAACCGGGAGCCTTGAGATATCCTCGGACCTCGCCAAACACGTTGGACTCCACATCAAAACCCTTGATCGGTCCTGAACACTGAACAGTCAGACTTACCCTGTCCCGGGCCTTGAGATTTGCAGTCAAAAGGGCTGCGGCAATATATGCCTGCCCCAAGACCAGGGTTTCAAGGCCTCCCAACCCATGATTTGCCCGCATCTCATTGACCATGCGGGTGGTCCTTACAATAGCTCCCCGGACCATGCCGTCGGCGAGCATGAAGCGGTGAAGTCTGTCCCTGGCCGACGCCTTGAGCTGTTCTTTAAGCTGTCCGTTATAAATATCTTTTTTTATCATTTATCTCTCTCAATTAGCTATTAGCTATTAGCTATTAGCTGTTAGCTGTTACCCATTATCTATCAAGGACCTACTACCTACTGAAACCCCAGAGGTACACGTCTGTCTATACTCCTGTACTGAATTGCCTCAGCAATATGGCGGTGGAGAATAAGGGGTTCCGCTTCGATATCGGCAATGGTGCGTGCTATCTTGATCACCCGGCTGTGGCCCCGGGCCGACATGCCAAAGGTATCAACTGCCCTTGCCAGCAACGCCCTGGCCTTCTTGTCAATCATGGCAAACTGCCTTATATGGGTGGCCCCCATCTGGGCATTGCAATGGATTGGTTCTGTTTTAAACCTGGTTGCCTGTTCGTTCCTTGCCCTTTCGACCCGTTCTCTTATACGGGCGGATTTCTCCGGTCGCACTGAACTTGTAAGCTCCTTAAAGGGAATACGAGGAACATCAACATGAATGTCAATCCTGTCAAGCAGCGGCCCTGAGATTCGTCGCAGATAGCGTTCTATCTCGGCTGCGGAACAGATGCACTCCTTGATGGGATCACCATGAAAGCCGCAGGCACATGGATTCATGGCTGCTACCAGCATGAACGAGGCGGGATAGCTCACCCTTGCGTTTACCCTGCAGATAGAGATCTTTCCATCCTCCATGGGCTGGCGCAACGCCTCAAGGGCATTTCTCTTGAACTCGGGGAACTCGTCCATGAAAAGCACACCGTTATGGGCAAGGCTCACCTCACCGGGTTCGGGGGATCTACCTCCCCCCACAAGGGCGGCATCGGACAGGGTGTGGTGGGGAGAACGAAAGGGCCTGTTGCTCACAAACGGCTGATCCGCCCCGAGAAGGCCTGCCACAGAATAAATCTGGGTCGTTTCCAGGGCCTCGTCAAAGGTCAACTGGGGTAAAATAGTCGGAAGCCGCTTTGCCAGCATGGTCTTGCCGGAACCAGGTGGCCCGGCCATGCACAGATTATGACCACCTGCCCCGGCGATCTCAAGGGCTCTCTTGGCATGGTCCTGCCCCATGACCTCGGAAAAATCAATTCCATAGCCGGGATCCTGTCCTTCAAAGGCTGAAAAATCTGCGGTTGAGGGTTCAATGGTCTTTCTTTCGGCTATAAATTCAACTACCTCGGAAAGATTTACGGCCGGAATAACCTTTACTCCCTTGACAATAGCCGCCTCTATTCTATTTTCAAAGGGAACGATCACCCCGGAAAATCCGTTCTTCTTTGCAGCAAGGGCAGCGGAAAGAACCCCCGGAACCGGCTTTACCCTCCCGTCAAGGGAAAGTTCCCCGACCATGAGATAACTGGAGGCCATGGCAACCGGTACAATACCTGCCGCAGACAAGATCCCCATGGCAACGGGAAGATCAAGGCTAGTTCCCTCCTTTTTGATGGCGGCAGGTGCCAGATTAACAACGATTCTGTCAACGGGAAATCTGTACCCTGAATTTTTAATGGCGCTCTTTACACGCTCACGGCTCTCTCTCACGGCGGTCTCTGGCATTCCCACAATATTGAACATGGGAAGCCCAAAAGAAATATCCACCTCGACCTCAACGATATAGGCATCTATTCCGGCAACGGCAGCACTCTTAATCCTTGCAAGCATAACCGCTCTCCTTGAAAAACCGACTTAAACAATATTTAACAATAATGCCAGCCACTTATCCGATTTAATCGTTGCATAGTGTGAGTTTAATGGTTGCATAATGTGAGTTGCAACAATATAGCACAGATAGCTTACAAATAACAATTCCAGTCATCAATTCTCAGTGATTCTAATTTTGGACATTAGAGTAGGGAGGGGATACCGACTGTTGGCTCTAGTGTAAAACCAAAATTGGAAATACTGGTAAATATTCCAATTGTTTTGCATTTTTGAGCAAAACAACGTATATATGATCCCATATCATTACAATAAAGAATAAATCAACAACAGAAATTCTAAATATGGCAGCCAACATGGAGAACCATTTTCATCAACAAACCCTTGCCGGACCGATATCATGCGAGGGCATCGGGGTTCATTCCGGAAAAGCCACCGGAATCATCATCCAACCCGCCCCTGTAAACCACGGTATTCGATTCAGGCGGATCGATCTTCCGGGAACCCCGGACATCCAGGCTCTATTCAAAACAGTTGTGGATACAAGCCTTGCAACGGTGGTGGGAAAGGACGGGGTTATTATCTCAACCATTGAGCACCTGATGGCGGCATTCGCCGGCCTGGGCATTGACAATGCCCTTGTGGAAATCGACGGATACGAGATGCCCATCATGGATGGCAGCTCAAAAACTTTTGCCGAAAAAATAACCCGGGCAGGCATTCGCCAGCAGGCGGCACTCCGGTGGTATTTCGTCATAACCCGGCCCATCCGGACTGAAGATGGTGATAAATTTGTAGAGATCGTCCCGAAGAAAGGTTTCACCATCCACTGCACCATTGAATTTGACCACCCCCTCATTGGCAGACAGGAAATCCTTTTTGATCCAGTTCACGATGATTTCCTTGAAGAAATCAGCCCTGCAAGGACATTTGGATTTCTCCAGGATCTTGAATACCTGAAACGGTTCAGCCTCGGCAGGGGTGGAAGCCTGGAAACGGCTGTTATCATTGACAAAGACAAAATACTCAACCCTGGCGGTCTCAGATTTGCCGACGAATTTGTCCGCCACAAGCTTCTGGACAGCCTTGGGGATTTTTCCCTCCTTGGCATGCCTATCCAGGGTCATATCACCACCCACAAATCTGGTCACGCCATGAATCATGCCTTTATCAAGGAACTTCTCGCCCAAAGGGATGCCTGGGAAACAAGAACCGTGACCACGGAGGAAACCCATTGCCCATGAATATTCCCTCTGCAAAACATCTGAAGAAACGAGCAGTCTCGGTTGTAATGGCCGTCCTAGTGATTCTTTCCCCCCTTGTAGCCATGGCTTCCCAGAAGGCTGTCCTTGAAAATATCATCCTGACAAACACCCGGGACGACCTGGTTGTTTACTTTGATGTAAAAAATGCCTTTACCCCTGAAATGGAAGAGGCGGTGCTCAATGGTATTCCCACATCATTTTCCTTTGTCGCAGCAATCTACAGGTCAAGGACCGCCTGGTTCGACAAAAAACTGTCTGCCCTTGAAGTCACAAGCACGCTTAAATACAACAGCCTAAAGCAGGAATTTTCCGTTCACCGCCCCTGGAAAACAGAGCCTCTGTCCGTGGTTACCTCGTTTGAAGAGGCAAAAGCCCTGATGATCGAGATCGACAATCTTCTTGTGACTCCCCTCTCAACCCTTACAAAGGGAGAAAAATACCAGATCAGAATCAAGGCGGAATTAAGCAAGGTCACCCTTCCCCTTTACCTGCACTATGTTCTGTTTTTTCTGTCCCTTTGGGACTTTGAAACCGCCTGGCACACGGTGGAGTTTATCTATTAGCACAACCCATTACAACCGGTACGGCCGGGAAAAATCATGAAACAAAAGACACATAGCAACGACCCAGACTCTCCGGCATGGGAGCAGGCAAGACGAAAGCGGGAAGGTACACTGCTTCTGTTCATCCTCATTGCCGTGGGCCTGATCACCTATGCCGAAACAAGGATTACAGGGTTTGGTGACGACTTTCCGGTTTCAAGCACAGTGCTGATGTTCATCCTCATCAATACCAACCTGCTCCTGCTCCTTGCCTTGATCCTTCTTGTATTTCGAAACCTTGCAAAACTTTACTATGAAAAAAAGAGCAAAATTCTGGGCACAAAACTCAAGACCCGGCTTGTGGCCACCTTTGTCACCTTGTCCCTTGTACCTACCACCGTGCTGTTTTTTTTCTCCATCCACTTTATCAACACCTCCATTGCCTTCTGGTTTAACGCCCCGGTGGAGCAGGCCCTTGAGAACTCTTTATCCGTGGGTCGCCAGCTCTACGGCTATGTTGAAGAAAAAAATCTTTTCTTTGCCAAAAGAGCTGCCTTCCAGATCCATTCCCAAAAACTTCTGACCGGAGAAAACGACAAGGATTTAAACCGCTATATCCAGGTTGTTCAGCGTGCATTTAATATTGACGGGGTCGAGGTGTACACACCTGATGCACGAAGGACATCCCTCTCCCTTTCAAAGGAATTTAAAGACAGCTACTTCGGAATCCTTACCGCAGATGATCTCATGGGTATTCCCAAGGACCAGACATCGAGAACCATCTCCAGAAACGTCGAGAGGGGGGAAACAATACAGACCATAACCACCATCCCCTTTGGCGTTGCTCCCCAGACGAGCGATGCCTTTCTTGTGGTCACGGCCTTTATATCCCAGGATCTCGCCCAGAATCTGGCTTCCATTTCAAGGGGAGCTGAAGAGTACCAGCAGCTCAAAATGATCAAACGGCCGGTTCAAATCTCCAATTACATTGCCCTCTCCATTGTGGCTCTTCTCGTTGTATTCTGTGCTGTCTGGTTTGGATTTTACCTGGCAAAATCCATAACCATTCCTTTGATGAAGTTTGCCGAAGGAACCCAGCGGGTGACCCAGGGAGATCTGAATTACCAGATCGATTTTCAATCCGACGACGAACTTGGAACCCTGGTGGACTCTTTTAACTCCATGACAAGGGAACTTGCCCTTGGCCGGGAAAAACTTGCAAATTCAGAAAACACCATGCGTCTTCAAAACATTGAGATTGAAAAAAGCCGACGCTACATGGAGATTGTCCTTAAAAACATCTCGGCAGGAGTTATCTCCCTTTCGAACACCGGGGTGATCACGACCATAAACAAAGCTGCAGAAACCATGCTTGACATGGATGCAGCTGCCGTACTCAACCGCAATTACAAGGAAATTATCCGGGATGACCACCTGGCCATGGCCAAAAAAATGGCAGAGACAATCTCTTTTACAACAGAAAGCATGGCCTTCCCCCTGTCCACAACCATCAACGGCAGTCCCAGGCATTTTGCCGTTCATTTTAACACCTTAAGGAGCGATGCCAATGAAAACATGGGGATAGTAATGGTCTTTGACGACCTTACCGAGCTTGAAAAGGCCCAGCGCATGGCCGCATGGCGAGAAGTTGCAAGAAGAATTGCCCATGAGGTGAAAAACCCCCTCACCCCCATCAAGCTGTCAGCCCAGCGTTTAAAAAGACGATACTCCAAAATCATCAATGAAGAGGTGTTTGACAAGTGTACTGAAATGATAGTTGTCCACGTTGATCTGATCCGAAACCTCGTCAACGAATTTGCCACCTTTGCACGGTTTCCAGACACCAATGCCAAGCCCTGCAGAATCGAGGAAATCCTCGATGAGACCGTGGCCCTGTACCAGGACGGGCTTGAAAATGTGGAAATAACAACCTCTGTCCCGGAAAACCTTCCTTCCCTCAACCTTGACCGTCAGCAGATGAAACAGGCATTTATCAATCTTTTTGACAATGCCGTTGCCGCCATTAACAAGCAGGGAACGATAAGTGTGGATATCCTTTATGATCCCATTCTCTCAATTGTCAGGATAGAAATTGCCGACAATGGAAGGGGGATTTCCGATAGAGAAAAAATCCGGTTGTTTGAGCCCTATTTTTCCACCAAAAAATCGGGAATGGGACTGGGACTTGCCATTGTAAGCTCGATCATCACCGACCACAGGGGGATGATCCGGGTACAGGACAACAAACCCGCCGGAGCAAGGTTCATTATCGAGCTGCCGGCTTAGGATCGCGGATTAAATAAACAATTAGGAGAAAAGATGTATCCAGCAATTTTGATCGTTGATGATGAAGAATCCATCATCGAATCCTTAGAGGGGATACTGTCCGATGATGGGTTTGAAGTTTCCCACGCCTTCAACGGATATGAAGCCCTTAAAAAGATCGAGGCCGAGTCCCCCGACATCGTGCTCCTCGACATCTGGATGCCTGGCATGGACGGGATCGAGACCCTCAAGGAGATAAAAAAGGGATTCCCCAACCTACCGGTTGTAATGATTACCGGCCACGGCACCATCGAGGCCGCTGTGGACGCCACAAAATCCGGTGCCTTTGACTTCCTTGAAAAACCCCTGTCCATTGACAGAATAATAGTGACTATCAACAACGCCCTCAACTTCAGACGCCTGGAAGAGGAAAACCGTTATCTTCGCAGGAAAACCATTGAACAACACTCGATCAATGGATCCAGCCCGGCTGTCCTGAATCTAAACCGTCAGATCATGAATGCGGCCCCCACCGATGCCGCCATTCTGATAACGGGGGAAAACGGAACCGGCAAAGAACTTGTGGCAAGAACCCTGCACCAGTTCAGCACCCGCCCGGAAGAACCATTCATTATTGTCAACTGCGCCGCCATACCGGAAAAGACCATTGACAGCGAACTTTTCGGTCATGAAAAAGGAGCTTTCCCTGGGGCCAATGCAAAGAACAAGGGAAAGTTTGAACTGGCCTCAGGCGGGACCTTGTTCCTGGATGAGATTGGGGACATGAACCTTAAAACCCAGGCAAAGATATTAAGGGCACTTGAGTCTAAAACTTTCCAGCGAATCGGCGGGGGCCGAACCCTGAGTGTGGATCTTAGAATCATTGCAGCGACCAACAAAAATCTTGAGTCAGAAATTGCATCAGGCAACTTCAGAGAGGACCTCTTTTACAGGCTCAACGTCATTCCGGTTACAGTCCCACCACTGAGGGAAAGAAAGGAGGATATCCCTCTTCTGGTGGAGGTTTTTCTAAAGGTTGCGGCCCAGAAATCGATAAACTCTCCCAAAAAAATGGACAAAAAGGCCCTGGAGCTGCTTGCCGGATATGAGTGGCCGGGCAATGTCAGGGAGCTTAAAAACCTTATGGAAAGACTTGCCATCATGGTTAAAAAGGAGAGTATAGAGGTGGATGACATTCCACCCCCTTACAGACATGAAACCCCAGGTGAGGATGAAAAAAGAGTGTCCGATTTATTGACTCTTGGCAACTGGGATCATGCAAAAAGGCTGTTTGAACAAAGATTTTTCACCGCAAAAATCAACGAGGCCGGAGGAGACCTTAAAACTGCCGCAGCAAAAGCCGGTGTAGGAAAAAAAGAGCTCCTTGACAGGCTGAAAAGAAAAAAATGAGAATCATCGGTGGAACATGCAGGGGCAGGAGGCTTATCGCTCCAAAGGGAAGGCAGACCACCCGTCCCACATCGGACAGGATCAGGGAATCGATTTTCAACATCATCTCCCAAAGGGTGCACAACGCAAGTGTGCTGGATCTTTTTGCAGGCACTGGAGCCCTTGGCATGGAGGCCTTGAGCCGTGGTGCTGCCTCTGCAACCTTTGTGGACAAAAGCGTGGAGGCCTGCAACCTCATCAAAGAGAACAGCACCATTTTACAGTTCAACGATCGCTCAACAATCATCCACCAGGATCTTAGCCAACCCGGCCAATTTTTCACACCAGGAAACCGGACAAGCCAGAGCTCGAAAGATCAGACACAAACGAATCTTGCCCGGGCAAAAAAAAAATTCGACCTGGTATTTATGGATCCCCCCTATGGCATGGGGCTGATCGAAACTGTACTTGCAAATGCTGTGTTCATAGATCTTCTGGCCACCAATGCCCTTATCGTTTGCGAGCATTATGTCCGGGAAAACCCGGGAGCAAATCTTTCAAACCTTGACATCAGGGATCAAAGGAAATACGGAAAGACACAAATTACCTTTTTAACCTTTCAAAAAAGGGAGCACACCCTATGAAAACCAACGAAAAAATTGCCATTATGAGGGCCAGAGAAAAAATTGCCATTTATCCCGGATCATTTGATCCCCTGACCAACGGTCATATGGACATCATTGAAAGGGCCATGAAACTCTTTGACCGAGTGATCGTTGCCGTGATGAACAATCCCAAAAAGAATTCTCTGTTTTCCGTTGAAGAACGGGTGCAAATGATACGTGATTGTTTCAACTCCAAACCCTATCTGGAGGTTGACTCGTTTGACGGACTTCTGGTCGATTATACCCGGATAAAAAAGGCCGTTGCCATCGTCCGGGGCATGCGGGCCATTTCAGATTTTGAAAATGAATTCCAGATGGCTCTGATGAACAGAAAGCTGAACCGTGATGTCCAGACAGTCTTTCTCATGACAGGTCTCAGATGGATATTCACAAGCTCGTCCATCATCAAAGAGGTTGCAACCTTTGGCGGTGAGATCACAGGGCTGGTTCCCCACCCAGTCAAGCTGAAGATGCTTGAAAAATTTCCAACTATAATTAAGGTATAACCATGGACCTGTGGCAGCTGAGGATATTTGTCAATGTGGTTGAACAGCAGAGTTTTTCAAAAGCTGGAGAGGTGATCCATCTTTCCCAGCCAACCGTGAGCAGCCACATAAAAGAACTCGAAGACCATTTTGGATGCCGCCTCATGGACCGCATGGGACGCAATACAGTTCCCACCAAGGCAGGCAAGATCCTCTTTTCCTATGCCAAACGCCTTCTGAGACTCAAGGACGAGACGGAATCGGCCATGTCCGACTTCCTGGGCAAACCCAAGGGACACCTAATCATTGGCGGCAGCACCATTCCGTCGGACTATATTCTGCCCAGAATAATCGCTCCCCTTGCCCATGCCTTCCCTGAAATTGCCCTGTCATTTGTGGCAGGCGACTCAACCGAGACGATCAACCGGATCACAGAGGGTGAAATAGAGGTGGGTGTTGTAGGTGTCGAAGTAAAGTCATCCCTTTTAATTCAGGAGATGCTGGTGGAAGACGAGCTGAAGCTTGTGGTTCCGTCGACCCACAGGTGGGCCGACCGTCGAGAGGTAACCCCTGCCATGCTTCTGGCAGAGCCATTTCTTCACAGGGAAGAGGGATCCGGGACCCGCTGCGCCATCACCCAGAGCATGGAACAGGCGGGCTTTACCGCCAAAGATCTCAAGATCATCGCAACCATGGGAAATACTGCCTCGATGATACAGGCCATACTCAACGGTGCCGGCATATCCATTCTTTCACCGATTGCCGTGGCCGATCTTCTGGAATCAGGCAGACTCAAGGCACTTACGGTGCTAGGGCTCGACCTCAAGCGCAGCTTTTACATAACTACCCATGGAAGGCGGACCCTATCCCCCCTTTCAAAGACCTTTATTCAATTTCTCAAGGATCACTTCCAAAAAAATTAAGGTTATCCTTTAAACAGATATTGCTCACATGTCCTGCGGACACAACGAACGATGAAACACGAAAGAGAAAGGCCCATGGTCAAGGCAGCTTGAACACACCCGGGCATTCGTCGCACACTTCCTGGATGTGGGTTTTAAAATAATCCCAAAAGGGAAAGGTCCTGCACTGGGCAGGCCTTACATCATAGATCGAGCACCCCTTGCCCGGCACCAGAAACACACAGGGACAATCATCGTCCAGGAAGATTTCGTTGATTAAAAACCGATTTCCAGCCCTTTTAAAGTAACGCTCCAAACCGTCGATCAGGTTGATGTTCAAATGCTCACAGATGGCCTCAACCTCATAGCGGGTGGCCCAGACATCACCGGGTGCCCCCCTGCAGCAAAGACTGTTGCAGGTCTCACACGCCGTTTTATCAAAATAAAAATCAAATCCAGTTTTGGTTACTAAAGACATGGCTACGCAGCTCACACAAGATACTTGACGACCACAAACCCTGCGATCAGAAGCAGGGTGAACACCGTGGCAAGCAGGTTGAAATATCGATCAATGAAACTTTTTACACTGGGGCCCAACCAGTAGATAAGACCGCCTAGAAGGGCAAATCTTAAGGTTCTTGAAGCAGCTGACGCCATTACAAACACAGAAAAATTAACGTCAAAGGCACCGGCAGAGATGGTAAAAAGTTTATATGGCAGGGGGGAAAAACCGGCAATGGCTACAGCCCAGGCGTCGTAATTTTGGTAGAGGGTAGCTATTTGCTCAACCTTGGGAGCAAGACCGTAAAAGTGAACAATCCGCTGGCCAATGGTGCCCATAAACTGCCAGCCTATAAAGTAACCTCCAATTCCTCCCAGAATAGATCCGGCACTGCACACAAGGACAAAATAAAAAGCCCGGGAGGGGGCTCCCACGGCAAGGGCGATGAGGAGAATATCCGGTGGGATGGGAAAGAAAGAAGACTCGCAAAAGGCAAGGATAAAAAGAGCCAGGGCACCGCCCGGCCTCTCAGCCCAGGACAGGACCCAGTCATACAGCCGCTTGAGCATGCCTAATCCTTCCAGCCGTGCTCACCGATCAATTTTACAAAGCGGCAGCCCCCTAGATTAGTCTTGATGATTTCCCCATATTTTTTTTCAATCTTAACAAGCTCCTGACTCAGGAGACCGCCCACGGGCATCACAAGTTTTCCGCCCTCGGCAAGCTGGTCAACAAGAGGATCTGGAACCCTTGTTCCGCCTGCGGTGACAAGAATGGCGTCAAACGGAGCCTCCTCTTTCCACCCTAAAGTGCCATCGGAATACCTGGCAACGATGTTGTGGTATTTAAGATCATCAAACAGTCTTCTTGTCCTGTGAAACAGGGTGTTGTTACGCTCAATGGTATACACCTTGAAAACGATCTCAGCAAGCACAGCCGCCTGGTATCCTGATCCGGTCCCGATTTCCAGGACCCTTTCGTTCCCGGTAAGCTCCAGAGCCTGGGTCATCTCAGCAATGATATAGGGCTGGGAAATGGTCTGGCCCTCCCCGATGGGAAGGGGGAAATCTCCATAGGCGCTGTCGGTAAGAGCCTCACTCACAAAAAGATGACGGGGCACCTTTCCCATGGCGGCAATCACCCCGGGATCGGTAATTCCCCTTGCCACAATCTGGCGAGCGACCATGTCCTGGCGCCATATCTCATACTTTCTCTGCTGTGAATTCATGCCGTGGAGTTTATCAGCACCCTTTCTTTCCGTCAAGCAGATAGATTCACCGCTTACAGCTACTCTCATTTGGGTTTTACTTTAAAGGCGACAGCCAGTTTCCCTGGTCCCTAAATCTTGTAAATAACCCTCTTGTCCGTGATGATAATATCCAGGTTGTACTTCCTGGATTCCATGGGAACATAGTCGACCACCTGCTCTTCAAAGGCAATGGAAATTTTACGGGTAGTCTCGGGAAGCTTTGCAATCAGGCGATTGTAGAAGTTCTCCCCAATCCCCACACGTCCCCCCTTTTCATCAAAGGCAAACCCGGGAATCACGGCAATGTCTATCTGGTCAAGGTTGATCTTTTTGCAGGATTCAGGATCAGGGGTAAGAACCCCCCTGGGACCTTTGATCAAGTCTTTGTCATAATCATAGATCCGGAGCAGGCTAATGGTATGTTTTGAATCGGAGAACGAGGGAATCACAATTCCCTTTTTAACACCAAGGCTCGTCCGTATAATGTTTTCAGTTGAAATCTCACGGCTCTTCTCGATGTAGAAAAGTGAAAGCTGGGCCTCCCTGAAATTGGCAAATTCAAAAAGATTCTGCTCCACCTGAGCCTGTTTCTCAGCAAGCTCCGCCTTTGAAAATCCGGCAAGCTGCTGTGAGATTCCGGCAAGAATATTTTTTGTGCTGTCTTTGCTCTCATCCATAGGTATAATTTTCCCCCCATTAATTTTCAAAGAAACATTATACACAAGCCTGTAATTGTCAACCTGCAATAATCATTGACGGATCTTATGTGTCATGATATTTTTTTCAGGTTATCGGTATGTGGGACAAATAGACACGACAAATTAAGAATCTTTGCACAGGGCAAACAGGTATTTAAATGCTGGAAATCAAGTACGTTATCGAGAACCTGAACGAGGTGGAACAGGCCTTGGCCAAACGGGCCGGCAAGGCTGATTTCAAGGGTTTTGCCAGGGCGGAAAAAACAAGAAGAGAGCTTCTTCAGCAAATAGAAGAGCTGAGACACCAGAGAAACACCGTTTCAGACCAGATCGCCAGAATGAAGCGCAACAAAGAGAATGCACAAACAGCCATCCTTGACATGAGGACCGTGTCAGACAAAATCAAAACTCTGGACAAGACCCTTGCCGAGCATGATGAGTTTATACGGCAGTTCATGATGTCCATCCCCAACATGCCCCATCCTGATGTTCCCATGGGAGCAGACGAAGAGGACAACCGCCTGGAAAGACAGATTGGCACCCCTCCTGTTTTTGACTTTCCCATCAAAGCCCACTGGGATATCGGCGAAGACCTGGGGATACTCGATTTTCCAAGGGCGGCCAAGATCACAGGTGCGAGATTTCCCCTGTACCTTGGAAGCGGTGCAAGACTTGAACGAGCGCTGATCAGCTTTATGCTGGACCTTCACACCCTTGAGCATGGCTATACTGAGACCCTTCCACCCTTTATCGTGAACAGGGAAAGTCTTATGGGAACGGGTCAGCTTCCCAAATTTGAACAGGATCTCTTTAAGCTTGAGGGTCAGGATTATTACCTCATCCCCACCTCAGAAGTCCCCATGACCAACATTTTTCGGGATGAAATTTTAGCAGCGGCAGATCTGCCCATTAAATTCACAGCCTACACCCCCTGTTTCAGGTCAGAGGCGGGTTCCCACGGAAAGGATACCAGAGGTTTAATCCGGCAGCACCAGTTCAACAAGGTGGAGCTTGTCAAATACACCACCCCAGAGACCTCCCACCAGGAGCTGGAATCCCTTCTGGCCGATGCTGAAACAGTCCTCAAACGCCTCGAGCTTCCCTACCAGGTGGTCACTCTTTGCACAGGGGACCTTGGTTTTTCCGCAACAAGGACCTATGACATTGAGGTATGGATGCCGGGCCAGGACAAGTACCGGGAAATCTCATCCTGCAGCAACTGCGAGGCGTTCCAGGCAAGACGAGCCAACATCAAATTCAGGCGGGAAGGTCAGAAAAAGCCGGAGTTCGTCCATACCCTGAACGGGTCCGGGCTTGCCGTTGGCCGAACGGTTGCGGCAATACTTGAAAATTTTCAGCAGCCGGACGGTTCGGTCAAGATACCCGAAGCTCTAAGACCGTACATGGGCGGCAAGGAGAGTATCACTAATGAAACCCGATAATTTCCCCCAGGACATTCAGCCGCTTCTTATTCCCAAACCCAGCGGCGATCTTTGCTATCGATGCCTTGGATGTAAAAAAGAATTTCCCATCACCACCCTTCTTTACGTATGTCCAGACTGCGGTGCGGTGCTGCTCATCGAGGACAGGGATATTGACAGGCTCAAGAAAATTCCCGGAGCCACCTGGCAGAAGCTGTTTGACTATCGTCGGATGCTCAAGATCCCTGCCCTTAAGGGGATTTATCGATACCACGAGTTCCTGGGGCCTAATATCCCCCTTGAATCCATAGTCTACCTGGGCGAAGGCCACACCCCGATTGTGGAGGCCAACCAACGGCTCCAGGATCTTGCCGGAGTCAAATTTTTCTACAAGAACGACGGTCAGAACCCCAGTGCATCCTTCAAGGACCGGGGTATGGCAAGTGCGCTCTCCTACATTAAATATCTCATTGACCAGGGACTTGTGTCAGACATCATTGCCGTCTGTGCGTCGACCGGAGACACCTCGGCAGCCGCCGCCCTTTACGCATCCTATCTTCAGCCCAACATCAAATCCGCCGTACTCCTGCCCCACAACAAGGTGACCCCCCAGCAGCTCTCCCAGCCGCTTGGGAGCGGTGCCAGGGTGTTTGAAATACCGGGGGTGTTTGACGACTGCATGAAGATAGTGGAAAAACTCTCCGAAGAGTATAATGTGGCCCTACTCAACTCAAAAAACGCATGGCGCATACTTGGCCAGGAGTCGTTTTCCTATGAGGTAGCCCAGGATTTCGAATATGAGATGCACGACAAGATTGTGGTTGTTCCCATTGGCAATGCCGGAAACATTTCCGCCCTGATGAGCGGCTTTATCAAGTTTTTCAATGCTGGCATTATTGCTGACCTGCCCAAGATCATCGGAGTTCAAAGTGAACATGCAGACCCGGTTTTCCAGTATTATCTCGAACCGGATCGATCAAAGCGGCGATTCAACCCCGTGACGGTTCGATCAAGCGTGGCCCAGGCAGCCATGATCGGCAACCCGGTTTCCATGCCAAGGGTTATTGCCCTGACCGACCGATACAATGCCCTTGCAGGCGAACAGCGGGTGTTTGTGACCCAGGTGACCGAACAGGCCATCATGGACTGGCAGTTACAGGCCAACCGAAACGGACACATTGCCTGCACCCAGGGAGGCGAAAGCCTTGCGGGGCTGGTTGCGGCCCTTAAATCCGGCATTGTCACAAAGGCCGAAACGGCCATTGTGAATGCCACGGCCCATGCCATAAAATTTTCAGGCTTCCAGGACCTCTACTTTGGTGGAAACATGCCCGCAGGCTTCAACATCCGGTCCAACCCGGATTTTATCAACCTCCCAAAGCTTGTGATGCCCGAAGACAAAGACAAGGTCCCTGGACAGGGCTCCCCCCTTAACGAGGAGGATTTCAAGCGCTTTGCCCAGGATGTATCCGATAAAATTGCAAAGGAGCTGAACCTTTTGAAAAGCCTATGAAAAGATGGCGGCAAAAAGCCAGAGGTCTTTTAACCTGTGCCATATGCCTGGTAACCTTAACCTTCATTGCCCAGCCGGGCTTAACTACGGCAAAATCGGTCAGGACCTCGCTCAAACGATATGCTGTACATTCGTTTGGCGGTCAAAAGGTGCTGTGCGAGCCCTATAAGGTTACCAGAAATGACTGGCTCTACAAGATTTTCAGACAGAAGGGGGAGATCTCTGAAAAGGATTTTCCCCTTTTCCTTGCCATTTTCAAATCCATCAACCCCGACATAAGCAATATCGACGCCATCAATCCCGGCCAGCAGATCCTCATACCCCTCAAGATGATCGACCAGGAAGATTTTGATGAGAGCGTTCCCGGGGTGGTGGATGTACCCGTGGTCGAACTAGCCGCCCTCGAAAAACAAACTCCATTCAGGTACAAACGACACCGGGTTAAAGGCGGAGACACGGTTTCCCGGCTGATAGACCCATTTTTTTTAAAAAAAGACGGCACTCTGACCCAGCAAGGGATAGACCTCTTTTTAATTGCCAATCCCGGGATAAACCGGGTTGATCTCATTCAGGAGGGCAGCTTCCTGAACCTGCCCATTCCAAACCTGGCCGCACCAGACGCTCATGGGGCTCCTTTTATACCTTCACCCATCACGTCAAAAACCGTTGCTGCCCTGGAGCAATATAGCCAGCGGCACCGAGGAAAACTCGTATGGAATGGTAAATATTACTTCCCGGCAAAGGGATCACTGGATCTTGTCATTGACCTTGCATACACCCCCCTCATAAGATTCCAGAACGGCACAAGAATAATCATGGTTCCAGACCGGATCCATTACCGGGAAATGGAGAAAACCGTCAGAGTTTACTGGCCAGATGTGACCCTGGTGGATATCCATAAAGCCCTTGAAACCCTAACCCCTTCAGCCCATGATCCTCCCGGAGAAAAACCGCCGGGCAACAGCCGGGAAACAGCGCTGGACCACAGAGCCAGGGCGGCAATGCTTGTTAAGCTGGCAGGTTTTGAATACAAGCCAGACTCGGTCATCCGCCTGCAAACAGACGCCCTGGACATTGAAATCAAGGTGGGAAAAGTTTTGCGCAGGGAAAAACCCGACCTTCTGCTTGAATTTGGGGATGTCTATGGATTTGCACTGGACCTGATCAACGATCAGGGGTATGAGTTTATATCCCTTTTGCCCGGCGAAACCATGCAAGAACATGCGGTAAAACTCTTTACAGGACTTGACATCCAGGGAATAAAAAACCCCGCTTTTATAAGCACCAGGACCTACAGGACCATAACCATCCCCGGTATTTACATCCCCTGCCCCACCGGGGAAATCATGCTTGTGGATCAAGGGCTTGACCTTGAAACTGAAGAATTTTTACGCCAACGGAGCATATCTATTTTACGCACAGACCTCCCTTATTGGGGAGGCAAGCCTGAAACCTGAAGATTACACTCCTAGTTTAAGGTGAAGGAGAAGGAGCACAAATGAAACCGATTCTTATTATTTCTCTGTTTATCTGTCTTATTCCCATGGCCTGCGCCACAACAAACAACATTCAGGAACGAAACATAGCCGAGGCCACCATGGCCCTTGGAGAGGCCCACCTGAACCAGGGCAACTTCACGGCAGCCTTAAAAGAACTTCTAAACGCAGAAAAGACCATTCCCAACGATCCCTATCTCCACAACAATCTGGGAATCGCCTACATGGGCAAAGAGATCTTTGACCTTGCAGAAACTCATTTCAAGCGTTCCCTGGCCCTTAAACCCGACTATACTCAGGCCCAGAACAACCTTGGCGCAGCCTTACTCAAGCAAAAAAAGTACGACCAGGCCATTGAGTGCTATAGTCAATTCTCTAATAACCTACTCTACACAACGCCGCACTTTGCCTTTTCCAATATCGGGTGGGCCTATCTTGGCAAGGGAGAATATTTCTTTGCGGAAAACAACTTTTTAAAGGCCCTAAATGAAGAGCCCTACTTTATCAATGCAATCCATGGCCTTGCATCCACCTACCTTGAATCGGGCAATCCATTCAAGGCCGAAGCCCTGCTGGGGAAAAAACTTGCAAAGCTTCCACGGGCAGCCATCCTCCACGCAGACCTCGCAAAAACCTATGAACTCATGAACCGCCCGGACAGGGCAAAAGAGATGTGGGAACAGGTTCTGCTCTTTGCACCTGAAGCAAGCCCCCTGGCCCTTACGGCCGAGTCAAGGCTCAGAGATTAACCACCGTCCGGCCATAACGGTTCTTATGGTGTAGCGCAAACAATAGATTTAGTGGTAATTGTTCCGCCGGGGGAGGTCACCTTTACCAGAAGCGGACTTTTAGTGCCTGAATCAGACTCGACCGGCGTTAAAACAAATGAAAAAACAGTTGGTTGAGTTGCATCGCCTGTAATTTCAAATGATTCCTCTCCCACTATTTCAGCATTTTCAGGGGCTGTCAGTTCAACCTTTGTTCCGCCGGGCATTGAATTTCCATTAATATCGGCAATGGTAGCAGCAAGTCGGATAAGACCATCTAAATTAATGGGCTTTAACTTTAATTCATTGACCGTTGGATTGAAGGTTATTACGGCTGAACTTGAAGCCAGAACCATCACGATCTGCTGTCGAACATGGATCAGATCATTTGAACACCCCTCAACACAGAGGGTTCCATTGTAGATTCCATTACCATCGGTATAAAGAAGATCCTGATTATAATCCAGGAACTCTTCATCAAAATCCCGAATTTTATTTTCATTCACATCAAGAAAGGCTTCCGGCATATCGTCGGTTGCTGGATTAAAAATATCAGCCGCTGATTCATACCGTCCGCTGCCGTTGGCATCGATGAAACTCTCTTCGCCCAGAGCGGTGGCAAGAATAATCGCCCTGCCATTAACGGGCCGGGGATTCTGACTCCGCCATTCAACGGAACAAACTCCATTCTTTGTAGAACAGGTGGGGTCGATCACTCCTCCATTTGTCCTGAATGAGACCGTGGTGCCATCTGGAGCAGGATTGTTAAAATGGTCGGCAGCCCTTATGGTTACGTTTACGGCAACTCCGTCTATTCCCCAGGCTTCAGGATTAAATTTTTCTGCACTCAGGGAAAAACTCTTCTGGTCGGGAAGTCCTGTGCTGATAACAAGATTGCTTGACACTGTGGTTATCTGTGAGTCGTTCACCGTTGCATGAACCCTGACCGAAGTTGGTACATCCCCCGATGTGACTATAACATGAACCTTTCCCTCTGAGTTGGTTTGAGCGGCGAGAGGATCTATAAGAATGCCGCCAACCGTTGTTGATAAAGAGAAATTAACAAGTGCATTGGCCACGGGATTTGCCGCCCGATCTTTGACCTGAAATAGAACCGTCGAGGTTGCCTGAAAATTCGGGTTAGCGGTTCCTTTCAGGGCCAGATGTTCGGGAACGGCAGATAAAAAGGTAATGGATCCGATACCTGGCTTTGCAAGGTCCATATCAACCGTGGCTTCGATCTTGGATTCGGCGACCAGTACTTCGGCTGTAATAGTGTCGCTTCCAGAGGTGCAGCCATCGGCGCGGTAGGTGGTTGACGCTTTGCCGTTTGAACTTTTAACAGTTTCGTACACAACAGCCGTGGGGCATTCAGTGGAAAATAAAACATCCACAGGTTTTGTGTAGGGAGCATAAATTCCTTTATCCAGGATTGCCAGGGAGGTTGTAATCTCTGCTGTTCCGCCGAGGGACAGGGCCTGACCCGCCGGTACAGAGGATGTAAGAATACCCTCCTGAAATACATCGTTAATAAAGGAACCGATTTTTATACTCGCCGGCGCTCCTATTTGAAATGCAAACGGCGAATCAAGGGAAGCTTCGCCAGAGGTCACTTCTATGAGCCCGGCACCATTGTCATCACCGGCAAGAAGGGTGAATTCAGCAACTCCCTCAGAATTTGTTATGGCTGTTCCATCGGAATTTTCAAACGAGCCCTTTGTGGTCGTTACCGTTAAAAACTGATATGAAGCAGGTTCACCGGCTGATGTTTTGACCGTTACCCTGATGGTTCCGGGATCAGTTGCACTTATGGTCCTTATTTCCTGACCATCCCTGTTTAAGAGCTCCAAAGAAACAGAGGGGGAAGTAGACTCAGGTCCATCTCCGGGGGTGTCTGGTGATGAATCACCTGAAGACCCACAACCTACTACCAGTATAGCCAAAATTCCAAACAGGGCTCCAAACAGTGTTTTATACAGTTGATGACGTATCATATTCTTATTTTTACCCTATTAATTAATCTACCCACAACTCTTTCTCAGGATAGATTCGATAATATTAATGATTTTCAGGGCACCTGAAAACCAGATTAATTACTTCTCTGCTCAAGCTGAACAATGGTCGGCGTGATAAATATCAAAAGTTCGTTTTTGTTGTCTTCGGTGGTATCGCTGCCAAACAACCGGCCGAGAAAGGGGACGTTTGAAAGACCCGGAAAACCGCTCTCTGACGCTGAAGAGGTGTTTTTGACAATGCCGCCGATCACGATGGTATTGCCGTCGTTGACCAGGAGTTCAGTTTCCGCCTCATTGGTTGAAAGGGAGGGTACCCCGTCAACCACACTTGCCAGGTCGTTCTTGGTTATGAGCACACTCATGGCAATGCGATGATCCGGTGTCACATGGGGAGTTACCTCAAGCAGCAAGTCGATACTCTTGAACTTAACAGCCGAGCCCCCGGAATCGTCCCGTTCAAGATAGGCATACTCAATTCCCTGCTTAATCTTGGCCTTTTTGTTGTCAAGGGTAAGGATCTTGGGAGAGGAGATAATTTTGACATCTCCCTTTATTTCAGAGGCTGACAGGGTAGCGTTGAGTTCAAAGGGTGTTCCGGTAATCCGGCTGAAATCAAACCCCAGACTTCCCTGGCTTGCCACGGGGTAGTTCATTGCAACGTTAAACCCGTAGCTTCCGCCAAGATCGTCCCGATAAACATTATCGCTTGAAGCACCCCAGTTGATGCCGAGGGCCTTGGAAAAATTCTTATTAACCTCAACCACCCTGGCAGAAATCATGATCTGGGGCGTAACCTTGTCAAGCCGTCGTATGAGTTCTTTGGCCTGGTCAATTTTTTCCCTGACATCTGTCAAAATAATCATGTTTGTTCTTCCATCCACACTCAGGACTCCCCTGTCAGGAGTTAAGATCTTTTCCAGATGGGGTTTTACATCTGTCTCTGCGCTTGAATAGTTGATGGGAATATACTCGGTCACAAGGGGTTCAAGGTTCTTCTTCTGTTCAAGGGTTGCCCTGTGGGCAGCCATGGCGTCCTGGTCCAGCTTCTGCTCCTGGGCCAGGGTAGCCAGGGTAGCGATACGGACAATGGTGCCCTCTTGAACCTGACCCAGCCGATTCATCTTCAGTACCAGATCAAGGACCTGGTCCCAGGGAACCGGTTCTTCAAGGGTCATGGTCACGCTGCCTGTGACATCTTTGTCCACAGCAAAGTTCTTCCCGCTCACGCTCCTCAATATTCTAAAGACGTTTTTAATATCTGTCTCATAAAAATCAAGCCGGATCTTTTCACCAGTATAGATTTTTTTATCAAAATAGCCGGGCTTCGGGATTGGCTCAATCGTCTGCTTCTGCTCCGGATACTGGGTCTGATTTTGGTCAGGAGAAGATTCTATATCAACATACGAAGCCACCCTGCCCTGCCTACCGGACAGGATAATGTCTTTGGACACGACCTGTTTTCGGGCAAAATCAAAGGCAGGAGGCTCAAGGGTTGACGGCTCAAAAGTCAGAAAAATCCCCTCTTGGGTCTGGGCCAGATGAAAGGGAACCTGTTCACGCATTTCAATCCCTATGGTCGAGGCGGGCTGACCCTGGGAACGCTGAAGGGGAACAATACGCTCAACGGCAGACTTGAAATAGGTTGTAACGAGCGGTCGGCGCCAGTGGGCGGGGATATCGACTTCATGGAGGTTGAGCATCAGGCTATTGTCCCCGTCCTTTGTCATGTCATAATTGACGGGCTGGGAGGTCTTCACAAAAAGCTCTGAATTTCCCCGGTCGTCATTGCTAAAAAAAATACCCGTTAAACTGGCTGGCCCCTTGGAGATAAAGGAGGGGGGAGTTCTGTCTATTAAGGTTTTTGACTGGGCCCCGGCCATGGAAGCCTCAAGGCCTTGTATCCCGTAGTCTTTCCCACGGCCAGGCACACTGTCAGACACTATGTCAGCCACACCTTCTGGTCCCAAATCCTTTTTCTTTTGAAACACAAGGGTCAGGCCGGCCACATGGGGGTTCACCTCATAATCTAAATTTTCACTTAAAACAATATCCACCCTGGCCGTTTTCATCCCTTGGTCGGCATAGGCGGCAACGATGGAACTTATCTGACCTGTTCCTTGAAATGTTCTATACCTGACATCATCGGCAAGCGCTGCCCCGGGAAAATAAACGGCCACCCCCAGGGGAAAAGACTGTTTAACCGCGGTATAGGTAAGATTCTGATTGGCAATAATATTCACCACCATGGTTTCTGGGGTCTGGTCCAACTCAATAGCCCTTATGGTTGGCTGTAGTACAGCGGCAATCAACGGTGATTTTTCAGATGGGCTTTCAACTTCGGCAATTCCGGTCACCTGTTTCTGGGCCGTACACCCATAAGCCAGGGCCGCAACAAACAGGAGACAGACCCCCTTTTTTATAGCTGTTTTCAATCGTATCGCTATTGATGGATGAGACATATATTAACCCTCAATTTCCTGTTTATGAAGTTTCATTTCCCTTGTATGGGATATCTCTTCACCCCTGAAATCCGTAATGGTTTCATTGATCACAATCCTGTCAGTCAATATCTGGACGACCGTTCCACCGCCCTTACCTATATAGGTGCCTACCCTTACAACATAGCCCTTGCCCGAAGCCTCTTCGACCATGGCTATTTTTCCGGATTCAGCCATCACAACGGCTACCAGCCGGATCTGGCTCAAATCAAACTTTTCCAAGGGGGTGAGCGTGCGGGTTGGTTTTTTTTCTTCCTTATTCACTGGAATCGTTGCGCTGACTCGAGTCTGTACCAGGGGGATAAAGGGATTGATTTTGTCCGTCAGTGAATAGGGTTCCAACGCAAACGAGGAGAAAAGGGGGATCTTTGAGTCTTCAGGCTCATCCCAGGGCGCAGCAATGGGATCAATCACTTCTGTTTCAGATTCCGCTGCGGGCTTAACAGCAGGTGATGAAGGTGGAATTTTCATCGAAACAACCACTTTCTCTGGTTCAACCCTTTGTCTGGGAGGCGGCTCCTGACATGCGACGAGTCCCATGCATCCAAAAGTCATTGCAAGCCCAAACAGGATAATCGTTTTTGTTTTAACCCATGCATGCATGATTCATCTCGCTCATTTTTTCTTTTTCACATCTTTTTCTTTTTCCACAAACATATAAGTGACTGCATTGCAGGAGACTTCAAGGTTGTCCGACCGGCTCTGGGATTTGATGGTGATATCATCAATGTTGACTATCCGGTAAAGCCTTGCCACACTATCAAAGAAAGCGGCCACCTGGTGATATCCACCCTGGACCTTGATGGCTACGGGGATTTCAGCGTAGAATTCCCTGTTGACCTGGCTCTTGGGCTGAAACAGAAGAAACTCGAGGCCTGCCTCGCTGCCCGAGCTTGAAATTCCAGTTAACAGGGAAGGAATCTCCTTTTTATCGGGCAAAGCCCTCATGGCAAGATTGAATCGAGCTTGGGCTTTGGCCATTTTTTTCTCATGTTTTTCAAGGTTAGCCGCCTTTTGCCTGTAGGATACAAGAGTTAGATTCAAGGATTCAAGCTGATCTTCCACTCTTTTAAGGTGTTCCTGCCTGGGCATATAGATAAAATAAATATAGGCTCCTAGGATAAGGACAATGGTAACGACCCACACCAAAATTCTCTGGGCCATGGACAAGGTCCCGATTTTTTCAAAAATCGGAGCTGTTTTTTTACCGATCTTATCTCTAAGGCTCTGCCTGTGTTTATCGTTCATTTTTTCCCGGAATTTTTATTTTCAGGATTATCAGGATCCTTTTTGCTGCATAGAAGCTCAAATGCCTTCATCTGAAGATCCTTATCTATGATCTGCATTTTGATGCTATTAAGATCAACACCGGAAAAGAGGGGCGAGCCTTCAATCCGGGTCATGAAATCTGCAACGGTCTTGTTGTCAAAGGCTATTCCGGTAAGAGAAACAGTTGTCTCCCCGGTTTTAACATTGGTAAGCCACATCTTTGAAGGAACCACAAGGGCGGTCATGGCATCCATAAGGGCAACCGGTTCCCAGCGTTTAACCTCGAGGGTATTTACAATTTCAAATTTCTGCTCAAGAAGGGCCAGATCTTTCACTATTTGCGTGACCCTGTCCGCCTTTTCCTTGTACAGGGTGATCTGAGACTTTATATTGCCTATGTCCGTTTCAATCCGTTCAATTCGTTTATTCATCTGCAGGGTGAAATAAACTAGGGCAAGGACAAAAAAAACAAGACTGAGAAAGAATATGGAGACCTGTTGACGGATATTTTCCTTACGCCGTGCAGCCCTGAAGGGTAATAAATTAATCCGTATCATTTGTCATCCACCTTTCTGAGGGCAAGGCCAAGGGCAATAGGTGCAAGGGAAGCCATTTGATTGAGAGCCTTACCCGGAAAAAGCTTATGATTGACGATCAGGCCGGAAAAGGGGTTGAACAGGGAGACATCAACCTGAATCCCAGTGGCGAGGGCTTTAGCAAATCCCCTGACAAAGGTTCCTCCACCGCAAAGTACCAGCTGGTCAACATTTCCCTCGTTTGATTTGGACTGAAAGGTATTTACAACGCCTGCAATTTCAGAGCACCATTTTTCTATGCCTTCCGAGCAGATTTCACTGGCCTCTTCGTTTGCCGCACCCATGGCTTTCTGCCCCGAAGCCATGGCCTCGGCTTCAGCCGGGCTACACCCGGTGGTCCTGATGATCCCGTTCAGGATCTGTGCCGTTCCAAACGAGTTTTCACGCATCATAAGCGAAATATCTCCCCTGACGATATTGAGGGAAGTTTTAGAGTGTCCCGCATCCACAAGCATGACCACATCTTCAGAAGTATCATCAGATACGGTCCCATGAATGTTTTGAAGGGCAAAGGTGTCAACATCAATAATGCAGGGGTTCAAACCCGCCCTGCGGGTAAGATCCATATATGAGGCGACCAGGTCTTTTTTGACCGCCACCAGAAGAACGTTCATTTGATTTGGGGAAAAGGTACTTGTTCCCAGTATCTGAAAATCAATGTTCACATCTTCAATGTCGTAGGGGATATACTGTTCCGCCTCAAAGTGGATTGAATCTTGAAGGACTTTTTCAGAAACTGTTGGAAGGCTGATGGTCTTAATGACTACTGAGTAACCGCCTGTTGAGATAGCAACATTTTTCTCTTTAATTTTGTGGGTCTTGAAAAGGGTACGTATGGAGTTGGCAACCCCTTCAACATCCTCAATTACACCATCAACAATTGCGCCGGGGTCGATTCTGGTGATGCCGAACTTTTTAAGCTCAAGACCTTTGGCGGTCTCCCGGATTTCAGCGACCTTAATCAGGGAAGAACCGATATCAAGCCCCACCAGGTGGTCTCGTTTTTTAAAAAGCATAAGCTCTATTATGTCCCCGCTTTTCACCTGTTTTGATATCATTCAGTCGACAACCAGTATCCCCACTCTGAAATCCAAAACAAGAACTGCTAACCGACAATATTTTTGCCAACAATAATTTGATTGATAACCTAGGGTATTGCTACTATACTCATTTCCTTATAAATTATCTGATACCATGGTTAAGTCAAGAACAATTATCTATCAAACAAAAAAACGGAACAGATCAATGGCTGTAGAAACAGACATGAAAGAACAGCGGCCCTTCAGGCTGGTCAAATACTTCACATTCACAAGCCTTGCTGTAATGTTTGCTGCGACCATAATAATAACAGCCGTAAACACCCATTGGGTGAAAACCATTCTCCAGCAAAAGAGTGAAGAGTATGCCCATCTCCTTGTGGAAAACCTCAACCACCAGGTATTTTTACAGTTCATCATCCCGGTTGTGCTTAAATATGGCCAGATAAAATTAAGGGAAGAGGCTCAATTCAAACGCATGGACCAGGTGGTAAGAACCACCCTGCACAGCTTTAACGTAGAAATGGTAAATATTTACGACATGGACAATATCATTTCCTACAGCTTTGATCAAACAAGGATAGGAACAAAAGATGTCGTTGGATCGGGGTATGCAAATGCCGTAAAAAACCGGTCAACCTCACAACTTCTGCGAACTGGTTCGGCCCTGGAGCTTTTACTGGGTGTTCCAGACGAGACAAAAATTATAACATTTGCACCCCTGAGGGCGGAAAAGCCCCTCTCCTCGATCTCTGGTCCAGTACTGGGAGTCGTTGAAATCGTCCAGGATGTTTCCGCAGACTATAAAAAAATATTCAAGCTTCAGGTCATGGTCACCATCACCTGCTGCTTCGTCATGGGAACACTCTTTGTTGTGCTCATCTTTGTGGTAAGACACGGAGAGAATATTATCAAGAATCGTAACCAGGAGCAGCTGAAACTCGAAGAAAAACTCAGAAGATCCGAACACCTTTCAGCCATTGGGGAGATGACAGCCGGAGTATCCCATGAGATCCGTAACCCCCTTGGCATAATCAAAAGTTCGGCGGAACTTTTAAAGAAACAGATGACAAAGATAGGCAGTTCCACCACGATTGTAAATATCATCATTGAAGAGTCCCTGCGGCTCAACAACATAATCAAGGATTTTCTTGATTATGCCAGGCCCAGAAACCCCGATCTTCGTTCTTGTTCAATTGAAGAAATTATAGACAGGAATATCGTCTCCCTCGGCCCGTTTATCCAGGAAAAAAACTTTGAAATCGAAAAAAGATTCGGCCAGGATATTCCTGGAATAATGGCTGACGCTCCCATGCTCTACCAGGCCTTTTTAAACATACTGCTCAACTCTTTCCAGGCCATGGAACCAGGGGGCAGAATCATTATAAGCGCCTTTGCTGATAACCGTGATATCCTTATCCTGTTTGAGGATGACGGCAGGGGAATAGGCCACGAGGAGTTAAAAAAAATATGGAACCCCTTTTTCACCACCAAGGATATGGGCACAGGCCTGGGACTCGGCATCGTCAAGAACATAGTTGAATCCCACGGAGGTGAGATCGAAATTTCAAACAGGGAACCAAAGGGGGTTCAGGTGGAAATTGTGTTGCCCGCAAAGGAGGATTAACCGTGGAAAAAATCCTGATCGTTGATGACGAGAAAAACTATCCCACCATCCTGGGCGAAGTTTTAAGGGAAGAGGGTTACACCCCCCTCACCGCATCCAGCGGTCTCATGGCCCTTGAAATTCTCAACGATGAGTGCGTCGACCTTGTGCTTTCCGACGTTACCATGCCTGGAATGGATGGGATTGAACTCTTGGAAAGAATCAAGGAAATCACCCCGGGAACGCCCGTCATCGTGATGACGGCCTATGGAAGTGTTGAAAAGGCAGTGGAAGCCATGCACAAGGGTGCCTACACCTATATACTCAAACCCTTTGAGAACGACACCCTTGTAGCCCACATCGCAAAGGCAATTTCCATCCAGAAAATTGTTCAGGAGAATTGCGCCCTCAGGGATGCCGTGAGTTCGGCCTACAGCTTTGGCAAAATCATCGGCAAGAGTAAGCCCATGCAGAACCTCTACAATATCATCAAAAAGGCAGCACCTACCCGGGCCAACATCCTGATCCAGGGAGAGAGCGGAACGGGCAAGGAGCTTGTGGCAAAATCAATTCACTACAACAGCGCTAGAAAAGGAAAACCCCTTATTGCCGTCAACTCATCGGCCTTTGCCGAATCCCTCCTGGAGAGTGAATTATTCGGCCATGAAAAAGGGGCCTTTACAGGAGCTGCAGCCATGCGCAAAGGCCGGTTTGAACTGGCAGACCAGGGCACCCTGTTCCTCGATGAGATCGGCGAACTCCCCATGGGCATACAGGTAAAGCTGCTCAGGGTGCTCCAGGAGAGAACATTTGAAAGGGTTGGAGGCTCCACCCCCATTGTCGTGGACTTTCGTCTGATTGCAGCAACCAACAAAAACCTTGAGGAGGAGGTTGAAAAGGGTCGTTTTAGAGAGGATCTCTTTTACCGGCTCAACGTAGTCAAAGCCGTAATCCCTCCCCTGAGGGAGAGGCAGGAGGATATCCCCCTGTTGATCAACCATTTTATTCAACGGTATACCAATGAACAAAAAACGGACAGCCCCTTAAAAGGAATCACCCCAGAAGCAGCCCAGCTTTTCTTTGACTACCCCTGGCCGGGAAACGTCCGGGAGCTTGAAAACGCCATTGAACGGGCCGTCATTTTCTGTTCAAACGAGGAGATCACACCCGAAGACCTCCCAGCCAAGATGCGCCAAGCCATGTCAGTTCCCCTTCAACTGGATGGAATCCCTGAAAATGCGGGGCTTACAGAAACCCTTGCCGCCGTGGAAAAAAGAATGATTCAGCGGGCGATGATGCTCGCCGACAACGTACAGACCAAGGCAGCCAAGATTCTGGGTATCGGCAAAAGCGGCCTGAACCAGAAGCTCAAAAAATATGGCCTGATATAAACCATCATTCAGCGATTATCAATTTTAAACGTCAGCGTGGGGGGCAACGACCAGTATTCCCTTGCTGAACGTTGAGAAACAAAGGGGGCAAATTTTCGGACAGGGCAAACCCACAAAACCGCAAATTGTCTGAGGGAGGAACGACCGAGTTTTTGCGATTTGGGTTTGTCCTGGCCGAAAATCCCCCGACTTTCTCGGTTCAGCAAGGGGATACTGATTGCTGCCGATAGAATAAAGTGACCATCATAACCGCTGGATTCTTGCCTTGGCCATGGGAGCATAGATGGAATCGCCATGGTCTTTAACAACCTCCTGGAGCAGCTCATGACTCTGCTCTGAATCCCCCCTGTCGGCAAGGATCAGCCCAAGGTTAAACAGAGCTTCGCCCTTGAGCATAGAGCCTTTGGCGGTGACGATCTTCCTGAACCAGGTTTCAGCCTCGTCCATCTTGCCAAGGGCAAGGCTGGTGCGCCCCAGGGAGGAGAACAAGAGGCTTTCCATGGCCTTATCACCCTTAAATTTATCCAATGCGCCAAGGTACATACCATGGGCCTCTTCAAATTTTCCCGCATCAAATGCGATCTTTGCAAATCTCACCCTTGCCTGGGCCGATGCAGCGGTGTTGGGATAGGAGGATATAAACTCGGCAACATCATCCTTTACCGTTTCATATCCCTTAACAGGATCGGTATCGCTGTAGTTTGAAAGGACCTGGGTCAGAAACTCGGAGGCCTTGTCCTCGGAACGACCGATACTGTAGAGGGTTGCAGAAAAAACAACCACAACAGCCACGATTGCCCCTAGAACCATGGCCACCTGTTTTTTGTATTGGATCACAGTATTGGCCCATCGCTGGAGAGCCTCCAAAATCGGGTCTGGCTGCTCAAGCTCTTTTCTACGTGCATTTGATATTTTATCGACCATTTTAGCGTTCATCCTCTCATTTGATTTTTAGCTATTAGCTGTTAACCATTAGCCTCTACCCACTGCCTACCAGACCAAAGGTCTGTAAATCCATCCCTTGTCACCATCACCATGCTCCACCTCAAGCCAGTTGCCCTTTTTGTTCAACACCTTGAAGGGGACACCCCTTTCCACGGTAAATACAATTGGGTTTTCAGGGCCGGGGCCGGATCGAACATTACAGTTGCTCTTTGCGGTTATGACTGTTGGAATAGAGCTCACAAGGGAATTATGCACCCACCCAAGGTCTCCTTCAAAGTCCTTGAATCGATACCAGCTCCCCTTTTTCTCGACAATCAAAATGGGGAAATAAGTCTCCACCTGCCACAGGGTGTCATGGTTTGTTCCCGGGCCGGATCGCACGTTGGCAATTTTTGAGGTAATAGCAAGACGTTCATCGGCCCATGATGCGTGGCAGAACCAACCCTGCATGGAAAGAAACAGGGTCAAAAAAAAGATTGTGAAAATGCCCTGCCTTAAATTGAAAACACCCATTACCTTGCCAAACATCTTACCAAAACTTTTACCAAAACTTTTACCAGATCTGCCTGTCAGCATATACAAACGAAATACCTCCTTAGGGCCTATCCAAAGCCCAATAATTTTCCTCCCTGGTATACCAGAAAGGAGAAGCACCATGCAACGGATGTTGTGTAAAAAAGAGAAAACCATGCCCACCCGGCTGAAGCCTCCCGCCAGATGGTCGTTACTGTTGCGATACAGGGGACATATAAAAGGACAAAGACCATCATGGAAAGGGCCGAGAGTGCTGTCATACCCGAGGCATGGAGGGCATAATCAAGGGCGTCAGACTGATCGTCCTCTACTCCGTAAAGAACACCCATGGTGGAAACCACCACCTCCTTTGCCACAAGGCCCGTAACCAGAGCCACACCACCACGCCAGTCAATACCAATTGGCGAGAATACCGGCTCGATGAAATGCCCCAAACGGCCGACAAACGAACGTTCTACAAGAGCCTTGTCCCTCTGGCGTTCAAGGTCTGCCAATCTTAAATCGACCTCATTTAAGAGGTCGTTCCGGTCCTCAGTCCCAGGTTGTGCTGCTATCCCAGAACGCTGTGTCTCCACCCTATCAAGGTATTGGGAATACTCGGCCATAACAGCCCTGTCCCTGGGAAAGGTGGAAAGAGCCCAGATGATAATCGACCCCACAAGAATAACCCCGCCCATTTTCTGCAAAAACATTTTGCTTCTATCCCACATGTGAATCATCAGGCTCTTCAGCATGGGTACTCGGTAAGGGGGGAGTTCCATGACAAAGGGGGCGTCCTCGCCCCTTAGAAGGGTTGAGCGGAAGAGGCGCCCTGAAAGGATGGCAATCACAATGCCCATAATATAGAGTCCAAAGATGACCGTCCCGGCACTTTGGGCAAAAAAAGAACCGGCCAGAACAATATACACCGGAAGTTTTGCCGAACAGGACATGAACGGCGTGATCAGGATGGTGAGTATCCTGTCCTTTCTATTCTCAAGGGCCTTTGTTGCCATGATGGCTGGGACACTGCACCCAAAGCCCATGAGCATGGGGATAAAAGATTTTCCATGGAGCCCCACGGTATGCATGATCCTGTCCATCAAAAAGGCGGTTCTTGCCATGTAACCGGTATCTTCAAACAGGGCGATGCAGAAGAAGAGAATCAAAATATTGGGCAGAAAAACAATAACACTGCCGATGCCCGTCACAATACCGTCAAGCATCAGATCCTTTAACAGCCCCGAAGGAAGCAAGTCCTTAAGAACGGATGAAAAAAAACCGACCCCCGTATCGATCCACTCCATGGGATAGGCCCCAAAACTGAAGGTCATCTGAAACATGGCCCAGATAAAGAAAATAAATATGGGGAATCCAAGGAATCGGTTGGTCAACACCCGGTCGATGCTCCTTGAAATATCGGCACGCTTTCTGGCCGTCACGGTGACGACGCTCCTGACAATGCCTGCGATAAATCCGTAGCGCTCGTCCGTGAGGACAATTTCGGGATCGTCCTGGAACTGCTCTTCGATCTTGATACGGGCTCTTTCCGCCACGGCCAGGACCTCATCTGCGGCCCCTTTTGCAGCATCCGGGGCCATAGCTCGAAGATTTTTCTTGACCACCTCGTCGTTTTCCAGAAGCTTGATAGCGGTCCAGCGCCCTGGCCAGTTGTCAAGATCAAGCCCGGCCCCGTCCATGGCCGTCTCAATTTCCCGAATAAGGGCCTCTATGTTCCGGTGGTAGGTAACCTTGCGGCCGGCCTTGCCCTTTGATGAGGTTCCGGCCTCTTTGACGGCCGCCTCCACAAGCTCATCCATGCCCTTAACCCGATTGCCAACGGTAAAGACGACCGGCAGGTCCAACAGGGCAGCAAGCTTTGCCCCATTGATGGAAAAGCCCTTGGATTTCGCCAGATCGGCCATGTTCAGGGCAAAGACCACGGGTCTGTCAAGCTCCATGATCTGCATGGCAAGGTAGAGGCTGCGCTCAAGGTTTGCAGCATCGATGATGTTAACTACCACATCGGGCTTTTCGTTGAGAATAAAATCCCTGGCAACTATCTCTTCCAGGGAAAAGGGGGTCAGGCTGTAGGTGCCGGGCAGATCCACAAACTTAAGTTCAACCCCGTTATGTTTGACGATCCCCTCTTTTTTTTCCACCGTGACCCCGGGCCAGTTACCCACCTTTTGCCGGGCCCCGGTGAGATTGTTGAATATGGTGGTTTTCCCGGAGTTGGGATTACCGGCCAGGGCGATTGTAAGTTGCTTCATGGGTTTTTCACCATTTTCACCCCTTCCACACTTATATGGGCAGCCTCTTCAACACGCATGGAAACGTGGTAGCCCTTGACGATCAGCTCAATGGGATCCTTGAGGGGTGCATATTTTTCAACATACACCGTTGCCCCCCGGTTTATACCCATCTCAAGGATTCTTCTTCTAAGCCTTGTCTCCCCTGAGACCCTTGTGACAACCCCCTGCTGGCCCTGACGCATCTGGCTGAGTAAGATTGTGTCGGCAAAGGCCGGATGGGCTCCTGGATGACCAACCACCTCCCCGGGGGAAAGGGGAGGATAACGATGGGCACTGCGCTCGACCATCACCTTTTGTGCCAGACCCTGACCAATTACAAAACGACTTTCCCCATGGGCAACGACCATCTGCCCTCCGTGCTGGGTAGAAACCACCTCAATGGTATCTCCAATCCTGAGCCCCATGGAGGTCAGACGCATCTGAACGTTCTTGCCCCCTTCAAACTCCTTGATCACAAGGAACTCACCCGGCTTGGTCCGGGAGAGCGACACAGGAAGAGTGGATTTTTCCAAACAGTCGGCACATATACCGTAGATCTCCATCTTGTGCTGGAGCATGTGAAACCCATAGGCTGCCGCAAGATTTACCTGCTGGCGCTCAAGAGCCTCGTCTCTGAATTCGAGGATTGCCCCGCACTTGATACAGACCATGTGATCGTGGTGAAGGCCTAAATGACGATGTTCATACCGGGGCGGACCATCGTCGATTTTAAGTTTCTGGGCAAATCCGAACCGACACAGAAGCTCCATGGTTTCGGCAATAAACCCCGGTCCCAGAAAAACCCCTTCTTCTTCAAGAGTTGCCTGAATTTCACGGCAGGTTTCATGATTTTCACTCTTGAGAAACGACTCCAGAATCTGAAACCGTTTATCCAGCTCATCCACCCCTTCCTGGGCCAGGAGCTTTAGAAATTGTTTTTTCTCTTGTTCATGTCTCTCATTCATAATAATATTCCCATTTTTATATGACAGCATAAATTATTACACGCACCAACATATGTCAACCTGAACCTAGCAGTAGCAGCACTTCTAATTATGGATATCAAAGTGGGGGG
>JAVEQI010000004.1:98206-145777 GCA_034007745.1 Desulfobacterium sp.
TCATGTCTCTCATTCATAATAATATTCCCATTTTTATATGACAGCATAAATTATTACACGCACCAACATATGTCAACCTGAACCTAGCAGTAGCAGCACTTCTAATTATGGATATCAAAGTGGGGGGGCGACAGTCAGTATCTCCTTGCTGAACGGAACCACCAGGAGCTGACTACTGCCAACTGACGACTACCCAATGCCTACTGACAAACAGAACCACCAGGAGTACTATTAATGAGAATTACCCAGGGTATAACCATCGGAAAAAAGAGAATCGAAAACAGGCTGTTTCTGGCACCCATGGCGGGCCTTGGCCATGCGGCCTTTCGTGAGGTCGTATCGGAATTTGGCGGATACGGGCTGCTGTTCACAGGCATGTGCAGCGCCAAGGCCCTTCCCCACGAGAACCCGGCAGTCTCACCGGTGTTTAAATGGCGTAAATCTGAACTTGCCACCCTTGTCTGCCAGATTTTCGGCCCAGACCCCCTGTCCATGGCCCTGGCAGCCCAGAGAATCGAACGGGAGGGTTTCTTCGGAGTTGACCTTAACTTTGGATGCTCGGTGGCAGCCATCTGCAAGCGTGGGTGCGGGGCAGCACTTTTGCGGGATCCCGATCTTGCCGTTGAGATCCTTGCCAGGGTGAGGGGTTCTGTCACCATTCCTGTTTTTGTAAAATTCCGAACGGGCTGGACAAGTGACCCCGCTCCTGCTGTTGAACTTGCAAAACGATTTGAAGACAAGGGGGCCGACGCCCTGGTATTCCACCCAAGGGTCGCTCCGGACCGACGATCGAGACCCCCCAGATGGGAGCAGATCGCCCTCTTAAGCGAGGCCGTGTCCATACCGGTTTTCGGCAACGGCAATGTATTTGACATGAACGACCTTACAAACATGGTCGAACAGACCGGTTGTGACGGCGTTTCCATCGGTCGAATAGCCGTGTCAAGACCCTGGATTTTTGCCGAGTGGACCCGGGGGTTCACCCCGACCATCTCCACCTACCACCGGACAGCTTTGAGATTGACTGAGCTTCTCCTGAAACACCATAAAGAAAAATTTGCCGTAAAACTCTACAAAAAATTCATCCCCTATTTTTCGGCAAACTTCCGTTTCGGGCACAGCATCTGCAAAGAACTTCTCAAGGCCGACACCATGGAAGAGTTAAGGGAGAACATTGACGGGGTTTTTGACCGAAACCCCGAAATCGTTGCCCGGCCCAACATCAATCTTTTTTTATAGGTTAAAAAGCCTTGCGGCATTTCCGCCAAGGACCCGCTGTTTGTCAACATCCAAAAGACCTGAATTATCAAGATCCCTGAAGTAGCGAGCAGGTTTCAACAGGGGATAATCGCTGCCAAAGAGCACCCGGTCAATTACACCTGCGGCAAGGGCCACCCGGTACACGGACGCGTCGTAGAGAAACGGGGATGCAGCCGTATCAAACCAGATATTTTCAAGTGTCTTTTTTGTCTCTTTTTTCATGAGATTGTAAAATAAAATACCGCCCCCCCAGTGGGCAAGGATAATGTTATTCTCAGGGAATTTCACGGCAAGGGCGTAGATCTGCTCCAGAGTAACGGGGGTCTTTCCAGGATACTTGTGACCAACGGGCTCGTTGGTATGAATCATTACCGGAAGATTGCCCCTTTCCATGCAGATCTCCATGATTGGCCCAAGGCGGTCAAGGGCTGCCTCGTCAATACCGGTAAGGTAGAAGGCAAGCTCACCCACCCCGGAAAGCCCCGCATCAAGGCAGCGCTCTGTCTCTACTGCGGCATCCCCATAGTAGAGATCAAAGCAGGCAAATCCCCTGAGTCTGTCAGGATACTTTAGTATCGCTTCTATGATATAGTCGTTGTTTCTACGCACAAGGTCCCGACTCTTCCAGGGGAATCCAAACACCACGGAAACATCAACCTCCTGTTCATCCATGGTTGCGATCAAGGCTTCGGCACCAACCAGCCTGGATTTTGGAGATTCATACAAAAGCTTGAAGGCAGACTCCCTTGTGCAGCAATCTTCACGCCCGGAACAGATATCCTCCGGAAAAATATGGGTATGACAATCAATGATCATATAAACACCTTCCCTTGCTCCGGCCATGCCGGATTTAGAAATGCTCCTTGATAAAACTACTATCATTACATATAATACACGTTTTATACAAACAAGGAATTATTGAAAGCTAAAGATGAAATACTATCCGGTGGGATTAAATATTCAGGATCGAAACTGCCTCATCGTGGGCGGAGGCAAAGTCGGAGCGAGAAAGGCTGGGACCCTTGCCCGATACGGGGCCAGAGTAAAGGTGGTAAGCCCCTGCTTTGACAGAACGCTGTGGGGCAATCTGAAAGGCAAAGTCGAACTTGTCTTCAGGGAATACCAGGATGAGGACCTCAGGGGAATGTTTCTTGTGATCGGTGCCACAGACAACCGTCAACTCAACCGGACCATCGGTGAACAGGCCAAGCGGGCAAATATTTTGTTCAACGGGGCGGACCTACCCGAACTGAGCGATTTTATCCTGCCGGCCCTTGTTGAAAGGGGGGACTTGACCATAGCAGTGTCCACCTCAGGGAACAGCCCGGCCTTTGCAAAAAAGATCAAACATGAGCTTGAGGGCAGTTTCGGCCCGGAATATGAACGATTTCTATTGCTCATGGGTAGAATCAGGAAGGCTCTCCTTGCCCGGGACCATGATCCTGACACACACAGAAAGATATTTAAACGGCTGATCGACGGTAGACTGTTCGATCTCATGGGAGAAAACGATCAGGAGGAAATAAAACGCCTGCTCGTTACTATCCTTGGCAAACGAAACATGATTGAAACCCTTTTCCAGGAAACGGACAAATGACACCTGCCAGCCTCCAGAACCTTTTGCTCTCCATTGCAGCATTCATCTATCTGTTGAGTGTGACCGGCTACTTTCTCTACCTCTTTGCCCAGAAAGAGAGATTCCAGCACACGGCCTTCGGGCTGACCTGCGCAGGTGCTTTTTTTCATCTCCTGTCGACCGGAGTTGAAACCTTTATCATGGGCGCCCTGCCGGTTCACAACTTTCACCAGAACCTGTCCATTGCAGCCCTGGCCCTGGCCCTGGCCTTTATAATTCTGAGATTTAAATTACACCTCAAGATCCTCGGCATCTTCACAACCCCCCTGATTCTGATCATGACGATTGCGGCCCTGGCAAGCCCCGATGTTCAGCCTTCCCCTGACTCTATCCTCAGGGGATTCTGGCTGACCTCCCACATAATTATGATATTTGCCGGTGAGGCCGCCCTTGCCCTTGCCTGCGGTGCGGCCATTCTCTACCTTGTCCAGGAAAGGGCTATCAAACAGAAACGGCGGGGGTTTTTCTATAAACGGCTCCCATCCCTGCACCTTCTCGATTCCACCAGCTACTCGTGCCTGATTACGGGCTTTACCATGCTTACCATGGGGCTGATCATGGGAATAGTCTATGCCAAGTCGGTGTGGGGACGATTCTGGGCATGGGACCCAAAGGAAATCTGGTCTGCCGTGGCCTGGCTTGTGTACGCAGCCATTCTCCACGGACGACTGACATCCGGGTGGCAGGGGAGACGATCGGCCATCATGACAATTGTGGGATTTGCCGTTCTTGTCTTTACCTTCTTTGGTGTAAATATTCTTATAGGCGGGCACCACCAGATTTTTACTAAATAACCGGCACGGCCCAGGTGCGGTATGACTTGCGGCTCCAAAGAACAACGAAACTCCACCTCTAATAACGCTCAGGTGGAAATTTTCCAGATATTAGGAACACAATGCCAGAAATCATTCTCATTGGACTGAACCACAAAACTGCACCGGTCTCCCTCAGGGAATGCCTGTCGTTTACCCTTGAACAAACCCCGAACGCCCTTGAAACTCTCCTGGCAACGGTTCCGGTCAAAGAGGCTCTGATTTATTCAACCTGCAACCGCATGGAAATCCTCTTTGTGCCAAGCAATGACACAGCCATAGATCTGGTCATAGGGTTTCTGTCCGATTACAAGGCCCTGCCTGTCCAGGAATTTGAACCATCCCTTTACATCTACAAAAACGATGATGCAATAAAACATCTTTTCAGGGTGGGCGCCAGCCTTGACTCCATGATCGTGGGAGAACCCCAGATCCTGGGCCAGATTAAAAAAGCCTATAAAAAAGCCATTGCCCATAAGGCCTCGGGAACCATACTCAACCGACTCATGCACAAGGCATTCAGCATAGCGAAAAAGGTCAGAAAAGAGACTGGAATAGGAGATAATGCCGTTTCCATAAGCTACGCTGCGGTGGAACTTGCCAACAAGATCTTCAGCGATCTCAACCAGAGAAGCGTGATGCTCATGGGCGCAGGAGAGATGGCCGAGCTTGCGGTCGAACACCTTATTTCCAACGGAGTTAAAAAAATTATTGTTGCGAACCGAACCTTTACCAACGCAGTCAGTCTTGCCCAGAGGTTCGATGGCCAGGCCGTTAAGTTTGAAGAGCTGGAAACCTTTCTGCATGATGTTGATATCCTCATAAGTTCCACCGGGGCAGCCGGGTATGTACTGACAAAAGCCCAGGTAAAAAGAGCCATGGCCCAGAGAAAAAACAGGCCCCTCTTCTGCATCGACATTGCCGTCCCAAGGGATCTTGATCCCGGCATCAACCAGGTCAACAACGCCTATCTCTACGACATTGACGACCTTCAGAACCTTGTAAATGACAACCTGGAAGAAAGATTGCGGGAGGCAATCAAGGGTGAAAGGCTGGTGGAAGAGGCCGTGGTCAAGTTTCGCTGGTGGCTCGAAAGCCTTGCCGTTGTTCCTACCATCAAGGATCTCAAGAAAAAACTTGAATCCATTGCCGATGCAGAAACTGAAAAGAGCCTTACAAGACTTGGAGACCTCTCTCCTGAAGAGATCGATGCCGTAAGACGGCTGACAAGATCGGTCGCCAGAAAAATCATGCACGACCCAATCCTCTTTTTAAAGAACACGGGGAGCCACAGAAACGATACCCATTACCTCAGTGTGGCCAGACATCTGTTCAACCTAGATCCCGAATTTGAGGAGAACGACAGATGATCCATATGGATTTTTATACTTTACATGCATGATCTCTCAGCGTATAATCACCAATTTGAAAAGTTACCTCTAAAAGATTACCATAATTTTTGAACAGATTTAATTTAGCTTGTGTCTAATTTTGATCAACGGCAACACTCCAAAAAGGACAAAAGAATGAAAGAAGACGACCTGAATTTTTTTAAAAATCTTTTGGCTGAACGACTCAACGACCTGATCTCCCATGCCGACGACACGGTCACCGGCATGACCGTTCCCAAGGAAAACTTTGCCGACCCCACAGACAGGGCTTCCCATGAGGCCAACCGCAACTTCGAACTCAGAATCAGGGACAGGGAACACAAACTGATCAAAAAAGTAAGAAAAGCATTAAAACGAATCGAAGACGGAACCTTTGGCCTTTGTGAAACCTGCAATGAGGAGATATCCATTGCAAGGCTCAAGGCAAGACCCGTCACGACCCAGTGCATAGATTGTAAAACAAGGGAAGAAGTCCTTGAAAAAGCCCTTGGTATATAGTTAGGAAACCTTAAGTGATAGATCTTCACATTCATTCCACCGCATCCGACGGCACCCTGTCTCCCATGGAGATAGTTAAAACAGCAGTAGATTCAGCCATCAACGCCATTGCCATAACAGACCACGACACCATCGACGGCGTGCGTGAGCTCATTGAATCTGGAATCCCCCCCTGCCTTGAACTCGTAACCGGCCTTGAGATAAGCGCCACACCACCGCCGGGATTTGAAATCAACGACAGCCTTCACATCCTTGGGTATGGCATAAGCATCTACGACCAGAATCTCAATCAGACACTTGAACGGCTCAAACAGGTAAGGGCAGACAGAAACCCTGAAATAATCCGGCGACTGAACCGCCTCGGTTTTAAAATCACCCTTGAAGAGGTGGAGGAGATATGCGGTCCTGGCCAGACAGGTCGTCCCCACATTGCCAGGGCCATGGTCAACAGGGGATTTGTCGAATCCTTTGACCAGGCCTTTGACCTGTTCCTTGGCACGGGTAAACCCGCTTATGTAGACAAGGAAAGGTTGACGAGTCAGGAGGCCATCACCCTTATTCTTGAGGCAGGAGGTGTTCCTGTACTTGCCCACCCTGGCCTGATTGAACTTGGTGCAAACAGCTCGATCAAGCCCCTTGTCACAGCATTGATGGATATGGGACTCCTCGGCATTGAGGTTTACCATACAGACCATTCTGAGGAGCAGACAGACTATTTCGCCACACTTGCCTTCCAAAAGGGACTTATTATAACCGGAGGGTCTGACTTCCACGGCGACTTGAAGCAGGGCACCGTTATGGGCCGGGGAGAGGGAGATCTATACGTTGACGACGAACTTTATCGAATTCTTGTCAGAAAGATCGAGGCGCTGCAGGATGCCAACCTGAGACTTGAAATACTCGAAAACAACCTGGGACACAGCTTCTCCAACCGAGAGCTTCTGGAAAACGCCCTTCGTCACAGTTCCTATGTGAACGAACTCCAGATAAATCCGGTTCCCGATAACCAGCGGCTTGAATTCCTGGGCGATGCCGTCCTGGGCCTGACCATCGGACACCTGCTCATGGAAGAATCCCCTGAAATGAACGAGGGAAACCTTTCAAAGGCAAGGGCCAGTCTGGTAAGCGAACCCGGCCTTGCATCCATGGCCCGCCATATCGATCTTGGCCGTTTTATCCGCCTTGGAAAAGGAGAGAGACTCTCCAGGGGTTCTGAAAAAAATTCTATCCTTGCCGATACCTTTGAGGCTGTAATTGCGGCTGTCTATCTTGATTGCGGGTTCGATAAAACCTATACCCTTATAAAAGGGCAATTCATCTCCCAGATCAAAATGGTCAACACAACACCGGAAACCGAAGACTTTAAAAGCAGGCTCCAGGAATTTGTCCAGGAAAGGGGAAACCCATCCCCCTGCTACGCCATCCACGGTCAATTTGGACCGGATCACGACAAAACCTTTTCCATTTGCGTAAAGGCAGGTAAGATCGAGTCCATGGGATCCGGAAAGAGTAAAAAAGCGGCCGAGCAGAATGCAGCGCACAATGCCCTGCTAATCCTTAAAGAATCTAAATAAATGCCGAGGCTCTCCAGACCCCTTGTCATCCCCATATTCATCCCCCACCAGGGATGTCCCCACAAATGTGCCTTCTGTGACCAATCGATCATCACCAGCAAAGGAGGGGCCCTGCCCGATGAAAATACAATGCGAAGACAGGTTGAAACCTGGCTTGCCTACAGGGGCGAACGAAGCTCGGTGGAACTGGCCTTTTTCGGCGGCAATTTTCTGGGGCTTGCCCCCCGGGAAACCGAGACTCTGCTTGAAATCGCCCAGAACTTGACCGAAGAAGAAAAAATCCAATCCATCCGCTGCTCTACCCGGCCTGATACCATCCATGAAAAGAGCCTTGACCTGGCAAAGAGGTTCTCCCTAGATACGGTGGAAATAGGAGTTCAGTCAATGGACGACCAGGTGCTCGCCAGGGCCAGAAGAGGCCACACTGCCCGGGATACCGCAATAGCGGCAAAGCTCCTTGACCGTTACAGGATCAAAAAGGGAATGCAGATGATGGTGGGCCTTCCCGGGGATACCGACGCCGGGGCAATTGAAACGGCACGAAAGATTGCCGATCTCAACCCGGCATTTGTGAGAATCTATCCCCTCATGGTGCTGAAAAACAGCCTTGTTCACCGCTGGTATGCCAGGGGAGAATACACTCCCATGGCCCTTGATCACTGCGTTGAACTGGTGGCCTCCATTCATTCTCTATTTACGAGGAACAATATTCCGGTGATCCGCATGGGCCTCCAGGCGTCGGACCTTCTCCAGGACAGGGAGATCATGGTAGCCGGGCCCTGGCATCCGGCCTTTGGCCACCTTGTCCTTTCAAAGCTCATGCTCGACCGGGCAACAAAAATGCTTGACCAGTTAATTGACCAGACACCAGATCTAAAGCCCCCCCCCCAGGCAGCGAAAAAGACCAAATTCACACTCAGGGTTCATCCGTCAACCCAATCAAGGCTCAGGGGAGATCGTAACAGCAACCTTGCAATTCTAACCACCCGCTACCCAGGGGCCGAAATAAAAATCGAGTCTGACCCATCGATTGCCATTGACCAGCTTGCCCTGTTTTAACTCATATCCCGGACTTGTAAAGATCGTCGGTATCTGTTGCCACACCTGGCCTGGGTGTTTTCGTGGTGGGTGCAGTCCCCTCCTTGAAACATTCAAACAACGTTTCCTGGGACTCTTCTATCGGCAGGAGTCCCGTCTTGGCATCAATCTTAACAAAAACAATGCCTTCGGGCACATTAAAGGTTCTAACCGGACGCCCCTCAAGGGCACCTTTCATATACCCAAGCCAGATGGGTGTTGCTGACCTGGAGCCTGTCTCCCCCTTTCCAAGGGATTGCTCACTGTCAAACCCCACCCACACACCGGTAGTATATCTTGGGGTGTAGCCAAGAAACCAGGCATCGTTTAAATTATTAGTCGTTCCTGTCTTGCCCGCTACAGGGCGGCCAAGAGCCTTTGCACGCCAGCCTGTTCCGGAACTCACAACACTCTCCAGCATGCTGGTCATGATATAGGCCGTGGTCATATCCATGACCTTTTCACGCTTCAATTCCGATGATTCAATAACGTTGCCGTACCGATCCTCGATCCGGGTTATAAATACAGGGTCAACCCTGTAGCCAAGGTTGGAAAAAACCGAATAAACATTTACAAGTTCGACAAGGGACATGCCCGATGAGCCAAGGGAGATGGAGAGATCACGGTTGATATGTGAAGTAACCCCAAGTTTTCTGGCGTAGTTGATCACATAGTCAATGCCTATATCCTGGAGAATTTTTACGGTTACGACATTGCGCGACTGTTTCAGGGCATGGCGCATCAGGGTCGGTCCGTGGAATTCATCCGTGTAGTTGTGGGGCTTCCACACAGAATCACGTGCCCGGTCATTGAATACCACCGGGCTGTCCATGATGACCGTAGCAGGGGTATACCCCTTGTCAAGGGCGGCGGCATAAATCACAGGTTTAAAGGCACTTCCGGGTTGACGTCTAGACTGGATGGCTCGATTGAACTGACTCTCCCGATACTCTCGACCGCCGATCATGGCCTTGACCTGCCCGGTTTCAGCTTCAACGCTCAAGAGAGCGGCCTCCACAAGGGGATCCTGTTCCAGGGAAAAAGAGAACGTCTTGCTGCCATCTGGAGACGAAACTGCTTTGACCAGAATCACATCTCCGGTATTAAACACCTTTTTAGGTGAATTTACCTTGGACTCCCAGTAGGCGACCTCCTGATTTGGACGCCTTGCCCAGGTGATATCCCCGGCAGGAATGACACCGGTGGCATTGCCCACCCGAACCTCTGCCTGGGTGTCGGTCACATTGGTGACAACGGCCTCATACACCACGCCAGACTCCAGAGAATCACCATCCATGTCAGCTGCAGCCTTTGAACAAAAGGATTCAATTTCAAGGGCGGCAAGATGTCTTAGCGGCCCACGATAACCCTGGCGACGGTCGAGTTCCCTCAACCCTTTGACAACCTCATCCAGGGCTATCTTCTGCAGCTCAATATTCACCGCAGTATAAATATTCAGCCCCTGGGTGTAAAGGACATCTTTACCGTATTTTTCCTCGACGTAGCGCCTGACATGCTCGGTGTAGCAGGGAACTCGTTCAATGAACCAGTTTTTTCTAGGTTTTATATCAAGCATTGTATTTATGGCGTCCGTGGCCTCGAGGTTGGTTATGTAGCCATCCTCCTTCATGCGGTTAAGGACATAGATCTGACGCCGACGTGCAAGTTCAGAATTGCGAAACGGTGAGTAGCGGCTCGGAGCCTGGGGCAAACCTGCAAGCATGGAACATTCGGCAAGATTCATCTCCCGGGCAGGTTTTCCAAAATAATTTTCACTTGCAGCCTCCACACCATAGGCACCATGGCCAAGATATATCTGGTTCAGATAAAGAAAGAGAATTTCATCCTTGGTAAAGGCCCTGTCAATGCGATAGGCAAGAATCGCCTCTTTGATCTTACGCTCGTAAGTTCTTGCCGGTGTCAGAAAAAAAGACTTGGTGACCTGCTGGGTGATGGTACTGCCACCCTGGACAATGGCCCCGGCCCTCACATTTTTTATAAATGCCCGGAAAATACTCAACAGATCAACACCAGGGTGCTCCCTGAATCTTGAATCTTCGGCGGCAACAACGGCATTTTTAAGATTATCGGGCATCTCAGAAAGGGGGATCACGATTCGACGCTCCTTATAAAACTCACCGATCTTCCTGCCGTCGTCTGAGAACACACTGCTGACAATGGATGGATTGTAATCCTTGAGGGAAATTATTTTTGGCAGATCCCGGCTGATGTAAGCGTATAGCGCTGTCATGCCTGCCATGGCAAGAAGCACTGAACCACCGAATAAAACAAGGGTCCACTTTAAGAGGATGAATCCCTTCCCCCGTTCTGTTTTTTTCCCCCGACGTTTTAAAATCCGGGCCTTACTTTCATTTTTTACCATACAGACCTGCCAGTCATTTATTTTATAATGAGTGCCATTTACAGACTGCACATTATTAACAGATAACCCGGTTCAAGGCAAGGTATTGGCCTCCAGCACAGCAATTCTATAGTCGATATTTTCACAGAGTAGGGCATTGCCTTGAATTTCACAGCTTCGGTTAAACTTGCGGAAATGCCAACGATGGGGGTGACGGTCAATATCCACTTGCTGAACATAAAAAACAAAGGGGATCAGATTTTCGGCCAGGAAAAACCCACTTAACCATAAATTGTCTGAGGGAGGTACGACCAAGTTTTTGTGGCTTAGAATTGCCCTGACCGTCTCCGACTTTTTTGGTTCAGCAAGGGGATATCGACTGTCCCCCTCTAGCGGGAAACCAAAATTCGAATTGTTAGGGGCTAGGAAAAGCTAAAATTTGTTTGACATTTCGTCTCAAAAAGCATAAATATTTAAGTTTTAAAATAATTTTTCAAGGAACTCTCAATCATGGTTGAACTTGACTTTAACAAAACAGGCGGACTGATTCCTGCCATAGCCCAGGATCATCAAACAGGCGAGGTTCTTATGCTTGCTTACATGAACGAGGCTGCCTGGAACGAGACCCTTAAATCGGGCATGGCAACCTATTTTTCCAGATCACGAAAATCACTCTGGAAAAAAGGGGAAACCTCGGGCCATGTGCAGCTCGTCAAGGAAATCAGGATCGACTGCGACAACGATACGGTACTGCTCAAGGTCGACCAGAAAGGCGGAGCCGCCTGCCACCTTGGATACAAGAGCTGTTTCTTCAGGCAGGCATTGAAAGACGTTGAACCCGTGATTGTTGAACAACGAATATTTGACCCCAAAAAGGTATATAAATGAACAAACTATTAAAATTGGGCATCCCAAAGGGAAGCCTTGAAGACGCCACGATCGCTCTTTTTAAACGATCCGGCTGGAAAATAAACGTTAACGGACGCAGCTACTTTCCGGACATCAATGACGACGATATCGAATGCGCCCTGTGCAGGGCCCAGGAGATGTCCATCAATGTGGAGAGCGGAGTTATTGATGCAGGCCTCACCGGCAAAGACTGGATCGCCGAACATCAGTCCGATGTCCATGTTGTCTCAGACCTCATCTACTCCAAGGTAAGCGCAAAGCCTGCAAGGTGGGTCGTTGCCGTTGCCGGGGATTCTCCCATGAACTGCCTTGAGGATCTTGAGGGAAAAACCATCTCAACCGAACTTCTCCAGTACACTCGACGTTTTTTCAAGGAACGCAACATCAATGTCAACGTTAAGTTCTCCTGGGGTGCCACCGAGGCAAAGATCGTTTCGGGTCTTGCCGATGCCATTGTGGAGATCACCGAGACGGAAAGCACCATCCGGGCCCACAATCTCAAGGTGATCCACGAGATCATGCAGACCAACACCCAGCTAATTGCAAACCGGGATGCCTGGAAGATTCCGGCTAAACGGGAAAAAATCGAGCAGATAGCCCTTCTCCTCCAGAGTGCCCTTGTGGCTGACAGGCTTGTAGGTATCAAGATGAACGTTCCAGGAACCATTATAGAGAAAATCGTCTCTCTGCTGCCCAGCCTCAACGCACCCACCGTTGCCTCCCTTTACAAGTCCTCCTGGTTTTCCGTTGAGACCATAGTAGACCAGAGCGTGGTCCGGGACCTGATACCGGTCCTGATCAAAGAGGGGGCTGAAGGCATCATCGAATATCCCCTTAACAAGGTACTCTGATGAATAACGTCCCTCTGTTGAAGCGAATGGATCCGGCACGAAGGACCCGGGGGATTACACCCTTTATCGTCATGGAAATTCTTGAACGGATACATGGGATGGAGGCCTGCGGCATTGACGTTGTTCACCTTGAAATCGGTGAGCCTGACAGCAAGATACACGAATGCGTCAAGACCGCCACAATGGAGGGATTTGACTGCAATCAGACCTGCTACACCCACAGCCTTGGTGACATCCGGCTCAGGAGGGCCATAGCAGCTTATTATCTGAAAAACTACGGGGTGACCATCGATCCGGAACAGATCCTCGTCACCTCGGGCACCTCCCCCGCCATGCTGCTGTTATTTTCCGCCCTTGTCGATCCAGGCGACGAAATTATCATCTCAGACCCCCATTACTCCTGCTACCCCAACTTTATCCGATTTGCCCAGGGCACTCCCGTTACCGTGCCCGTTTTTGAAGACCAGGGATTTCACTACACCCCCCGGGATATCGAGGCCAGGATAACAGACCGAACAAAGGGGATCATGATCAATTCACCGTCCAACCCCACGGGAATTGTCATGCCTGAAAAAAGGATGAACGAGATCAAGGAGCTTGCCCAGGGCTACGGAATTCCAATCATCTCCGACGAAATCTACCACGGTCTCGTGTACGAGGGCAGGGCCCCCTCCATCCTCGAATTTACCAAAGACGCCTTTGTCTTTAACGGATTTTCAAAGCTGTTTGCCATGACCGGTCTCCGCCTTGGCTACATAATCTCACCCGAGGCATTCATGCGGCCCCTCCAGGTGCTTCAGCAGAACTTCTTTATCTCTGCCAATTCCCTGATGCAGCTTGCAGGAACGGCCGCACTTGCAGAGGCTGAGGCAATTACCAGCAGCCTCTGCGATACCTACGACCGCCGCCGCAAATACATGATTAAAAGACTAAAGGGCATGGGACTTGGCATCGCCAACGAACCCACCGGTGCCTTTTACGTATTTGCCAACGCAAAAAAAATCTCAGAAGACTCCTACGCCCTTGCCCTTGATATCCTGGACAAGGCCCATGTGGGGGTGACGCCGGGAATAGCCTTTGGAGCGAACGGCGAGGGCTTCCTCAGGTTTTCCTATGCAACTGCCATGGAAAACCTTGAAAAGGGGATGAACCGTTTGGAACAGTACTTTAGACAAGCTAACTAATCCAAGGCAAAACATAGATATGATCATAAAAAATGTAGAATTTATAAAAAGCGCTACAAAACCCGCCGAGTACACCGAGCCCCTGTTCCTCGAAGTTGCCTTTGCAGGCCGGTCAAACGTTGGCAAATCCTCGCTGATCAACACCCTGATCAACCGGAAGAGCCTGGTAAAGACAAGCTCAAAACCCGGCTGTACCCAGCTAATCAACTTCTTTCTCGTCAACGGAAACCTCTCGTTTGTGGACCTTCCCGGCTACGGCTATGCAAAGGTGTCTAAAAAGGTACGAACCCAGTGGGGACCAATGATCGAACGATATCTCACCGTCAGGACGACACTCAGAGCAATGGTTCTCCTGATCGACATGCGCCGGGAACCCCAGAAGGAGGAGATGGACTTGATTGGCTGGTTTACGGCCCACTCCATCCCACATCTAATTGTCTTAACCAAGGCAGATAAACTTTCAAAGACTAAACAGCAGGCAAACATCAGCACCATTGCCCGCTGCCTTGGCAGGCAGCAGGAAGAACTCATTACCTTTTCCTCAAAGACAAGACTGGGAAGGGACAGAGTCTGGAAAGAGCTTGATGCTATTTTAGGTATCAGCTAAAAACCTAACTGCTAACCGCTAGAAGCTAACAGCAACATACACATTCAGGGAAAAAGCCTATGAATAAAGCCATCACCTGTGGGAACGATTTTAAAGCCGGTTTTATCGCCATTGTCGGCGCACCCAATGCCGGGAAATCTACCCTTCTCAACACCATCCTCGGACAGAAGATATCCATCACAAGCAAAAAGCCCCAGACCACCCGGGACAGGATTCTCGGGGTTATCGAAACAACCGGAGCCCAGATCATATTCATCGATACCCCCGGCATCCACAGGGCCCATTCCCTGCTCAACAAGAAAATCGTTGACCAGGCCCTCTGTGCTGTGGACGATGTAGACGCCATACTCCTGATGGTCGATGTCACCTCCAGGGACCCGGAATCCGAAGCTTTGATCATAGAACAGCTTCAACGAAGAGACAAAAGCGTGGTCCTGGCCCTCAACAAAATTGACCTTGTCAAGTCCCATGAAATCCTCCCCCTGATAGCCCGGTATTCGGCCCTTCACGAGTTCAAGGCCGTTGTTCCGGTCTCCGCCAAGACCGGCGAACAGACGGAAAAACTCCTTGCCGAAGTAGAACAATGTCTGCCGGCGGGTGAACGGCTGTTCCCCAAAGATACCCTCACCGATGTTTCCGAACGTTTCATCGCAGGAGAAATGGTACGGGAAAAGGTGTTTCGCCTCACTGGAATGGAAATTCCCTACTCCATTGCAGTAACCGTTGATTCCTTCAAGGAGCTGCCGGCACTGACGGAAATCCACGCCACCATCCACGTGGACCGAGACTCACAAAAGGGGATCATCATCGGTAAGGGCGGCCGGATGTTGAAACAGATAGGTTCCAAGGCCAGAATGGATATCCAGCGCATGACCGGAACAAAAGTGATGCTCAAACTCTTTGTAAGAGTCACTAGAAACTGGAGCCGCAACGAACGAATAATGAAAGAATTCGGCTATTAGGATGGATCTTTTTTATATAGCGGTGGACGAAGCAACGCAAAAACGCCAGCGTCAAAAGGCAAGGGACCTCAGGAACAGCCAATGGTGGAAAAGACGCCGCTCCCAGGGAATCTGCCACTATTGCAAACAGCTTTTCCCCCCCAGGGAACTGACCATGGACCACCTGGTACCTGTGGCAAGGGGGGGAATGTCCGTAAAATCAAACGTGGTTCCCTGCTGCAAGGATTGCAATACGAAAAAACGCCAGCTCCTGCCCCTGGAATGGGATGAATATATGGAGACCCTTTCAAAAAGTTAAACCCCTGTAAACTCAATGGTTTACAGGGGGTTTAATTTTTAATATTTTATTTCGTTCCGAGTTTTATTTTTTTTGCTTATCTGTTTTTTTGGTATTGCAAAGCCTGTGAACGGTCTGGGCATGCCATTCACCCCGGCCTGAAAAGGTTGGCTGCCCCAGGGCGACCAGGCGCTGGGCAACCTCATCAAAGGTAGCACCTTGTTTTCGCATGGTATTTACGATCTCCATGACCGCCTCCCTTGACATTATTTCAACCTTGCCATCCTCACCTTCGGCGAGTTTCATCTTCTCTGCCCTGGTGCGTTTGATAACCTTTACCTTATTTTTTTCACGCTCTTCGACAGCCTCTCTCAGCTCAAACTCTGCTGCCTCTCGTTCCTCGGCAAGCTTTAACGCCTTTGGTTTTCGCCCCCTGCGTTTTTTAACCGGAGCAGCAGGGAATGGTTCCGGCTCTTGGACTACCCTGGACAGTTTTACCGGTTCAGCCTCCTGAAAGGATTCAGGTTCGGTCGAAAGTTTTGGGGCTTGTGCAACCATACCATACCCGTGACCGAACTCCCGACCGTAATCCTGATCATCTATATCACCATTAGCAGACAAATTTTCGTCGGAGGATGAAGGAACGGCAAGCACCCTTAAGTACTCGGCAATCTCCTCGAGGGAATCGGCCTTTCGTTCCTCGGCGGCCGCCCGTCGTTCGTGGGCTGCGGCAAGAAACTCCTGGTTTCTGACCATGGTCTCGGCAAGAATCAGTATGTTTTCAACCACATCAGTCGGAAGGGCCAAAGTGTTGGGATCAGCGGCCATTGGATTCTGGGGATTGGGCCTCATGGGCCTTTTTACACTCCCAACCCTTGGATTCTGATAGCTGGGATTGGAATGAAAATGAGAAGAAGAGTTGAAGTTTGGCTGCTGACTGTTAGTGTCAAAACCCCTTCGGGTCTTTGCAACACGGTTATCCCTTTGACCTCCTCGAAGGTTTTGAAGAAAATCATTCATTTATAAAATCTCCTAAAAATTAAAGACGCATATAACTTTGCGTATTGTAAATATTTTTTCCATTATTTTTTTCCATGATTCTCCCATATGGATACAACTATATTGCTCAAAATAGAGTTATACAAAATGGGGAAACTGGAAGCAGGCGATAACACGCCCGAAATTACGAACAATCTTTATCCTGTATCCATCGCACAATGTCAAGCAGAATCTTCAACATTTTTTTATCTTGACAAATGGGTTACATCAGGACCATATATTCAACTTAACTTAATTTTATCAGCAAAGGAGTTTCAATGGGATTATCCATAACAGAAAAAAAAGAACGAGGAACCCGGCCGCAAGACGATAAACTTGCCTTTGGAACCACATTTACAGACCATATGTTCAACATGGACTACTCCGTTGATAGAGGATGGCACAGCCCACGCATTGAGCCCTTTACCAACCTTTCCGTCTCCCCTGCCACCATGGTTTTCCACTATGGACAGGCCATTTTCGAAGGCTTAAAGGCCTACAAGACCACAAATGGAGAAATCCGACTTTACAGGGCAAGGGACAACTTCAAACGCATGAACAAAAGTGCAAGGGGGATGTGCATACCTGAATTCGATATCGACTCAATGATGGAGAACTTGAAAACCCTTCTTAAACTTGAAGCAGACTGGATACCCGAGAGCCCGGGTACCTCTCTGTATATCCGGCCTACGGTGATTGCAACCGATCCCTACCTGGGAGTGAGGGCAGCCGAGACCTACCGATTCTTCATCATCCTCTCACCTGTTGGAGCCTATTATGCCGCAGGATTCAACCCGGTCAACATCTGGATCTCAAAGAACCATGTCCGGGCCGTTCGTGGAGGCATCGGCGAATTCAAGACCCCGGGCAACTATGCGGCCAGCCTGTTTGCCTCTGAGCAGGCAAAAAAAGCAGGGTATGCCCAGGTGTTGTGGCTTGACGGGATTGAGCGCAAGTACATAGAAGAGGTGGGTGCCATGAACATCTTCTTTTGTATCAACGACGAACTTATAACCCCTGAACTCAACGGCAGCATTCTTCCGGGCATCACCAGGGATTCCGTCATCACCCTTGCAAAACGATGGGGAATGAAGATGACCGAACGAAAAATCAGCATTGACGAACTGATCAAAGCCCATCGAGACGGCAGCCTTAAGGAGGCCTTTGGGTCAGGAACAGCGGCCGTCATATCCCCGGTGGGCGAGATGCGTTACGGTGACGAGGTTCTGACCATCGGAGACGGAAAAACAGGTCCTGTGGCCCTTAAGTTCAATCAAGCCATAACAGACATTCAGTATGGACTGGCAGAGGATACAGAATCCTGGATCGAAATAGTAAAGTAAAGGGACAGTAGAACCCCCCTTTGACTTCCCAGGGATGCGCAGATCTCAGATTGGAGACGCCCGGACTGGGCGTCTCTACAGATGTTTTCCAGATTAATGAACCGTTTGTAAGGTGACCTTTGATCCAAGCGATGCAGCTTGTTTAGCAGGGCAATTCTTGAATTACCCCTACACACCTCAGCCCATTAAAACGATACCGCCAAGAGATGGGCTCTTAAAAAACATTTATGGTGCAGTGCCCAAATTCTTGACAACTCTTTTTTATGGAGCTATGTATGACTGAGCGCTCGATCAACATTTAAAACATTCTTTTGAAGGCCATGGAACAGCGCCCTGGGCCTGGATTGAGATTACAAAAAGGAGCAAAGATGGCTAAAAAAAAGACCAAGCTTGTTCACATCGGAGAGACCATTAAAAAGGTCCGAGTAGAAAAATCAATTGATCTTGATTTCCTTGCCAACGAGACCGGCCTTTCCATCGACTTTTTAACCAGCGTAGAATCGGGCGCTCAACGACCGTCTGTAGGAGCCCTTCTCCAGATTTCCAGGGCACTTGGCATTGATTCTGGCTATTTTCTAAAGGATCAGGAGTCAAGTGCGGAAAAAAGGGCCGAAGCTTACACAAAACGAACGGACAACTACGCCTACACCCCCCTGACACCGGGAGCTGAGAACAAACATTTAAAGGCCTTCCGCATCGTGGTCGAGGCAAACAAATCCCATGGGGGCGTGGGGTTTCGCCACGAGGGTGAGGAGTTTGTCTATGTACTCAAGGGGGAGGTTGAAATTGCCGTAGGCGATCATATCAACCGCCTTAAAGCAGGTGAATCCCTTCACTTCAATTCAGGCATCAAGCACGACTTGAAAAACCAGGGAGACACGGATGCGGAACTCATTGTGGTAGTCTACAGCCCCTAAGCCCGAGAAGGAGAGAACATGTCATTCAAATTAAGCGATGAGCAATTGATGATCCAGAGCATGGTCAGGGAATTCTCCAGGAAAGTAGTGGCGGCAACGGCAGCCGAACGGGACCAGACAAAAGAGTTTCCATGGGAAAACCTCAAGCAGATGGGCGAGCTTGGCCTCATGGGCATGATGATTCCCACCGAGTACGGCGGGGAAGGGGCCGATGCGGTGTCCTATGTACTGGCCCTGTCTGAAATAGCCTATTCATGCGCCTCCACATCGGTGGTAATGTCTGTGCAGAATTCCATAGTATGCGAAAGCATCAACCGTTTCGGCACGGAAGACCAGAAACAGGAATTCCTCATTCCCCTGGCCCAGGGAGATATCATAGGTGCTTTTGCCCTGACAGAACCAGACGCAGGCTCAGATCCTGTGAGTCAGACCACAACGGCGATTCGTGACGGTGACCACTATATAATCAACGGGACAAAACGATTCATTACCTCGGGCAAAACCAGCAGGGCCGTCATCGTAACGGCAAAGACCGACGAAGCGGCCCGACATCGCGGGATCAGCGCCTTTCTCGTGGCAAAGGAGACACCCGGTCTGATTGTCGGCCACGTTGAAGACAAAATGGGACTCAGGGCGTCGGACACCACAGACCTTATATTTGAGAACTGCCGGGTGCCAGCCTCGGCCCTTCTTGGCAATGAGGGAGACGGATTCAAGATCGCCATGTCAGGACTTGACAGCGGCAGAATAGGCATCGCTGCCCAGTCCCTCGGAGTGGCCCAGGCAGCCCTTGACGCCTCGGTAAAATACGCAAAAAAAAGAAAGCAGTTTGGCAAGGCCATTTCCAACCACCAGGGAATAAGATGGCAGATCGCCGACATGGCCACCCAGATCGAGGCGGCCCGCCAGCTTGTCATGTCGGCTGCCGGCATGAAGGACAGAAAAGAAAACTACACGACCCAGGCCTCCATGGCAAAGCTGTTTGCATCGGAAATGGTCAACCAGGTTACGGCAAGGGCCATCCAGATCCATGGGGGTTACGGTTTTACAAAGGATTATCCTGTGGAGAGATTCTACAGGGATGCAAGGGTGTTCACCATCTACGAGGGAACCTCCGAGATCCAGCGCATCGTAATCTCCAACAGCGTCTTAAAATAGCTGTTAGCTATTAGCCGTTAGCGGTTAGCTAAAAGCTAACCGCTAACGGCTAACTAAAAAATCTTCGAAGCAAGCACAACATCCTCCGGGGAAAATACAAACAGGCACTTGGTGTCAGCAGGGGTGACCGATCCATAGACATAGTTGATGTTTATTCCCTCTTCGCCAAATTTTCTCGTGATCTCGGCAAGTTTTCCAGGGGTGTTTTCAATGTCAATGGCGATTACATCCTTGGTGTCAAAGATGTAATCGTGTTGATTCAACAGATCCACAGCAGCATCGGGTTTATTCACGACCATCCGGATCAGGGCAAAATCGGCGCTGTCCCTTCGCATGGAACTGTAATTGGCTGACGAGGCAATCCGCTTGAGGGATTTCCCCCTTGCCTCAAACAGACTCTGGACATAGCTTGACGCATCCTGGATGGTGATGGCATCGATGTTAACCCCGGCTTCACCAAGAAGCGATGTAAGCGTTCCAAGCTCCCCTGGAGCATTTTTAAGGAATAGAGAAATCTCAACCCTGATCATGACACACCTCCTGTTCATAATTGTTAGGACAACAAATTACATATCGGCTATTTTTAACCCCTCGTCAAAAGCCTTCATATTCAAGGGAATAAGCTTAGATTTTTTAGCGAACTCCTTTTTAACACACTCTCTCAAAATCTCCACATCCACAATTCCGCTCTTTGCGGCAAAGGCGCTCACGGCTATGATATTGGCGCACCTTACGCTGCCGAGCCTTATGGCCATCTCATTGGCGGGCACGATCAACTCGATCACATCAGTTCTGCCCGAACGGATGGGAATAAGAGAAGAATTGATCAACACCACTCCGCCGGGTTTGACCACAGGGGCAAACTTCTCAAGGGATGGCCCGTTCATGGCCACCAGGTGGGTGGGGTTTTTGATGATGGGAGATCCAATATGCCTGTCGCTCACCACAACGGTGCAATAGGCAGTCCCTCCCCTCATTTCCGGGCCGTAGGAGGGGATCCACATCACCTCCGACCCCTGCTCCATGGCGGCATGGGCAAGCAGCTTTGCGCTCAGAAGAATTCCCTGACCGCCAAAACCTGCAAACATAACTTCTTTCTGCATATACTCCTCCAAAAACAACTATCTTTATAGGCTTATTTTAAAGCTTCAGGCGTCTTGAACTCACCGAGTGGATAATAGGGAAGAAGGGTTTCTTCGGCCCACTTCAACGCATTGAGAGGAGTCATTCCCCAGTTGGTGGGGCAGGTTGAAACAATCTCCACAAAGCTGAAACAGCGATTTTCCTTCTGATATTCAAACGCCCGCCGAATAGCTTTTTTTGCCTTGTTTATATACTTTGGCTTGAGCACGGTCTGCCGGGCGATGTAGCCCGGTGTGGCAAGGGTTGACAAAAGTTCGCACATGCGCATGGGCATGCCGGTTTTCTCAACGTCCCTTCCTGCGGGGGCCGTTGTGGCCCTCTGACCAGGCATGGTGGTAGGGGCCATCTGGCCGCCTGTCATACCGTAAATTGCGTTGTTGATAAATATGGTGGTGAACTTCTCACCCCGGTTGGCCGCATGGACAATCTCGCCCATTCCGATGCTGGCAAGATCCCCGTCGCCCTGGTAGGTAAAGGCCATGAGGTCCGGCCTCACCCGCTTGATACCCGTTGCCATGGCAGGCGCCCTGCCGTGGGCCGCCTCCTGAAAGTCACAGGTAAAGTAGTTGTACGCAAGAACTGCGCACCCCACAGGGGCAATGCCCACAGTATTTTTCCTTATACCAAGCTCATCAATAACCTCGGCAACTAGCCTGTGTACGATTCCGTGGGTACACCCCGGGCAATAGTGGGTGTGGGCGTCGGAAAGGGCTTCCGGCCTTGAAAATGTTTTTCCCATTGTATAGTATTCTCCTTGGCAGCAGCCTTTATTCTTTTAATAGTGACTTGACATGGTCGATAATATCTTCCGGGCTTGGAACGTCCCCTCCGCACTCCCCATACCAGGTCACCGGGCGCTGCCCCTTGACGCAACGATCAACATCCTCAACCATCTGCCCCATGTTGAGCTCAATACTCACAACCTGGCTGCATGATGGTTTTACTGCAGCGTCATGAATCGCATTTTCCGGAAAAGGAAACAGGGTCTGGGGCCGAATCATTCCGATCTCAAGTCCTTCGGCCTTCATCAAATCTATGGCTGTCTTGCACACACGACTCATGCTGCCGTAGCTCACGATGAGAAGCTTATATTCGGTGTCTGTGTTGTAACCCTCGTACCTGACATCCTCCCTCTTCATCCGCTCGTAATTGGATTTAAGCAGCAGGTTGTGCTCGTTCAAAGCAGTTGGATCGAGATACAGGGATTTTACGATGTTCTTTTTGTCGCTTTTCCTGGTATCCATGCCATTGGTGGCCCAGTCATCATTGTTGGCAGGAGAAACATCAAAATTTTCAGGGAACTCAACCGGCTCCATCATCTGCCCGATGAGGCCGTCACCGAGGATCATGACCGGTCCCCGGTATTTTTCAGCAAGTTTAAAGGCGCTCATGGTCATATCAACGGCCTCCTGCACCCCTTCTGGTGCCATCACAAGGAGCCTGTAATCACCATGTCCTCCGCCCTTGGTAGCCTGGAAATAATCCCCCTGGGAGGGAAGAATGCCGCCAAGGCCTGGACCGCCCCGCATGATATTGACAAAAACTGCGGGACACCGGGCCCCTGCGATATAGCTCAGGGCCTCACTCATGAGACTGATTCCTGGGCTTGACGAGGTAGTCATGACCCTTTCACCGCAGGCTGCAGCTCCGAAAATCATGTACCCCACGGCAACTTCACTCTCGCCCTGTACAAAGACACCGTCAACCTCGGGCATTCTCTTGGCCAGGTATTCCGCGACCTCGGACTGGGGAGTTATGGGATAGGCAAAGTAATTCTTGCACCCAGCCTGGATTGCCGCCTCTCCGATCGCCTCGTTTCCCTTCATTAAAACCTTGGCCATCACCTAACCTCCATTGCTTTACCAGAACCTATATCAGATTCCACACCAGATTTAAGATCCGTCTCAATAATCGTGATAGCCACATCCGGACACATGATACAGCATAATGTACAATGAATGCAGTCATCAGGCCTTGCCTGAAAGGCTGGGAAATACCCTTTGGCACTCACAGTGTCGGAAATTTCCAGCACATTTTTCGGGCATACGGAGATGCACAGCCCGCAACCCTTGCACCTTTCAGTCTCAATAATATGTTGTAATGCCATTAACCATAACTCCTTTTATGAACCTTGCCTCTTCCACGGGGGAACAAGCCATCTTAAAATGGGTAACACAGGGATTTCAAACCTTGCCATGTCAAGACAGGGCAAAAGACCCTCATGGGCAGTGATGAATTCCACGCCTATTCCAGTCCGTTCTGTCAGTTCCTGTATCAATTCATATCCCTTATAAATAATATCCGGTGTTGTCTCGTCCATGAGATTGGCGTTGCTCACAAAACCGGTTATCTTCAACTTTGACGAATATTCGATCTCGTCTCTTATTCTCATACACCCATCCACGCTATTGGTAAAGGGCCTCAATGGGTTTATAACCTGGACGAGCTTTATATCCCGGCCTTCAAGGGAATCGGCAAGGGCGGCAAGCACGATGCTGCCCACGTCGTCGCCTCCTGCGTCAAGGATGGTCAATTCGGAAGGGTTTCGAATGAGCCCCGCCACCTGGGGGGCCAGAATGGGGAGATCAGCATTCATATACTTAGCATCCGGCAGCACCAGCCGTATACCCTTTTCAAACAGAACCTGCCCCGCCTCCCTGGTCCTGAAATAGGGATTTACAAGGTCAAGGTCTGCCATGCTGACATCAACGCCCGCAGCTTGCCGGTTAAGAGCGAGATTAACCGCAGTTTCGGTCTTTCCGCTTCCATAGTTGCCAACAATAATAACAATACCTTTAAGATCTATACCCACCACCGTCCCCCACACTGAAAGTTTTCATTGAAAATCGCAAAAAATCTTCCATCACTCCTGTCCAGAACTCTGGTACAGAAGAATAAAAAGCCATATCTCAACCACAACAAACTGATTTCACACAGTCGATTAGTAAATCAGATCTACCGGGGGTTTGTAAACAAAAAAAGGACATGCCGTTTAAATTTTGCCCAGGGACTTTAATTCCGCCTTGAGGATTTCCCTCTGATCACCCTGAATCTCAATGGTACCCCCCTTTACCGTACCGCCGGTGCCGCAGCGCTTCTTGAGCTTTCGGGCAAGGGCCTTCAAACCCTCATTATTCTCGGCAAGACCTGTGACAAGGGTCACCCCCTTGCCCCTGCGTCCCTTAGTTTCATGGGAAATTTTTACCCTGCCGTCCCTCCTGTCCCTGTTGACAGGCTGTTTACCTTTTGTGCACTGGCACCCTTCAAGGGCCCTTGCGCAAACTGGACATATTCTACCCGTTTCAGTGGAATACACAAGGGTGGAATTTTTTGTATGTTCAGTCATGGTTCCTCCTGATTACTTTGATTTGTACGAATCAATATGATATTTTCCCCCGTCAAAGGTGTTACTAAGTACTCATCAAAATTTTAACCTGGAGCTATCTATCATGCCAGAGAAACAACAGACCATAAAAACAACCATAAAAAAACGAAGATCTTTTTTTAAAAAAAATTTCAGCCGCCTCCTGGCCTCTGGCATCAACCGGATAAACTTTGTGGGGCTGGCTGAACGGTTGGCCAACAGTGAAGTTGGGCAACCGTTGCTGGAACGATATAAAAAACTGCCCCTTGACTGGCAAAACACAGACGAGATCAACCGCCTGGCCGTCGATCTTACCATGGAGCAGATAAAAAAGGAGGGGGGAACAGCTTCAAAACAGGAAATAGAATCCCTGGTGGAAGAGATCGCCATCCGCTACAACCGGAAGACCCATGAGAACACGGCAACCACCATTGGACTTGCCTTTAACCACCTCTTTGACAACCAGAATCCCGAGCTTCCCTTTACCTCGCCGGACAGGCGGGAACTAAAACATATGGAAAAGTTAAGAGAATACAGGCGCCAGGGACTGGGGGTGGTCTACCTTGTCAACCATTCATCCCATCTGGATGAATTTCTGGTGGACTTATTGTGGCAGGACCTTGCCATGGGCCTCCCCGTATTTGCCGCAGGCCAGAACATGATGGCCATCAAAAGCGTTGAAAAACTCCTCATGACGGGTTCCTATGTGGTGCTGCGCCAGGGGGCAAACCGCCACCAGGTGGCGGCCCTTTACAATTATTGCAGCGCCTTGAGCCGGGCAGGTGCCCAGCAGGGTATCTTTCTTGAGGCCTGGCGGGGAGGTGCGAGGACAAGGGACGGGAGCCTGAGATACCCCAAACGACTGGTCACCCTCAGGGGAGCCATTGATATTGACGACGACCTGGTGATCCAGCCCGTTGCCCTCTCCTACTCAGCCGTTCCCGAAGACCTCATGATGTGTTCAAGAAAGAGCGGAATAAGCTGGCTCCGGGGAATGGGAGTTTTTAAAACAGCGGCAAGGTTTTTCATCCATCCCAAGACCTTTTTATGGAGATCTGCAAAGGCATTGTATGGGCGGGCCTATGTCACGGTCCCTCCCCCCATGCTTTTGAGCGAACTGAAAAAGGCCCATGCTGTTGATAAGACCGGAATCTCCCTGGATGAATTTGTGGCTCTATCGTCGATAAGGGAGATCGCCAGAAACAAGAAGATCATGGCAAGCCAGGTCACTGCAAGGGCTCTTGTGACGGCAAGAAAACACGGGTTGAGAGACCTTATAAAATCCGTGGTATCAGAAATTGCCGCCATCAAGGAATACCACATGGAAACCTTTGGTGAACCGGCTGACTTCGAAGATTTCATCCTGGAAAATTCAGTTGAACAGATCATGGCAGACGGCCTCAAGACCCTTAAACGAAGGGGAGTTGTCAAACGCTTTCTAAAGGATGACTACGGCCTTCCCGGGGTGAAAGATGCTATTGCCCTCTCCTACTACGCCACCCACGGGGACCGACGGCTCTACTCACCCACGGCCAGCCAGAACATAGTGATTGTGGGGGCCGGGAACTGGGGATTTGCCCTTTCTTCGCTGATCGGCAACCGACTCCTTGACGATAAGCGCTATAACAACGCAAGCCTCACCATCTTTGACGCAAGAAAGGATGTGGCGGCCCAGATGGGCCTCAACCGCCAGGGATCTGGCAGGTTCAAGGACAAACTCCTTCCCAAAAACATCTTTGTAACCTGCGACCACCCCAGCGCATTCAGAAAGGCAAGCGAGGTGATCCTGGCGTCCAAGCCGGAAACTTTTGAACTTGACGTCCGCAACATCCTTAAAATATCCGAACAGCCTCTGATCATGATCGTTGCCACCCGGGGATTCATTCCAGGAATGAACTGTATCCCCTTTACCGCAGTGAGGCGCCTGGTATCCGAATACCAGCGGTACGATGTGGAAATTCTGACCCTTGCAGGCCCTGTCTCCCCCGATGATGTTGTTGACCACAGGCAGATCAACGGTATTCTGGCGGGTCCTTCGTCGATCATCAGTGAAATCTCAGACATGTTTGATCCTGATCCGGAAAAGCTTCTCCTTTCAAACGACCCCCTGGGGGTTCAGACCGCCGATATCCTGGCTAGGGTCTACGCCATCTGGGTCAACTTCATGATATCGTCGAAACGCATCACCAAGCCTCCTGAAACCGGCCTTCTCATGGCTCAGATTTCAACCGAAGCCTGCGCCCTGGCCCTAGCCCTAGGCGGCAACAAGGAAACATTCAGCGCCGGAAGCATCGCCTGGACAGCCACCTTTATAAGCCTCTGCATCGAGGGGGTATGGTGCGACTTTGGAAGAAAGGCGGGGTTGGCCGTAAAAAAAGGAAAAGACCCCGGCAAGGTTGTGGAAAAGCTCAACCTCCAATGGATAGAGGAGGGTAAACGACTCCAGTCCCTTGTAGACATTGACGAGGCCCTTACCTGTGCCCATGGGCTGGGGATTAAAATGCCCGTTCTCGAGGAGATGAGCTCAACCTTCAAGGGCGAACAGCGGGACAAGGAAACAGATTCTAATGAATAGCCCGGAGACCTATCCCGGGGCAGGAGGGTTTTCCCCGATGAAATGGAAACTATACTATTACATGCCCGAGTGGGAAGAACCTGAAGATATCATTTTTCTTGCCATGGCCATCGAAGGCCAGGCCCTTGACCTCTATCTCAGGGCCGCAGGTCAAACAACCAGCACCGAAGGTCAAAAGATTCTCACTAAAATAGCCCAGGAGGAAAAGAGCCACCTTGCCAGCCTGGGAGAGCTTATGGACCGCCTGGTATCATCAAGCACACCATAGTTTTCAATGACACCATACGGCCACTACCTACTACCCACTGCCTGCTGCCTATTACCCAACCATCCTGCGAATAACACAGGGCAGAATCCCGCCGTTCTCAAAGTAGTCCACATCCACCTGGGTATCGAGCCTTGAAACCACCTTGAATTCAATCTTTCCACCATCTTCCTTGACCGCCCTGACAGTCAAAATCTTGCCTGGCGTCATCTTTTCCACCCCTGATATATGGAAGGTTTCCCTTCCGTCCAGGCCAAGGCTTTCAGCGCTGTCACCGTTGGAAAAAACCAGGGGCAGAACGCCCATGCCCACGAGGTTGTTACGGTGGATGCGCTCGTAGGACTCGGCAATAACGGCCTTTATCCCCAGAAGCGCCGCGCCCTTGGCAGCCCAGTCCCGGGAGGATCCAGTGCCGTACTCCTTGCCCCCCAGAACCACGAGGGGCGTTCCCTGCTGCCCATAGGCCACGGCAGCGTCATAGTTGAACATCTCTTGTGCCTCTGGGAATTTAAGGGTAAAGCCGCCCTGTTTTGGTGCCACGAGCTTGTTTTTAATACGAATGTTGCCAAAGGTTCCCCGCATCATCACCTCATGGTTACCCCGGCGGGATCCGTAGGAGTTGAACTCCTCCGGTGCCACCCCCTTTTCAACGAGATATTTACCGGCCGGATAAGCCCCAGGAATCTCTCCTGCAGGCGAGATGTGGTCGGTTGTAACCGAATCTCCCAGGATCAGCAAGGCCCTTGCATCCCTGATATCCAGGGGCGGATTTACCGCCAGGAAAAAATCTTCAAAGTAAGGCGGGTTTTTAATATAGGTCGAAGATTCGTTCCAGGCAAAGGTTGTGCTCTGGTCAATTTCAAGGGCATCCCAGAACTGATCCCCATCAAAGATACGGCCATACTCATCTTCAAAGAACTCCTGTTTCACGTGCTGTTTAACCAGCAGATCGATTTCATCTTGTTCCGGCCAGAGCTCTGCCATATAAACGGGTTCGCCGTTGGGATCGAAGCCGACAGGATCTGTGGTGAGATCTATGTCCACCCTGCCTGCAAGGGCAAACAGAACTACCAACATGGGCGATGCAAGAAAATTTGACCTTATCTTCTGGTGGATACGGGCCTCAAAGTTTCTGTTGCCCGAGAGAACGGCAGCCACGTTTAACTCGTTGGCCTCGATGATCCTTTCGATTTCAGGATGAAGGGGGCCGCTGTTACCGATACAGGTGGTGCAGCCAAAGCCTGCCGCATGGAATCCAAGGGCATTAAAAAAGGGAACAAGACCTGCGGATTCAAGGTATCGCATCACCACCCTGGAGCCCGGGGCAAGGGAGGTTTTCACAAAGGGCGGGACCTTCAACCCCCTTGCAACTGCATTCCTGGCAATCAGCCCCGCCCCCATGAGAACATCGGGGTTTGAGGTGTTGGTACACGAGGTTATGGCAGCAATGACGATGCTGGCGTCACCGATTCTCATGGGCTGGCCGTTTAACTCCAGGTCAAACTTACCCTTACCAGGTGCCAGGCTTTTGGTAACGCTCTCTTTGAGATGTGCAAGGCTGATGCGGTCCTGGGGCCGGGCCGGGCCTGCAACACAGGGCTCAACCGTTGAGAGATTAAATTCAACCACCTGGGTGAAATCCGGGGTTGTTTCACCGGTATAGAACATGCCCGTGGCTTTTGTGTAGGCCTCCACAATCTTTGCCCTGTCACCCCTTCCAGTTATTTCCAGGTACTCAAGGGTCTTTTCGTCAACCGGGAAAAACCCAAGGGTAGCCCCATGCTCGGGGGTCATGTTGGCAATGGTGGCACGGTCGGTCACGGAGAGGCTCTTCATTGCGGGTCCAAAATACTCGACAAACTTTTCGACCACATTTACCCTGCGCAGCATCTCAGTAATGGTGAGCACAAGGTCGGTTGCCGTAATCCCTGGTTTAAGCTGCCCCACAAGCTTGACCCCGATCACCTCGGGGATTGTCATATAATAGGGTTGCCCCAGCATCACAGCCTCGGCTTCAATTCCGCCGACCCCCCATCCCATCACGCCGATGCCGTTGATCATGGGTGTGTGAGAGTCGGTCCCCACCAGGGTATCAGGATAAACAACAGAGTCACCTCCTTCCAGATCTGAAATAACCACACGTCCAAGGTACTCAAGATTCACCTGGTGACATATCCCGGAATTTGGCGGCACCACCTTAAAATTGGAGAAGCTCTTCTGGGCCCACTTTAACAGCTCGTAACGCTCTCCGTTTCGGCTGTACTCCAGGGCCACATTTTTTTCGAGGCAACCCTGGGTGCCGAATTTGTCCACCTGGACTGAATGATCAACTATCAATTCGGTCGGAACCTTGGGGTTGACCGATGCCGGGTCCTTGCCAAGGAGCTTTACCGCATCCCGCATGGCCGCAAGATCCACCACCGCAGGAACCCCTGTAAAATCCTGCATGAGCACCCGGGCTGGATGATAGGGAATTTCAACCGGAGTATCATAGCTCTTCTGCCAGTTGACGATGCTTAAAAGATCCTCCTCGTTCACCACGGTACCGTCAAGCTTTCGAAGCAGGTTTTCCACGAGGATTTTAATGGAAAAGGGCAATCGTTCAAGGATTAATCCCCTGTCCGCGGCAAATTGATTAAAGTCAAAATAGGTATGACGGATTCCATCCACCTGGAATGATTTTAAATAATCTATGTTCTTCATGAAAAATCCTCTTTAAAGTTAAGTGTAACGAAAATATGACCATTAAAAACGTATTTGATACTTCAATCATTAAAGAAAATCGGCTCCCAGGGCAAGCAAAAAGATATAATCCCAAAAACCTGATCTATGAGTCTTGTTGATTTACAAAATGTAAAAGGAGCTGACATAAAACATGGTAACTGGGGAAAACTTTTCCACCAAACCCCACAGACTCCGGGTACAAACTGCAAGTTTCCCTGGCACGCCATTTGCTATTAATCACTTGATAAGATGTGACTAAATGTGATCAGATTGGATATGATCAATGACTGATAACCCAACAACCAACTCTGCATATCCCGCCAGGGGCGGGGTTAGGTGGAAACGATAACTCGGAAGGAGGAAATCATGACAAAAGCATCAAAAGCTATAAACTACAAACCCGGTCAATACAGAAAAAAACGGATGAGTGCCTCAGACTGGAGTGATGCCCACATTAAAAAGTGGACAGAAAGACATGGTAAAGATGCCGTCCAGAAACCCCAGGAGCTGCAATCCCCGTCAATCTGTTTTTCCCGTAAAATTGGCGTGGGTGCCTTGGAGATAGCTGATATTCTGGCGCCAGCAATTAACTTCCGGGTGATAGATCGTGAAATCCTCGAACATATGGCAAAAGAGACAAATCTTACCCACCAGACGATTGCCTTTTTTGACGAAAGATATCCTGGAAAAATGAGCGATTTCATGGCCATGCTCACCAAGGATAAATCCTTTATGAAAAACGACTATGCAGCGCAGCTTGCAGAATCTGTTCTTGCCCTTGCAGCCCTTGAACCCACAATTTTTGTGGGAAGGGGAGCACATCTGATCCTGCCAAGGGAGAGGGTCCTTGCAGTGCGGTTTATATGCGGCCTTGAGTTCCGGGCGGAAAGGCTGGCCAAAGAACTTGGCATAGCATACCAGGATGCGGAATACCGGCTTAAGACAATCGATAAAGAACAGGAGAAATTCTTCAAAACCGTATACGACAAAAAAGATGCCTCTCCCTATGAGTTTGACCTCGTGATCAACCGGGATTATATCACAGATGCAAATGCCGCAGCAAAAATTGTTGAGACAGCCTACGAACAAAAGTTCAAAAAATAATTTTCAAAGCGTCATCGTTCATTGCGTTGCGGCCGGCAGCAATATAATGCTCCGGCCCCGGCCGTCACACCATCCTTTTTTTTGCCATTCCCGATTAAATGATTAGTTTTCTAAAAAACGGGATAGGGCTAACCCTGACAGGCAGTTATTTAACAGCCCTGGTCAATTTCAGATTCATTGGGAAAGCCCGAAATCCACAACTAAAAAGGATGGTGCAGATGATCTTTTATATAAGTTTAAGCTTGTTAATAGCCCCCCTCCTGCTTTTTCTTCCCCTTACAGGAGAAGCCCAGGTCCAACCCAATGTTGAGCGGGCAACCTTTGCCGGCGGCTGTTTTTGGTGCATGGAAAAACCCTTTGAACAGATGGACGGTGTTGTTTCCGTTGTTTCCGGTTATACAGGGGGCCAGAATAAGGAGCCCACCTACGAAGATGTGTCAAGGGGAACAACAGGCCATGTTGAGGCGGTGGAGATCCTGTTCGACCCGGCCCGAATCGGTTATGCCGAGATTCTGGATATATTCTGGCGCCAGGTGAACCCCACAGATCCAGGCGGTCAGTTCAACGACAGGGGCGAGCAGTACACAACAGCGATCTTCTACCACTCAAAGGAACAGCAGAAACTTGCCCTCGCATCAAAGAAAAAACTTGATGAATCCGGAAAATTCAACAAACCCCTGGTGACCAGAATCCTTCCCGCAACCTCTTTTTTCCCGGCCGAGGAGTACCACCAGGACTACTATAAGAAGAATCCCATCCGCTACAAATTTTACCGCCATGGTTCAGGCAGGGATAATTTCCTTAACAAAACATGGGCCGACACAGGCAAAGACAAATTCAAGGAAGCTTTGAGACAAAAACCTTCAGACCAGGATCCCAAAGATTCTCTCACCCCCATACAGTTCACGGTTACCCAGGAAAACGGAACAGAACCTGCATTTAACAACCCCTATTGGGACAACAAGGAAGAAGGGATTTATGTTGATCTCATCTCAGGCGAACCCCTGTTCAGCTCACTTGACAAGTATGACTCTGGAACCGGGTGGCCAACCTTTAGCAAACCCCTTGAACCGAAGAATATAGTGGAGGTCAAGGACAGGAGTCTATTCATGACAAGAACAGAGGTTAGAAGCAGCAGGGGCAACGCCCACCTGGGTCATGTTTTCTCCGATGGACCTCCCCCCACAGGTCTGCGTTACTGCATAAATTCTGCGGCCCTGGGATTCATCCCCCGTGAAGATCTTGAAAAAGAGGGATATGAACAATACCTCCGGCTTTTTAAATAACCGCCATATTTTTTCTTTCATTATTACCCATTATTTGATAGCTTAACAAATTTTCTTGTAATTTCAACGCTGTTGCTCCGGAAGGATAATCCGGTGGGGTACCGGGACCGAATTACATCTTTAAACAGGATATTTAGCGTCCATCAAAATATCCACCACACACACCCAAGGAGAATAACCATGATCGAAGCCATCAAGTCAGGAGATACAATAAAAGTTCACTACACAGGGAAACTTGAAACCGGCGAGGTGTTTGACACCTCTGAAGGCCGTGATCCCCTTAAATTCACCATAGGATCGGGTCAACTCATCAAGGGCTTTGACCAGGCTGTTATCGACATGACGGTGGGCGAAAAAAAGACCGTAACCATTCCCCCTGAACAGGGATATGGCGAACGTAATGAGGACCATACTGTAGAGCTTCCCAAGGCAACTATTCCAGAGGGCATGGAACTTGCCATCGGCATGCAGCTCCACCTGAGTGATCCCAATGGAAACCCAGTGCCTGCCGTTGTTGCCCACATCGGTGATGAGGTCATTAAAATGGACATCAACCACCCCCTTGCAGGAAAAACCATTGTTTTTGACATCGAGGTTGTTGAAGCAGGACTTGAGCCTGAAGCTCCCCACCAATGCGGATGCGGATCCCATGGCAACCATGGCGGATGCGCAAGCAGCGACGGATGCGGATGTGAGTCCGGCGGCGGATGTGCCTGCTAAATTAAAATAAAAAGGGGGAGGCAAATCATTGCCTCCCCCTTTTTTACTCTATTTAAGATATTTGTTTTCTGATGCAAGAAATATCAGATTCTTCGAGAACAACTGCCGGATTCAAATCCCTCGTGAATCAAGCACCTGCCCCTTAGACATGGCCACCCCAGACTCCTGGCTGCTCACTGCGGGAACTGGCCCAGGGAACACTCTTGGAAGGTCCGCTGTAACTCACACCTGAACTGTTGATCTCTCCCTGGCGTCTCTCGTCTGCCTGCCTTATAATATTCTCACATTCTCCCTCGCACTTACCTGTAATGTCTCTCAATAGTTGTTCTGTCATTTTATGTACCTCATATTTTATATTGTTGAATAGTTTTTATTGGTTCAAGATTTTATACTGTTCGGTATTAAATCTTAATTAAAAGTTATACACCTAATTGCATTTGTCAAATGAGGCTCTGCAGAACCAGCAAGTTTTTCAAACAACCACCACTCTGGGCAAAGGCTTGATAAACTCCTGGCGAAGGCTGAAGGTGTAAGCCCCCTGGGTGGGAATCATGAGAATATCCTTTTCCCTTATCTCCTCCCCAAAAAAGGCGTACCCCCAAACATCGTGGGGGGTGCACAAGGATCCCAACACATGGCAGGGCCGTTCCTCCATTGCACTCCTTGTAAGGTTGAGAACGGGAAAATAATCCGTCTCGAAACGCTCCCAGCCAACGGCATTGGTCCCGGCGTCGGTGATCACGAGATCCGGCGCCTTTTTGTCAATGACCTGAACGATGATGTGCATGGCATCGTTACAGATCCATCGGCCGGGCTCAAAACAGATTCTGAATTCGCCAAGGCAAAGGATTTCATCCCGGATAACCCGCCCAAGGGTCTGTGCAAAGGTGTTGATGGAAGCTGCATGAATCATTCGATGTTCAAGGGGATTATCCGTGACCTGCCACTCGCCCTGGGACGGCCAGTACCCGCCGCCAATATCGATGAACTCGCAATCCTTGAAAAATGAGGGAGGCATTTTTTTCAATGCTCCACCAAGGGTTCGGATAAACGCCTCCTGGCGGTCAGGTACAAGATTCCAGGACGAGTGAAACTGAACCCCCTTAAAAGCCATGAACGAGTGCCCCCTGATCTTTTCATACAGGGGAAAAAGGTACTCCATGGGAACGCCGAATTTTCGCCACAGCCCAACCGTATGGTGATTGAGACGGACTCCGACCCTGAGGCGCCTTTTCATTCTATCCAATATGGCCATGAGTCTCCGGCACTCGCCAGAGCTGTCCAGAAGAACCGTTACCCGGTGGGTATTTTCAACGGCGAGTTCAAGCTCAGAATCTGTTTTCCCAGGTCCGCTGAAAATGATATCCCTTGCCCCGAGCTCAAGGGCCGTTTCCAGCTCAAGCCCGCTTGACACATCAAGTCCGAACCCCTCATCGAGGACTATCCCTGACACCCCGGGAAGATTGTTGCTCTTCATGGCGTAATAGAATGAGGTGGCCGGAAGCTCAGACTCAAAGGCCTTCCTGAACTGACGGGCCCGATCCCTCAAGACCTTCTCCTCCACAAGGTAGAGGGGAGAACCATGGGTCTCAACGGCCTTAAGGAAGAACTCTTTTCGTTCGAAAAACCCCTGCACAAAATCATGAAGAAACGGTTTCAGCATCGGCCGGGAAACAGGATCTTCAGGGTCGCCAACATAGTTCATTTTTTATTCCATCTCAATACGAACAAGGCTCGAAACACCAAGACAAAACTCGTCTATAAAATGCCCTTGAAAATCATGGGGAAGCTCAACAATCACATGCCCAAGGAGCCATGAATCATAATCCCCGGGAGGCATGGTGATTCTATGACCGGGCTTGCGTGTAAAATGTATTTTTTTTATATCCGACCGAGATTGGAGTCGGCTTGGGTCAATCCTCTTAAGTATCCCGCCTTTCGGAGCAAAGATCCTCACGGCCATTGATGGTTTAAACCCATCCGGCCCGCTGAGCGTCAAGGATTTTTTCTCGGCAAAGTCAAGGGTAAGCCCCAGAATGTCAAGGCTTCCCGACTCAACGAGCAGAAACGGGAGGCAATCCCCGCCGGGCCTGGGAGTCATTTCGATGAGCACGGGTTTGCCGTCCTTAACGATAAAATCAACCATGCATATGCCCCGCTCAATCCCCAGGGCCGCTGCCCCCCTGAGCAGCAAATCTTCGAGCTCATCAAAGGCCGGGCCCATGCCGGGCACGGTCAGGGGAAAGGCCGGTATCTGATACCCCAGGATGGTTCCAAAGGGTGTGCCGACCGCCTTTATCTTCCGTGTCGTGCGGACAATGGTAACGGCGTTGTTTTCAACGACAAAATCACAGCTGAATTCGGTTCCCCTGATGAACTCCTCGGCAGTTATCAAGTCATCCCGGGACGCATTTCCCCCGAAGAGGGGGTTTGTACTTCGCTGGGCAAGCCCCTGTTCCAGGATCTTAAACGAACGTTCACACTCCTCGTCTGTGGTGCAGCAGAACACAAGCTCACTTCCGCTGCCCCAGCAGGGTTTCAGCACGATCCCTTCATTCATGCCGGTCACGTTACTCATACCATCCATGCTGGTCATACCGGCAATGCCGGCCATAAACGCCATGACCTGGTCCGGTGAGTCAACCTGTATTGACCTTGGACAACTAACGCCGTTATTCTGCCAGATTTTTTTACACCTGAGCTTGTCCCGGCTTTTTCTTACGGCCTGGACACTCGGATAGGCAAGGGATAATCCGGCCGCAACCAGAGCTGCCGTTTCCATGGACTCACAGTCAAAACATGCAATCCCCGTGATTGTCTGGCCCCATTGCTCAAGGTGAACGCCAAGGGCCTGACGAACCCCATGGATACAGTCGGCACCAACCGGGCAAAGAATCTCCTCCCAGGGTGAGGGGCAAGGTTCTCCTGCCCCTCGCCTGAGGTCGGGATCGGTCAGGAAAAGGGCCCGGCCAGGCCAGGCCCTTCTGATCCATTCAACATAATCGGGAGTGGTGCCGACAACCAGTATCCTTCCGCCCCTAAGCACAGGCGAACTGCCCCTCATGGAATTGCCCGTAATAGGTGCTTGACTCCCTTTCGAGGTTAATCTGATAAAGGGGTACGGGCGTGAGGTTAAACCGCTCTTTCCAGTTAAAGTCACCGCAGAGAAAATCCACGGTTTCAATTCTTTCCCTGCACGACCGCTCCATGTGGTGAAGGTTGATCAACTTTGCAATGCCAGGAAACTCCGGGTTGGTGCCGCCGGCCAAAAGGGTATAGGTATTTTTCCAGACAGCCCCCATGTCCACGGCTGCAACTTCTCCGTCCACAAGAACGGTGGTAATGCGCAACAGACCTCGTTTGTATAAAAATGCGGATAAATTTTCAAAGGCATGGTAAAATCGTGGATCTTTAAAGTATGACTCATCTCCATAAGCGTTTATGTTCATCACAAGCATCCGGTCAAGGTCGTCCAGGCGGTCAAACCGGTAGGTCACCTTTCCGGCTTCAATTTTTTTGATTTCAGCCCTGAGTTTTTTCCTCGTTTTTCCTGAAAAAGACTGCCAGTACCCCTCAAATGAAAAATCATACAACCTCGGGAAAAAAAGATATCCCAACTCGTCAGAGGTAACCTGGTCCATGAGGCAGAACAGAGGATTTTCCACCAGGTATCGAAGATGCACCGAGCCCGGAACAGCGTCCAAAAGAGCGTCAAACACCCCGGGGGATCTCGCGATGATTCTGTTCTGCTCGAGCCAGGTTTTTCCATGCCAGGTTTCACCGGGAAACTGGATATATTTATTCGTCTCTTCATCCCGGCAAAGGGGTAAAAACCCCAGTATTTTGCTGCCCTCTTCAACCACATGAAAGCTCAAGGGCCTTTGAAAGGCATCATGGAAACAGGAACGAACCTCCCACAGGTCAAAGAGCCCCTTGGCAGGCCATGCTTTTTCCCAGATAAACCTGCACTCGTCAGGATCCTCATGCGCTGAAATCTTCATATCTACCAACTTTCCTTTGGATTTTCCCGGGTATTTTCCTTCCACTGGGATTTCTTGCCAAGTTTTCGACGACGGTTCTGAATTTCCACCTCATCTTCCCAGGAAAATTCCTCGTCATAGGATTCTTTGAACTTCGGGGTCTTCTGCTTGGGTTTCTTATCTATTTCCTTGCTCATTTTTCCACCTTTAAAGTTGTTCCCGGAGCCGTGCAGTTCAAGCGACCGCAACTCGACTGACAGGATGTATAATACCTTTGCTCTTTATCCCTTAGCACATCCCATGCCCAGGCGATTAGGGTTTTTCAAAAAAACAACAAACCTTATGAAACCGCACACTTAACTTTTCAGGTATTTAACCACACAGAAAGAACAAAGGTATTTATTTACCGATATTTTTTAAACAGGCAAAAAAATACCCTTTTTATATAAAAAGGTCTACCAGAAAAGAACTTCCAGCTCCATGATCAAGCGAATCATCCAGTTTTTATCTTGGCTTTTTACTTATAATCAGTTAAGAAAAGGAGTTACCGAAAGCCAGATATGGTATTTATTTACCGATAAGGAAAAGTTCATATGCTGATCAGACTTGTGTGCGCCGTGAAAGACAAGAAACTCCATGCCGACCTTGAAAAAAGGCTGTCCATTTTTGACGTTCAGTTAAAAATGATCGCCGCCCGGAAAACACCGTGGCAAGATCTGGTGCGCAGCTGTGCCGACATCTTTGTGGTCAGCAAATCGCTGATTCCAAAGCCCATTGAATCAAGCGTTTCAATGCTCAACAATCTGCCGGAAAAACCCATAACCATTATCCTCCACGACAGGGAATCTTCGGAGGAGCATGCCAACCTCCTGGCCTCGGGTGCAGATGTGGTTCTCTACACCGGAATTTCAAGGGACAGCCTCATCGAAGCCATTGAAAGCACCCTGGAATCAAGACGCCAGTTCTACTATGTCGACCGGTTTGACCAGCGGGGCAGAATAAAACCCAGGCTCAGCGATTTTTTCTCAAACAGCAAGGAGATGCAGCTCTTTTTAGACGAGGTGCAGCAGATCGTCACCTCCAACTCGACCCTTTTAATCCTCGGGGAAACAGGGGTTGGAAAAGAACATCTGTCCAAGGCTATCCACGGGGAGAGCCACAGATCCCAGGGACCTTTTATTGCCATCAACACGGCGGCCATCCCTGAGCAGCTGATAGAAAGCGAACTTTTCGGCCACGAGCAGGGGGCATTTACCGGGGCCGTCCGATCCCGCAGGGGGGCATTTGAACTTGCCCACGGGGGAACCATTTTCCTGGATGAAATTGGAGAGATGCCCATGGCCATGCAGTCCAAGCTCCTGCGGGTGCTGCAGGACTTTGAGTTTACCCCGGTTGGGGGGGAAACCCCCATCTGGGTGGATGTAAGGGTCATTGCCGCCACCAACAAGGACCTTGAGGCGGAAATCGCAAGGGGCAACTTCCGTCAGGATCTCTACTACCGCCTGGGAGTAATCACAATGACCCTTCCCCCCTTGCGAAAACGCCAGGCAGACATTCCTGCCATGGCAAATCACTTTTTGAACGTGTGCAACAAAAAAATAGGCCGGGAGATCAAAGAGTTTTCCGAAGTAGCCATGGAGGCCCTGTGCAACTACGCCTGGCCGGGAAACATCAGGGAACTTATCAATGTGATTGAAAGGGCCGTTCTCCTGTGCAAGTCAGGAACTGTTTCCCTTGACGATCTTCCCGGTACCTTTAAGGTGAATTTTTCCGAAATAACGCCCCTGCCCAACCTCCAGCACATTGACACTGACACTTGGACAGACCGAACTCTCGTCCAGGTAAAACAAGAGGTACTCGACAGTGTAGAAAAAAGATACATTGAAATGGTTCTGGAGAAGACCTCGGGCAAGGTCGGGGCCGCTGCAAAAATTGCGGGCATCCATCCAAGGAGCCTGTATGGAAAGATGAAAAAACTGGGCCTTGACAAGGCAGATTTCAAACAGGAATTAAGCCAGAGGCAATAGGGGATCTTTAAAAAAAGGACCGGCAATGAAAAACAACTTCACAAGACTCACAACCACGGTTTCTGCGATAAAAACTAATTTTCTTTATGGGACAAAACTCCTGCCCACCCATATATTTGTGCTGGAAACAGACAGGGGACTCGTTCTCTTTGACACTGGAAGCCCGGGAAGCGGACGATTGATTGTTGAATCATTAAAAAAAGCTGGGCTGGATCCGGGATCGATCAAGGCCATCTGCCTGAGCCATTGGCACAGGGACCATTCAGGCAGCCTTGCAGAGCTGACCGAACTTCTGAAACCTGAATCCCAGATAGAGATCTTCATAGGTCAGGCCGACCTGCCCCTGTTAACAGCCCAGAAGATCCAGTTATTGCGGCTGCACCCCCTTCTGAAACTACCCGTGTTCCACCGCCCCGGGCGATGTCCCTCCCCTTCCAGGGGCCAACTCATTGCCCTTGATCAGGAGGGTTGCGCACGGCTTGACCAGGAGTATGGCATACAGGCGATCCCCGCCCCGGGCCACACCCCAGGCCACACGGCCTACCTGCACCGGACCACAGAATCCCTTTTCTCCGGATGTGCCATATCCCTGCTGAGATACAATCTCGCAGGCCTGGTCCCCATCTTCCATGACAGAAAAGAACAGATCCGTTCCGGCATCCGCCTGGTTGAACTTGATTTTAAATATCTGTTTCCGGTTCATATGTTCCTAAGAAACGATGAAATCCCTTGGGGAAAGCGCCTGCCCTGCACCGGGGAAAATGGATTGACGGCAAGGCTCATGGGGGAGCATTTCCTGTTCAGATACAGGGAGGAATGACCACTCTCGCCTGGGGCTCGCCTTTCGCTCTGCTCAAGACTTTCAGACGCTTCCTCACAGTTTCGTCCTTGTTTTCGACTAATACTTGTGTTAACTGTAACCATCGTTTACAGGACTTACGTATAGGAAAAGCAAAAAGGTTAAAATGAAAATTATCAAAATTTGCTGGGTCATACTGCTGCTCTGTTTATGGCTGCCTGCTGCCTATGGAGACACAGGAGAACAAGATCTTGCCAAGGCTATGTTTGATCACCTTGAGTGTTATCCCGTGGAGCTCCTCAGATTTAAGGAACAAAAACCATCCATTGCCAGGGAGGATGTATGTCTTGCTGTCATTTATCACGAGTTAGGCGCTGCACCGCTGTGGGTTTCTGCCCATGGCCCTGGGATACGGGCAGGAATAATATTAAAACATTTGAAGAATGCAGACAATGAGGGGCTGGATCCTGCTGATTATCATGTGGAAAAGATAGATAGTTTGTGGGCGGATCCAAACCTTGAATCCCTGGCAAAACTCGATACGCTTCTGACCTATAACATGGTTAAGTATGTCCATGATGTCAGCCATGGTCAGCTCAATTCCTACATGGTTAACCCGGAACCCCTTGCCGAAGCCGGGAAAAGAGACTTTGACCCCCTGAAAATTGTTGAGACAGTCCTGGCAACGGAGAACCTCGATGCGTTTTTTCAATCATTACCGCCCCAGCACCGTCAATACAGAGGTCTGAAAAATGGCCTTATTCGCTATGGCTTGCTGAAGTACAGCGGCGAGTGGCAGGAGCTGTCCAACACAAAGAGCATCAGGCAGGGGGATGAAGATGAGAGGTTAGTTGAGATCAGAAAAAGGATAGCCCTGCTGGAAAACGGCAGCGTAAAAGATTTAAAGATCGACAATCCTTCTGTCTATGACCATGAGCTTCTGAAAAAGATAATTCTCTTTCAGCAGACCCATGGCCTGGAGCAGGACGGGATTATAGGCAGAAATACCATCCAGGAGCTGAATAAGTCTCCAGAGGACCGGGTGGCTCAAATAAAGATCAATATGACAAGGTGGCGCTGGCAGGATCATGTGCTGGGGTATAAATATATCCTGGTTAATATAGCTAACTACAGTCTCTATGGCTACGAGGCAGGGGAGCTGAAATTGAGCATGCCGGTGATTATCGGAAAATTTCAGCATCAGACCCCGGTTTTCAGTGACAGGATCAAATATCTTGAGCTCAACCCCTACTGGAATGTACCGACCAGCATTGCCGTAAATGAAGATCTGCCGGAACTGAAAAAGAACCCCAATTACCTTATCGAAAAAAAAATTCGACTTTTTTCCAACTGGCAGGAAGACGGAGTTGAGATCAATTCAACCACCATCAACTGGAGCCAGATCACTCCATCAGAGATGGCAAGATTCAAGCTGCGTCAGGATCCAGGCCCCTCCAATGCACTTGGCAGGGTAAAATTTGTCTTTCCCAACCACTACTCCGTCTACCTCCATGATTCCCCGGCAAAAAGATTGTTTTCCGAGCAGAAACGATCATTCAGCCATGGGTGTATCAGGGTTTCAGAACCGGAGAAACTATCGGTTTTTCTCCTTGATGAAAAGGGCAATGAATGGGATATACAGCGGGTTAATGATCTGATCAATCTTGGCAAGAGAATGGTGCTGAGAATCAGTCCGCCGATCCCTGTGCACATCACATATCAAACAGCATGGGTTGACAAAGACGATCAAATTATTTTTAATGGGGACGTTTATGAAAGGGATAAGAAGTTATATAAAACACTATTCATGAAATAAGGAATCATTTTACTCTTTTGGAAACTATCTCAAACCCTAGTGAAAACCACGGGAAAAAAATAAGTAGACGTTCTTTTTTGCTGACATCGGCCCAGATCGCAACAGTGCTGTTAGTGCCTGCATCGGTTCTGGCCGCACCTTCAAAACCAAAGCCGCTGAGTTTCTATCACACCCATACCGGTGAAAAGATCTCGGTGGATTATTCACCCGAAACCTATAAGGGTTCAATGCGAAGGGCACTTGAATACTTTCTCCGTGATTTTCGCACAGATGAGGTTCACCCCATTGACCGGCGTCTTCTCGATGTTCTTGCCGCCATTCAGCAAAACTGCAGCAGTCATTCCTGCTACGAAATTATCTCCGGATACAGGTCCGCCAAAACAAATGCGTCCCTGCGGAAAAAGAGCAATGGCGTTGCAAATAAAAGCTACCACATACAGGGAAGAGCCATGGACATCAGGCTGGCAGGACTCGATACAAAGGTTCTGAGAGACCTGGCCGTCAAATTTAACAGTGGCGGCGTCGGTTTCTACCCCAAATCGGACTTTGTTCACATAGACACAGGCAGGAAGAGAATCTGGTAGATGTCGCTCCCGGGCGATGCCAGATGAGTTATATGGTCTCTAACCGAGAACATGTAATTATGAACTTTTTGCTCAGGAATATAAAAAACAAAGCTGTTGCTGATCATGATAAAGCTCAAAATCAATGGATACGCATTTGGAAAGATGGTTGTTGAAGGAAGGGAGTTTACGTCGGACCTGATCATTTATCCAGACGGTCGCATTCAGGAGAACTGGTGGAGATCACAGGGCCATCTGCTTCTCCTGGATGACATCACCCCAGTATTTGATTCAGCTCCTGATAAACTGGTCATTGGGACTGGGGCCAGAGGCATGATGAAAGTATCTGAGGAAGTGCTGGCCCTTTGTAACAATTGTGGAATTAAAGCTGAAGCATGCCGGACGGCCATGGCTGTTGAGCGATTTAACGAGTCTGTGGAAGCCGGAACAGTTGTTGCAGCATGCTTTCACTTAACCTGCTGACAAAAGAGAGTGATACCAGGTTGCTGCATGGGGCATTATGGCATCCATACCCTAATTGACATTAACCATCATTTTGTTAATGGCAATTTTATGGGTTTTTCCAAACGCCATGATCTCTTCAGGTTTAAATTCCCCTGTTTTATATAAATCCATAAAAGCGGGAACTGAAAGCATATAAAGGATATAGGACAGATGCCCTGAATATCCCGTATTGTCCAGCTGCTGGAGCTCTTTAATGGATTGGTCTGCGGCTTCCATTACATAGCGGTTCATCGTTGGATGGTCGTTTTGGGTGCATACATGGACCGAATAGATTCTGCGGCAGGAAAAAGGTCTGACCTGATAAATCATGCATACATTGTTCTTCATCAAAAATGGGCAGGGGACCGTGAGTCCTTTTTCCCTTTTTTTAATTTCCTGCTGGAAAATTTTCGTCAGGTTTTTCTGGCGGGATCTTGAAAAACCCTCCATAGCCTTCCGGATGACCAGGCCTTCCAGGGTTGTAATATCTATGCTTCCGGCCTCTTTACAGCAAAATCCGCAACCCTTTGTACAGGCTGCGTCTTTTTTAAATTCCCTGGTGGTTTCGGCAAAGGCTGAATATATTTTATTCAGCCCCGGTATCTTTTCTTGTATCTGCATGATTTGCCTGTCCTGTAAATGAACTGCCATTATCCCCTCACCACTTTTAAAAAGGCCGTTTCCAGCAATTTGAGCTGCATGGCACTCAGAATAATATACGATGCCTGATGGCTGTCTATTTGGGGCAAATTTGCAAACAAGGAACAGGATTTCATAAGGGGTTCATTGCCGGGCAAACGAAATTCGGTTACAATATAATTCTTAATGGATTTATGATACTCCACCAAAGATCGTTTCGACATATTTGCAAACCTCACCTTTTCTCTGGGATTAGGAGTCAATTTATCCATGAGTATCTCAACGGCTGCTTCCACGGTTTTTGGGAATTTCTCTGCAATTAAATCCATTAGCCTCCCTGATATGCTGACCCAGCTGCTTGTAAGTACTGATTCAATGGTATGAGCCAAAGTTTATTTTTTATTGCAAGCTATAATATTGGGTTTAAATACGATTTTGTCGAGTTTTAATGATTTTTGCATCGGCACTTGCACTGAATTCCAACGACCCGGTTTTCATTTTCGATTTTACTTTTTACCCACTTTCTCACAGGGTAACACTCAAATTCCAGTGGTAAACAGAAACAGAACATGAAAAATCACGGCAGCATAATCTGCTCAAGCCGATGATAATTTGGATCCCATCCCACGTCATGGAGAAAAAACATAGGTCGTCGAAAAGAGTATCCGTATTTTCCTGCCGTGCCCATATCACGGTAAAAGACACCCATCCGATGCCTGGGAGTGTGCCGCCACCGGCCAGAGGTAGTTATCCAGCGGTCATGCCTGACAAATCTCGGCCGTTTGTGTAAATCAATACAGACATAACGGGGATTCCAATCAAAACAATTCCGATTACTAAGGGCGTTTCCGTAGTAAACATCAGGCCAGAATGAAATCCCAAAACCGACATTTACCCCTGCCGGCACCCAGTAATAGGGTGCATAGCCTGGTGACCACCACCCTGGACCATATATATGATAGGGGTCATAATAGGGAGCGTAGACAGCTCGCGGGTTTGTCGGTTTGATGGTGATTGTCTCATTTTCAACAATCACCTTCTGCTCAGTAGTGGTTTTGAGGTTTCCCTGTCCATATGCTCCGGAACGAAGCTTTTGGATCATGGCCATGACCTCTGTTCCCTGGGCAAAAAAGGCGCTGCCAAGATTGCTGGTCTCAACGATCCGCTCACTCATCAGAACCAGGTTTGAAGGAAAGTGACAGAGAGCCTTAACACTGGGATCCCACTTCTTGTTTACCAGCTCACCATCGAAAACATCCCCGGTTAATCCCCGATTTTCCCTAAGCCAGCGATCGGCCTCAACCACCTCAATCGGGAAGGTAGAAGCCATCAGTATCTGAGACAGGAGCACATCGGGATAAAGGGCGATGGGTGCCAGCATCTGTGCGAGGTCATCTTCGCTGTATCTTGCAGCCTGGCCTTGAGAACCGCTCTCTTGAGCTTGAACAGGCTGTGGATTAAACACAAAGAAGAAAACAAAACAAGGAATAATAATCAGCTCCGGGAACAGTTTGAAGATGGTCATAATTTTCTCCTCATAGTTCAGGAAAGTGCAACATACTTTCCCCCTGTGGTTTAATGTAATCAATATAATCCAGCACCACAAGAACATATCTTAGTTTTGCCTTATAAACCCACATGTCATGGCGGACACAACGAACGATGAAACTCGATAAAATAAGCCGAGCCCAGTGTAGGGGCGATCCCTTGTGGTCGCCCTTTGCGGTGGCCCGACCCGATTTTATTTACCATTTTCCGATTTTATTTCAATGAATTTAATTTTTTAATAAAATGTACCCGTTCAATGATGTGGCAATGATCAACTAAGGGTCCGTTAAAAAATAAACTATGCAAAAGTATCCGACGGAGACACCCAATAGTTCCACTCTCCATGGAACTCATTCTTGCTGATATTGAGCTCTTGCAGATCCTTATCTGAAACCTTAATACCTTTCTCGTACTCGTTAGTATCAAGACCGCATTTCACTCTCAGACCCTTTTGGGTTGTTGTAGATCCTATCAGACTGATGATAACTGCTATTGACGTTAAGGGTTTTCCTCGCCAATTCTTGCTTATATGGCTGAACATACGGTGCTCAATCTTGTTCCACTTTGAAGTCCCTGGAGGAAAATGGAAAACATGTATCTCTATTCCAGTCTCATTGGAAAACTCCTGCAATGACTTCTTCCAGAGCTTGTTTCTACTGCCATTGCTTCCACCACCGTCAGCGGTGATGTAGAGCTTGGTTGCATCATGATACTTAATACAACCCATCTCATCCCACCAGGTGCGGATGCTCTGAGCTGCAAACATTGCTGTATCACTGCTAATACCCACATTTACATACCCCTCGTTCTCCCTTACACCATAGATACCATAGGGACTGGCCTTTCCCAAACCCAGAATAGGGAAGTCATGGTCAAGCACACGAGTAGGATTTCCTTTAGGGGCATACTCGGCACCGTTATTTTTGAAGTTACCGATGTTTTCCTTTTTCTTTGTGTCAACAGAAATTACAGGTAGCCCCTCTTCCATGAAAGTCTTCGATTTGTCATTGATATACTGAAACTGCTCATCCCTATCCACATGGGTTTCGCCCACTTGGAGGGCTTTCTTGTTGAGCTGGAGGCTGTAGCCCAGATCCTTAAGAAGTTCCCCAATCTTAACGTGACTTATGCGATAGTTCTGCCTTACAAGCTCTGCCTGAAGGTTTCTGAGGCTTTTTGTTGTCCAGCACAGGGGGTTTTCAGGGTTTCCTATAGTGGATTCTGAAACCAGTGCCTCAAGAGCTTCTGTGACACCAGGGTTTGTTTCTTCAATATTTTTCCTTCCTGCACCCTTGGCCCTTATGCGCTTCGTGCCTGTCAAGGAAGATCTGGCTTTGGGATCGGATTCTGCCTCGGCTGCTTCCTTAATACCCATGGCAATAGTCGAGCGGGAAGCTCCGGTAAGATTGCTCAAAACCTGAATTCCACCATGGCCCAAGGCAAGTGCCTCAATGCCCAGAAACTTGCGCCTCTGATTTTCTGCAAGCATGGGCATTACCCTAGCTATTCTGATCTTTGTTACTTCATCAAGTTCTATCATAAAAAGAGTATATCATATTGGGTCAATGTATACTATATATAGATGGTTAATTTTTTAACAGCCCATAGATAAAAATTGTGACCGAGAATTGCTGAGGCACATTTGATTATACGATGGCAAACAGATGCTGTTACTGAAATTGATGTGGAGCTTCCCAAAAGGAATACCCCACCTATCCGGACCAAACAAGACACACTTGACCTTGTACGCCGTCTTGCAGTTCACTATCCAGATGCGATGATTGCCGGTATTTTAAACAGGCAAGGCAGGCGTACTGCTCGCAACAATCGATTTACAGCCAATAGAGTTGGCAATCTTCGCCGGCATTGGAATATTCCAAAATTTGATGCAGCTAATGCTCCTTGTGAGGACGGAGGGTTAGTAAATGTTCAAAAAGCCACCAAGATACTTGGTGTTGTTTCCGGTACAGTTCATCGCTGGCTTTTAGATGGTTTTATTGCGGGAGAACAAATCACACCTAGAGCACCGTGGCGGATCAAAATGACTGAGGAATTACGATCCAGCTTTGTTGAGAAACCGCCTGAAGGGTATGTTACAATGAAAGAAGCCAAGAAAATACTTGAAATATCACGTCAAACAGTGTTGCAACGTGTAAAATCCGGCAGGCTTTCAGCTGTCCATGTACGCAAAGGAAAGCAAATGGGCTTATATATCAAGGCATTAAACAAACAGATCAATCTTTTTAACACTTTACCATGAAAGGGGGTGCAGTATGATGAGGTATCCAAGAAAGCCTTGATATCCATGTCCAATACCCAATCATAGCGCCAGCAGTTTCGGCGTACTTGTTCAACCGCATCTTTAGCACCCCTACCGGGGCGATAGCCATATGAACTCGGATGGAATATCTGCTCCAGCCTTGGTTCAATTATCATCTTTGCCGCCATCTGTGCTGTTCGATCAGCTACAGTTGGTATGCCCAATGAACGAAATCCATCTCCTTTAGGGATCAGAACCTGTCGTACAGGTAGGGGATGATAACTGCCTGAACTCATACGGTTCCACAGTTTGTAAAGGTTACTTCCCAAATCGGTTTGATATGCCTGTATACTTTCTTTATCCACACCCGGCGCACCTTTGTTGGCCGCCACGCGTTT
>JAVEQI010000031.1:0-42849 GCA_034007745.1 Desulfobacterium sp.
GAAGAATGCTACACTTACCAGTACTTGTTTGACACTTCATGAAGTAGGCAGTTATGACTGGGGTGAATGGCCGGATAATTACGTCCAAAACTAATGAAACCAAAAATGAAACAAGCGAAACCAAAGTTTCAGCAGTGCCTCAAATTCCGGGGATATTTTTCTGCTGATCAATGAATTCCCCTCTGGATCGAACAGATACGGTTCGAAATCAAGGATATTTTCCAGTTTATCGGCGTAGGATATTGAGGCGGATTTTCCATCTGAAATCCACTTTTCAATCAAGGGGGTTGAATAAAGATAAAGGATTTGAGCAAGATTCTGTTGACGATTTTCCTCCCGGACCTTCATCCTTGCAGCAGGTCCGGTGCTGGAAGTAAATGCTACCAGCAGGGCGATTCCCACAGATAAAAAATTGATACTGCAGGTAAAAAGGAGAATCTTTAAAAAAAGATTTTTTCTTATTATGCTGGAAAGGTAGTTGTTCAGGAAAAGATCAAACCAAAATTTCTTTGTTTGAGTGCTCATCATTTGTACAGGTCTCCTTATACCCCTTATTCCGGCAGTGAGTAAATATATCCTACGCCACGGATACTTTGAATTCGCTCAATACCCTGATATCTGGGTCCCAGTTTTTTCCTGAGACTGCTGACATGAACATCAATGCTTCTGTCAAAAATATCCAGTTTCCTGCCCAGAACAGTTTCAGAAAGAACATCGCGATTGACCACATTACCGGCATTTTTCATGAGTTCATAAAGAAGTATGAATTCAACGGCTGTTAACGAAACGGGTTTTTCACCTATATTCACAGTCCTTGGTCCAGGATTGAGGATAACATCTCCTATCTCAAGAACGGGACTCTGCCGGGGTATATCTTCAGCGTCTGATCTTGTCTCAAACCGCCGCTGTACAGCACGGATCCTTGCCACAAGCTCTCTGGGATTAAACGGCTTGGGTAGATAGTCGTCTGCTCCCATCTCGAGGCCTACAATCCGATCGACATCATCCCCTCTTGCCGTCAGCATAATAACGGGAATTTGAGATTTGGCACGAATATGGCGCAGGGTGTCGAACCCGCTCATCCCCGGCAGCATTACATCTAAAACCACCAGATCATGGTCTTGGCTGAGGGCAAGCGAAAGACCCTCTTCCGGGGTCTGAACCGCCTTGATATCAAATCCCTCAGGGGTCAGATAATCGCTTAACAGTTCACAGAGTTCTTCATCATCATCAATCACAAGAATACGGTTCATGGCTTTCTCTTAACTATTAAAAATACAATAAATACAGCTATATGATTATTTTTCTATCCAGCTTTCATTATACACAAATACGATTATTTTGCATGTAAAGAAATGTAAAGTGATCTGGATCAAACTTTACAATTCTTAACCCTGCTTAACTGTAACTTTACAGCAAGAGAGAAAAAAATGGGTTATATTCAGATCATTGTTCAAGATGAAAAGAGATCATGATCAAAAATTTTAACCAAAGAATAGAAGGCAGGCGAACAATAATGATAAAAGATTTAAAAAAAGAAAAAATTCGGATGATACGAGGATCTGCGAGCCTTCCATGGATGTCGAACAACCAAATCGTTTTTTTGATACTGATAGTTCTGTTCCTTCATGTTTTTTCCCGGGGGATGGCAGAAGCCTCTGAAACTCAAAAAATGAGTCTGGTCGAGGCGGTTGAGCTGGCGTTAAAATACAACCAGGATTTGAAACTTGCGAAAAACAGTGTTCAATACTCAAAATTTACCCTGGAAAAGGAAAAGAATGATTATCTGCCCCAGGTCACCGGCACCGTGAATACGGCGCTGAACAATGATTTTGAGCAAAGAGCCGCTCTCTATAATCTTCCTCTACTTCGATTTTACCGATGACGACCACATATACAAGGAGACTCAGAAAATGAAGATAAAACTGATTTCAATAATAGTGATAGCAACTTTATTTTCGGGGTTGGGATGGAAACTATATACATCCCAAAATGAAGCTGTTGAAAATAAAGCGAGTGCCCTCACTACGGTAGAATTAGGCGATATTGAGTCCGTCGTCACCTCTCAAGGGACTTTAGAGCCTAAAAATTATGTAGATATCGGTGCGCAAGTCTCTGGTATGATATTAAAAATGCATATTGAAATAGGGGATCATGTCAAAAACGGCGATCTTATTGCAGAAATTGACCCTGATGTTTATGAAGCCAGTGTTCTTGCCAATCAAGCTGAACTTAAAAACCTGCAAGCACAAAAAGCAGAAAAACAAGCCTATCTGAAACAAGCGCAGCAAAAATATGATCGCAATGTGCGTTTGTACAAATCTAAAGCCGTCAGTCAGGAAGTTTTACAAGACTCAGAAAACACGCTTGATATCACAAAAGCCAATATCATGGCGGTTGATGCCCAAATTGAGAAAGCGCAATCTACTTTAAGTGCCTCTGAAACAAATTTAAAATTCACAAAAATATACAGCTCTATGAACGGCACAGTTGTTTCTCAAGAGGTTCAAGAAGGGCAAACGATCAATGCATCGCAAACAACACCAACGATTGTACAAGTGGCCAATTTAGACACAATGACCGTTGTGGCCGAAGTGGCCGAAGCAGATGTCATGAAGTTAAAGCCGGATATGGACGTATATTTCAGCACATTAGGATCAGGGGAGCGTAAATGGAACGGGATCGTTCGTCAAATTGAGCCAACACCTGAAATTGTGAATGATGTCGTTCTTTATAACGTCTTGGTTGATGTTGATAATGAAGACGGCGTATTGATGAGCGGGATGACAACACAAATGTTTTTCGTGCTCGCGAGCGCCAAAGACGTGCCTGTCATTCCAGTTAGCGTTCTAAAACACCGTGTAGAGGAAAAAGATACAGCACAAGGTCAAGCCTATCGCGTGGTTGTTGAGGAAAGTGATGGCCCAAAACCGCGCGTTATTATTGTAAGTGTTGCTGACCGTACGCACGCAGCGATCACAGAGGGGCTACAAGTTGGTGAGAAAATTATAACAACACCACCTGCGAATAAAAAAAGAGCAAAGTCAGAAAAAGAGAAAAGTAAGAATATGGGGCCTGGCGGTCCTTCGGGAAGGAGAGGACTCTAATGACAGCTCCAAACTCCCAACCACTTATAAAAGTAAGCAAACTCTCTCGACACTATCAAACGGGTGAAACCGTTGTGAAAGCTCTTGATGAGGTTGATGTGGAAATTTATTCAGGAGAATTTGTCGCCATTATGGGACAATCTGGTTCCGGCAAATCCACCTTGATGAATATTCTCGGGTGTCTTGATCGTTCTACTAACGGTATGTATGCCGTGCAAGGTCACAATGTAGAAAATTTGGATGCTGACGAACTTGCAGCTTTACGCCGTGACACATTTGGATTTATTTTTCAACGCTATAATTTGCTAAATACTGCTACCGCTGAAGAAAATGTCGAAATTCCAGCCATTTATGCGGGTCTGTCTGCGTTACAACGTAAAGAGCGATCTAAAAAATTATTGAGTGATCTTGGTATAGGGGGTCGGGGTCATCACATTCCCTCTGAACTTTCCGGAGGCCAACAACAACGCGTTGCTATTGCTCGTGCTCTTGTTAATGATCCCCCTGTTATTTTAGCAGATGAGCCAACTGGTGCACTTGATAGCCATAGTAGCGCGGATGTGATGAAACTTATGGAGGAATTAAACGAACAGGGGCGCACTGTAATTTTAATTACACATGAAGAAGAGGTTGCAAAACATGCGCGCCGCATGATCCGTATTACTGATGGGAGAATTGAATCCGATAGCGGTGTTGATGAAAAGGGTATTGCAAAGGCTAGGGGGCAAGCAGACACAAAACAAACACGTGAAAATTCTAACAATATAATTGCCGAAACAAGCGAGGCTGTTAAAACTGCTATACGTGCATTGCGTGTTAATTTATTTCGAACAGCGTTAACCCTTCTCGGAATAGTAATTGGTGTGGCGGCGGTCATTACCATGTTGGCTGTTGGAAATGGCAGTAAACAAAATGTCTTGGATCAGATTAGCTCTATGGGCACAAATATTTTGAGTGTTATACCAGGTGCTCCGGGTATTCGGTCTGCGAATATTGCCACTCTGATACCGGCAGATGCTAAAGCCATTGAGGAGCAGATTGATAACATCAGTGTTGTCGTGCCACAACGTAACGGCAAAAAAACCTTGCGTATGGGTAATATTGACTATTCCGGCAGTGTAGAGGGCGTTAGCGAAGGATTTCCCGATGCTCGGGATTGGGCTATAGAGAAAGGCGCTTTTTTCACACAGAAAGATGTAAGTTCTTATGCGGCCATTGCAGTTCTGGGAACAACAGTTGCCGATATCTTTTTTCCTGATGGGCAAAATCCGATTGGCCAGTTTATTCTGCTTGGGAATGTTCCCTTTGAAATTATAGGTGTCATGGAAACCAAAGGCTCAGACCCGCGTGGGAATGATCAGGATGATACTGTATGGGTTCCATATACAACAGCCATTGGACGGTTATTTGGCTCCAATTACCTCAATGGTATTGTGATTAAGGTGGATGATGTTGATCAAATCAGTCAAACAGAAGTCGATATTACTGCGCTGTTATTGAGCCGTCACCAGACTGAAGACTTTAGTGTCCGCAATTCTGCCTCTTTCTTGGAAATGGCGACCGCCACACAAAACACTCTGACGGTTTTATTGGGTGCGGTTGCCGCTATTTCTCTGTTAGTAGGGGGGATTGGCGTTATGAATATCATGTTGGTTAGTGTCGTAGAGCGTACCCGCGAAATAGGCGTGCGTATGGCAACAGGGGCGCGAAGACGTGATATCATGATGCAGTTTAATATTGAAGCCGCAGTAGTTTGCACTATTGGAGGCATTATAGGCGTGATCTTAGGTTTCGGTGCAGGATACATTTTGTCCCTGTTTGATGTCGATATTGTGTTTTCTGTGATGCCGCCTGTTATTGCTTTTACCTGCGCCGTCAGTACAGGCGTATTATTTGGTTATTTACCCGCAAGAAAAGCCGCTCATCTTGACCCCGTTGTAGCTTTAAGTTCGGAATAGGAAAGCATAAATTATGAGAAAAATAATATTGAATATAGTGGTAATTTTAAGTCTTTCTGCCTGTACCCTAACACCAGATTATGTTCGTCCAAATATCGAAACACCTATTACATGGGATGGAGATGATATAGAAGACAGCGCCGATATTGCTTACACATGGTGGGAAAGCTTTGGCGATGAAACGCTCAATGATTTAATGGCGAAGGCATTATCAAATAATACCGATATTACTGCTGGTGTGCAGGTTGTTAATCAATCACGCGCGGCCTTCAAAATAGCGGGCGCAGATTTATGGCCATCTTTAAGCGGGAGTGCAGGTGGGTCAAATACATATACTAACCCTGAAAGCGCTAGCAGCTTTGAATCAAAGCGTTTCAGTGCAGGGCTAAGCGCATCCTATGAACTTGATTTGTTTGGTGCCAATCGTGCAAACAAAAATGCAGCACAAGCTGATTTACTCTCCAGCATTTATGGACAAGATGCACTTAAATTGGTTGTAATGGGAGATGTCGCGCAGACTTATTTTACGCTTTTAAATTTACGTGAGCGTAAGAAGATCGCAGATAAAAACCTTGAAAGCCGGCGTGAAGTGCTGCGCATCATTCAAATACGCGTCAATGAGGGTGCGGATTCCGATCTGGAATTATCACAACAAAAGTCACTCGTGGCAAGCGCCGAAGCCTCACGCACTCAGATTATTGAATTAACTAAAAATGCCAAAAATGCTCTGGCTGTTTTATTAGGCCGCCTACCTCAAGGGTTTGACGTGCAAACCGTATCAATTGATACGATTAAAATGCCCGATATCGCTGTTGGCCAACCTTCGGAATTGCTAGAACGCAGACCTGATCTCAAAGCAGCTGAGGCCGATCTACTTGTTGCTAATGCGAATATCGGCGCAGCAAAGGCGGCCTTTTACCCTTCTATTTCATTGGGTATGGATGACACCTTTTCAATTGCTGGCTTCAGTGATCCTAGTACAAGTATATTGACGCTGGCTTCCAATATTACTTCCCCTATATTTCAGGGAGGCCGCCTTGAAGGCGGGTTGGAGCAAGCCACAGCAAAACAGTTAGAGCTAGCCGAGAATTATCGTGGTGCAGTTTATACCGCCTTTCAAGATGTTGAGGACGCGCTTGCCGCCGTCCAATCTGCTCAGTCACGTGAACTATTTCTTAAAACTGTAATGGATCAATCTCGCCGCGCCTATGCGCTTTCAAAAGAAAGTTATGATGCGGGGGCTATTGATTTTCAAACCCTGCTTGATACACAAATCTCACTACTATCCGCAGAAGATACATATGCGCAAGCACGTCTTGCAAAGATCACTGCGGCTGTTGGACTCTATAAGGCAATGGGTGGGGGATGGGAAAATTGATACAAATGTTAAACTTAAAAAAAGTGTAATTATATTATTTGCTGTGCAGCCGCCGCAGAGCCACTTCTGAAAAAGATGAGTCAGAATATTTCTACTCCGATTTTACCGATGACGACTACATACACAAGGAAAATCAATATGCATAAACCACCCCGCACCGCGCTTGTACGCGCCCATCAGAGCCATACGGCCGCTCTGCCCGATGCCATCATTGATCGCTGTCCAGCTGATGAGAGCCTGCTGGTCGGTGGGATCGGTATTATGAATATCATGCTGGTTTCCGTAACCGAAAGGACCCGGGAAATAGGTATCCTTATTGCCGTTGGCGCCCGGAGCTCTGATATCCTGATTCAGTTCTTGATCGAAGCGGTCATCCTCAGTCTTTCAGGCGGTATCATCGGGGTCGTAACCGGGATCGGGATCGCCTTTGGATTGGGCAAAAGCATGGGTACCCAGGTGATTGTGGAACCATCCATGATCATCATGAGTGTTGGATTTACTGCAGCCGTTGGAATTTTCTTTGGGTTTTATCCTGCAAAAAAGGCTTCAGCACTTAACCCAATAGAGGCGATGCGATACGAGTAAATGGATAGAGCAGGACAAAAATCTTAAAAATAAAAGGAGTTGAAAATGAATGCAAAAGGAATCATCAGGGTTAATAACTCAAAAAAACATAATTTCAGAAATAATATTCTAATCACAACGACCTGTTTGTTGGTGCTGATGTTAAGTATTGCATGTCCATCAACAATGGCCAGAAGCAGGAGTGATGCGTCTAAAAGTTTGACTTGCGATCAGTTTATGTCACTCCTGAGGACCCAGCTCAATTTGACAGAGGACCAGGAAACACAGATTCGGCCGGGAATAGAATCTGATTTTAAACAACGGGAAAAAATCATGGCAGACCTTGGAAAAGACCGGGAAAATCGAGATGCCCTCAAAGCTGAGTTGCAGAACCTGCAAAAATCGACCGAAGCCAGTGTCGGCCCGTTTCTAACAGATGAGCAATTGGAAGAATTCAAGACACTTTACGAGCAAAAACTTCCTAAAAAGCCTCAAAGAAGTGGGCGGACAGGACGTACCGGGCGAAGTCGGTCTTAACACAAAAAAATAGGATTAGAAAATGAATAAATTATATGGTTTTAGATTTAAATGGGTAAGTTGGTCATTGGCGGGTTTAATGTTCTTTTTCACAATTTTCCCTCCCGGCAGCGCATGGGCACAACGAAAATATACGCCTAAAAAGGCTGGCCCCACTAAACAATACGGAAAAGTGGTCAAAGTACTGCCCGTCGGTCACCGTGTGGTCAGCCTAGGAAAAGTCAAATATCACTATGGCAACGGGATTTTTTACCAGGCGAAAGGGCGTCACTGGATCGTGGTCCGGCCACCAATCGGTGCTGTGGTTGCAGGTTTAGCGGCGACTGCAATTCTTGTCACTGTTTCCGGAAGCCCCTACTATTTATATGAGGGGATCTATTACAGGAAAGTACCTGCCGGTTATGAAGTGGTTGAGGTGGTAGCCCCAGCAACCACAACAGCCACAATTCCCGGGGCAGGAGAAAGAGTCCAGGTGACGACCCTTTTGTTGAACATACGTTCCGGCCCCGGGATGCACCACGGTGTGGTCCGGTCGATATCACAAGGCACCATCCTCACGGTAAAGGGCAGCGCCCCGAGCTGGTTATATGTTGAACTTGAAGACGGGACACAAGGGTGGGTGATGAAGACATATACCATTCGCGTACAGTCACCGGCCCAGGGATGATGATTCAATTGGAACAGATTGTGAGAACATTGGCGCTATTGTCTTGTATGATGTTTGCGTGTGGATGCGGTGCGGTCGGACCGGATAATGACGGCTACCGAACCCATCGATACGATCGCTGCAATGTCATATCTGGAATTGATTTCCATTAACATGGGACTTGGATGCTGCTGGGCCAGTGTTGTTTTTGATGGCAATCAAGGCATGGAAACCCTTATCTTCATATTTAGATCTTCCTGCCGGACACCGGGTGCACGGAGCTATGATGGTGGGGTAGGAGTAATGGAATAGATAGGAACTTGCTTGTAGTCAAGACAGGTAAAAAAGATATCCGTTTTAAATTGAATTACTCGTGCGTATATATGGTATTTATACGCACGAGTAAAAATTTAAATTGAGCGAGCACTTCCAAAACAAATAGTGGGGGGCCAGATCAAAATGATAGAATATTTTTAAACTGAAAATTCCACATATTCCAAAAGTTCATGAGCCACTATATCTGGTATGTGTTGCAATGAAAAATTCTTACAGGGTTTAAATGATTTTTAACATACTCAACTTTTTTGTGGTCAAGGTTTATTATCCTATTCTTAACCCTTCTCGGTACCTAAATTGTCAAGATTATCTTTGGCAAGCTTGATGCTACACTCCCCCCCCTCCTTCTTATAGTCTTCGTCAAATAGGGTATATTTTAATTACACATTCAAAATATCCGTCAACAAGGTTATTTTTGGTATTGTTGGCACCGTTTTCTAAAAAAGTCTTAAACCTTATTTGACACTTTTCAGGGCCGTTTGAAAACCTGCCACATTACAGAATTTGCCGACAGGATCATATCGGCTAAATTGTCCGATTCGGAGATATTACCCATTCCAAAGCCACCCGGCAAAATGGTAGTTAACTACCAAAAATATCTACTCCGAAATATTTCGGGGTGGTCAGAAATAATTACCAACCAGATCAGCCTATCAAGTATGGTGTCACATAATGTTACACCGGATCTACCCCAACAGATGACACCACCATTGATGAGGACCAGGGCAATGATACCGACACCACGACAGCAGATGACAACCCGGTTGACACCACCGCCATTGATGATGGCCTACCTAACTATCACGGCCAGGATCTTTCACAAGAGGAACGGGACCGGATTCTTATTAAGCTAGTTACTTGCTACCCCAGCAGAACCGATGCACAGAAACGGGCAGGTTTTTTAAACCCAAATGGGCTTGTTTGTGGAAATGGTAAAACTCCATGGGATGACAAGAAGGCAATGGACAATTACAGACAGGCAGTCAAGCGCCGGGAGAAAACAGCCGGGGAATAAAGATCCTTTTATCCTGCCAGGCACAAGAACCAGCTCCTTTAATCGGGGGCTGGTTTTTTTATTTTGGGAGCCGGGAAACTCCACCGGGGACCTTTTGCTCCTTTTGCTACTATTGCTCTTAGGTTTTAGAAGTTTACTTTTTATGAGGAGAGGTTCTGAACCCTATAAGAAACGGGGTGACAAATGAGGGGCAACATTTGACAACTTGTCTCTTTTTGTCACCCCCAACAAAAAAGGCTTTTAGCGAAAAACGCTGAAAGCCTTGTGTTTAATGGTGCGCCTGGCAAGATTCGAACTTGCGGCCCCCTGATTCGTAGTCAGATACTCTATCCAACTGAGCTACAGGCGCCCGAAAACCTGCAAACAATACATAGAATTGTCTAAATTGTCAAGTAAATGTTGAAACTAATTGACCTCAAGGCCAAAACATGGATATAGAAGTACAAATGAATGATCTGTTTTATATGGCAATGGCCCTTGATGAGGCTCGGAAAGCGGCCCGGATGGATGAGGTCCCTGTGGGGGCGGTTCTTGTGGATGGGGCGGGCAGTATTCTTGCCAGAACCCACAATCAGCCGATATCCCTTTGTGATCCATCGGCCCATGCAGAGATGCTGGCCATTCGCATTGGGGGAGAGCGAGTGGGAAACTATCGATTGACCGGGGCGACCCTTTATTCCACCATTGAACCCTGTATTATGTGCATGGGGGGGGTTATTCATGCAAGACTGTCTAGAGTTGTTTTCGGCGCACGGGATCCCAAGTGGGGGGCCGCCGGTTCGTTGTATGATTTTGCCTCGGATGCCAGGCTCAATCACACCCTTGAGGTTGTTTCGGGAGTGTATGAAAATGAGGCAACGGAAATCATCAGAGGTTTTTTTAGAAATAAAAGGAGCAAAAAGTGCCAAACATAGTTGTTGTGGGAACCCAGTGGGGTGATGAGGGAAAGGGCAAGATAGTGGATCTTTTAAGCGCTCGTGCCGATTATGTGGTGAGATTCCAGGGCGGGAATAACGCCGGACACACAATGGTGGTTGACGGCAATCAGATCATCAGCCATCTGGTGCCGTCTGGAATAATCCAGAACAAGGTATGTTTCATCGGCAACGGGGTAGTGGTTGACCCTCTGGTTTTGCTCAAAGAGATCGATTACCTTGACTCAAAGGGTATAGATGTCTCCTCAGACATGCTGAAGGTCAGCGACAGGGCACATATGATCATGCCCTACCATAAGTCCATCGACAAGGCCCGGGAGATCAAGAAGGGGGATGCAAAGATCGGCACAACCGGCCGGGGAATCGGTCCCTGCTATGAGGATAAGGCCACCCGGAGGGGAATAAGGTTTGCGGATTTACTTGATGAGGCTCTTTTTGTCGAAAAGGTAACAAGCATCATGGAGGAGAAGAATTTCTATCTTAAAAATTATTTTGAAACAGAAACCCTTGATCCCGATGCTGTGATAAAAGAGTTCATGGGGTTCAGGGATCGTCTTCTTCCGTATATCGCAGACGTATCTGTAGTTTTAAACAGGGGAATGGACCAGGGTAAACAGGTCTTGTTTGAGGGAGCCCAGGGCACACACCTTGATATTGAACACGGAACCTATCCCTTTGTTACTTCGTCGAGCACTGTTGCCGCCAATGCAGCCTGCGGATCAGGAGTAGGGCCTGGAAGGCTTGACCAGGTTCTGGGCATAGTCAAAGCCTACACTACCCGGGTTGGAAGCGGTCCTTTTCCCACCGAACTTTTTGATGAAATAGGTGAGCGACTTCAGAAAAAAGGGGCGGAGTTCGGTGCCACCACCGGAAGACGAAGGCGGTGCGGCTGGTTGGACATGGTGATGCTCAGAAATGCCGCACGGCTGAACGGCCTTACCGGACTTGTTATCACAAAGCTTGATGTGCTTGACGGCCTTGAGGAGATCAAGATATGCACAGGCTACAAGCATAAGGGGAAGGTCTACGATGCATTTCCTCCGTCCATCAAGACCCTTGAGCAGTGCGTACCCGTATATGAAACCCATCCCGGTTGGTCTGAAGATGTTTCTGGTATCAGAAACTACAAGGATTTTCCGGAAAACGCCCGAAAGTATCTTGATAGAATCAAGGAATTGTCCGGGGTTGAGATTAAGGTTGTCTCGGTTGGCCCAGGGCGTGAGGCAACCATTGTTCTTGACCATATATTTGATTGACATTTGGTTTAAAAAGATCTATTAAACATCCGTAGTTCAGCTGTCGGGATGTGGCTCAGTCTGGTAGAGCACAGCGTTCGGGACGCTGGGGTCGGAGGTTCAAATCCTCTCATCCCGACCAGCAAAATTTTTAGTTCCTGCATATAGTAGGCACAGGAGTTCATTTGACTCTTGTGCCTTTTTTGGTTTGCCCGGCATGGAGGGTAAATCCAGCCGGGAGAATTCCGGTGTCATCCCGATCAGGGGGAAGACAATTCCAACAGCGTAAGCTTTAAAATTTTCTTATAAGGTTTAAATAAATATTCTCACGTTTAAATTGATTTTTGCCGCAACTCTTGTAAAATTCAAAACCATGGTGATATTATAATTTGATTTGTGCCAGATCCTGATTAAAGAGTATTAATGGATGTGTTTAATAACATACTTAGGATGAAAAAAGAGTAGAAATATGGAACAGCAAACTATAAAAAACTTCTGGCAGGATCATTCTCTTGAATATCTCGAAATGGCTTTTAAGACTGATTTTCAGGAACGGGTGGAACATCCCGACGGCTATGGGAGAAAAACCGGTGAATGCGGAGATACAGTGGAGTTTTTTCTCATGGCAAAAAATGGCATGCTCACCTCCGTGACCTATGATGTCGATGGGTGCAGAAACACCAACGCCTGTGCAAATACTGTGGTGGCTCTTGCCGAGGGAAAAAATGTTGATGAGGCATGGAACATTACCCATGAGGAGGTATCAGCCTTTTTAAAGACCTTGCCGCCCAAAGAGAACCACTGTGCCGAGCTTGCCATGGGCGCTTTTTATCTTGCCCTGAGAGACCTTGCCGAAAAATCAAATCAAATCATGTCATTGTAAAGGAGAATGTTGCCCATGGGCAGGATATCATCGTTTGAACGCTTGAGAGAGAGTGAACGGGAAACAAGAAAAGATCTGATTATTACTGCAGCAACAGATATGTTTCGTGAAAAAAACTTCTGGGACATCAGCATGCGCGACATTGCAGGGACTGCCGGGGTTTCTGCTTCATCCCTTTATCGATATTTCCCCAGCCGGGACGATCTTTTTATCGAGGCTCTGCTCATTGATATCGATAAGATAGAAGTCCTTTTAAACGAGCGTATGGTCAAGGGTGAGGGACTTGAGGCTCTGTCCATAGCAGTTGTGGACTATTTCCTGGACAACGACCCCACCTTTCAGATGATGTGTCATTTCCTCATGCGGGGAGATGAAACCCCGGGAGTCAGTGAGAAGTTTGGAGCGGTCCAGCTTCGTTTCCTAACGATGTTTGAAAAGGTTGTCAAAACCCTTTCCGGTGGAGAAGAGGCCGTTACAACGCTCCATATACGAGCTTTTTTTGCCTCCCTTGCAGGCATCGTCATGACCTTTCGTCAATTTCCGGGGTACACGGACAAGGAGCGTCGGGCCTATATGCATAAGCTTGCCCTGCTCATCATGAGCGACGGCAAGGAGATAGGGGAGTCAAAGCCAGGTCAGGCAATCTGAACCTGCATTAATGGTGACACGGGTTCCCGGATGGATCGCCAGTGCCGCAACTTTTGTTCCATCAAGGCGAAGGGAGAACCTGTGATCACCCACCTTTACGGTCGTGGCAACTTTTAAAGTTTTTGGGTCAAGGGTCAGCTGGGTTACAATCCCGTTGAGCTGGTTTATAAATCTTGAATTTGACCTGTTGCCATTGGTGTCTCTGGTGCCATCTTTATTCACATTAACACTGATTTGAAGATTGTCGATTAGGCCCACGGTGTCCTGCTCCTTTGCCGCCGGCGGAACTGCGAAAAAATACTGGTCGTCTCCAAGGGGAAATGATCTGAGACCGTCTTCCTGGTCGATCCAGGGACCTTGAAGCACGGTGTGTATCCCGGGTTTTATAGCCTTGCCCCTGAACAGCTGAATGGTGGAGTCGCAGATCTCGTCGAGCCATAGCCGGTCGTGGCTTGCAATCACAAGGGTGGTTCCCCACTCATTCCGTGCAGCAAGCGCTGCCTGGCGTATTAGCTGGGCACTTTCAAGATCAACGCTTGCCGTTGGCTCGTCCAGGAGAAGGACCTGGGGGCGCAGGGCGAGTCTGGCCGCAAGTGCTACCCGCTGGGCTTCACCCCCGGAGAGTTCATGCCATCGCCTCTGGGCAAAATCATCAAAGGAGAGCCCCACCTTTGTGAGGGCCTTTGCCACCTCTGTTTCAAGATTGTCGTTTGTTCCCCTTATCTTCAACCCATAAGCTGTGTTTTCAAATACAGTTCGCTTGAGTAGGTAGGGTCTCTGGGTGAGGAGGCTTATCTTAAACCTTACCCCCGGCGAAAAGGGTTGTTCTTTTTTTCCGTTGAATAGAATTTCACCGTGGGTGGGCTGTTCGGCAAAGGTCATGAGCTTTAAGAGTGTGCTTTTACCGCTGCCGTTGGGACCGGCAAGGCCAGTTATGGAGCCGCCGGCAATGTCCAGGGCTTTGATGTCCAGGGCCCTGTGGGTTCCATAGAAGAGGTCAACCCGGTTGAACTGGTATACAGGCGTTTGTTGTTGTTGCTGCGTCTGCTGATGCATCATTGTTTTCTCAGGAACGAAAGTGAGAGGTTCACGGCAAAGGCGATTGTGATGAGCACAAGTCCCAGGGCAATTCCATTGGCAAACATTCCTTTGCCCGTTTCAAGGGCGATTGCCGTGGTTATGGTTCTGGTGTGCCACTTTATGTTGCCGCCGACCATCATGGAAATACCCACCTCGGTCATGACCCTGCCATAGGCTGCGACCGCCGCTGCAAGGATGCCGAAACGAACCTCCCAGAGGCATGTGGTGATTATGTTGCGCCGACCGGCTCCAAGGGAGACGAGGGTCAGTTTAAGCTGGGGGTCCATCCCCTCGACGGTGGCCGCAGTAAGGGCCGTTACAACGGGAAATGCAAGGATGGTCTGGCCTACAGCTATTCCCCCCAGGGTGAACAGGAGGTTGAAGTCGCCAAGGGGTCCCTGGCTTGAGATGAACGCGTAAACTAGAAGGCCGATAAAGACCGTAGGGAGAGCTAGGAGGGTGTCGAGAACGGTTCTAAGGGGCCGCTTGCCCGGAAAGTCAAAGTAGCCGAGCAAAAACCCCAGGGGCAGACCTGCCGCCATGCTCATGAGCATGGAGCAGGTCGACACCTTGATGGTTGCCATAACGGCGCTCCAGGTAGCATCATCCCCGGTTACAAGGAGCTCCATGGCCTGGATAAGCCCTGCAAGGATAAAATCCATGGGTCAGGGACTGGTCTATTTGGCGTTAGGGGTGAACAGCGGTTGACCCAGGAGTCTGAACTCCCTGATAAGGGTCTGGGCCTTTTCCCCGGCCATCCAGTCAGAATAAATCAGGGCAAGATCGTACTTGGCCTTGGGGCAGTTTTTCGGATCAAGGGTCAGGACGCTGTACTGGTTCAGAAGAATGGCGTCACTCTCCACAAGCACCTTGAGGGGGGCCTGATCCGCCCCTCCCTTCTGGGCCATGTACTTGATAAAGGTTCCCCTGTCGGTCATTGTGTAGCCCATGCGCTCTTCTGTGGCATTAATGGTGGCAAGCATTCCCTGGCCTGCCTGGAGGTACCAGCTCTCTTTTTCAGGCAGGGCTTTGCCGGTCTCTTGCCATAGGGTTTTTTCCTTTTTGTGGGTGCCGGAATCATCTCCCCGGCTCAGGAAGAAGGCCTTAGCTTCCCTGATAAGTTCAAGGGCCTCTTTTACGCTTTTCCCCCTGGTCCCGGCCGGGTCTGCTGCCGGACCGATGATCACAAAGTCGTTGTACATGATTTCCCGCCTGTCTTTACCGAATCCCCCATCAATGAAGAGTCGTTCAGCATCAGGGGCATGGACGAGAAGTACATCTACGTCGCACCGTTTGCCGAGCTCCAGGGCCTTGCCCGTTCCGGTTGAGGTCCATTCAATTTTGATGTCTGTATCTTTTTCAAACTCGGGCATGAGATAATCTAGAAGACCTGTGTTGTCGGTGCTTGTGGTGGTGGCCATCATCAGCTTTTTCTCCAGTTTGTTGTCCTGGGCCATTGCAGAGGACAGGGGAACCATGGTGATTATGGCCATGATCAAGGCGGTAATAATGGTTATAGGGAACATGGATAGACGGGTGGATTTCATTTGGATACTCCTTAAAGTTCAGTTGTTTGATTGGTGGTGACTGGTGGATAAAAACGGCTTAACGATAGGAAGTATAGGGTTTTGTTGGTTTGTGTCAATGAAAAATTTTATTTTAAGGGGTTTTACTGACTTGGCCGACTAAAAGCTACAGATACTTACAGGGTGAGGCATGAAAGGGAAGTTTGGGTTTGAATGTCCATTAGGGTTGCCCGATTGTTTTCAACAATGGCGTAGGTGGGGCTGCCAACCCTTGGAGATGTCAGAGAACCAGGGTTAAGGCGGATGAATCTGTCGGTTTTTTCAAGTTTTGGGATATGGGTATGTCCCTGGATAACAAGGGCTGTGTTATTCGGTAAGTTTGCAACAGGGGCGTGGCCGTGGATAAGGAGAATGCTAATCCCGTTGTGGCTGAATTCAAGCTCATAGGAGTAACCCGGGAAAAAGGTGGGAACGTCGCAGTTGCCGTAGACATAGCGAAATCTGCTTCCAAGGGAAGCAATCTCTTGTTTGATCGTGCGGGGCTTGAAATCAGGCCCGGATCTACCATATCGGGTGTCAAACAGATCTCCTGCTACCACAAGGATGTCGTTTTTTTTCACCATGGCTCTGATGGTCCGCCAGATGGACAGGCTACCGTGAACATCGGCCGTGACAATTAAACGTCCCATTATCAGCACTCCTTTATGGAAATACTTGATTGTTTCAAGATTTGTTGATAAATAATTGCAACATAGTACCTGTGTATATAATAGAATTTCCAGTGGGACAAGAGGAGAAAAATCATGATTAAAGATGCAAAGGATAATCCCCCATCAACCTTTGGGGCTAGACAAAATCTGAAAAGTCCTGAAAACGATGATCGGAAGAGGTCATCATCATTTTTTAAAAAAGGCGACTTTTCCATGATTTTTATCGGAGCCGGTATTATCACGGTCATTGTCTTTGTGATGCTTTTCAGGTCGGACAAGGACAAGAGCGTTGATTTGGCCGCTCCCCAGGTTGAAGTTCAAGCCCTTATAGATCGCATTGGTGCCCTTGAAACTCTTGTAGCCACTCTGGAAAAAAATCCGGTCCCCACGGCTCTTTCCACCCCTTCTCTTGATTCTTACCAGGCAAGGGTGGAGCGGGTGGAGTCTGCCCTTTCCATGAAATTTGACCTTGTTGCAGCCAGGCTTTCTGTTCTTGAAAAGAAGATAGAGGGGTTTGATCGTATAAGCCGGAGCACTGCCAAGGCGACCCCTGCCCCTAAAGCTGCTGCAGCCCCTTCCGTTAAAAAGGCCGTGTCAAAGCCGGAACCTCAAAAGTCGGCAGCAGGTACCGTTACCCATACGGTTAAAAAGGGAGAGACTCTCTACGGCATCAGCAGGGAGTACAATACCACCGTGGCAAAGCTTAGAGCCCTTAACAAGCTGTCGGACAAGGCAGACATTTTCCCCGGGGAGACCCTTGTGGTTAAACCCTAGGTTTTAGACCCATTGTTGAATCAGCGGCATTTTTTCCCCCTGGTCTCCAGGATGAATTTTTCCACCAGCGCAAGGTCTTTTTTTCCCGGTGAATGCTCAACCCCAGAGCTTACGTCCACCATATACGGCCTTACGCTGGTGATGGCCCGGCGAACATTTCCAGGGTCAAGGCCTCCGGCAAGGATTAATCTAACGTTTGCGTCTCTGCTCATTTTGCCGGCCCTGTCCCATTCCCAGGACCGTGCATTCCCCCCGGGAAGCGTTCCTCTGCCGTCCTCCACAAGTAAACCCCAGGCATCCCTGTAGGCCTCTGCCGTTTTAAATCCCGGTTGATGTTCGGCAAAAAGGGTTTTTATGACCTTTAGATAGGATCTGGTGCAGGAGTTTGCTTTGGGTTTGGTACCAGAGCCGATGTCGGTTCCGATGTATGAACTGGTGCCTGATTCAACGATTGCTCGGGCAAGTCTTGATACAAGTTCAGGGCTCTCCTGCCCGTGGAGCTGTACGGCCTTTAAATTGCATGCTTCGACCCTCTCCATGATGTACGCATAATCTGCATTGACAAAGACGCCCACGGTGATTGTCCCAGGGGGCAGGGCGAGGGTGATTCTACGTGCCTGGGCAATCGAGAGATTCCGGGGACTTTTTTCAAAGAAAATAAGACCGATGGCATCGGCACCAAGGGTCTTGCACTGAACCGCTTCTTCTGGATCGGTCAATCCGCAGATCTTCACCAGGGGTTTTCCACAGGGGTCCTCCCGGCTTGTTTTTCCGTCGTTTCCCACACACTCCCCCCCAGGTTTTTCACCCTGAAGTTCCCGGATAAATGATTCAGTGTCAGGGGCCCTTACAATACTTTCCCCCACAAGAAAGTTGAATATTCCTGCGTCAATACCCGTCTCGATATCCCGTCTGGATGAAATCGTGCTTGCCGCAACGCAGACCAGATCTTTCGCAGAATCTCCAAAACCAGAGCCGCCGGTAAAAACAGGGGCAAGACGAAGGGCCAGGTCTGGATCGGTTTCAAGGGTTTCAAGATTGCGGTTGTTGATTCCGATGACGGTGGCACCGGCCTTTAAAGCTGTTTCAAACTGTACGGTGGAGTTGATTTCGACCAGGGGTTCCATGGCAAGCTCCCGTGCGAGAGTGATGTAGTCCCTCAGTTCCTCTGGCTCCATGAGTGGGGTGATCAAAAGAACCGAGTCTGCCCCTGCGGCCCTTGCCTCGTATATCTGGAACTCAGAAAAGATAAAGTCCTTTCTGAGGATGGGAACCGTGGTCGTCTCCCTTACAGCCGTTAGATCGTCAAGGCTTCCCTTGAAGAAGTTAGATTCGGTCAATACGGAGATGGCCTTCGCTCCTCCCCGGGTATAGAGCCGGGCAAGTTCTGCAGCGTTAAGATCTGGCCGGATAAGGCCCTTTGACGGAGATGCTTTTTTTATTTCAGCAATTATGCCGACCCTTTCCGAGGTGCTTTGAACCATGGCCCTGAGAAAATCGCCGGGGGTCTTTCTCTTTTCGGCCTGGGCCCGTAAAAGGGCCATGTCTGTTTTACTGCGCAAATGGGCGACCTCCCGCTGCTTGAGCTCCTTTACCTCTTTTAAAAACCCTGAGATTGCCATCTTAACCATTCTCCCGGGTGAAACGAATAAGCTCGTCAAGCTTTGCCATGGCCCGGCCCGAATCGATCGCCTCTTCCGCCATCTTGATCCCCCGGGCAATATCCGGGGCTGCATCCGATGCCATGAGGGCTGCGGCGGTGTTAATCAGAACGATATTGCGGCCGGGGCCCTGTTCGCCTGTAAGAATTCTCCTTGTAATGGCCGCATTCATCCTTGCATCTCCACCCCTGAGGGCTGAAGGATCGGCATAGTCGTCAAAGAATTCAAGGGGATCGAGGTTGTAGGAGCGGATCATGCCGTCCTTTAGCTCACTTACTCTTGTGGGGGCGCACACGGTGATCTCGTCCATGCCGTCGTGGCCGTGGACCACAAGGGCCCTGTGGGTTCCCAGGAGCTTGAGGGTCTGGGCAAACATCTCGGTGAGTTTTGGGTCAAACACCCCTAGGAGCTGGCATCTTGCCGCCGCAGGGTTGGTCAAGGGTCCCAGCATGTTGAATATGCTTCGGATCGCCACCTCTTTTCTTGCCGCTGCTGCATGGCGCATGGCTCCGTGGAATTTGGGAGCGAACAGAAAGCCTATGCCTATCTCGTTAACCGCCTCTTCAACTATTTCCGGATCAAGGTCAATGACGACTCCGAGCTCCTCAAGAAGGTCGGCGCTGCCGCATTTACTTGAGATGCTTCGGTTCCCGTGCTTTGCAACGGTTATGCCGCAGCCGGCCACCACAAAGGCCGTGGTGGTCGATACGTTGAACGAGCCAGAGCTGTCCCCGCCCGTGCCGCAGGTGTCAACGCATTTCTTTTCAAGGGTCTGGATCTTTGCGGCCTTTTTGCGCATGGCGAGGGCTGCACCGTAAAGTTCTTCGGCAGTCTCTTTTTTGGTTGCAAGGGCTGCCATGAAAGCACCAATCTGGGCGCTGGTGATGGTTCCTGAGAAGATGTCTGAAACCATGGATGCCATGGTTTCGGCAGTCAGGTTTTCGCCTTTGATGATTTTATTTAGATGGTCGGTGAACGTCATAGTTATATTCCTGTTTGTGAATCTCTTTATACCCCATGTCCTAGGGGACATAACGAAATATGAAACACGATAGCGGTTAGAGGTTAGCTTTTAGCTTTTAGTTGTTAGCTGTTAACTGTTAGCAGTTAGTTAAAAGCTAAAAGCTGTTTCTTATAAACACACACGTCCTGGCGGACACAACAAAGCATAAAGCTTAAATTAAGACTGAACTTTGTTTCTTGTCTCTTGTTTCAAGTTTCTTGCAGGCCTTTGATGAAGTTCCTGATGAGTCGTTTCCCCACCGTTGTCATTATCGATTCCGGGTGAAATTGAACCCCCTGGGTGGGGTGGATCTTGTGGGCTAAGCCCATGATTTCGCCGTCGTCCGCTTCGGCCGTTATATGGAGGCAGTCGGGTAGATTCTGCCTTGATACGGCAAGGGAATGGTAACGCATGGCAGTAAAGGGTCGGGTGATTCCTTTAAAAATACCGGTGCCGTTTGCCGTGACAGTCGAGGTTTTGCCGTGCATGATGGTCCTTGCAGGGACGATGTCGCCGCCAAAAGCAGCTGCCAGGCATTGGTGTCCCAGGCATACCCCCAGAAGGGGCAATCGGCCTGAAAAATGGCGGAACAGTTCAAGGCTGATCCCGGCCTCCTGGGGACGGCCAGGTCCAGGGGAGAGCACAATGGCGTCAAGCTCCATGGTTTCAAGCTCTTCGATGGTTGTTTCATCGTTTCTGAATACCAGGACGGCGGCTCCTGACTGTCTCAGGTATTGGACCAGGTTAAAGGTGAACGAGTCATAGTTGTCGATCATGGCAATTAGCATGGTGATTCTCCTTTAAGGGCAAGGGCCATGGCCCGCTCAACGCTCTTTGCCTTGTTTCTGCACTCCTCCAGCTCGGTTTGAGGGTCTGAATCTGCCACAATTCCGGCTCCTGTCTGGACCGTAACCCTGCCGTTTTCCATAACGGCGGTCCGGATGGTGATAGCAAGGTCCATATTTCCTGAAAACGAGACGTATCCTGCGGCCCCGCCGTAGATGCCCCTTGGCTGAATTTCGAGCTTGGAAAGAATTTCCATGGCCCGGACCTTTGGTGCGCCTGAAAGGGTGCCTGCAGGAAAGGTCGCCCGTAAAAGATCCCAGGCGTCAAGCTCCTCTAAAAGATCGCACTGGATGTTGGATACAAGGTGCATCACGTGGGAGTATCGTTCCACCACCATGAGTTCGGTCACCTGGACGCTGCCGGTTTCGGCAACCCTTCCAAGGTCGTTTCTGCCAAGATCGACAAGCATGAGGTGTTCGGCCCTTTCCTTCTCATCCTTTAATAGTTCGTCTGCAAGGGCCCTGTCTTCCTGTTCGGTCGTTCCCCTCGGCCTTGTTCCGGCAATGGGTCGCAGGGTGGCCGCACCCCTTTCAAGGCGCACCATGGTTTCAGGTGAAGAGCCCGCAATGGTTAATCCCTTGAAATTCATGAAGAACATGTAGGGCGATGGGTTGATATAACGCTGGGCCCTGTACAGGATGACCGGGTCAACCGGGGCTGTGCAGACAAAAGGCTGGGACAATACTGCCTGGATGATCTCCCCTTCAACGATTTTTTGTTTGATGGCCTTGACCCCCTCAATGTAGGTGTCAGGATCGGTAAGGGCTGTAAAACCGGGCGCCCGGCCATGGACCCCGGGTGGTTTTTTTTCAACGGGGGTGTGAGCCATGGCGGATTTCCGGATTTTTGGAGCCTTGATTTGTTCAAGCAGTGCATCGAGATCCTTACCGGCCGATTCAAAGGCTCTGTCCGTTGTCTGTTCCTTATCAAGGTAGGCTATCTTCACAAGGGTAAGGGTGTGCTTCAGGGTGTCAAAGATCACCATGGCATCGGGAATGATGAAATGGGCATAGGCGGTGTCCGGGGCAAGAGTCACGGGAATTTTTTCAAGGAATCGGACCATCTCGTAGGTGAAATATCCGGTCAGTCCGCCCCAGAACCTCGGCAGTTCAGGCATCTCACAGGGAGTGTAGGCCCGGGTCAACTCCCTTAATACGGCCAAGGGGTCGTTGTTATGGGGTATGGCCTGCTCTCCCTGGCCGGAATCGACCCGGACATAGTCTGAAAAGACACGCACCTCTGCGTGGGCCCCGATGCCGAGAAAGCTGTACCTCGCCCAGTGTTCACCGCCTTCAACGCTTTCCAGCAAAAAGAGCGGGGTGTCTTTTTCATAAAACTTATCAAGGATCGATACAGGGGTTTCCGTGTCTGCAAGGATCTGGATGCAAAGGGGTACAACATTGCCGGTTTGGGCAAGCTCAACAAATCTTTCTCTTGTCGGGAATTGGTTTAAAATCATGTTTTCTGCTCTCTTTTTTAGAAAATCCCAGGCTCTTTGATAGACAGTATCAGGTTGTTTAATCTGCGGTCCTTACAATAATCGCCAGAATACAACTCTGCTTTTTCGCTGTCAAGCATATTGTTTCTACATATAGAAACAATATTTCTATACGTTGTTTCCAATCCTGAAATGGTTTTACTTGACAGCAGCAAAGAAAAATCTTTATAAGTGTCACCCTGCACCTCCATCGGCTGTACAGGTTACAAGAAAATAAAGGACTAATATTGCTTCTAATTTATCCTCCATCGGGCAAAGCCTGTGAACCACCGGCAGGCGTAGCCCTTCTTGCAGGCGCCCTCAAGCACCACAACATTGGCTGCACGGTCATTGACGCCAATCTTGAGGCTCAACTTTATATTGCCCGGTCCAACAGTCATCCCAGGGACAGGTGGACTCGAAAAGCCATAATCCACCTGGAGCGGAACCTGTCTGACCTGCGTGACCCCTCCTTATATATCGGCGATACCGGCAAATTTAACAATACCGTCAACAGTACAAGTAAAAGGAATGATAACAACAGCGACCGCTACCGCCAGAGGGTCATGGATGTAAACCGGGCAGTTGCAACCGCCCTTGATCCGAGGTACAGGCTGACCCTTGCCGATTATGGAGACTCACTGTTAAGCCCCGTACAAAGCAGGGACCTTATTTCCTCTGCCCAAACCTTTGCAGCCAATCCCTTTTTCTCTTATTTTGAAAGCGTTCTTGCCCCGAAGATCAAGGCGGTCCACCCCTCCCACATAGGTCTTTCGGTCTGTTTCTTAAGCCAGGCCCTTACGGCCTTTGCCCTTGCAGGGTGGATAAGGTCGAAGTTTCCAGGTGTTAGGATTATCATGGGTGGAGGACTTATCACCTCATGGATGAGCAGCCCCTTGTGGAACGACCCTTTCGAAGGCCTGGTGGATCTGATGGTCAGGGGTAACGGAGAGGGGGCAATCCTTGGGCTGTTTGGGGTGCGTCCCCATAAGGATGAGCGGTACATCCCATGCTTTGATTTCTGTGACTGGGAGGGCTATCTTGCGCCGGGCCGTATCCTTCCCCTTAGAACAGCCACCGGCTGCTACTGGAGTAAATGCAGATTTTGTCCTGAAACGGCTGAGGGTAGACGCTACCGCCCTGAAAAACCCCGGGATATTCTGGCAGATCTTGATTCCCTTTGCAATCGATACAGCCCAGACTATGTTCACTTTGTAGACGATGCCTTAAGCCCCTCCTTCTTAAGGGCCATGGCAGCCCGTACCTTTTCCTTTACCTGGTATGGCTTTGTGCGTTTTACAAGGGATCTTGCCGATCCCGATTTCTGCGCCGCTCTTTATCGTTCCGGATGCCGGATGCTGAAGCTTGGTCTTGAATCGGGAGATCAGGCGGTGCTTGACAACATGGGCAAGGGTACCGACCTTGAAACAGCTTCCCTGGTTCTCGCTGCCCTGAAGCAGGCGGGCATTGCTACCTATGTTTATCTCCTGTTCGGCACGGAATCTGAAACAGAGGCCGGGGCCCAAAAGACCCTCGATTATGCCGTTGAGCACAGCCGGGATATAGGTTTTTTAAACATGGCGATTTTTAACCTCCCCAGATTCAGCCAAGATGCAGAAGGGCTTGAGACGCATGATTTCTACGCCGGGGATCTATCCCTTTATTTGAGCTTTACCCACCCCCTTGGATGGGAGCGCAAAATGGTGAGACAATTTGTTGAACGACGCTTTAAAAAGCATGCAGCAATTGCACCCATCCTAAGGCGTGATCCTCCGTTATTTACCTCAAACCACGCCATGTTTTTCGTGTAAAACTTGATCATCAGTAAAAGAAATGTAATTTAACATTTTTTTGTTCCTCAACTCTGACCATTGGGGTATGCTGATCCCATGTATATACCCCGTGAACCAATTAATGCTTTTTCCCACATGGCCGGAGCCATTTTCTCGGTCGTCGGACTTACACTTCTTGTTGTTGCAGCTGCCCTCAAGGCTGGCGTCTGGCACATTGTTTCCTTTTCTATCTTTGGACTTGCCCTTGTGCTCATGTATACGGCAAGTACGCTCTACCACGCTCTGTATCTGTCGCCAACCGGGCTTTTAAGGCTTAAACGTTTTGATCATATAATGATCTTCATGCTCATTGCAGGGACCTACACCCCCCTATGTCTTGTTCCTCTTCGGGGACCCTGGGGATGGAGTCTCTTTGGCATAGTCTGGGGCATGGCCCTTGCCGGGGTCATTATCAAGCTGTTTTTCATCAACATTCCAAGATGGGTGTCAACCGCCATTTATCTTATCATGGGGTGGCTGTGCGTCGTTGCCGTGTACCCCCTCCTGGTAACCCTTTCATCCGGCTGTCTTTTATGGCTTGGCTTAGGTGGGGTTTTCTACACCCTGGGAGCTGTCATTTACGGGTTGAAACGCCCCAATCCCTGGCCGGAAATTTTTGGTTTCCACGAAATCTGGCATTTTTTTGTTCTGGCCGGAAGCGCCTGTCACTTCTGGGTCGTGTTCCGTTACATCACCTTCATGTGATCACAGGAATAACTATTAGCTAGGGCTGACACCCAATACTCAACATCTGACAGCTAAAGAATACCTTGACAGAATCCCGGCCGCTGGTCATATTATGGCCTATGAAAATCAAGAAAAAAAGGGCGTTACACATGACAGGCAGCCTGCCAGGTTTATTCTTCCATGGACAAAGCTTAATACCTAGGCCCAGGTCTTTGTTCCGGCCCTTGCCCATTATTCTATGCTTACTCTTTGTCCTTGTGGCTTGCGGCATGGCCATGGGTGCAGATCAAGGCGAAAATGATAAAAACAATATTAAAAAAAAGGTCTACGAGATAGAGGTTCAGGGACCAGTGGAGCCGGGTATGGCTGCCTTTCTGGAGCGGGCCCTTAGCGTTGACAATTCTCGTGATGCTGTTTTTGTCCTCAAAATGGACACCTTTGGGGGCAGGGTGGATTCGGCCCTGGCCATTGTGGACCTCCTTATTAACACCCGGGGCCGCACTATAGCCTTTGTGACCAACAAGGCAATATCTGCGGGCGCTTTGATCTCGCTTGCCTGTAACGAGCTTACCATGAAAGAACACACCACCATCGGTGACTGCGCTCCGATCATGAACTCAAGCGAGGGTCCAAAGATGATGGGAGAAAAATTCCAGTCCCCCCTGCGTGCAAAGTTCAGGTCCCTTGCCAAACGGAACAACTATCCTGAATCCCTGGCAGAAGCCATGGTCAGCGACCACATCGAGGTCTATGAGATTATTGTGGCAGGCAAGACCAGGTACATGGATTCAAGGGAATATGAGGACCTCAATGCCGACGAACGAGGGGCCATCACCTCAAAAAAAACTGTTGTTTCCAAGGGCGAGCTTTTGACAATGGATGCCATTGAGGCAGAGCGCCTGGGATTCTCCAAAATGACGGTAGCAACGGTTGAAGAGATGCTCAAGCGAATGGAACTTGGCGACCATGAGGTTATTTCCATCCACCAGAGCTGGTCAGAGACTTTTTTCAGATTCATTACCAAAATATCGCCCATCCTCATGATGATCGGCCTTGGAGCACTTTATACGGAGATCAAGTCCCCTGGATTTGGTTTGCCCGGAGCCCTTGGCATTGCCTGTCTTGGACTTGTCTTTGCAGGCCAGTATCTCGTAGGCCTTGCCGATCACACGGAGTTTCTCCTCGTTGTTCTGGGGATGGTTTTTTTCGCAGTGGAGATCTTTGTGCTGCCGGGCTTTGGCATATCCGGCATTGTAGGAATTCTCCTGATAGGGATCGGCATGGTTCTGGCCCTTCAGGATTTTGTCATCCCGGATCCCCAGCTCCCATGGCAGGGTGAGCTGTTGAAGGCAAATCTGATTCAGGTGCTTTCCTCGTTTATTGTCGGGCTTTTCCTTGCCCTTGGCGCTGTCAGGTATCTGCTGCCACGATTATCCAGGGTGTTTGAGGGACCCTATCTTGCCGCAACTCTCAAGGATTCCCATGCCGACTCCATGGAGATCCGGCGGGCAAGGGCTGGGGACAGGGGCGTTGCAATCACTTCTCTTCGTCCCGCCGGCAAGGTTGAGATTGACGGCGAACTTTTTGACGCTGTGTCCCAGGGGGACTTCATTGAACGGGGAACCTTGATTCAGGTTATCATGATCCAGGGCAACCGTTTGATCGTAGGGCAGGAGGAACAAGAATGACAGGTCTTACTTTTCCCCTGGTTCTTCAGCTTGTGGGGGTCGCTATCATCATCGCTGAGATCATCATTCCGTCCGGGGGCATCATCTCCATTCTTGCGGCCCTTGTGTTCGGCTATTCCCTTTACATTGCGTTCACACAACTTTCACCAGGAGCAGGAATGCTCTTTGTCCTGGCTGACATCATCATCATTCCAGTGTTTGTTTATGTGGGGATCAAGATGCTTGCACGATCGCCGGTTACCCTCAAAACAACCCTGTCCAGGGCCCAGGGAATCGTATCCCAGGAGCCGGGGATCGAGGGGTATGCCGGTAAAGAGGGCCTGACCAGAACCGATCTCAGGCCGGCAGGTTTTGCCGTTATAGATGGAATACGGGTGGATGTTGTTACCCGGGGGGAGTATATACCAAAGGATACCACCATTGTAGTTCATGGGGTTACAGGCAATCAGATTATTGTCAGAAAACAAAGTACAACCTGAATGTTTGATTAATACCTAAAAGTTGCATTCATGATTTTTATTTTTGAACTAATTAACTATTATATCAATTGGTTACGATGAGTTTTTTCAGGTTTACTACTCACCAAAACATGCAGGGTTCAAAACTAAAAACCATGAACCCTGCGGGAGCCTTATTTGACCGGATCTGCTGCGTTGCCGGGCACTTGCGGTAGACGACTACAGCGGCATGCCCGGCGTCTTGCATATCCGGTCAACTAACGCTTGCAACTTTTAGGTAATAAAAGCTGTATCAAATAACAGTATAAATTTGTTGTATTAATTAAGGAGAGCTGTCATGGAATTTACCACAATTGTGGTTATTTTACTGGTCATTGTCTGTATTGTCGTGCTTTTTTTCATCGGTTCATCCATTTCCCTGTGGGTGCAATCCCTGGTGTCAGGGGCAAGGGTAGGCCTTTTGAACATCGTGTTCATGCGTTTTAGGAAGGTTCCCCCGAAGCTGATTGTCACCTCAAAGATCATGGCTGTAAAATCAGGCCTCGATATCTCCACCGATGATTTTGAGTCCCACTACCTTGCAGGCGGTGATGTCTCAAGGGTGGTCAAGGCCCTGATCGCCGCAGACAAGGCCAATATTGATCTTCCCTTTAACAGGGCTGCCGCCATCGACCTTGCCGGTAGGAACGTTCTTGAGGCAGTGCAGATGAGCGTCAACCCCAAGGTGATTCAAACTCCACTTATCGCCGCCATGGCCAAAGATGGTATCCAGCTGAAGGCCATCTCCCTTGTGACAGTCCGGGCAAACATTGATCGGCTGGTGGGCGGGGCAGGGGAAGAGACCATCCTGGCAAGGGTAGGGGAGGGCATAGTAACCACAATCGGCTCTGCCGCTTCCCATAAGATGGTGCTTGAAAATCCCGACCTCATCTCCAAGACGGTTCTGGCCAAGGGTCTTGATTCCGGAACTGCCTATGAGATCCTTTCTATTGATATTGCAGATGTGGATGTGGGCAAGAACATCGGAGCGGAGCTTGAGACGGACAGGGCCGAGGCCGATAAGAAGATCGCCCAGGCAAAGGCTGAGGAACGAAGGGCCATGGCCTATGCCATGGAGCAGGAAATGAAGGCCAGGGTCCAGGAGATGCGGGCCAAGGTTGTCGAAGCCGAGGCCCAGGTACCCCTAGCCATGGCAGAGGCGTTCCGGGAGGGAAATCTTGGAATCATGGATTACTACCGCATGAAAAACATGGTTGCAGACACAGATATGAGGCAATCCATTGCTACTCCGGAGAAGGATGATAAGGTACAGCCGTAAGTAGCTTTTAGCTGTTAGCCTTTAGCAGTTAGCTTTTAGCTAACAGCTAACAGCTAACAGCTTATAGCTTACAGTAATGATAAAACATCAGAAGGAAAAAATGCCGTGAGAGCTGAAGATATAATTCCCTTCCTTGCGATGGCCGCCTATATAGCACTGATGATTTTTAAACAGCGCAAGAAATCGGGTGGTGATGCAAAGAGTAGGGTGGATAAAAAATCAACCGGTGACAGTACCCAGCTGGACAGAACCCAACGGGATAGCCGTCAGGGTAATTTCTGGGACAGGATTCAGGGTAAGACCCAGGATAAAATCCAAGGAGAATTCCGGCAGGAAAAATCCTGGGCATCATTTAGGGAATCTTCCAAAGATCCTTCCAAAGATTGGGACAGAGGGGAGGGCGAAGCCCCTGCAAGGGCTCAAGGCCTTTTTTCAAAACTGGGTGAGCGCCTGCAGGCTTTTTTCTCAGAGCTGGAGCAGCAGTTCAGGATGGAGGCTGAAAAGGCCAGGATGAAGGATCAGATGGGTGGTCCGATTGGTCAGGTTAGTAGCCGTGAATCGGAAAAATCCCAAGCTGCGGAGCAGGGTCTGTTTGCTGATTTTGACCATGTTGACTTTCAAGCTCCTGCTTTTACTTCGCAGGAAAATGACTATGAGAAAGGCTCCCGGCCCGTAAAAACCCCCAAAACCCCGACAACTGTTAGGGCAAAAAAACAAGCGTCTGGTTCATCGTTGATCAAAGAACCGTTGAGAGCCTCTCGCACGGGTGTGAATCTGACCCTTTCCCCAGACGAGATCCGTACCGCCGTTGTCTGGTCAGAAATCCTTGGCCCACCTATTGCCCTCAGGACCGGCAAGAGGCCCTGGGAGAAGTGATGTGAAAATACTGAATTTAATCAAGGAGACAAACTTTCCCCATCTCAATCTTTTTTCCATGCGTTACAGGGACACTCGAAACCAAGAAAAATCCTGGGTGTTCGCCTCAAGATCAAAATGTCCCAGATCCTTGAAGACTTCTATAGCTCCCGACGCCGTAGTAATTGTACCCCTTCATCGGGAGAAACAGAGGATCGTCATCATCAAAGAGTTCAGGGTTCCCCTCGGGGGATACCAGTACGGGTTTCCAGCAGGGCTTGTGGACAAGGGTGAAAAGAGTGTGGAGGCGGCCACAAGGGAACTCTGGGAGGAGACCGGTCTTACCCTGGTCAAGGTTTTGAGGCAGAGTCCTCCTGTTTACTCGTCATCCGGCATGACTGACGAGTCGGTCACCCTGATCTATGGCGAGTGCCGGGGTGAACCCAGCACCCTTGCCAACGAGGCCTCAGAAGACATAGAGGTGATAATGCTCTCAACCGGAGAAGCCGCTGCCCTTTTAAACACCCCGGACCTTAAATTTGATGTAAAAACCTGGATCATTCTTTCCACATTTGCAGCCACTGGCAAAATTTAGCGTCCATGTTTACTAATTTTATCTATTTCCTTGTGGCCCTTATCCTGTACACCACCTGCCATCACCCGGGTGGGGGGGGGATGCCAGATTACGCCCTGGTCTTTGCCCTGGTTCTGGCAGTCATTTTTGCCCTTGTGTGTCACATCTCGTTCAAGCGGCTTGCGGCAAGGTCTTCCCTTGAAGCCGGTGTGCAGATCGACATTCTGCTGGACCAGCTTTTGCTGCGTCTGTCCATCCTCGCCCTTTTTGTCTTTGCAGCCGACCTTTATATTTTAAAGCTCAAGCTTGCCCTGGCCGAGTTTCCCCCGTTTCAGATTTTCCCCACCCTCGAGGCTCTGGTATTCCTTTTTATTTTTCTCGGATATCTTGTGATAGTCTGGACATCAGCCTGGAGGGTGCAGAGACAGTTTTTTCCCGGCACCGTGTCAAAAAAGAGTTTTGTGATTTCAAACATCTCGTTCTCCCTTCCAGCTCTTCTTCCCTGGTTTATACTATCCTTTGTGGCTGACTCAATTCAGATTCTTCCCTTTGAGGGTCTGAAGAGAGCCCTTGCAACCCCGGCAGGCGAGATTCTCTATATGGTCTTTTTCTTGTTTGCCGTGGCAACCTTCGGACCCTACCTGATTCAGAAGCTATGGGGTTGCTCTTCCCTTGAGCCGGGTCCCACAAGGGACAGGATTGAAGCACTCTGCACTCATGGGGGCATAGGTTATGCCGATATCCTTAAGTGGGAGCTCTTTGGCGGGTCCATGATTACGGCAGGGGTGATGGGGCTCGTTGCAAGGTTTCGCTATATCCTTGTCACTCCGGCCCTTATCAATTTCATGACCCCCCGAGAAATTGATGCGGTAATAGCCCATGAGATCGGCCATGTGAAAAAACATCACATTCTTTTCTATCTTCTTTTCTTTGCAGGCTACATTGCCTTAGTCTATGCTCTGTTTGACCCTTTGCTGATTCTGATTTATGGGTTGAACCCCCTGTCATGGCTTGTAACCTTTGCCGGCATGGAACAGGAGACTGTCTCCACCCTTGTTTTCAGCCTGATTCTTATTCTGTTCTTTCTTGTTTATTTTCGGTTTGGATTCGGGTTTTTCATGCGCAATTTCGAGCGCCAGGCCGACACCTATGTGTTTTCACTCCTGGGCAGCGGACAAAGCCTTATTGACGCGTTCTACAAGATTGCACGGTTCAGCCGCACCGCATCAGATCGCCCCAACTGGCACCACTTCAACATCTCCCAGCGCATTGACTTTATGGAGCGCTGTGAGCTCAATCCTGGCCTTGTGAAAAGACATGACCGAAAGATACGCCAAATGGTGGCTGGCTATGCCGTTTTCATGGTGATGGTTGTTTTTGCGGGTTATCTTATCAATTTCGGTCCGGGAAAGGAGGTGATGAACAACTATCTTGCCGAAAGGCTCTTAATTCAGGCCCTTGAAGTAGATCCTCAAAATGTCGATGCCCACACTCTGATGGGCGATTATTACTATGGCAGAAAAATGTTTGAAAGGGCTGTTCATGCCTATGAAAATGTGCTTAAAATAGCCCCGTTGAATCTCCAGGCCCTTAACAACCTTGCCTGGCTTTTATTGACCTGCGAAGATACATCTTTCCTTGATCCGGAACGGGCACTTGTCCTTGCCCGGCGTGCCATTGCAGTTGATACCCCTTCCCATGTGCTTGACACCTATGCCGAGGCCTGCTGGCAGAACGATCTTGCCCGGGAGGCTCTTGAGGCAGCGACCAAAGCCCTTGAACAGGCGGAGGATCGCCTGGACTATTACCGCTCCCAGGTTCAAAGATTTGTACAGCCCCACAATGAAAGAGGGTAGCACTAGTGTCATTCCGCCCTTTTTAGTTATCCTGCCTGGAACCGCAAAAGGTTTGGGGTCGCATTGTGGTCCCATATCTCTCAGAGTATGGCGATGTCTGAAACGACAACAAGGAAAGCCTGATCCCAAAGGGGGGGCTTTCCTTGCTGGTGAAACTATGACTTGCTTGTTCTGTGCAGCTCAGGTCTGATTACTGACCAATGGCAAGCTTTGCAAAGTCAGCAGCCTGGGGATGTGCGTAGATGAGGATCAGGGCAACAACCAGCGCATAGATAGCCAGGGACTCGATCATGGCAAGACCGATCAAGAGAGTAACTGTTACCTTTCCTGAAGACTCGGGGTTACGAGCGATACCCTGAACAGCGCCGCTGAGGCCCATTCCCTGACCAATACCGCAACCAAATGCTGCGACTCCAATTGCGATGCCTGCTGCCCATACACATGCTGTAAAAAAATCCATTTTTTCTTCTCCTGTAAATTAAGGTTGTTGTGATTCATGCGGCTTCTTCCGGTCCCCGCATAACTATAAAATCAACCGGCAACACCATGTTGACGGCTTAAGTTCGTTGTTTAGTGCGCGTGCTCCATGGCTCCGGTAAAGTACATGACCGAGAGAAGGAAGAACACAAATGCCTGTACAAGGCCCACAAAGATGCCGAGAGCCATGATGGGAAGCGGTGCAAAAAAGGCGCCGGCAAGGCTGAACAGGATGGCAAGAACCAGTTCATGACCCATCATGTTTCCAAAAAGACGGAAGGAGAGGGAGAGAATTCTGGCAAAGTGGCCGATGAGCTCAATGGGCAGCATGATGGGAATCATCCACCATACCGGGCCGATAAAGTGTTTGTAGTATTTTACACCGTGATATTTTACACCGATCACATGGGTGAATACAAAAACTGTCAAGGCAAGGGCTGCCGTGGTGTTGAGGTTGGCAGTGGGAGGAAAGAAACCGGGTACGAGACCCAGCAGGTTTCCCACGAAGACACATAGGAAGATAGATGCTACAAGGGGAAAGAACCATCGGCCCTCTTCACCGCATACATCCACCATGAATTCTTCAAGGCCCGAGATCAGAACCTCAAACACGTTCTGTACTTTGCCCGGAACCATCTGGACGTTTCTTCCTGCAAGCCATCCCAGGATGATAAGAATTGCCATGACAACCCACATATAGACGACATGGACGTTGGCGTGGGCAAAATGCCCCAAACCTATCATTTCAAACAATTTTATAAAGAATAGATATGGATGTTCCACTTACACAGCCTCCTTGATAATAAGTCTTGTTAATTCAAGTGCAGTCGCAGCAAAAAAGCTCACAACCACCACCGAAAGACCTGCAATGAGGCCTAACGGATCAACAATATTTTTTGAAATAAGCAGGAATAACATTACCCCGCTCAGTATAAACCTCAGGTAATATTTGACGATTACGCCGGAGAGTATGGATTGTCCCTGTGTGGCGACCCGGGATGTGTTTTTGAATGCCCGGCGAATTGTAAATCTGAGAGCCTGGAAGTTGAGTGTGACGATGAGGCCGCCGCAGAAGATGCCAAGGGCAAAATGTCGTGGAGTGTTGATAAAGGCAAGGAGGCTGACCACGCAAAAGATGAACCAGTTGGATTTTGAGATAAATATTATCATGCGCTGTTGAATGGTCATCATCTTTTAAAACCGTGTGCTCCCTTTAAATATTTTGCTGTACCTTTTAAATTAAAGCTTTTCACTCCGTTTTACCGCCATGGCAAGATTTTTGAATCCTGCCGCTATCCCCAGCCCCAGAAAGACAAGTGTCAGAACCGGGGAGGTATCAAACCTGTTGTCCAGCCAGACACCCAGGAACAGGCCAATAAAGATTGAAATTGCAACTGAAAGACCGAGACTGCTGTAATAGGCAAGGTCCTTGATGTTCTTTGCTGTTCCTTTTTTCATTTTACGAGGAATTACCATATCAACTCTATCAAGTCAACGTGAAAAACACTTTATATAGATCATCAGGTCACAATCAGCTTACAATAAGGTTGCCGCAGGAGTGGTCAAGACCCACTTTGCCCACTATTGCGGCCGCAACCCCCTTTTGATTCATCCGTTCTACACAGGTTTCCGCCTCGCTCTTGCCAATGGAAAAGAGGAGCCCTCCCGAGGTCTGAGGGTCGAAGATCAGGTCTTGAACGATGGGTTCAATGCCCTTGTCCAGGAAGGTGTTTTTGCTGCAAAACGAACGGTTTCTAAATGTTCCTCCAGGCACCAGGCCCATCATGGCATACTCCTTGGCCCCGTCGATGGCAGCGACCTTGTTGGCGAAGAGGTGCATGGTCTTTTTCGATCCCCTGGCCATTTCGAGCAGGTGGCCTGCAAGCCCGAACCCTGTGACGTCGGTGCATGCACTCACAGGGTAATCAAGGAGGATCTCGCAGGCAGCCTTGTTGAGCTGGGTCATGGTTTTGACAAGATTTTTTACGTGATCTTCAGATGCGAGTTTTCCTTTGACCGCTGTGGCAAGGATACCCACCCCAACGGGTTTTGTTAAAATCAGCACCTCTCCTGTTTTTGATCCCCTGTTGGTCAGCACCCGGTCCGGGTGGACAACGCCTGTGACGGACAGGCCGTATTTGAATTCAGGGTCATTGACGCTGTGGCCTCCCACAAGTGTTGCGCCCGCCTCTTCGATCTTGTCAATACCCCCCTGGAGGGTTTCCTGGAGGATCATCTCGTCAAGCTCATCTTCGGGAAAACAGACTATGTTCATGGCGGTTAGTGGAATTCCGCCCATGGCATAAACGTCGCTCAGGGCGTTTGCAGCGGCCACCTGACCAAACTCGTAGGGGGAGTTGGTCACCGGTGTCAGGAAATCCAGGGTCTGGATCAGGGCAGTAGTGTCGTTAATGCGGAATACCCCTGCATCATCCCCGGTCTCAAGACCCACGATCAGATTCGGATGGCCCTTGACCTTCAAGTTTTTTACAATTCGATCCAGAACCCCTGGATCAATCTTGGCCCCTCAGCCGGCGGCCTTTACCTTTTCGGTTAAATTTATCTTTTTATGTTTCATTGATACCCTCATTTTCAAGGACTGTTTCAAGTTTGATCACGGCGGCAAACCTGCCAGTGGTGGTGTTGTGTCTGTACGAGAAAAAGGTGTCGGCTGCGCATCGGGTGCAGATGCCCGCCAGAGTTATGTTTTCAGACTTTAATCCTTTCCCTGTGAGTTGATCAACGCTTATCCGCCAGAAGTCAAAATGGTCTTTTTCATCCTTATATTTCCACAGGTGTTCGGGTATCTCCCGGGAATAGTTGATAAATTCGGAGCAGCAGGGACCAAGGGATGGCCCGATTCCGGCAAGGATCGTCTGGGGGGTTGATCCGAAGTTGTTCACCATTTCATCAATGGTCTTGCCTAGGATGTTTTGGATGCTGCCCTTCCATCCAGAATGAATGTTTGCCACCACTTTTTTTACAGGGTCTACAAGGAAGATCGGCTGGCAGTCGGCCACCTGTATTACTAGGGCAAGTCCGGGAATGTCAGTGACCATGGCGTCTGCAGTCTGGCAGTTGTAATTGCTGAAGTCAGAAGGCTGGCCGTCTATGGTGCTTTGAATTGTGTCTTGTGTGCTGGTGCATGTGGCGGCGTGCCGGAACTGTCCGTCCATGCTGCGCTTCAGAACGAGAACCTTGTTTGAGTGAATCTGGTTGAGATAGACCTCGGGACCTATCCCCAGGGCGTCAGCCACAAGCTGTCTGTTTTTTTCGACCATTTCCCTGGAGTCACCCGTGGAGAGCCCTACGTTAAGTGAGGAAAAGGGGCCGGTACTTTGTCCCCCGAGCCGGGTAAAGATTCCGTGGATTACAGGGGAAGATTTCTTAAAGTGAAGGTACTCAAGGTGAAGCGTTCCCCGCCTGTCCCTAATCATTCTTGTGGCTGGTTTTTTTATATCACCCAAAGGTTTGAAGTATCCTTTCAATTATAATGGTGGTGGAGATCCCAGGCTCCAGGGTTATCCTTGCCACGCTGCCTTTGTTTTGTTTTACAAAATCCCCACCGATGATCTTGTCCTCGGTCCAGTCTGCACCCTTGGCAAGAACGTGGGGGATGATATCTCTGATTAGAGATTCAGGGGTTGGCTCGTCGAAAATTACCACATAATCTACACAGGCGAGGGCGGCAACCACCTGGGCGCGTTGATCCTGGTTGACGATGGGACGCTTGTTCCCCTTGATCTGCCGGACAGATCGGTCTGAATTGAGCCCGAGGATCAGAACGTCCCCCCGGGCGGCTGCGGCCTCAAGGTAGTTGACATGGCCCGCATGGAGGATGTCAAAGCATCCGTTGGTAAAGACTATTTTTTTGCCCCGGGCACGTTTTTCCCCGGCAATGGCTTTTATCTCAGATCTAAGGACAATCTTGTGGAATTTTTTATGGATGACTTTGCCGGTTGGCTTGGGTGTCATGGAGCCCTCCATCAGTTCGGACATTTATCGGCGTTAGCCTGGCAGATTTTTTCACTTTTCTTTTCAGCAAGCCTTGATTCCCGGCGTTTGATCGCCTCCCTATTTCGTCTCATCTGATCGGGTGTCTTCAGGTCAAGACGGGGTGCAGTAACCGGTTTGAAATCCTCTCCAAGGGCAACAAATGTCAGGTAGGCTGATCCTGTATGATTTTTTTTGCCAGTGAGCAGATTTTCGGTTTCCACCCGAACACCAATTTCCATGGACGTTTTTCCCACGTTGTTGATGCTTGCCTTAAAGGTTACCAAATTTCCGATTTGAACGGGGTGGTGAAAATCCAGCCGATCAATTGAGGCAGTCACACAGATCCGTTTGGTGTGCCGCACAGCAACCACTCCCGCTGCGGTGTCGATGAGCTTCATGATCACCCCGCCATGAATCAGTCCAGCAGGATTGGCATCCTGGGGCTGCATCACCTGGGAAAGGGTTGCCGAGCTTTGTTCAACTGTTTTAAGATCCATTGTTTTAAGGTCTGTATTTTGATCCATGGGTGATATTTCCTTTTGTGACAGGAGGTTTCAGATTGAATTGAGGAGGTGGGGTTATGGTGTACGAGGTTCTGATTTGTTCAAATTTAAATGGCGGAAGTGCATGGGAATCGAACCCACCCGGGACGGTTTTAGCGCCCCACATCGGATTTGAAGTCCGAGGGCCCCACCAGTGAGCCGTGCACTTCCGCAACAAGTCGATAACGAGGGATTATACCTGAAAAGCCCTGTTTGTCAACCTCTAGCAGAATAAAAAGCAGGCAACAAAAAAGGCTCTCAAACTTGTTCGCTTGAGAGCCTTTGTATCCTGGCTGGATGATAAGGATTCGAACCTTAATTGACGGAGTCAGAGTCCTTTTAAATGCCCTTTCACAGACCTGCACAGAGTCTCACGTATTGCATTAAACTAATTGACATTATTGGTTATTATCTTTATTGTCGGTTCATAGGTCATCATTAAGTTTCACGAGTCTTGATGGATAAATGATGGACTAATGATGGACAACTTTTCTAAGAGGAAAAATTCATGGCTGTCAAATGGCAAAAATCAAGTTGCCCCTGGAGTTAGGTTCCGGTCCCATCCAAAAAGAAAGCACGGTGTCAAATTTGACCTCTATTTTTCAATTTGTTATCGCTTGGATGGAAAAAGGATTGAAAAAGGTATTGGGTGGACTTCTCAAGGTTGGGGCGAGAAAGAAGCGAATAAAATTCTTTCCGAACTTCAAAGAAACCAAAAAAAGGGCAATGACTGAGCCCGTCAAAGAGATCATGCAGGCAAAAAAAAAGTAACATTCCATTCTTGCAGACACACAGCGGCATCATGGATGGTGATGCAGGGGGTTAGCCTTTACCTTGTTCAAAAAAGTTCTGGGCCATTCGACTATCCAGGTAACTGAAAGATATTCCCACCTTGCCCCAGATCAATTACAGCTTGCGGCAAATGCTATTGACCTGGGGTTGAGGCAGCACAGACAGGAAAATGTAATTCCTTTCAAAAAACGAGCATGATTTGTTCCATGGGGATTGGGCTGGAGTCAAGATCTGGATTGCCAAGGCGGTTGTACTGGGTAATGGATTTTAAAAAGACAATGAAAGTATAATGAGCAGGGAGGCTAAAAAAATGAAAAGATATGTAACGGCAATTATTGAAAGAGAGGGTACAGGATATGTGGCCTTGTGTCCTGAGCTGGATATTGCAAGCCAAGGTGAAACAATCAGCGAGGCAAAAGAAAACCTGCAAGAGGCCCTTGAGCTTTTTTTTGAATGTGCCTCCCCTGGAGAGATAGAAGAACGCCTTCACAACGAAGTGTATATAACACAAATGGCGGTTGCAGTTGGTTAGGCTGAAAGTGTTATCCGGTAAAGAGGTTTGTCAGATTTTAAGCGCTTATGGTTTTGAAGAAATCCGAAAAAAGGGAAGCCATGTAATAATGCAAAAAAAAATTCCAGACAGTACAATTACCGTTCCTGTTCCTGACCATACAGAGATCAAAAAGGGAACCTTGCAATCTATAATCAGGCAGTCTGGATTGAGTAGGAAAGAATTTGAATAAGTAGAGTGTTTCCATGGGGATAGAGCTTGAGTAATCTTTTCCTTGACCCAAATGGAGCCAGGCAAGAACGGGGCGCTTGTAAAGAAAAAATATAGAAAAAAGATAAAAAAATAATATCCTTACAAATAGATTGTAACTATAAAAGGGTGTTGAAAAGAGTGCTGACCGTTCGCTTATTTTTTAACGGCATTTGAATTAACGGGTGTCGTTTGCACTGAAAAACTTAGGCCAGCCGTGTCATGGTCATCATAAAACCAATTACCCTGGAGGTTTATGATGGCCCCAAAAGTTGAAAGGATAGACACGATACCGCTTATCATTGCAACCCTTGAGAAGATGAACGTTCAGAAAACAATTGACAGCATTTATCTTGCACATGGCAACTGGAGCGGTCTCAGCTATGGCCAGTTGACGGTTTTATTCGTAACCTATGTGATGCATTCCTTGACCCATCATTTTTCCGGGATGGAATCTTGGACCAATCAACACAAAACAGTTATCGAACGTGTCGCAGGCTGGACCGTGGGTGAAAAGGATGCCACTGATGACCGTCTGGGGAGACTTGCAGAAGTGATAGGGGAAAACGACGAATACATATCAGAATTTCAGCTTCGAATGGGGCAAGGCATTATTGGTGCGTATCAATTACCGACAGAAGTTGTTCGCTATGACACTACTGCCTTCAATGTTTACCATGCCCCGGAGAATGCTAAAAACGGTATCTTGGGATTTGGCCACAGCAAAGATCACCGTCCAGATCTTCTTCAATTCAAATAAGGAGTGGCAACATTGGACCCGGCTGGAGTTCCAATCTTGAGCGAAACCCTTCCCGGTAACCGTGCCGATGATCCCTGTTATTTTCCAGCCTGGCAGCGCATGGTCAAAACCATAGGCAATCCCGTTTTTTTGTTTATTGCAGATTGCAAGGCTGCTGCCCTTAAAACCCGTGCCTCAATTGATCATGAAAAGGGACATTACCTTTTCCCTTTGCCAATGACCGGTGAAACTCCCCATCACATTAAAGAGTTGGTTCTTAACCCGGGGCAAGTTTTTCAAGAAATTGCAGGCATGCAATGTTGAGGCGTATTTTCATCTTGAAGTCAACGAGTCCGTAACTTTGAAGAAAAATATGTCGGCAGAGGACGCCCAGGGCCGAACACCCCTTTAAAGAAGAGGGTGCATCCCCGCACAACCTTTGTTTTTACGTTTGCCGAAAAGGATCAAAGGCTTGATGGTGATGTTGACCATAGCCCTTCAGGCATTGACCCTGATGGAATTTGTCGTTCGTAAAGAATTGTCCAAAACAGATGAACCTATCCCAGGGCTTGTTCCCGGCAATCCGAAAATGAAGACGAAACGCCCCACTGCGGAGCGACTTCTTTCACAATTCGGCAATCTTCACCTTTTAATCGAAGAGAAGGGAGGAAAAATTTCCGTTGTAGTGGTTGAAGAGTTGACGACTCTACAGAAAAAAATCCTTGCGCTCCTGGAGTTGCCAGAAAAAATTTATGACCTTTCCTTCAAAAACGCAAAAAAAGAAATTGGTGTACAAAAATGAGCGAAACCCAAGTAATGATGGACAGAATAGATCAAAAGTAAAAAGGCCCTTAGCGTTATCTGCTAAGGGCCTTGTGTTTGCTGGCTGGGTGATAAGGATTCGAACCTTAATTGACGGAGTCAGAGTCCGTAGTCCTGCCATTGGACGATCACCCAATGAATTTAATAGAGGTTTTATATCCTATGATGCGCTTTGAGTCAATAGGATATTTGTTAAAAAATTTATGGCTGTTCTTCTTGTGTTTCGGTTTCTGGTAAAGTGTTTTCCCCTTTTTTATTTGTTTCTGCTGCAGCTGGGCTGTTTTCCTGTTTCGCAGCTTGGATGGGCAGGACTATTTTGGTTGACTTAACGTTCATCAATGCGTCATGGATAGTAGCTTTGTATCGGGTGATCGTCTCTTTTTCCTCTGTTGTTGTTGCAAAATCAGAGGCTTTGTCCACGAGGTCAATGAGTGGCTGGAAATTGGGAGAATCTTGTTTTTTGATAAGGTTGTCTGCCATGCCAAGGTAGTAATTAAAGGGAATGGGAAAGATGTCTTGTTTTGAATAGATTTCTTGTGTCATTTCCGGGAGCTTTATGTTTTTTAGAAAGAGAACCTTTTGGGTGCTTATGGGTGCAAATTGTCCCTTCCAGATTTCTACACCAGCATTGGTGTGCTTGATATAGAATTTTTTGGAGTTGCTGATACTTGTACCCACGATCATTAAAAGAAGCAGGATAAAGAAAACTCCTGCAATAATAACAGGGATGTATTTTGTTTTAGCAACTGAAGCGCTATCAACTTCCTGGATTTGGGCCTGATTGTATTCAGCTTCTTTTGCCTCTTTCTCAGCAATTTCCCTGATAACTCTTTTAATCTCGATAGTTCGTTTCGCTGCCTTTTCAGCGGCTTCTTTAGCGAGTTTTTCCTTCTCAGCCTTTTCAGCGGCCTCTTTAGCGAGTCTTTCCTTCTCAGCCTTTTCAGCGGCCTCTTTAGCGAGTTTTTCCTTCTCAGCCTTTTCAGCGGCCTCTTTAGCGAGTCTTTCCTTCTCAGCCTTTTCAGCGGCCTCTTTGGCGAGTTTTTCCTTCTCAGCCTTTTCAGCGGCCTCTTTGGCGAGTCTTTCCTTCTCAGCCTTTTCAGCGGCCTCTTTGGCGAGTTTTTCCTTCTCAGCCTTTTCAGCGGCCTCTTTAGCGAGTTTTTCCTTCTCAGCCTTTTCAGCGGCCTCTTTGGCGAGTCTTTCCTTCTCAGCCTTTTCAGCGGCCTCTTTAGCGAGTTTTTCCTTCTCAGCCTTTTCAGCGGCCTCTTTGGCGAGTCGTTCTTTTTCAGCCTTCGCTTCAGAGGCTTGTTTTTCTTCGGCCTTTAGATCGGCAGCTTTTGCTGTTGTTGTTGGAGTTTTTTTCCCCTGTTTTTTTTCCGTTGCAGCTGGGGTTGTTTTTTTGTCTGATTGCTTCTTGGCAGCAGTGGCCTTTGTTTTTGTTGTTGTTTTCTTTTTCGCAGCCATGATTTCCCTTTTTGTCAAGTTGGTTATGGACTTTTTGTTCTGTTGAACGCCTGATCCGGTTGATAGTTTAATCCAACACATATATAATTCAATATATTTTGTAAAGTGTTTGAACGAAAACTCGGCCTTTATATCCACTTGGGCTAATAAATATAAATAAAAAGGTAGTAGATGACTCATAAATTAAAAACTCTTATCCAAAATCTCAAGCAGTATGAAAAAATTGTCATTTGTTTTTCCGGGGGTGTTGACAGCTCTTTACTTGCAGCAGTTGCAAAAAAGTCCTGTGATTCTGTTGTTGCTATTACAGCTCAAACCGAATTCCAATCCCGCCATGAGGTGGAGAATGCAGCTTGTATGGCCCGGTCGATAGGCGTCCGGCATGTTGTTGTCCGGGTAAGTTTGCTCGAGGATTTAAGGATTGTTCAAAATACAGACAGACGGTGTTATTTTTGTAAAAAAGCGATCGTTTCTTTTATTCGGGAGAAAGCTTCTGAGCTGGGGTTTGAGAGTGTTGCCCATGGTGCAAATCTCGATGATCTGGCAGATTATCGACCTGGATTTGAGGCAACCAGGGAGATGAGGATCATCGCACCTCTGATAGATGCCGGGTTGACAAAGGTTGAAATCCGGGAACTTTCAAAGGAGGTCGGGCTTGAAACCTGGAATCTTGAAGCTCAGTCCTGCCTTGCCACCCGGATTCACTATGGCGACATTATCACCCCTGGGAAGCTTGCAATGGTTGAAGCGGGTGAGACTCTTTTGAGATCCCTGGGGTTTACAGGGGTTCGGGTACGTATCCATGGCCATGGGCAGGTTGCAAGGATCGAGCTTGGATGCCAGTCCGGGACCCGGGATTCTGGGATGAATCATCAGATGGAAAATCTGATCCAGGAAAAAAATTGCAAGGAGGTGGTCTTGGGTTTTAAAAAAATCGGTTTTAAATATGTTTCTCTGGATCTTGAGGGATATGTCATGGGGAGTATGAACCGGTCTCTGGTATGAACCCCTTGAGGTTGAATGTCCGGAGCAGATACCTCCTGAAGTTTTCAGGGGCATGCTCCGGCCATCATACCGGGTTTAAATTATCCGACTATCTCCATCTCGTTGAAAAAATACCCGATTTCAAAGGCTGCTGTTTCAGGTGCATCTGAACCATGGACTACATTTTTTTCGATGTCCGTTGCAAAGTCTTTTCGGATGGTTCCCTCTTCAGCGTCTTTAAAGTTTGTGGCACCCATGAGTTTCCGGTTCTTGGCGATGACATCCTCACCCTCAAGAATCATCACAACAATGGGGCCGGAAGTCATGAACTCGGTGAGGCTGTTAAAAAATGGGCGCTCCTTATGAACTGCATAAAATCCTTCAGCCTGCTTTTGGGTCAAATGCATCATCTTTAGAGCCGCAATATGTATTCCCTGATCCTGGAATCGCTTGATAACTTCTCCGATGAGGTTTTTTTTCACGCCGTCTGGCTTAATTATCGATAGTGTTCTTTCCATGGTAATGTCCTTTTTTTGGGTGGTTGTCATGAATTCTTCGTTCAATAAAGCTGGTAAAATATCATATGGATGGCCGATAAGTCAACTTGCAATGGAACTGGCCAGCAGTTCTAATTTTGACTTCCTTCTTTAGCGTCAGCCAGTATCACCTTGCTGAACGAAGAAAGTCGG
>JAVEQI010000032.1:0-40973 GCA_034007745.1 Desulfobacterium sp.
CCTGAATAATCCCCTGTTTAGATAAAAGTGCCGATATTTCAACGGCCTCACCTTGGCTCAACTTGAGGATATTACAGGCTTCAAGGGATTGTTCAATCCTATTCCGGTCGTAAAAATCGGATCGCAGATTGATGTCGCAGAAAAAATCGGTCCCTCGTTTTTTTTCTGAAATTATTCGTCGAACAAGTTCCTGTCCATGACCGGTGCGCTGGATCAAGGTACCAAAATAGATCATGTCCGGTGATCCATTCACCAAAGAGGAGAGATGATCGTTAAACTCAAGATAATCCCAGGCTGAATCAGCAGCGATGGTAAACCCATGCTCCCCATCCTCCATGAAGACCCCTACCGTTCCAGTGGGATGGTCTGGGTCGGTCTGAATGTCACGTGGATCAAACCCATGGTGGAGGAGAAAATCCTTGATCTCAAGACCAAGTTGATCATCACCTACACGGGAAACAAAACGAACCGGAACACCCATTTTCTTAAGATGGTATGCAAAGTTAAATGGGGCTCCGCCTATTTTTTTCTGGTCGGGGAAAAGATCAAACAAAATTTCGCCCAGAACTAAAATCATGGTAATACACCCATGTTTAAAAATTTAAATTCAAGGGTATCTTAGACCATGCATGTGGTTCAGGTCAAGAAAAGGTTGTATATAAAAAAGAAGAGCCCCTGATCAAAATGACCAGGGGCTCTTCTTTCATTTATCTAAAATTACCGAAACGGCTTTTAGGAAACAGCGTAAAACGGTCGACTATACTACAGTTACATTTGTTGCAGACGGACCCTTGGGACCCTCTTCAATGTCAAAGGTAACACGATCTCCTTCGTTCAGTGACTTAAATCCTGTTGCATTGATTCCACTGTGATGTACAAAGACATCCTTTCCGTTTTCCTGCTCAATAAATCCAAAACCTTTTGAGTCGTTAAACCATTTTACAATACCATTAGCCATTTTGGCACTCTCCTGTTGTAAATAAATAGAACCAGTTTTCAAATTAAGGACAATCTTGCCTCTTAATGTTGGGGAAATTTACCTTGATAGGAAAAACCCAAACATCCCACATGCGGGATGCGATTAAAAACAGAGATATCTGGTTACGAAAAAAAAATCAAGCATTAAATGAAGTAAAAAACGTTTTTTTATTTTAAATGAAATTTTAACTTGATTGGTGTAAAAATAAAGGATGTACTCTATACAGTCTAACAATACTGGCGTAATCAAGGAGAGCCTTGAGGGCATTGTGGAGAGGGTCACCTTTCACAATGCCGACAACGGATGGTCTATTCTCAGGGTCACGCCCTTTGACAACAGCCATGCCCAGGAGACGGTGGTTGTTCACCAGACAAAGGTGTTTGCCGGTGCCACCATGCACTTCACCGGCTCCTGGACTGTCCATCCAAAGTTTGGCAGACAGTTCCAGGCAACTGTTGCCAGGGAGAAAAAACCAGCAACGGCCGCTGCCCTTGAACGATATTTAGGATCAGGGCTTATCAAGGGTGTCGGTCCCAAAACGGCCAGAAAGATAGTTCGTCATTTTAACGACCAGACCCTGGATGTCTTTGAAAGTTCGATTGAACGGTTGACCGAAGTCCCGGGAATAGCAGAGAAGAGGCTTAAAAGCATTGAAGCTGCCTGGATCGAGCACCGGGCCATCCGCAACGTAATGATGTTTCTCCAGTCCCACGGCATCAGCACCCTTTTTGCAGTAAGGATATACAAGCTTTACGGAGATCTTGCCATTGATAAGGTTACCCAGGACCCCTATCAGCTTGCAAACGACTTTTACGGCATCGGGTTTTTTTCTGCGGACAGGGTTGCCCTGAGCATCGGTCTTGGCCATGACAGCCCCCAGCGAATCATGGCCGGGATAAAGCATGTGCTTGCTGCGGGTAGAAATTTCGGACACTGCTTCCTGACCTTGTCCCAGATTCGTGAGCAGGCGGGCAAACTTCTGCAGCTTGACCTGACCCATGGGCTGCCCCGGCTTCTTTTACAGATGGAGCAGGAGAGACTTCTTATGGTTCGCAGCCTCAAGGTTGACAGCAATGATGCAGAGCCATGTTACTATTCGAGATCTCTCTACTTTGACGAGCGTTACGTTGCCCAGAGGATTGTCGCATCCTGCGGTCCAATCCCGGTTGACGGAAACAGGGTGGCTGACTGGATCCAACGGTATTGCAATGCAATCGGCATGGATTTAAGCCCTGAGCAGGCGGCCTCCGTAAGGGGAATCGCAGGTGAAAAGTTTTCCATCCTCACGGGGGGACCAGGGTGCGGAAAGACGACCACCACCAGAGTCCTGGTGGAACTTGTCAGGGCCATGGGAAAATCAGTCCTCCTTGCCGCTCCAACGGGTCGGGCGGCCCAGCGCATGGAAGAGCTTATCGGCCAGGAATCAAAAACCATTCACCGTTTATTAGGCTGGAAGAACGGGCGCTTCAAAAAAAACGAAGAAACGCCGCTTGATTGCGATTTTATCATTGTGGATGAATGCTCCATGCTTGATATTTCGCTTACAGCGTCTCTTTTAAAGGCAGTGCCCGAAGAAAGCCAGATCGTTTTTATCGGAGATGCAGACCAGCTGCCGTCCATTGGGGCGGGAAATGTTCTGAAAGACATCATCGCCTCCAACGTTGTGCCTTGCTTTTGCCTGACCAGGATCTTCAGGCAGACCCGGGAATCCCTGATTATAAAGTATGCCCACAAGATCAATCAGGGTGAAATTCCCTGGATAGAATCGCCGTTTAAGCGACCCGGGGCATGGCAGCAAAAGGTTGACTGCCTCTTTATGGATGCCGACGAGGCAACCAACGAGCAGATCAACTTTATCAACAGAGTCAAACGACTGGTCGATCCCGGAGAGGTCCAGGTCGAAAGGGATTCCAACCCATTTGAGTTCGGCGTCAACGATCCTGACACCAGCGGCTCACCAATAATCATCCCCAAAAAATTCCAGCACGTGAACCTTGAAGAGGTATGTACTGCAAGAACTGAAATCGAACAGCTCAAATCAGTCCTTAAAAAGGTGCATCCCTGGTCATCCCTCCACTATGGGTATACTGCCCTTGACACGGTAAGAATGCTCTATCAGCACTGGATACCAAAATATTACGGCAACCATTGCGAAATCCAGATCCTAACGCCAATGACAAGGGGGTCTCTTGGAACGGTAAACCTGAACCGGTATATCCAGGCTGCAACAAATCCGTTTACACCCGGAAGGGCCCAGATACAGATCGGGCAGAGGACCTTCCGTGTGGGGGATCGGGTAATCCATCGAATAAACAACTATGACCTGGGGGTATTCAACGGCGATATCGGCAAGATTCTCTCCATCGATAATGTTGAGCTTACAATGGTCGTATCTTTTTTCCCGGACCAGAGAGAGGTTCTTTACCAGAAAGAGGACATCATGGCCCTTGACCTTGCCTATGCCATTACCATCCACAAATCCCAGGGAAGCGAATTTGAAGCTGTCATCATCCCTGTCATGACCCAGCACTATAGAATGCTGTTTCGCAATCTAATCTACACAGGACTGACAAGGGCCAGAACCCTGGCTATCTTCGTGGGAACGAGAAAGGCCCTTTCCATGGCCGTTATGAACCAGGATACGGCCAGGAGGCAGACTGCTCTGGAGCAGTTAATAGTGGGCAGTAAATAGTAGGTAGTGGGTAGTGAGCACAGTGGGTAGGAAGGCAGTAGATAGTAGAGGGTTGGGAAAGAAAACAGAAGTTTTGTCCCGGATCTTCGGTTAATCTGCCTTCAAACTCTTCAAAATCTTTTTTGCCAACGGTTCTTTAATTTCTGGACAGATAGCCCAGTAACCGCCTTCAGGAGCTTTTTCAATAATTGCTGTAAATTCTGCCTTCATTTATTCTCCCAGGACTTAATGATCAAGTCTTTATATTTATCAAACATATACAAAAACACTTGATATATCAACAAACAAATAGTGCATGCACTAATTCTAATTTTGGCTTTACACTATAGGCGGCAGTCGGTATCCCCTTGCTGAACATAAAAAACAAAGGGGATCAGATTATCGGCCAGGGCAAACCCAACCCGCAAAAACTCGGTCGTTCCTCCCTCAGACAATTTGCGGTTAAGTGGGTTTGCCCTGACCGATAATCGTGTCCAGCGGTTTTAACTGGGAGGTGTCCGTAAAATCCAACAGAAGCGATGGAAATTCTTCCACGATCTCCTGAACCTGAACTTTAAACCTTTGATCCATCTTGTTTTCCTTAGACAGGTGCCACTATGCCCTGGGCCAGGGTTTTTTCCATCAGGAAATTGAATACCTCAGCACCTTCTTTCCCCCGGGAGGTTTTAACGTTTCCCTGTTCAAAAAGAGTCTCAACCCGTCCTGGGTCTAACTTTTCAAAGGATTCAGGCCACAACACAAGACGGTTTGAATCTTGATTATAAATTACCATTGGACCAAAAAGAGTCTTGCCTGACTTATCCTTAACGGATTTACCCCATACTTTATGCTTTTTTATTTCAAACAGAGGGGGAGCAGGAACATAACCCAGGATTTCGGCAAAAAGACAAATAGATTCCATAACCTCCCCAATATCCCCATTGGAAAGGGCCTGGACCGCCTCCTTGAACATTGATTCAATATCCTGATGGGTAAACGTAAGGTCAAGGTCTTTTAAAAGGTCCTTGTGGATAAAATCAAGGGTCTGATTCCTCCTGAACTTTACAACATCCTTGTCATTCAAGATCTTAATGGCGTTGCGGATGCTGATCATCTCCTTGACGGTGGGGTTCCTCCTCAGCAGGACATCTTCAAGGGAGGTCTCAAAAAGGGGAAGCTCATTGTCCAACACAAGGATCTGATGTGTTTCACCCTCCAGGGGCCTTGTGTAAAGGTCCATATCCCGATCTTTGTGAAGATCAAAGGTGGACATGTCAAGGAGCTTTTTCATGGACTTTTTGTCCACCTTTGCACCGCTCTGGGCCGTACCGATTGTGACATCCACGGTTTTAACAAGATCGTTGATGGTAATGCGTTTTAATAAATTTTCTCGAAATCCCATAAAGCCTCCTTATTTCCTGATTTTTTTTATAGTTACCCCCTACCGGGAAGAACGTGGGAGATCTTTGACACCCGGTCGTACATGACAAGGCTTCCTGCAACGGCAACGTTCAAGCTGAACGCTCCGGGCAGTTTGACCAAACTATGGCATTTTTCCATCACCCCGCAAGAAAGTCCCACCTGCTCGTTGCCCAACAGGTAAACCGCCCGCAGGGGATGATCAAAACTATTCAACTCAACGGCCTTTTCTCCCATTTCAACCCCCACAAGCCGGGTATCATGGGCAAGACCGCTGTAAAACCCTTCAAATGTATCATGGTGGAACAGGGGAATCTTTGTCCAGGTACGGGTGACATCCCCGGGCTGGGGATGGTATCGGTTTCCAATGGTAAAGATAAAAGAAGCCCCGAGTATATAGGCCGACCGCCACAAGGTGCCGATGTTGAGCCCCTTTACCGAGTGCATCAAACCAATTCCGTAAAAACCATCCTGCTGATATTTCTGACTCAACCTCGACATTTTTTTATCATATCCCTATCGGCCAATGCAGTCAACGCCATTGGATCCTGGGCAGCAACAATCAAAAGTCAGGCATCCTGCATATCAGCATAAAAATAATTTACACTTATTAACCACGAAAGGCACGAAAAAACACCAAAAGTTGTGTCCGTAAGGACATGCGCGTTCTCATGTAGCGTAAAGTAGGAGATAAAAAATGCCAAAATAATTACTGGAAGATACCTGAACAAAGGATATTTAGGCTATTCTTCTTGAACTGTTTATGATAAATTTGTCCGGTAGGGTTAAAATTATGAGGTCCGACATTTAGTTATCATATGCCACGTAAGATTTTGCACCAGGGGAGGTATGATGGGTTCTTCAGTTATCATTTTCGGCAAATGCACATGACCATTTACCAATGCTGCCCGTGGGGCATTTGAAGGGAAGAAGGTATCGTTTGAATATATAGACGTGGTCATGGAGCCTGACCGTCTGCCTGAGATGCTCAAATTTTCCGGGGGGAACCGCAAGGTCCCGGTTATTGTAGAGAACGGCAAGGTCACCATTGGGTACGATGGTAAGGGTTGAAGGGTCTGATTTCCAGCTGTAGGCTGGAAACAATACTCCATACATTTTACAATTAAGTTTTTAAGGAGTTTTTTGAAAAAAATGAAACAAAGAAAATCTTCCAATGGGGAATACCCCATTGACGACTTTAAAAGCGGTGAAGCCTGGCGGCTGTTCAAGATCATGGGCGAATTTGTCGAGGCGATTGACACCCTGCACGAGATTGGCCCTGCCGTCACCATATTTGGATCGGCAAGAACCATTGAGGGATCCCATTATTACACCAAGGCAGAAAAGATAGCAGCGCTTTTTGTCAAGGCCGGGTTCGGCGTAATAACCGGCGGTGGAGGCGGCATCATGCAGGCTGCCAACAAAGGAGCCCATTCCGTCGGCGGAACATCCGTGGGGCTCAACATCAACCTGCCCCGGGAGCAGGTACCAAACGCCTACACCACAATAGAGATGGAGTTCAACTATTTCTTTATCCGCAAGGTGATGTTTGTAAAATATGCCCAAGCCTATATCATTATTCCCGGCGGTTTTGGGACCCTAGATGAACTTTTTGAGGCTGTCACCTTGATCCAGACCCATAGGATCAAACCCCTTCCTGTCATTCTTGTGGGAAGCGACTACTGGTCGGGACTTTTAGATTGGATAAGGGCAAGACTGATAGAGAATTCGATGATATCGCCTGAAGATATGGATATCTTCAAGGTTCTTGATGATCCGGAAGAGATCGTAAAGGCTGTCCTTGACTTCAATGAAAGGAAAGCCAATTGACAACCACCAGCCATCAGATCCATTTTACCGACAGCTGTGACATGGAAATGGTTGAATCCAACTCAGTAAACCTGGTCGTCACCTCCCCCCCCTACCCCATGGTCGAGATGTGGGACGACCTCTTTTGCGCCGGGGATTCAAAGATCAAGACGGTCCTTGCAAAAGGCCGGGGAATTGAGGCCTTTGAACTCATGCACCAGAAGCTTGACAGGGTATGGGCCGAGGCCTACAGGATACTCTCTCCCGGCTCCTTTGCCTGCATCAACATCGGAGATGCCACAAGAACCGTGGATGGAACCTTTCAGCTCTATCCAAACCACGCCAGGATCTTATCTGCCATGGTGAGCCTTGGATTTTCCCCCATGCCTTTGATCATCTGGAGAAAACAGACCAATGCCCCGAACAAGTTCATGGGATCGGGCATGCTGCCGGCAGGGGCCTATGTCACCCTGGAACACGAGTATGTTCTCATCCTGAGGAAAGGAGACAAGCGTCAGTTTAAAAGCGAAGAAGAAAAGGAGCACAGAAGAAAGAGCGCCCTTTTCTGGGAAGAGCGAAATAAGTGGTTCTCCGATGTCTGGTTCGACCTTAAGGGAACGGTTCAGAAGCTTAAAACAAACAGCCCTGAAAATAAAGAGATCAGAAAACGAAGCGGCTCTTATCCCTTTGCCCTGCCCTATCGACTCATCAACATGTATTCAGTCAAGCAGGACATTGTGGTCGATCCCTTTCTGGGCCTTGGTACAACCACCCTTGCGGCCATGGCAGCAGAGAGAAACAGCCTGGGGTTTGAAATTGATGGCGGGTTATGGGAATCCATTGCCCAAAGGATAAACGGTTCAGAACCGATGCTGAACAGGGAAATTCTCAACAGGCTTGAAAACCACCGGGAGTTTGTAAAGACGAGAACCGAGCAGAAAAAACCTTTTAAACACTTTAACGAGACCCACGGTTTTGAGGTGATAACCGCCCAGGAACGGTTTTTACACCTGGGCGGTGTCGAGGCCGTCACCATTGATAAAGAAGTCGAGGCCGTCACCATTGATAAAGAAATTGATGAAAAGAACAGAACAGTTAATGTCAAACATTGTGAGTTTCCACAACCGGAAAGGGATCTCTTCTCCCCGGTATAACCCACATGTTCTGGCGGACACAATGAGCAAGCATTCCCCCATCAAACCCAACCCGACAAGTTCCGCTGTTATCTACACCCAATTGCAATCCATTCACTCTAGCCCACTGCCATCCATTCCAATTCTTTTGTTTCCGATCTCTATCCATGGTGACTTATCGCCGTCAGCAACAAGGGCAGTGGGCAGTATTTTTTCCTGTAATACTCCATGGACAGAAGAACGAAGCCGGGAGAAATCAACCGTTTCAATCAGTTTTTTCAACAGTTCGACCACATCTGCATCCTGGGTCGTAACCCTCCGATTCTTCAGGCAGGATCGAACTTTTAAGTTGTAAATACGCCGGATTTCCGTCTCCACACAATGGCTGTCAAGGTTAAGTTCTATGCGTACAAACCGTCCATTCTCGAATCTTTGTTCAACCTTGACATTTGTCACGCTTGCTGGTTTCATAGGATCTCTCCTCCCAAACACATTGGACTTAGGGAACTTCCCTAAACCATGATCAAGGCCGTTGTTTCTATATACTATTTGATATATTTTCAACCCGACAAAAATGCAATCAAATAAAAACAATTGAATTTATGCCTGAATCGGTTATTATACCAAATTTACCAATGGCAAACTAAATTTATTATTTAACCTGGGTAAAATGAATCTATTTGACGATGAACAAGAGGAAGTTAAGAGCGGAACCGCATATACTGCAGGTTCCATCGAGGTTCTCAAGGGTCTTGATCCTGTAAGGCGCAGGCCCGGCATGTACACGGACACCACGAGCCCCAATCACCTTGCCCACGAGGTGATTGACAACAGCGTTGACGAGGCCATAGCAGGATTTGCCAATAAAATTGACGTTGTCCTCCACACGGACAACAGCCTGGAGGTGAGCGATAACGGCAGGGGCATGCCCGTTGACATCCATCCTGAAGAGGGGGTCACGGGTGTTGAGCTGATCCTGACAAGACTCCATGCCGGTGCAAAGTTTTCCAGCAAGGATTACAACTTTTCCGGCGGTCTCCACGGGGTGGGAGTATCGGTGGTCAACGCCCTGTCAAGCCATCTGACGGTCAACATCCGGAGGGACGGGGCTCTGCACACGATTTCATTTAAGAATGGACACCTTGACCAGCCCCTCACCCTGGTAAAATCCATCGGAAAAAACAACTCAGGCACCGACCTGAGATTTTACCCGGATGTCACCTATTTTGACCGGCCCAATTTTTCGAAAAAAGATTTAAAACACTCGTTAAAGGCCAAGGCAGTTCTTTGCCCGGGCCTGCTCATCACCCTTTTGGTTGAAGAAACCGGGGAAAAGTATGAATGGCAATTTGAATTCGGGCTGCGGGACTACCTGGCCGAGGCCCTCGAGGGGCAGTCAACCGTTTTTGGCTCTCCATTTACAGGCGAAATCAAGACTGACGATGCCACTGTTGCCTGGGCCGTTGACTGGACCGAAGAAAAGAGGCTTAACACCTGCGAAAGTTATGTCAATCTCATTCCCACCCCCCTTGGCGGCACCCATGTTAACGGGTTCCGGTCGGGCCTTCTCGAATCCATCAGGGAGTTTTGCAAATTTCGAGACATTGTTCCCAAGGGGGTTAACCTTGCTCCTGAAGATATCTGGGAGAACATAGCCTTCATCCTTTCGGTCAAGCTTGCAGACGCCCAGTTCTCAGGTCAGACCAAGGAACGACTCTCGTCACGCCACTGCACCGTGGTGGTCAATTCGGCAGTGAAGGACGCCTTCAGCCTCTGGCTCAACCAGAACACCGATGTCGGGGAACGGCTGGCAGACCTTGCCGTTGAAAATGCCCGGGACCGCCTTAAAAGGGCGAGAAAGGTTACCAGGAAAAGGATCACCAGCGGCCCTGCCCTGCCTGGAAAGCTCAGCGACTGCACCAGCAGCGACCCTGAAAAAAGCGAACTCTTCCTTGTGGAGGGAGATTCTGCCGGGGGCTCGGCCAAACAGGCAAGGGATAGAAGATTCCAGGCCATCATGCCCCTCAAGGGCAAGATCCTCAATACCTGGGACACAGACCCGTCCCAGATATTAAGCTCAAAGGAGATCCATGACATTTCCGTTGCCATGGGGGTTGATCCTGATTCGGATGATATCTCAGGTCTCAGATACAACAAGATCTGCATCCTTGCAGATGCAGATTCAGACGGCCTCCACATTGCCACCCTTCTTTGTGCACTTTTTTTCAGGCATTTCCGAAGGGTTGTACAAGAAGGACATATCTTTATGGCCATGCCGCCGCTTTTCCGCATTGATGTGGGTAAAGAGGTGTTTTACGCCCTTGACGAGCCCGAGCGTGAAAGCATAATTAAACGCATCCAGGCCAAAAAAACACACGGCAAAATCAACGTCCAGAGGTTCAAGGGCCTTGGCGAGATGAACCCGGTACAGCTGAGGGAGACGACCATTGCGCCGGACACAAGACGCCTTGTTCAGCTGGTGATTGACCTTGACGGGGATGATGAAGAGGGCAGCGAAGCCGACCAGAGGGTATTTGAAACCATGGATATGCTCCTTGGCAAGAAAAGGGCCCCGGACCGCCGGCGCTGGATTGAAGCAAAGGGAAACATGAGGGAGATTGAATAGATGGGAAGCACCAGATTGACAAGCCTTGAAGGATTTGAACGTCAGCCGTTTGAGACATTTGCGGAAAGCGCATACCTCAACTACTCCATGTACGTGATCCTTGACAGGGCTCTACCCTACATTGGCGACGGCCTGAAGCCTGTTCAACGCAGAATCGTCTATGCCATGAGTCAGCTCGGCCTTTCCTCCGGGGCAAAGTACAAGAAGTCCGCCCGAACAGTGGGGGACGTTCTCGGCAAGTACCATCCCCACGGGGATTCTGCATGCTACGAGGCCATGGTCCTGCTGGCCCAGCCCTTTTCCTGCCGCTATCCCCTGCTTGACGGCCAGGGCAACTGGGGGGCCCCGGATGACCCAAAATCCTTTGCAGCCATGCGGTACACTGAATCAAAACTTTCCAGATACGCCGATATACTCCTGGCCGAGCTTGACCTCGGGGCAACTGAATGGACCGTAAACTTTGACGGCACCCTGAACGAACCCACCCTGATGCCGGCCAGACTTCCCAACATTCTTCTCAACGGCACCACAGGCATTGCCGTCGGCATGGCAACGGATATCCCGCCCCACAATCTCAACGAGGTTACTTCTGCCCTTGTTCATCTTCTGGACCACCCAGATGCAGCCCTTGACAAAATCTGTGAATTTATCCAGGGGCCGGATTATCCCACCGAGGCTGAAATAATAACACCTTCGTCTGAAATCAGGGAAATGTACCTGACGGGCAACGGCAGGATTCGAATGAGGGCAAAATACCATGTGGACGACGGTGATATAATTGTTACCGCCCTGCCCCACCACTCGTCAGGGGAAAAGATCCTGGAGCAAATTGCGAGCCAGATGCAGGCAAAAAAACTGCCCATGGTGGTGGATCTAAGGGATGAATCCGACCATGAAGAGCCCACCCGCCTCGTTATCATTCCCAAGGCCCGGACAAACACTACGGCCCTCATGGACCATTTGTTTGCAACCACGGACCTTGAGCGATCCTACCGCATCAACATGAACATGATCGGAACCAACGGCAGACCCGAGGTGAAACCCCTGCTGACCATCCTATCAGAATGGCTTGCCTTCAGGATAGATACGGTGCGGAAACGCCTGGAACACAGGCTCGAGAAGGTCAACGAACGTATTCACCTCCTGGACGGCCTGCTCACCGCCTTTCTCAATATTGATGAGATCATTGCCATCATCCGCAACAACGATGAACCAAAACCCGTCCTCATGGAAACTTTCAACCTGAGTGATCGCCAGGCAACGGCCATCCTTGAGATAAGACTGCGCAACCTGGCAAAACTTGAAGAGATAAAAATCCGGGCAGAAAAGAAAAACCTTGATGCTGAACGCCTTCAGATCGAAAAGATCCTCGCCTCGGACAAGCGCCTCAGGACCCTCATAAAGAAGGAGATCCAGACCGACGCAAAAAAACACGGGGACGAGCGGCGATCGCCCATCTTTGAAAGAAAAGAGGCCGAGGCCTTTTCCGAGGAAGAGGTAATCCAGGTCGAACCCATGACCGTAATCCTATCAAAAAACGGATGGGTTCGTGGGGCAAAGGGCCATGATATTGATGTTGAAAAATTAAAATTTAAATCAGGCGATGATCTTCTCTCCATGGCCCCTGCCATGAGCAACCGGCCCGCTGTTTTTTTAGACTCAACCGGCAGGAGCTATTCAATCCCCATCCACACCCTGGCATCTGCCCGAACCATGGGAGAACCCCTTACAGGAAGGTTGACCGTCAAGCCTGAAGCCCACATCTCAGGCCTTGTCACCGGAGATGATGGGGATCTTTTCCTACTTTACACAGATACCGGTTTTGGGTTTATCACCGAGTTTGCCAACCTGACTGCAAAGAGCAGGACCGGCAAGGCGATTCTGACCCTGGATGGACTGGCAAATTTAATGCCGCCCCTGCCGGTTAAGAACCCGAAAACAGATCTGCTGACCGCTATCACCACCTCCGGCCGAATGATTATTTTCCCGGTCAAAGAGATGCCGATTATAGAAAAGGGCAAGGGCAACAAAATTATAGGCATACCCAAAAACCAGCTGTCAACTCCAGGAACAGAACGGATAAAAATCCTGGAAGTCTTGCCTGAAGGAGCTGAGATTGTTATATATGCAGGAAAACATTTTTTAAAACTAACAGTCGGAAATCAGACAAATTACCGGTCAAAACGCGGATACAGGGGCAAAAGACTTCCAAGGGGCTTCCAGAACGTAAACCGCCTAGAGGTGATACCTTCAGAAAAATAATTCCACACAGGTTAAAACAGATGGCCTCGATCAATGCCCTTTTTACATATATGATTGTTGCCTGTTTTCTACTTACCCTTGTGTGCGTTGAGGTAAAAAAGAGCAGCAATCTCTTTATCAAACCAACCACCCTCCATCGCATCAAAAAGACCGGAACCCTGCGCATGATAACAGCCAGGGAGGTAAACTCCTACAATATCTACCGGGGAAAGCCCATTGGGTTCGAGTATGAAATGGCCAGGGAATTTGCCGATTATCTCAACGTTCGTCTTGAGGTAATCACCCCGGGCTGGAATCAAATTTACCGATTCCTCGAACAGGATCATGGTGATTTCATCGCTGCCGGTCCCGGCATCATCCAGAATCAGAACCAGGAGCAAAGCCATAACCAGAAAAAGTCCTACATCTTTTCCGACCCCTATATGAAGGTTCAGCAAAAGCTCATCCACCACAAACTCATTTATGACCTTCCCAACCTTGAGGCCCTTGCCGGTCAGACCATCCATGTCCGCCGGGGAACATCCTATCAGATGAGGCTTGAACAGATCCGACGAGACGGAATAGACCTCAATATAGTACTCCATGACAATACCTCCACGGAAGAGCTGATCCAGATGGTCGCAAACAGGGAGATAAAATACACCGTGGCAGATGCAACCATGGCCAGTCTCAACCGGCGTTACCATCCTGAAATCACCCTGGGGATTGACATTTCTTCAGAACAACCCCTAGGCTGGGCCGTGCGATCCAATGATCCAGAGTTCCTCAATACAGTAAATGATTTTCTGGCGGATATCAAAAGCCGGGGAATTAAACAAAAAATCTATAAAAAATACTACAGCAATGTCGAAGCATTTGACTATTACGATGTCAAGAAATTTCACCAGCGAATTGATACACGACTGCCCAAGTATCAGGACATTATCAAACGGGAATCCCGAAAATATGGATTTGACTGGAGAATGATTGCCGCAGTTGTCTACCAGGAGTCCCACTACAACCCCTGGGCCACAAGCCGGACCGGAGTGAGGGGACTTATGCAGGTGACTGCGGATACGGCAAAGGAAATGGGCATCGACAACCGGCTTCATCCAGAGCAGAGTCTAAGGGCTGGAATCAAATATCTGCACAAGCTCTACCAGCGATTTGACGAAATTGAAGACCATCACCAGCGCCTTTTGTTTGCCCTTGCATCCTACAACATCGGGTACGGTCATGTGAGGGACGCCCAGGTCCTTGCCGAAAACCAAGGATGGAACAAAAACCGCTGGACCAGCCTGGAAAAGACCCTTCCCATGCTTACCAAGGTGCGCTATTATCGAACAGTCCCCCACGGCTATGCCAGGGGATGGGAACCTGTTCACTACATCAAACGTATCCTTGCTTACTATGACATTCTGAGGCAAAAGGCTTGAAAAGCGGTTAGTTTTTAGCGGTTAGCTTTTAGCTAAGAGCTAACAGCTAAAAGCTAACGGCTAACAACCCTTGCAACACCCGAATTGTTGTTGGACGCAACAGCGGTGAATCTTGATTTAAGATCAGGGGGTGCGTTGGCAACCACAAACCCAGAACCAGCCCAAAGCAGAAGATCCAGATCGTTGTAATCATTGCCAACCGCCACAACATTGTCTCGTCTCAGGCCAAGCTGACCGGCAAGCCAGGCTGTGCTATGACTCTTGGATACACCTCCGGGAAAAACCTCAATCCACATGGACTCATGGTCCAGGGGTGAGGTTGCCCGGACCACGCTCAGGCCCGACAGGGTCTTTTGGGTACACTCAAAAACCCCGAGGGCATCATCCTGTCCAGGCACAATGGCCAGCACCTGAGTGGCCCTTCCAAACCCGTTGATTCCCCCTGCATCCATGGGTGTTGCCCAGGAACTGTAGATTTCTATGCGGGAGCGGAAATCGGGGTTGTCACGGCCATGGGAGCGGAAGACAAATTCCCTGGTTCGAGGAATGGGCCTGTGAACCATATAATCACAGCGTTCAGCCTCAAAATGATCGACAATGCAATGAACCTCATGCGGTGACAGAGAGTGATCACGCACAAGCTCCATGGAAGGGAATGCCATGATACCCGCACCGGTTGAGAAGATCACATAATCCACCGGCAGAAAATTATCCGGCCCCGCCAATGCCAGGCCCACTAAAGCCTTATGAAAAGAGTACCAGGATCGGCCCGTGGCAACCACCCTGACAATCCCCATTTTACCAAGGGCTTTAAGGGCGTTAAGGTCCTCGTTTGAAATCCCACCGTCATCATTTAACAGTGTGCCGTCAAGATCGGTTATAAACATCGAGCAGTTCATCGTCTCCTTGTGGCTGTTAGCTTTTAGCTAACTGCTATCGTGTTTCATCCTTCGTTGTGTCCGTAAGGACATGTGGGTTATAAGAAACAGCATTTAGCTTTTAACTAACGACGAACTGCTAACAGCTAAAGGCTATCGAGCCAGAAAGAGCGGCCGCAAGGGATCGCCCCTACATGGCCCCGGCTTATTTTATCAAGTTTCATCTACCACAACCCACTGACCACTACCCAACACCTAATATCCAATACCCAATACCTACTACCTACTACCCACTGTCTATAGCCTCCTTCACAGCCAGAGCAGCAGCCAAATTCATCCCCGGAAGAGCAGCTAGCTCTTCAGCAGTTGCAAGACGCATGCGGGTTATGCCCTTGTAGGTGGTCATGAGAACCTGTTTTCGTTTCTTGCCAATACCTGGAACCGCATCAAGAACCGACATCCCGGCTCTTTTTGACCTGCGTTTGCGCTGGAAGGTGATGGCAAACCTGTGGGCCTCGTCCCTGACGCGCTGGACAAGGTAGAGGGCCTTGACCGCACCCCGGGTGTTGACCGGGTTTGCCCTGCCTGGAAGATAGATCTTATCAGCCTCCTCCCCAAGTTTTACATCCCGTTCAGCAATAGCCGCTACCTGGAAATGACCCTCAAGGCCAAGATTTTTTAACACGGCCATTGCCATGGATAGCTGCCCCTTTCCTCCGTCCACCACCAGAAGATCGGGCAGAGGGGCATCTGTGTTGGAGAGCCTCCGGGTCAGCACCTCGGTCATGCAGGCGTAATCGTCGTTTTCCTTTGCATCCCTTATGATGAACTTGCGGTACTCATCCCTGCAGGCAAGGCCGTCCACAAAAACCACCATGGAGGATACCGGATCTGTACCCGCCATGTTGGAGTTGTCAAAACATTCGATTCTCCTGGGATACACCGGCATATTAAGGATCTGCTGGAGGGATATCAAGGTGTTATGGACCTCGTTCTCGGCCGAGAGAATCTTTTCAAGCTCCTTTTGTGCGTTCACAAGGGCCATTTCAACCAGACGGCGCTTCTCCCCCCGTTCGGGAACCACCAGAGCAATACGCTTTCCCCGTTTTTCCATCAGAAGATCCTGAACGAGACTGTGATTTTCAATAGTCTGTTCGACCAGGATCTGGCCGGGAATTAACAGGCCCTTTTCGTAATACTGGCGGACAAAGGCGTCCAGGATTTCAGGAGCGCCGCTCAAACCCGTATCAAACGGATAGTTCCGGGAGCCCACGAGGTTGCCAGACCGTACAAAGAGGATGGTTACAACCGCCCGTTCTCCATCTATTGCACAGGCAATCACATCCCGGTCGGTCCTGTCAGTCGAGACAACCACCTGGCGCTCCAGGGTCTTTTCAATGGCAAGTATGGTGTCCCTGACCTGGGCGGCCCGTTCAAAGTTTTCGAGCTCTGCCTGGTCGTGCATCTCCTGCTTCAACCGGTTGATCAGATCCGGTGCCCTGCCCTTTAAGAACAGGATCACGTCTGCGACAACCCGGGCATACTCTTCCTTTGAAACCAGGCTGCAGCAGGCCCCCAGACAGGCGTTGATCTGAAAGTTAAGGCAGGGCCTAGTGCGGTTGGCAAACTGGACATTCTTGCACTTTCTGAGCCTGAAGATCTTGTTCACCTGCTTCAAAGTGCTTCTTACACTCTGGACCGACGAGTATGGGCCAAAGTAAACGGCATTGTCGTCCCCGATTTTCCTCACCACCTCCAGGGCCGGAAAGGGCTGGGTCGTATCGATCCTCAGGCAGGGATAGTTCTTGCCATCCTTGAGGATCACGTTGTAGCGGGGGTTGTGCTTCTTGATCAGTGTAGATTCGAGGATCAAAGCCTCGTGCTCGGTGGAGGTGACAATGACATCAAAATCGGCCACCTTTTTAATCAGCATTCCGGTCTTCATGTCATGGCCCGTCTCCCTCGCAAAATAGGAGCCGAGCCGTTTTTTCAGGTTCATTGCCTTGCCCACATAAATAATTCTACCCTTGCTGTCCTTCATCAGATAGACACCCGGGTCGTGGGGGGCTGACCTATACCGTTCAATCACAAATTCATTCATTGATCAGGGTACTGCATCCTTTGATTTAAACGAGAGCTATTAGCCATTCGCTGTTAGCAGATAGTAGTAGGTTGGGTTGAGGAACGAAACCCAACAATTGTAAGTATTCTATTTCGCTAAATGCTAATAGCTAACAGCTAAAAGCTGTTTCATATACAAACCTACATTTCCAGGATTTTGGACAACTCCCTGATCCTGTCCCTGAGACTTGCGGCTGTTTCAAATTCCATCCTTTTTGCCGCTTTTTTCATCTCCTTCTTGAGGTTTTCGATGATCTCGGCAAGGTTTTCCGTGTCAGGATCATAGGTGATTGCCGACTCGTTCACCCCCGAAGAAAGTCCGGTGATATCCTTTTCCATGGTGTAGTCAAACATCTTGATCTCTTTTATTATGGTCGTCGGCACGATGTTGTTGTCAAGGTTGTACTTCTTCTGGATCAACCGGCGCCGATCCGTCTCATCCATGGCCTTTTTCATGGAGGGGGTTATCCTGTCGGCATACATGATCACCCGGCCGAAGGCGTTGCGGGCGGCCCGTCCAAAGGTCTGAACCAGGGATCTAAAGGATCGCAGGAACCCCTCCTTGTCGGCATCCAGAATGGCCACAAGGGTTACCTCGGGGATATCGAGCCCCTCCCTCAGAAGGTTGATGCCGATGAGGACATCAAACAACCCCTTTCTCAAATCCTGGATAATGTCGATACGTTCCACCGTGCCGATATCCGAGTGAAGGTACTTGACCTTGATTCCGAAATCGGAAAAATAGTCGGTCAGATCCTCGGCCATGCGCTTAGTCAGGGTGGTCACAAGGACCCGTTCTCCAGCCTCCACCCTCTTAACTATCTCCTCGTAAAGGTCGTCCACCTGGGTTGTGGCCTTGCGTATCTCAATGGCCGGATCGAGCAGCCCGGTGGGACGTACGATCTGCTCGGCAACCCTGTCGCCTGCCAATGTAAGCTCATAATCGGCAGGTGTGGCCGATACATATATGGCCAGGGGAATTTTAGCCTTGAACTCGTCAAACTTCAGCGGCCGGTTATCAAGGGCCGACGGCAATCGAAACCCATGCTGCACAAGGTTTTCCTTCCTGGACCGGTCGGCCTTGTACATGGCCCCCACCTGGGAAACCGAGATGTGGCTCTCGTCAAAGAAGCAGATGAAATCATCGGGAAAATAGTCGATCAGGGTCGGGGGTGGCTCCCCCTGTTTTCGGCCTGTGAGATGGCGGGAGTAATTTTCTATTCCGTTGCAATAGCCGATCTCGTTGATCATCTCAAGGTCATACTGGGTTCTCTCCTCGATGCGCTGGGCCTCGATAAGCTTGTTCGCATCCCTGAAGAAATCGACCCTAAACTTCAGCTCTTCCTTGATAGTCTCCACTGCCTTGCGTCTTGTCTGACTCAGGGTAACATAGTGGGAGGCCGGGAAAACGGCCGTGCCCTTCAGCCGGTTAAGGACTTCCCCCTTGAGGGGGTCTACCTCGAAAACCCCCTCGATGGTGTCGCCGAAAAAATCGATCCTAAGGGCCTTGTCCTCCTCATAGGCGGGAAAGACCTCGACCCTGTCTCCCCTGACCCTGAAGGTCCCCCTGTGAAAATCCACGTCATTTCGCTGGTACTGGATGTTGACAAGCTCGGCAAGAAGTTTGTCCCTGGGTTTTTCCATATCCTCGGCAACCTCGACCCGCAGGGCCAGGTAATCCTCTGGAGCTCCAAGTCCGTAAATGCAGGAAACGCTTGCCACTACGATCACGTCATCCCTCGCCAGTACAGACCGGGTGGCTGAATGGCGCATCTTGTCGATCATCTCGTTGATCGACGAGTCCTTCTGGATATAGGTGTCGCTGGTGGGGATATAGGCTTCGGGCTGGTAATAGTCGTAGTAGCTGACAAAATACTCAACAGCATTTTCCGGGAAAAGAGTCCTGAACTCGTTGTAAAGCTGGGCAGCCAGGGTCTTGTTGGGTGCTATCACAAGGGCGGGCTTACCCGTTCTTGCAATTATGTTGGCCATGGTAAAGGTCTTGCCCGAACCCGTCACACCGAGGAGCACCTGGTGGTTTTCCCCCTGCATAACACCCCTTGAAAGACGATCAATGGCTGCGGGCTGATCACCTGTGGGCTGGAATGGAGATTTTATCTTAAATTGAGTCATGGGAGTCACTTATATCAAAATTGCTGATATTTGCCATTATTACTTTTGCAACCGCCTGGATTATGGTAAAGCATAAGCTTTAAAAACCATAAAACTACCAATTAATATAACCGGCACGGCCGGAGCGAGAGAGGCATCCGGCCACAACGAATATTGAAACACCGCCAATAACAACGCTTCGGCGGGAGTTTCTTATAAAAAGAGGCTGAAAAAGAGTGAAAGAAAATTCAATGGAAAACCAGAGCACAACCGGGCATTTCATAAAAACCATCATCGAAAAAGACATGAAAAGCGGCAAGTTTGGCGGTCGAGTGGGAACCCGGTTTCCCCCTGAGCCCAACGGGTATCTTCACCTCGGCCATGCAAAATCCATCTGCCTGAATTTCGGCATGGCCCGGGAATACAACGGGACCTGCAACCTGAGATTTGATGACACCAATCCAGCCAAGAAATACCAGCGGTACATTGACGCAATCATCGAGGATGTCAGGTGGCTCGGGTTTGACTGGGGCGATACCATCCATTACGCCTCAGATTATTTTGAAAAGCTGTACAACTTTGCCGTGGATCTGATCAAGGCGGGCAACGCCTTTGTGTGCGACCTCTCCTTTGACCAGATGAGGGAATATCGAGGCACCCTAACCCAGCCCGGCAGGGACAGCCCCCATCGAAACCGGACAGTCGAAGAAAACCTTGACCTGTTCAGCAGAATGAGAAACGGTGAATTTGACGAGGGCAGCTGCTGCCTCAGGGCAAAGATAGACATGAGCTCCCCCAACATCATCCTCAGGGATCCTGTGATCTACAGGATCAAGAAGATAGGCCACCCGAGGACGGGGGATACCTGGTGCATCTATCCCATGTACGATTTTACCCACTGCATCTCGGATTCCCTGGAAAACATCACCCATTCTTTGTGCACCCTGGAATTCCAGGACAACCGCGCCCTTTACGACTGGACTCTGGACCACCTTGACGTGCCCTGCCATCCCCAGCAGATCGAGTTTGCAAGGATGAATCTGGATTACACCATCATGAGCAAGAGAAAGCTCCAGATACTCGTTGACAATCACCATGTTGAAGGGTGGGACGATCCAAGGCTTCCCACCCTTGCCGGCATTCGAAGAAGGGGCTATACCCCGGAGGCTATCCGAAACTTTTGCGCCACCATCGGAGTCAGTAAAAAGGAGAGCCGCATCGACATGGGGCTGTTGGAAAACGTACTCAGGGAGGATTTAAACCAGAGGGCTCCAAGGGTCATGGGCGTGATCAACCCCTTGAGGGTTATCATTGAAAACTGGCCCGGGGAAACCGTCGAGGAACTCGATGCCGCAAACCACCCCCAGCGCCCTGAAATGGGCAGCCGAAAGGTTACCTTTGGCCGGGAGATCTTTATCGAGCAGGAGGACTTCATGGAAGATCCGCCTAAAAAGTTTTTCCGCCTGGGACCTGGCCGGGAGGTGAGGCTCAGATACGCCTATTTCATCACCTGCAGGGAGGTGGTCAAAGACGAGTCAGGCAAAATCTCCCACCTCGTCTGCACCTATGACCCAGAAACCCGGGGCGGTGATGCCCCTGATGGTAGAAAGGTCAAGGGAACCCTTCACTGGGTCTCGGCCCGGGGGTCGGTTCCGGCCAGGGTCCGCCTCTACGACCGTCTCTTCTCAACCCAGGACCCCGAAGCAAAAGGCGAGGAGTTCATCGACAACCTCAATCCCGACTCTCTGGTCTGCCTGGACGATGCCAGGGTGGAAACAAACGCTGCCGCAACAGAGCCCGGCACCGTCGTTCAATTTGAACGGCTGGGTTATTTCTGCCTAGATGCAAAGGATTCCACCCCTGAGCTACCGGTCTTCAACAGAACCGTCACTCTTCGCGACACCTGGGCCAAGAAAAGGTAATGGTGTCATTCCGCCCCCTTTGACAGCCCTGCCCGGAACGGTAAACGTCGGGGGAATTTTTATCCTTCCTGCCTAAAGCCCAGGAACTGCGGGCTAAAGTCCTCAAACAGCCTGGGCTTCTTAACGCCAGGAAGGACAAAAATTCTAACCCCCTTTGGTTTACAATGTTCCGGCCAGGGCCGCCAAAGGGGGCTCTAAAATCGAGGCTCTCACAGTAATGTTTCGGTGGGAGTTTCATCTAAAATCCACATGTCCTGGCGGATACAACAAACGCTGACACTCGATTTAAGACTGAACTTTGTCTCTTGTTTCAAGCTTCTTGTTTCTTGTCAACCGATCTTCCAGGTGGTTCCTTCAGGGCCGTCCTCAAGGATGACGTTCATTGCATCCAGCTGGGTACGGATCTCATCGGCCCTGGCAAAATTTTTGGTTTTTCTTGCTTCAACTCTTTCCTTGATCAAACCCTCGATGAGGTCCCCGTCCAGCTCCTTATCTGCAAGGCCTGACTCCTTCTTGGCTCTGAAGTAGTCAGCCGGTTTGTGGGTCAGGATTCCCATAATAGCCCCCATGCGCTTGAGGTCAGAGCAGAGGGTGGATACCTGGGTCAGGATCTCGGGGGTTAAAGTTTCTTCGTGGAGATCGAGAAGCCGGTTTCCGCTCTTGACCGTGTCAAACAGGGTTGCCATGGCCCTGGCCGTGTTAAAATCATCATCCATGGCCTCTTCAAAGTCTGCCCATTCCCTGCCTGGATCATTTCCGTTGACCACTCTGGCTCCTGCACCCTCTGCCCGCTCAAGAAAGGCGTAGAGCCTGTCAAGTCCCGAAATAACCTCATCCATGGAGGTGTCGTTGTAATCTATGGGGCTTCTATAGTGTTTGGACAGAAGAAACATGCGGATCACCTCGGGATGGTAATCCTCCAGCACATCCTTGATCATGACGAAATTGCCAAGGGATTTAGACATCTTCTCGTTATCTATGTCCACAAAGCCGTTATGAATCCAGTACTGAACAAAATTCTTGCCAAAGGCCGCCTCTGACTGGGCAATCTCGTTCTCGTGGTGGGGAAAGATGAGGTCTTTTCCGCCGCCATGGATGTCAAAACTCTCTCCAAGATATTTGTGGCTCATGGCCGAGCACTCGATATGCCAGCCGGGCCTGCCGTCCCCCCAGGGGCTGGGCCAGGAGGGCTCACCCGATTTTGCCGGTTTCCACAGGGTGAAATCCTTTGGATCACGTTTTTTACTGTCTACGGCAATCCTGGAACCTGGAATCATGTCGTCGGGGTTTCTGCCCGACAGCTTGCCGTATTCACCGTAGGACTGGATGGAAAAAAAAACATCGCTGCCCTCCACATGGTAGGCCTTGCCCTTTTCGATGAGCAGCTGGATGAATTCGATGATTTCTTTTATATGTTCAGTCGCCTTGGGTTCAATGGTTGGCCTGAGCACGTTAAGGGCGTCCATCTCATTGTGAAATTCGTCGATGTAGCGCTCACTGATTTCCTTTGGCTGCTTGCCAAGCTCGTTGGCACGCTTGATGATCTTGTCATCCACGTCCGTAAAATTTCTGACGTAGCAGACATCGTATCCCGAGTGCTGGAGCCACCGGAAGATCACATCAAAGACCACAACCGAACGGGCATGGCCGATGTGGCTTGTATCGTAGACGGTGGGACCGCATACGTACATTTTCACCTTGTTAGCCTCCAGGGGGACGAAGGTCTCTTTGTTTTTTTTCTGTGTATTGTAAATGCGTAAGCTCATATTATTTCCTGATCTCCTAGGGTTTAAAAACAAACCTTCAGACAATATTACCTGTCTATCTATCGACTTCCAGGTTCCTTATTAAAACAACGGTGTGGGCCCCAATGCCCTCACCCCTTCCAGCAAACCCAAGCCCTTCGGTTGTGGTTGCCTTGATATTAATCTGGCTCTGGGCCACACCAAGCCTTTCTGCGATATTTTTTTCCATGGCCGACCTGTGGGGGGCGAGCCTTGGACGCTCGGCAAACACCGTACAGTCAACATTTTCAATGGCATACCCCCGATTCTCAATGAGTTCCCTGCAGCGCTCAAGTAGAACAAGACTTGATATGCCTTTAAATTCAGGATCTGAATCCGGAAAATGAAGCCCTATATCACCCAGGCCTGCGGCACCAAGCAAGGCGTCACACACCGAGTGAACCAGCACATCGGCGTCTGAATGGCCGAGAAGACCCTTTTCGAAATCAACGGTCACCCCGCCAAGAATTAAATCCCTGCCCTTGATCAGCCTGTGTACATCATAACCTGAGCCTATTCTCACCTGTCCTCCCAATATAAACACCAGGGGAAACTCCACCCCTTTTTATATGAAATTACCGTCAAAACATCGTTGTGCGAGTCTCGACTTTAGCGCCCTCTTTGGTTTCCCTGACCGTAACATTCAAAACCAAAGATGAAAAAAATTTAAATAAAGTCAAAATGAACTCCGACGTTTTGCGTTCTGGTCAGGAGAATCCAAGGGGACGGGATGACACTAACTCCCGCTCTGCACCATCGTGTTTCTCTCTTAGTTGTCTCCGCCAGCTGTCAGGGCTGTCAGGGCTTGTGGATTATAGACTGTTTTGACCAAAAACCACAAGAAATACCTGCATTCCTTAGCAGACGGGGTAGCAAAAGCCCCTGACCATCGAATTTTCAAGCAAAGCAGCTGTCGTTTTTAGTCCCTTGCCTGTAGGTTATAGAAAATTAGGCATTTTTAGACCATAAACAGATACAATCACCTGTCTTACATAAACGTTAATTCAAATAAAATGGACAAACTTAACCTAACAGTATAAGAAAGCAGCAACAAAAGGCAAGATTAATGCATAAAAACAAACTGCATCAGGAGGGTATCGTTGAATAAAACCATAGATGTCTTTTCAAAGGAGTTCTGGATAGACAGGTGGAACAACATTGACAAAAAGGATTCGACCGAGGTTCACAGGGGATTTTCAACCCCAGAATTCTGGGATCGGGCTTCGCTCACTTACGACAGGGGGACTGAAGAGCTCGCATCCAGAAAAACAGACAGGGCCATGGAGATGTTTGAAAGAAGCGGCCTCTGTCTTAAGGGCATGGAGATCCTTGAAATAGGATGCGGAACCGGCACCCTTGCAATGGATCTTGCACGCCGGGGGGCAAGGGTTACAGCGATTGACTTTTCAAGGGGCATGCTTGATAAATTCCGGGAAAACATGCCCGTTGATCTTGAGGATCGAATCGAAATCCTCTGCATGGACTGGGACAATGTGGATATCCGGTCCCTTGGGTGGCATCGCCGTTTTGACCTCACCATCGCATTCATGTCGCCTGCCATTTCAACCCCCGAGGCCCTGGAACGAATGATGGACACATCGAAAAATGCCTGCGCCATGAAGGGCTGGGCCGCACGACGCACCCACCCGATACTTGACGAACTCTGGGCCAAAATCATGGGCACACCCCTTGATGACAAGCCCCAGACCCTGATGATAAAGTTCAACCTCCTGGTTGCCATGGGGTTTCTGCCTGAACTATCCTGGGACACCATCTCGTGGGAGAGTGCCGTCACCGTTGATGAGGAGTTTGAGATCAGGCTCGCCTTTTTCCAGAGGGTGTCTGATAGGCCCGTTGAAGAGCTTAAACAGATCATCCGTTCCCACCTTGAATCCATGGCCGAAAACAATACAATTAAAAAGGGGCAGACAGGTATTACAGGCACCCTTGTGTGGAAGCTGTTCGAGAATTCTAAATAAGTTTTTTAATCCGTTCCCAACCAGTTTCAGGGATCTGGGCACCCACCACCTGGCACACCTCGTACCCGCAGGCAGATCCTAGGCGGCCGCTCTTTTCAAAGGAAAACCCATGGGCCATTCCAAAGAGAAAACCCGAGGCCCAGAGATCCCCTGCCCCCGTGGTATCAATGGCCCTGTTTCCATTCTGGGGATCAATCCTTATCATCCGCCCGTCTGCTGCCACAAAGGAACCCCGCTCCCCCACCTTGAGAACGGCAACCTCAACGTTCTTTGCCAGGGCCTTCAGGGCAGCCGGTTCATCACTTAAGCCCGTATAGGCCCTTGCCTCATCCTCGTTGGCAATAAGGATGTCAACGTAATCGGCAATAATATCGCTGAGAATGGGCCTTGCCGCCTCGACAACCTCAAAGCTTGCAAGGTCAAGGGCAATCTTTGCCCCGACAGCCTTTGCGCTTTTAAGGGAAGCCAGCATCAGATCCGGGTTGAACAGAAGGTACCCCTCAATCACGGCTATGGCGGTATCTTTGAACAGCTCGGGCAGAACCGTTGCAGGATTCATCTCAACGGATGCACCAAGATGGGTAAACATGGAGCGCTGGGCATCCGGGGTAATGACAGAGAGCACACGGCCGGTTGTGGTGGAAGAGACATTGAAGAAAGGTTCCACATTGAATCCCCTCAAGGCCTCCTCGTACTGGTCTCCATAGGAGTCTTTACCCCGCATGCCTATGAATCGTGCCTGACCCCCAAGCCTTGCCGCCCCCACGACGGTGTTGCATGCGGCTCCGCCAGGGACCACCACCGGTTTTTGCCGGCTCTGGCCAAGTATATGCTCCTGGTCGTGGTGATCGACAAGGGTCATTCCTCCCTTTTCCTTGCCAAGGGCCGTTAGAAAGCCGTCTGATTCATTTATCAAAAGATCCACCAGGGCGCTGCCTATGCCCGTGATTCGCGTGTTTATAACCTTCATTATCTCTGTTTGTTCCCCCTGATACGGCCAAAATTGTTTTCCAGCCTGATTTTCTTTTTGTTAAATAATGTAAATGTGCTATAGGTGATAGCTTAATTTAAAACGATTATCAACAAAATAAGGAGTTGATCATGACAGAACCCATATCCACCATGTTCACATCTGAATCTGTAACCGAGGGGCATCCTGACAAAGTGGCAGACGCCATTTCAGACAGCATACTTGATGCCATCATGGCCCAGGATAAGAACTGCAGGGTCGCCTGCGAAACCCTTGTCACAACGGGCCTTGCCATGATTGCAGGCGAGATCACAACAGACTGCTATGTGGAGATTCCTGAGATCGTGCGCCAGACCATCCGGGAGATCGGGTACAACTCATCCACAATGGGTTTTGACTGGCAGACCTGCTCGGTTGTCACGAGCATAGATCACCAGTCCCTGGACATTGCCCAAGGGGTGGATGAGGGTGCGAACAAGGAGCAGGGGGCAGGTGACCAGGGCCTGATGTTCGGCTTTGCAACCGACGAGACCCCGGAATTGATGCCCATGCCCATAAACTATGCCCACAAGCTGGCCCAGCGCCTCACCCAGGTGAGAAAAAATGGATCCCTTGATTTTTTAAGGCCCGACGGCAAGTCCCAGGTGACAATAGAATATGTGGACGGCAAACCCAAAAGGGTGGATACCGTTGTAATCTCGGCCCAGCACAAACCCGATATCACCCATGAAAACCTCAAGGACGCCATCATAACCGAAGTGATAAGAAAGATTATCCCGGCCGAGATGATGGACGGAGACACAAAGTTTTTCATCAACCCCACCGGCAAATTTGTCCTTGGCGGCCCCATGGGAGACTGCGGGCTCACCGGTAGAAAGATCATCGTTGATACCTACGGTGGCCAGGGAAGCCACGGCGGCGGATGCTTTTCAGGCAAGGACCCCTCCAAGGTGGACAGAAGCGCATCCTACATGGGACGTTACATCGCCAAAAACATCGTTGCTGCAGGCCTTGCCAACAAGTGTGAAATCCAGGTAGCCTATGCAATCGGCGTGGCAGAACCCGTATCCCTTATGGTGGACTTCATGGGAACGGGCAAGATTTCGGAAAAAAGAGCCGTTGAGATTGTTCGCGAGGTGTTTGAACTTAAACCCGCCGGTATCATCAAGACCCTTGATCTGAGAAGACCCATCTATAGAAAAACAGCGGCCTATGGACATTTTGGACGCAACGACCCGGATTTCACCTGGGAACGAACCGACAAGGTTGAAGAAATCAGAAAAAAAGCAGGACTGCAAAGCCTGCCTGAAGTTAAGGAGTAGATAAAATGACAGCAAAAACAGCCGGGGTGCAGCCCCTTGATTTAAATCTGAAAAACAAGGTCAAGGATATCACCCTTGCCATGGACGGACACAAGGATATGCAGCTCTCGGAAAAAGAGATGCCCGGCCTCATGGCGCTTAGAAAAAAATACGGTAAGGAAAAACCCCTTGCCGGTTTAAAGATCATGGGCAGCCTTCACATGACCATTCAGACGGCCATGCTCATCGACACCCTGTACGAGCTTGGTGCGGACCTGAGATGGGCCACATGCAACATCTTTTCCACCCAGGACCATGCGGCAGCGGCCATTGCAGAAAAAGGCTCTGCATCTGTCTTTGCCTGGAAGGGTGAGACCCTGGAAGAGTTCTGGTGGTGCACGGAACAGGCCCTGACCTGGCCCGACGGAACAGGGCCGGACATGATCGTGGACGACGGCGGTGACGCCACCCTCTATGTCCACCAGGGTGCCAGGGTTGAGGCCGACCCTTCCCTTCTCGACAACATTTCCGGCAGTGCAGACGAGATCGCTCTCATGGAAAGACTCAAAAAAGGTTATGAATTAAACCCCACAAAATGGACCGAAATCGGGAAGAAAATCAGGGGCGTCTCGGAAGAGACCACCACCGGGGTTCACCGCCTCTACCACCTTGCCGCAAAAAAAGAACTGCTCTTTCCCGCCATCAACGTGAACGACTCGGTTACCAAATCAAAATTTGACAACCTTTACGGGTGCAGGGAATCCCTGGCCGACGGCATCAAGCGGGCCACGGATGTAATGCTTGCGGGCAAGGTAGTTGTGGTTGCAGGCTACGGCGATGTGGGTAAAGGGTGTGCCGACTCCATGAAGGGATATGGAGCCAGGGTCATCATCACGGAAATCGACCCCATCTGCGCACTCCAGGCAGCCATGGAAGGATTCCAGGTCATGACCATGGAAGAGGCCGCTCCCCAGGGAGACATCTTTGTCACAGCAACGGGCAACTACCATGTTATCCGGGGCGAGCACATGGAAAAAATGAAGGATGAATCCATCCTCTGCAACATCGGCCACTTTGACAACGAGATAGAGATGGCCTTTTTTGAAAAAAATCCGGCCAACACCAAGTCCGTTATAAAACCCCAGGTGGACAAGTGGACCATGGAATCGGGTAAATCCATCATCGTTCTTGCCGAAGGACGCCTCGTCAACCTCGGATGCGCAACAGGTCACCCAAGTTTTGTGATGAGCAACAGCTTTACCAACCAGACCCTGGCCCAGATCAAGCTTGCCAGGGAAGATCTGGAAAAAAAGGTGTATGTCCTGCCCAAGGAGCTTGACGAGGAGGTTGCCCGCCTTCACCTTGATATCCTGGGCGTAAAACTCACAAAGCTGACTCAAGAGCAGGCCGATTACATTGGAGTGCCTGTGAATGGACCGTTTAAATCAGACCTATACCGGTATTAAACAGTGGGTAGTGGGTAGTGGGTAATAGGTAGTGGGTTGTAGGGGCGGCCTTTTTGGGGTCGCCCTTTTTGATGGTCAAAAAAAAGGGGGTTACACGTGTTTGTGGGGCCGGTTTCCAAGCTTGTGCATATGCTCATGCTGGTGGACGCTAACCTCGTCGTCCAGAAGAATCCTTCCGTTTTCCATGGAAAAGACCCTGTCTGTTATTGATGTAAGAAAGTTGAAATCGTGGGCGATCACCAAAAGTGTGACATCGAGGGTGTTCAGGATCTCGACCAGCCTCTCCTTGACCTTATCGTCAAGGCCTGCCGTGGGTTCATCAAGGAGGAGAACCCTGGGTTCCATGGCGAGCACCGAGGCAAGAGCAACGAGCCGCTTCTGGCCGCCGGAGAGTCTGTGGGTGATGGCGGGCTCAAGGTCGGCGATTCCAAGGGCTGCAAGGATATCCCGGGCTTTCTTAAGCGCATTTTTCGGTGTAAGCCCGAGATTAAGGGGGCCAAAGGCAACGTCATCCACCACTGTGGGACAAAAAAGCTGGTCATCGGCATCCTGGAACATCAGCCCGATCTTTGACCGGACCTTTTGAAACTCCACCTCGGTTGATACAGGTCGGCCAAAGATTTCAATTCTGCCCGAATCCGGCCGACAGAGCCCCATGATCGTATGGAATAGGGTAGTTTTTCCGCTGCCGTTGGGCGCCATCATGCCTATGCGATCCCTGGCATAAAGGTCCAGGTCAAGGCAGTCAAGGACCTTGGCTGTTGAGCCTGGATAGGTAAATGAGATCTTTTCAAGCCTGATAACGGGCGTTTTTACAATTTTCAAAAATTTATTTCCCTATAATTTCCATTACGATAAGGGCCAGGGTTAAACCGGCGATCACAGCCATGAAATATGGATTTAACCTGTTTTCAACCGGGCTCTCAAGGGTGTAAAATCTACCGTTAAAACCCCTGCACAGCATGGCTTTATGGACCCGCTGTGCCCTGAGGGATGCCCGGACAAAGAGCATGCCAGCAATATAGGCGTAGGTCTTGTACGAATGAAGGTTGGTTCCAGGAACAAATCCCCGGAAACGTGCGGCCCTGACAAGCCTTGTATACTCCCCGTGAATCACGGCTATGTAGCGGTAGGTCATGAGAAGCAGAAAGACGAGCTTGTTTGGAACCTTGAGGCGGTGGAGAGCCTGGCCCAGGGCGGCAACGGTCATTGTCGCCAAAAGTGCGATAAAGACCAGCAGAATTGAGACAGACTTGATGGATATCCTGAGGCAGAGCTCAAGACCTGGTCGTGTTGCAGTAAACGGCCCCAGATGTGCAAAAGCCTCTCCTTTAAAGGTAAAGGGCAGGATAACCCAGATCATCAGAACAAAAAGAAACATGGGCTTGAGGCGCTTGAAAACCGCCCCGAGTGGGAGGGATGCAAGCCCTATAAGGATCAGGGCAAGGATAAAATAGAGCCCGAGCACGTAGAAATCGTTGGAAAGGGCCAGGCTGAAAGAGACAACAAGGGCCGCAACCACCCTGACACCGGGGCTGAGCCTGTGGATGAACGAATCGCCCAGGGCGAGTTGCTCATCAATCACCCTGCCCCCTCCTGACCTGCCCCTTACCGCCCTGCCCCTGGTTGATTCGCCTCTGGTTGATTCGACCACGGACCCAGGCTCCGGCAAAGGCCAGGGTAAATATGATGCCGATGCCAGCAACGATCTTCACCGCCGAAGGCCCTTTTTCGAGCTTCTCCTTTTGGGCCATGGCAAGGTCGAGGGAAGCTTTTGAATCCTCGGATGAATCACCGGATAAAGCCCCCTGCCCCATTGCCTGCTGCATCTCGGCAAGGGGCACGGTCCATATGGCCCGATGGCCCATGGAGGCGTCGAGATTCACAACAAGATCAGAGCTGACATCCTCTGGAATCTTAAATGAAAAGTTCCCTTCATCGTCCGTAACCCCTTTTGTTACAAGGGTTCCGGCCATGTCTTCCACCTCGATACTGCCATTGTTCACCCTGCGGTCGCCAAAGCTGCTTTCGGTATATACAACACCCCCTTCGGCCCAGGCAAACACGTACACCTTGTGAGCAGAAACCGGGCTGCACCACCAGAATACGAGAATAATCAGCACCAGAGAAATCCGCAACAACCCCACAGAAAACTCCTTGCAGACACCTTGAAAGGAGCTGAATTTTAACTCTTTACTGTTCAACCGACCCTCCTTTTCCCCGGCAGAATTTCAGGGTAGACCCGCTGGAGAAATGTAACCATGAATCCTGTGACCACCCCTTCAATGATCATGATGGGAAGGTTGGCCGTTATAATAAGAATGGAAACCTCAAGAAAGCTTTTTTCCGTAAAATAAAGGGCAAACCCCAGAAACAGGCAGGACAAAAGTACAGATCCGGCACCGGCCATAAAGGAGGCGGCAAACACGGTTCGTTTTCCCCTGTTCAGAAACGGGGAAAAAAGATAATAGCAGACAACGGCCGGGGTTGCCATGATAAGGGTATTAACCCCGAGGGCCGTTATTCCTCCATACTGGAAAAAAACAGCCTGGAGAAGGAGGGCCACGAGGATGGCGGGAAAGGCGGCCCACCCAAGAAGCAGGCCCACCACACCGTTGAGGATAAGGTGGACGCTTGAGGGTCCCAGGTTCACATGGATGAGGGAGGCCACGAAAAAGGCCGATGCAAGAATTGCCACATGAACAATACTGTCATAGTCGATTTTTTTCAACCCAATGGCAGTTCCGGCAAAGGCAAGAACACCCCCCGCCACAAGTACCTGACCGGACAAAACACCCTCTGAAATATGCATACTACCTGTCTGCCCCCCACTTATGGAATTCAACCCACAGAACGGCCCCCAGTTCTACATCCTTTTTTTCGCCATTATGCATCATCCCTTCATCCAAAGAATTAAGGGCTGCAAATCCCCACCACCCGTCAGAAGGAACCGCATAGGAGAAGATTCCGTTGGAATCGGCTTTGACCATCTGGGTCACCATATAATCGGTCGGTGCCTTGGCCTTGCCTGTGCGGTTGTAGTGCTCGACTTCCACCTCTGCATGGGGAACTGCTTTACCGTCTAAAAGCACCACCCCCTGGAACAGGTTCCCCCCATAGAGACCATAGGGTTTGGACAGGGGAACAATCTCTGTTTTAAGCCCCACGGGATCATCCCAGCCATCCTCGCCTCCAAAGGCTGCAACAACGGTCTTGGTGTAATGAACGATGAAGCACTCTTCGGCAGGCTCCCAATAGGGCTCGGGTATCATGCAAAACGCATATGCCCCGGGACGTTTGATGTTGTAAACAGCTTTAAATCCGTCACGGCCCATGATCTTTGCAGGTTTAAGACTCTGCAGGAGATCCTCCCTCTGCTCGTCCTTCACAACAAAAAAAGAAGCTGGTTTTACAAGGTCCATCCCCTTCAGTTCAAAGGGATGGGAAAAGGAGAGATCAAGGGTGATCGATCGCTCTTCCCCCTGCATCACCATGCTGTCCGAGGGAATTACCATTCCAAAATGTGCAAAGGCGCTGCCCGCCATTGCCAGCATACAAAAAACTGCCAAGGCCGCAATTTTTCTTGAAACTGCCGAACCTTTTGAGCCTCTTGAAATAAAATCCATATCCTACTCCTTAAATTAAAAAACCACAAAGGATTGCGGGCCAAAACATATGACCTCAACATTGCAACCTTCGTGGTTTAAGTGAAAAATTATACTGATTGTCTTCCCGCATCATATCAGTATACCTCTGGTAGATATGTACGGAGTTCATGGGCATGGTGTTCAGGCTTCTGCCTGAGTTAGAATACTCTTATACGCTGATGAAAGGCGTGTCAATCATTTTTTGTACCAGGAGCCCTGTTCGTTTTTCAAATATTCGCCTTTCTGGGCCTGGCTGAAAATCTGGATGGCCCTTCTTTGACCCACAGTTTGAACGTCAACCCCCTGCTGGGCAGATATGGCGGAATAGACAGCCTGTCGGTCCTTGTTTTCGGCAGCAATCAAGTCTGCATTAACCTTGTTGTCCGTGACAAACTCGAGAAAACCCTGGGCATTTTCACCGACGATTCCATCAAGCTTCATCTGAACTATCTCAGGCAGCCTCTGTTTCATCCTCTCCTTGATGCCGTTGGGAAAAGCTCCCTGAACTCCAACAATTGAAACAAGGACGACCAGAATTGTAAGCAACACTATTTTTTTTGTTTTCATATCTCCCCCTGCTACTCTTTTATCTCATTCTCTGCTTTATCAAGATCACCAAAAAAATCATCCAGAGCCCTGTCCACCTTGACATTGACATCAATGGTGATGTGAATGGGCTTAATCTCCACGGGTGCCAGCTGAACATCGTGGCTTGTGCTGCACCCGAACACCAAAAGGGACGCCCAAAGGAGTGTAGCACCCATGGCCGGTAACGTTATCTTATTCTTCATCTGCACAGTCTCCTTTAATCTTTACCAACAAGAATTTATCCTATACGTGTTCGATCCCTGAGTCTACATGTTTTTATTAGATCAACCTTGTCGCTCAGGCCGGTGTATCACACCAGGAATGACCGCATCCGGTTCCATGCCCTCTGGCAATAATTTAAAGCTCCATCGCCTTAGGAAAAAGGATGTTGTTTTCAAGATGGACATGCCTGTGCAGATCATCCTCAAACTCCTTGAGTTTCTTGTAAGTAACCACAAAGGTGTTGCAGACATCTTCCGGTATCGCATAATTATTCGCAAGGTGACGGATTTCATGGACCGCATCACCGATTTCTTCGTGTTCTACTTGAAGTTTCCCAAGGGAGATCCTTATTATTTCACGATCCTTTTTTACGGGGGCTTCCCCTTTCTTTTTGGCTGCCTCGGCCCGTTTAATCCCAGGGAAAAGGACCTCCTCCTCTTCAACGAGATGACCTGTCATGTCAGAGACAATCTTGTCGAAAATGGCTGCAATTTTAATCACCTCTGGATGTTTGGCACCGTGGACATCCGATATCTTATGGGCATATGCGGCAATCGGCGCCATCTCCTCGTTGAGGTAGCCATGGTGAGTGTTGACAATATAGTCGGCAAGAAAAGAGAGATCCCATGCCGCATAATTCTGGCTTCGGTCAAGGGGTTCGCTCTTTGCCGCCTCAATTTCCTGTTGTACTATTTGACAATCAAGATTGTTTTCCTGGCACACTGCAGTTAGTGCCACCCCGCCGCCGCAACAAAAATCTATTCCATATTTTTCAAAAACCGCTGAGGTGCGGTAATCCTCTGCAACAATTTCCCCTATTGTTTTTGAAGTCTTTTCAGGTTCAGTCATGATTTCTCCTGTCTGGGCTTGATGAAACATTAATTATTACGCACTGGATAGTAAAACTTATGGCAATAATACTCGATTGTGAAATTTATGCCAACGGCAAATGAAAGTTTCTGAAAAAATTATGGTGACAACTCCTGCCAGGCCTATATCCGTAACTGGACGGATGAAAACCCGGGTCGAATATTGGTTCCCTGTCGGTGAGCCATCTTCGGGCTCGGCATGAAAACACCGGCCAAGCTTCTGGATTGTGTCGAATCCGTTCGAATGTACGTTGCACCTCCCCAGCAATACTGTGTTTTGCATTGCCTTGGTATCATGGAGTTTCTCGGTCCCTGAAGACTTATACAAAGAATAATTAGTCACAACTCTGGAAACGGGCAAGCAGGATGCGTGGATAAACTACAGAGCTGTTGAGTCAGAGTTAATCATGTACGATGCCCGGGGCTTGCCAGCCTGCGTCTATTATTTCCATATCCGGACAGTATATCCTCAATAGCAGGTGAAATCCGTCGTCGCCTATTGGAAGCCAGTTAGCCTTTAGAGAGTCGTTGTCCTTGAGTGCTTCGGGCTGAATAAAAAGGTCCAGTGAGCCATCCTCGTTAAAGGTGAGGGGAGTCCTATCGTTGATGCTGTAGCGATCTATACTGTTTGGGATCAGGAAGTTGTCATCTCCATAAACGGTGATCGACCAGAATCCGTCCTCCAGTGTTGGCGGCAGGGCTCCTGCTTCGAAATGGACCTTGTAGTATCCTCCAGCTTTTAAAGGGCTGCCGTCCGAGTCTCTGTTAGCGCTGGCGTAGATGGCGGCAGAGACCGGGTTGGCACCTAACCCCGCCAGTGCAACCATGGCGCGGTAATCATACTCTGTGCCAAACTCAGAAATAGGCTCACCTAGGAACTCCCAGGAGTTCCAATAAACGAAGAACATGCGACTGGATTCTTTTATCCGTTCATCAACCCTTTTTAACATATCCTTCCAAGGCTTGTCGATGGCATCGGCGTCCTTTCCGAGAACCCCGGGGTCAAAGGTTAGCCCTGGCCCGACCCCTATCGATCGAAGCTTATCCATCATGGGCTGATCTGCTGCAACAGGGGTATTCTCCTGCATCAACCTATTGGCCTCTTCGAAGAATTCAACAGGGGACATGCTGGTAACACGCTCCACCGGAACATAGTCGTACTCTGGGTCGTAGGTCCCAGTAGGGGGAACATAGCTTCCGCCATCGAGATAAGCGGACAGAGGCAGCAGCTGCATCTGATCTTGAATGTTCCAGACGTTTACAAGGTCATCCTCATCTTCACACAGGGTCCGTCCGATGATCCAGCCGAGGTTCCCGGAGAATTTAATTTCTGTCATTCCCGGGGGAACAACGGTATCATGGTCGTCCTCGTTTATGAGGATGCAGACCTGCTCAGCGTAAGTATTCCCTCCACCCCCTCCGGAACCGGCAATGCCCACAGAATTTGTCCAGCCATCCATAAACTGCATCGAACAGTATCGATCTGATTCAGGCTTTACAAAAACCAAAGGTCCATCTTTCAGATCGATAAATGCCTGGGAATAAAGGGTGTCAACATTGGGGGAAACTACTCCCTGAAAGCCGGCTTTTGCCAGATCTGTGGCGTGGTGCAGCTGATTCAGAGGTGCCTTTTTGGAGCTAGCCTCCACGGTGTTTGTCGCATACTGCATGGTGGCGGCCACCATCACCAGCGGAAGGCTGAAAATATAGGCGTCGGAGATGATGTCCGTGGGGCTGGTCGAAGAGGAACTGTTGTCGCACCCCACCACCGTAAACAGGAAAAGCAAGAAAAGTAGCAGCCGGAAAAAAAATTTCATCTGTTGCATATCTCAAATTCCTAAAATAGATGACAGTAATAATATTCAGCGATAGTTTGCTTAATTTGTTTCGGGAACTTCCCAAAAAAACAATCTAACTCCCTTAGTTTTCGTAGTTTACCCGGTAGGGCCCCACCAGGCTGTTAAAGAGTAAGTCTCCGGTGGGAAGGAACTGTATTATGGCGTAGGATCCGTTGCCGTAGTTGCTCTTGCCGAACAGGGTGCGATGGACGATTTCACCAGTGTCCCAGTCCATGCCGGTAATCTCCCAACCATCCTTGTAATAACCGCTCACCACTGCCATGCTGCTTGCCTGGGAGTGAATCGGCACCATGCTGGTAGAAGAGACATCAGTGCGGTTCCACACCGATTCCCACTGGTGATTTTCCGTGTTCCAGCGGAACCGCTCCACCCCGTAGGAAGGTGGATATACCGGCCCTAAGGTAGTAACACCAAGGATATTGTTTAACTTCTCCATATTATCCGCATCAAAGGGCAAATTGTTGACCACAAAAGCTCCATAGCCTCTTACCACCACCGATTGTTCTGATTGAATCCATGCCGGGGGAGTGTCAAAGCCGCAGGTCACAGGAATCTGCCCGGCAATGCGGCGGGATTTGGTACCAGGCTTATGAACAAAACTTTCTGGTATTTCATCCCGCCAGAAGGCCACAAGATTCATCTGTTTGCAACCGTCGGTTATAACAACCAGCCTGTCCGCATCGTCACCAAAGCCCATGAGGGTGGGAGTGGAACCTGTTCCTGTCGTATGCTTAACGATAGGAGGTGTTTCTTCTGAAAAATCATAGGAAGAACTCCAAGCTCCATAGGCCTCCTCGTCAGACAGCTCAGTGCCTGTCCAAACAAGCTTTCGCATTTTTGTATCTGTGGCCAGGTATATTCCATTTTTCTCGTCTATAGCTACCGAGTTGCTGGTTTTCTCATTTTCGAAAGACAGCATTGATTTAATAGAGTCAAGTGTCCGATCCACTACGGCAATTCCGTTGGAGAAGTTGATTACGAGAAAACCATCGTAGGTCATTGTCAGGCCGCACAAAACCGCCCCTTTGTCTGCCGCACCTATCTCCTCGATGGCATTTTCCATCATATATTTTATCTTTATCCCAGCAGAGGGATTTTCCTGATCATTGAGGGCAAATGCAAACACTCCGTTACCAAAATTTGCATAAAGAACGTTGTCTCGGTCTACAGCAGAATAAATGCCGTTGGCTATGCGTAAGCGATATTTTTCTCCGTAGTTATCCATGAGTTCTAAGTCTACCTCGTCAGAATTCATCCCCTCAAATGTAGCCCCTCCGACCTTTTTATGTGTTTCAGGGTCGATGAATTTTAAATCATCGGATAAATACGCTGGAGCATTTTCACGAGCCACCTCCTTCCATCCACCATCTCTGACATCTATGTAGGAAACCCTGTCGCTGCCTATTGCCCACATATGGGAATCCGAAGTTGATGCTAGCGTAACGATATTGACCGGCCCACCCGGGGAGATCGGCTGCTTCAGGGGATCGACATTAAAAGTTCCATTTGGAGGACCATAGGGAGTAGAGTCACTTTGGGAAGGATCAAAATGAGTTATTCCGTACAGCGCAGAGGATAAATAGGGATTGGCGACCGGATCTTTTGCCTGGTGCTGTTTATGATTACTGCTATCGTTGCACCCGCTGAGCCCAGGCATTACAATGCTTGCGCATACCAATAAAATAAAAAACAACAACTTGTGTTTCAACGGTAAATCCTCCATTTTGGGAAAAGTTTCCATTACACAACCCCTTTGAGTGGGTTGTGGCGGCTAACAACATTTATTCTAACTTTGACCTCTTGCCTCCGGTCCTAATCTCCGGGTGACAATCTCATAACCCCATCTCAGGTAAGCCATCTTTCGTAGCAATCTTTTTTGGCTCATCACAGATTAGTGTAAAAATAAGATGTTTTTCTGTTAGTGACATGTAATTTCAGCATGTTATAGACTCTACAGCGCTTCAATAATATTCTTATCACACTAATCCACGTAGACCCTCTTTTTTTTTGCCTGTAAAGATAATTCAATAAATCGGGTAGTCGGTTAACTCCACTTGTGTTGTTATGTACCTCATGGAACTTGTAGGGGAATAAAAACAGCACTCGCACCTGGGCATAACTACTTTGAATACAACCACAAATTCGTCACTAAAACTTACGTCACACATAGATATGACTGGAATATCGATTTGCAATAGGCGTGGTGGAGCTAACCGACCACTCCATTTCGATAATTTGAATTATTAAAAATATAATTGATTTTTAAAAGGGCTGATAGAAAAATTTTTATTGGAGACTTCTTTTGGCCTAGATTAGAGATAAAAGAGACAAAAAAATTAAGAAACAAGTTCTACGTTCAAAATCATTAATCACAGCTTCAGAACTCAACCATCCTTGCATTAGGGGAAAAGCCTAATCCTTCAATTGTTTCTCAAGTATATTTTTGATATCCTTGATCCCAGGTCATAGCATTACTCTGCCATTCCCGGATATAAATACCATTAAAGAAAGCCTTGATATCCATGTCCAATACCCAATCATAGCGCCAGCAGTTTCGGCGTACTTGTTCAACCGCATCTTTAGCACCCCTACCGGGGCGATAGCCATATGAACTCGGATGGAATATCTGCTCCAGCCTTGGTTCAATTATCATCTTTGCCGCCATCTGTGCTGTTCGATCAGCTACAGTTGGTATGCCCAATGAACGAAATCATCTCCTTTAGGGATCAGAACCTGTCGTACAGGTTGGGGATGATAACTGCCTAAACTCATACGGTTCCACAGTTTGTAAAGGTTACTTCCCAAATCGGTTTGATATGCCTGTATAATATCAGCGCCTGATTCGAAGTTCACGCCATCTCTATGCCGGATGTCACCAGACCAGAACTCAGGTGTCCGTCTGATTTGTCCCAGGATAATGTCAAGATCCCGGTTTTGACATCTGTTGCAATTATCGACACTTCTTCGATGGTTCACTTGTGTTCGTCTCCTTCGTTCATACCTTGCGGGATTATTCCCGCCTTTTCCTTTGACGCTCACCACAACCGCTCTTTACGGATGCAGCTCAAGGCGGTTTGGTATCTTCTCCTGATAGACGACACCGAGAGGCCTACTCTCATCACTGATATAGCATGACTAAACTTATTAAATCGGCTTAGTCTTCATGGCACACCGACATCTATCCTGACACAGGGGGCTGTTGTGAGTTTTGGCAATTCAATTGGTAAAAAAATGGTTGAAAAGCTATCAGACAAGGCGTAAGATTAATGATTAAAAAACTGCAAAAAGCATTAGTAAAAAAGTTTTTTTTAAATTTGATCTTGAAGCTCATTCCCTTTGGGATAGGTATTATATTAGGATCTATCTCACATTGGATCATTCTTAGAAAGTTTCAATATAGTTCTATCAAATTCTTCCATGCGTTAATTGAGCAGGATAAATCTTTAACTGAAACTGAAATAATATAATAAAGCATTTAACGTCCAATATGAGTAACTAATATGATTCAAAAGAAAAATGAATTCGGCCCCGACTATGCATCTGTTGAGGATGACACGTTTAAAACCAAATACCGGGCGAGCTGCTACTGCAAGACAGTCCAATACGAAGTGTGCGCAGATCCTATGGATGCAAAGATATGCCATTGTCTGGCCTGCAAAAAATTGCACGGTGCTCCCATGCAGTGGGCAGCCATATTCCATAAGCGTGATGTCAGGATAACCATCGGTATCGATCATCTGCATTTCTACAACAACGAGTCTAATAAGCACGAGCGCATTCTTCCATACAAAGTCAGCTGCGATATATGCGGAACTCTGATTGCCGATGAAGGGCGTAGAATGTGGCTTGCCTTTCCATCTCTTTTTGATTTCGGGCATGTTTCGAAAATTCCAGACAGCTTCAAGCCTAGTTGCCATTTGTTCTACGGTATGCGGGTGTTTGATATGAACGATGATTTACCTAAGTGGTCAGGTCATAAAAATCATTCAGAACGGTTGTAAGAACGCGAAAAGAATACGCAAGGTACAGTGGTCCCCGGCTATCCGACTCGAGCCACAGATGTTCAAAGTTAGCCAATTGTATCATTCTAAGGAGAAATTTCTATGGCTTCTGCAGAAACGAAACTCAAATCCCTGGCCGTAAGCCTCGGTGTCGATTTGGTTGGTGTAACCACCAGAGACCTCCTTGCTGCCGGGCCGCTATCTGCCGATCCGCGCTACCTTCTGCCATCAGCAAACTCGGTTATTTCTTTTGCTCTCTCCCTGGATAGGGATATCCTACAGGATTTTATCAGTAAAAAGAAGTGGCGACCCCACTGCGACAACCGAAAAGTCATCGCTCAGAAGCTTTATACGATCGGAGATACGCTTGCCGAACAAATACGATCGGAAGGATACAAGGCCGTCAACGTAGACCTCAATAACAACTATCCAGGTTGGAGCCAGTATTGGGGAAAGGACGACTATTTTGCCAACTTTCCGGTAGTCACCCTGGAAGCTGCTGAGTGGGTGGCAGGGATAGGATTAAAAGGGATCGGGTTTGATACCATTTCTGCGGACAGTTCCGATACCCAGGCCTATCCCATCCATAAGATTCTGCTTGGATCGGATATGGTGATCGTTGAAAACTTGGCAAACCTGGATCAACTGCAGGCCGGGCCTATTAAGTTCATCTGTTTGCCCCTCGCCTTTCAACAGGCAGACGGATCTCCGATCCGGGCAGTGGCCTTTATATGATTATCAGGTCTTTAATCTTGAATTAAATTTTACCATCTATATGCACCGGATAAAACCGGTGATTTTGTTATTGAAAATCAGTAGTGTCCGGTTAGGTTCTTGCATAATCGGCACGGCCGGAACGAAACTTGACTTCCGGCAAAACGAACCTTGAAACTCTACCAGTAGCGACGACTTGGCAAGAGTTCCATAGTAAATCAGGTGA
>JAVEQI010000033.1:0-2619 GCA_034007745.1 Desulfobacterium sp.
AACCAGCTGGATGGTATATATGCCAAAGCAGGGCGGGGTGTTGTACATGGAGTTCTTTGATGAATAGGTGGAATAGCGCAGCATGGATGGGAGTTCATCCGTGGCAAGATCCAGCATATCCTTTCTGATGATGACCATGCAAACGCCTGAGGGGCCGATGTTCTTCTGGGCCCCGGCATAGATCATGCCGAACCTGTCCATGTCAAGGGGGCGGCTCATGAAATCAGATGACATGTCTGCCACGATGGGCACGTTGTTTGTGTCGGGAAAGGTCTGCCACTGGGTGCCCTTGATGGTGTTGTTGCTGGTGATGTGCACATAGGCGGCATCCTTGTTGAACTTTATCTCCTTTGGGATGTAGGAGAAGTTCTTGTCTTCGGACGATGCCACCACCGAATAGTTTTTCTTGAGGATCTTTGCCTCGTTGATGGCCTTGGTGGACCAGGTACCGGTGTTGACAAAGTCGGCGGACCTATCTTCGGTCAAGAAGTTCATGGGGGCCATGGCAAACTGGAGGCTGGCCCCACCCTGGACAAACAGCACGTGGAATCGATCGTTAAGCCCGAGGAGTCTCTTGGTCCTCTCCACTGCATCGTTGATAACAGAATCAAACAGGGGGGATCGATGGCTTATTTCAACAATGGACATCCCCGAGCCTTTGAAGTTGAGGAATGAGGATTGGATTTCCTGAAGAACTGGAAGGGGTAGGGCTGCTGGTCCTGCATTGAAATTGAAGATTCGTTTGTCGGTCATGGTGGTCTCCTTTTGTATGCTCACTTTATTTGATTGTTGATTTTTTTATTAAGCTCGAACCGAAAGCTGTTAGCTTTTAGCCAATGGGTAAGAGCTAAAAGCTAAATTTGTGTCCGCCAGGACATCTGGGTGCTATACTCTAATTGTACTCCCGTGTCTTGTGAAATTCAATATCCGGCCACGCTTCAACGGCAAATCCAAGCTGATACTCGCTTGTGGTTAGAAAGGTGGTCCACCCTTCGGAGTCTGTTGCTATGGTTGACTGGTTTTCCTTTATAAATCTTTTGAGGGTTTCTTTGTCTTTGCAGGTGACCCATCTAGCCACACTTAGATCTACGGGTTCGTATCCGGCAGAGACGCTGTATTCGGCCTTGAGCCTTGCCATGGTCACATCAAACTGGAGGGAACCTACTGCACCAAGAATGTAGTCGTTGCCGATCTGGGGCCGGAATACCTGAATAGTTCCCTCTTCTGCAAGCTGGAGCAGACCCTTTTGGAGGGACTTAGTCTTGAGAGGGTCCTTGAGGATAACCCTTCTAAAGTGTTCAGGGGCAAAGCTTGGGATGCCCAGGAATTTTAAAGGTTCCTTGTCTGTGAAAGTATCTCCGATCTTGATGGTTCCGTGGTTGTGGATGCCTATGATATCGCCGGGGAATGCCTCGTCAACGTTGCTTCGTTCCTGGGCCATGAATATGGTGGCGTTGGACAGGATGATATCCTTGCCGATCCTGTGGTGGCGAACCCGCATGCCCCTGGTAAATTTGCCCGAACAGATTCTGAAAAATGCGATTCTATCCCGATGTGCTGGATCCATGTTGGCCTGGATTTTAAAGGTGAAACCTGAAAACGCAGTTTCTTCAGGCGAAACAATTCGGGTTGCTGTAGCTCTTTTACCCGGAGCAGGAGCAATTTCAACAAAGGCATCGAGCATTTCTCTTACGCCAAAATTGTTGATGGCAGACCCGAAAAAAACTGGGGTCTGGCTTCCCTTGAGATAATAATCCTTATCAAAGGGATCGGCCGCTCCCTTGATAAGCTCTATATCGTCCCTTAGTTCATTGGCCTGGGAGCCAAGCTGGCGGTCAAGTTCCGGGTCGCCAAGGTCTTTGATCACAATCCCCCTATTGTCCGTGGGTACGTATCCGGGTGAAAAGAGCTTGAGTTCGTTTTGTTCAAGGTTATAAACTCCCTTGAACCGTTTACCCATGCCAATTGGCCAGGTCATGGGTGTACATTCTATCTGAAGTTTGTTTTCGATGTCGTCAAATATATCCAGGGGCTCCATCCCCTCCCGGTCAAGTTTATTGATGAAGGTGATGATGGGGGTGTTGCGCATGCGACACACTTCCATGAGTTTTTTTGTCTGGGGTTCGACACCCCTTCCCGAATCTATGATCATGATGGCGCAGTCAACGGCCGTCAGCACCCGGTAGGTGTCTTCGGAAAAATCCTTATGCCCGGGAGTGTCAAGGAGGTTGATTTCATATCCCCGGTATTCGAACTTCATTACCGACGAGGAGACCGAGATGCCCCTCTCCTGCTCGATGGTGAGGAAGTCGCTGGTGGCGGCCCTGGCCGTTTTCCTTGATTTTACGGCACCGGCCTGCTTGATCGCCCCCCCAAAAAGAAGAAGCTTTTCCGTCAGGGTGGTCTTGCCCGCATCCGGGTGACTTATGATCGCAAAGGTGCGGCGTTTTGCAATCTCTTTTGCCGTTCGTCTGTCCGTGGTATTTGTCATCTAAGCTGCTGTTTTCCTCATATTTTCCCTGGATAATGTCAGTGAAACCTGTATATATAAATCAGATAACCCTATTAATCAAGAATTATTAATTAATTAATGACAGCAGTTCTAATTTTGACTTCCTT
>JAVEQI010000033.1:2719-40882 GCA_034007745.1 Desulfobacterium sp.
TAAGCTGCTGTTTTCCTCATATTTTCCCTGGATAATGTCAGTGAAACCTGTATATATAAATCAGATAACCCTATTAATCAAGAATTATTAATTAATTAATGACAGCAGTTCTAATTTTGACTTCCTTCTTTAGGCGTCAGCCAGTATCACCTTGCTGAACGAAGAAAGTTGGGGGGGTTGTCCTGTCCGAAAAACTGATCCCCTTTGTTTCTTGATGTTCAGCAAGGCGATACTGGCCGTCGCCCCCAACGCTGACATTGCATAATTAGAATTGCTGAATTAATGACCTTTGCTAAGGGATGCAAGGAGGGTGGCTGAGAGGATTATGATCCCGCCCACAACCATGTCTAGGTTCGGTATTTCTCCCAGAAGTATGACGGCAAGGGAGTCCATTCTCCCAGTGGTTGATTTTCGACCCTTTGGTTTTGAATGTTCCGGGCAGGAGAACCAAAGAGGGCTCTAAAGTCGAGACTCCCACTAGGATGTTTCGGTGGGAGTTTCTTATAAAAAAATCGAAACGGCCGGGGCCAGAGAGACATCCGGCCGTAGGAATGTTGAAATTAACGTGTCAGCTGACGGTATTTAAAGGTCTCAGACTGATCATCCTTGATGCCGAGGCGTTTTTTTCTGTCTGTCTCGTAATCTGAGTAGGACCCTTCAAAGAAGAGGACCTCTCCCTTGCCCTCAAAGGCCAGGATATGGGTTGCGATTCTGTCCAGGAACCACCGGTCATGGCTGATTACAATTGCGCAACCTGCAAAGTTTTCCAGGGCCTCCTCAAGGGCCCGCATGGTGTTGACGTCAAGGTCGTTGGTCGGTTCGTCCAGAAGTATGAGGTTGGCCTCCTCCTTGAGGATTCGGGCAAGGTGAACCCGGTTGCGCTCGCCGCCGGACAGCATCCCGACTTTCTTCTGCTGATCAGACCCGGAGAAGTTGAACTTTGAGACATAGGCCCGGGAGTTGATCTCCCGGCCTCCCAGGAGAATGTTGTCGCTGCCGCCGCCGATGGTCTCCCAGATGGTTTTTTCCGGATCAAGAACGTCCCTGTCCTGGTCCACATGGGCGATCTTTACCGTGTCCCCGATCTCAAGGACGCCTGAATCGGGAGTCTCCTTTCCGGTGATCATCTTGAACAGGGTTGATTTCCCCGCCCCGTTGGGACCCACCACGCCGACGATGCCCCCCGGTGGAATGATGAAGCTCATGTTTTCTACTAAAACCCTTGAGTTAAAGGATTTTTTGATATCCTTTGCCACAACCACCTTGTCGCCAAGCCTTGGTCCCGGGGGAATAAAAATCTCAAGATCCTTGTCCCTCGTTCCTGAATCCTGGTTTAACAGATTGTCGTAGGCGCTGATTCTTGCCTTGGATTTGCTCCTTCTTCCCTTGGGCGACATCCTGATCCATTCAAGTTCTCTCGCCAGAGTCTTCTGGCGTTTGCTCTCCTGTTTGTCCTGGTTTTTCAGGCGGTTCTGCTTCTGCTCGAGCCAGGAAGAGTAGTTACCCTTCCAGGGGATTCCTTCCCCCCGGTCGAGCTCTAATATCCAGCCTGCCACGTTATCAAGGAAATAACGGTCATGGGTGACTGCGATTACCGTTCCTGGATACCTGCTCAAGTGCTGTTCAAGCCAGGAGACCGAAGCCGCATCCAGGTGGTTGGTCGGTTCGTCAAGAAGCAGGATGTCCGGCTGCTTCAGGAGGAGCCTGCAAAGGGCAACCCGCCGTTTCTCACCCCCCGAGATTACTGCAACTTTTGTATCTCCGTCAGGACACCCCAGGGCGTCCATGGCCATCTTGAGTCTTGAGTCAAGGTCCCAGGCCTCTAGATGGTCGAGCTTTTCCTGGAGATCTCCCTGGCGCTGGATAAGCTTGTCCATCTCTTCGTCGGACATGGGCTCGGCAAATTTTTCATTGACAGCCTCGTATTCGTTAACAAGATCCACAGTCTCCTGGACTCCCTCTTCCACAACCTCGCGCACGGTTTTATCCGAGTCCACAAGGGGTTCTTGTTCGAGATAGCCTACGGTAAATCCCTTGGACAGGATGGTTTCCCCGTTAAAATCTCGATCAATGCCTGCAAGGATCTTGAGGAGCGAGCTCTTGCCCGATCCGTTCAGGCCAAGCACTCCGATCTTTGCCCCGTAAAAATATGAAAGGGAAATATCCTTGAGCACAGGTTTCTTATCGTAGAACTTGCTCACCCGGATCATGGAATAGATCACTTTTTTGGTATCTTCTGACATCTTATTTTTGCTCCTGATAGGTTTTATCTTTTCATTGTTCGTTTCTGTCTGGTTTGGATATGGCCTTATAACCGTGCTTTTTTGCATGGGCAGGGAAAATTTCAATGGCGTCGTTCAGGGGTATGAATCCTGAAAAAGCCCTGATTTTCATCATCCGGTAATTCTTCAGGGTATGGGTAATGCCCAGGGGATTTCCAAATATTGATGGATGATTTGACCATCCATGATTGTTCACCCCGAACCGTCTGGTTTTAAATAGAAGGTGGACGATCATCTTCCAGTTCCCAAGGATGTAATTAATTTTTTTGATTTTCAGTCTGATCTTCAACCTCGTCTTCATAGGTTTCCGTACCGTCCACAACCGGCTCTCGTCGAATCAGTTCTATCGCCTCAATGGCCGTTGCCGCAATAATGGGGAAGGTGTGTCTGACACCGGCAAGCTGGCGCAGATTTTCGGCGGTTCTCAGGATCAGCCTGGCAAGATCCCCTTCGGCAAACGAGGTTCGTTTTACTGTGGCCTCCCAGGGCTCGCCGCCTGCCCAGGCAAGCATGACCGAGGCAGGTTGAAGATAGAGGAAGGGCGCATCAAAACCCTGATCCATAAGACTTGCGGCAAAGGGCTTTAATCCTTTTCTCAGGGTGAGAAATTGTCGTATCACCCGCTTGGGCAGCATTCTTCTTTCCAGGCTCTCATCTTCAAATTCTTTTTCGCTGACAAACGATGCCATGACAGCCGCCAGCATCACAGGATCCCTTTCCGGAAGAAGGCCGAGCCTCAGGGTCTGGGCAACCAGTAGGGGGGCGTCCATTCTGAGCTGGGCAGCCCATTCTCCATCGGGTGTGAGGGTGTCGTCTTCAGACACAAAATTTTCCTGCTTTAGAAAATCAAGGTGGGCCATGAAATGATCCCAGAGATGTTCAAGGTCCGCCCCAAAGGCTCGTCTTGCGTAATTGCCTCGTTTGCCCTTGGTGATCATGTGGGAGGCAAAGGAATTATCCAGCAACAGCCGTATCTTTTCGGGGGTGTGGGATAAAAGCAGGTTCAGGGTCATGGAGAAGTTGATCTTGATCTGGCTCTTTACGTCAAGGGGCGGGGCTGTGAGCATTCGTGCCGAATGGTTGAGATCCATGAAGCGGCCGGGAATTACAACGGCAAATCCGATTTTATCCATGCCCCTGCGACCGGCTCTCCCCGTCATCTGCTGGAATTCGCTGGCGGTCAGGGGGAGGAATTCGGTGCCGTTGAACCGGTCAGAGTTGAGAATCACCACACTCCTTGCAGGAAAATTTACCCCTGCAGCCACGGTTGATGTGGCAAACATGGCAGAGAGAAGCCCCTCGGCCATGAGGGTCTCGACAACCACCTTCCAGCCCGGGAGCTGGCCTGAATGGTGGGAGCCCGCTGCCGTATGTTCCAGGATCTGGCGCTGGCTGTGACGGGCAAGATGTTTGTTCGACCTTGTAAGTTCGTCTATGCGCAGGGCAAGGCGCTTTTTTGTTTGGGGATCCTTTGCCAGGATCTCGCCGGTGCAGCTCTTTATGGCATGGTCACAGTCGGCCCTTGATTTTAAGAAAAAGATGGCCGGAAGCAGGTTAAATTGGTTCAGAACCTTGAGGATCTGGGAAAAATCCGGCAGGCGGCCTGGCTGGCTGATCTGGGGTCTTGGTTTTGCCTTTAGATATTCTGCAACACCCCTGTGGAGGGTGATCTTTTTTTTGCCGCTGGACTTTCCCAGGAGGGGGGAGAGCTGACCAGTGGGGTTCAGGAAAAGGGGAAACAGGGGCACCGGGCGCTCTTCAGCCTGGACTACGCGGCACTCTTTGCCCCGGATGGCCGTGAGCCATTCGGCAATGAGTCCAGTATTTCCGATGGTGGCAGAGAGCATTAAAAGTGGGATCCTCACCGGAAGATAGATGATGATTTCCTCCCATACAACGCCCCGTTCCTCGTCTCCAAGAAAGTGAGCCTCGTCAAGGATGATAAAATCGGCCCCAAGGTCTTTGCCGGTATGCATGGCGTCGTAGAGCTGGTTTCGGAGTATCTCAGTGGTCCCGATGATCATGGGAGCGTTGGGGTTCTCCTTTATATCACCGGTTAAAATGCCCACCTTGTCCGGGCCGAAGAGCTTTGTGAACTGTGCATGAATGGAGTTGGTCAAGGCCTTTAGCGGGGTTGCATACCAGATTTTCAAACCCCTTTCAAGGAACTGTCTGGCCGTTGTTTCCGCAATCCAGGTTTTGCCGGCCCCAGTGGGGGCGGTGACAAGGCAGTCTGTAGTCTGGATGGCCTCCACGGCCTCGACCTGGAATGGATCGGGGACAAAGGGGGATGGCGCAGGTGAGCCTATTTGTTTGAAAATATCTGCAAGGTCCTTGTCTGCACCAGGTGTCATGTTCATGCTCTCTTGTTTGGCGGAAACTTTTCGTACGTTTTTCCGGCCTGAATGTTTTTTTGTTTGTTGACTGGTTCTTTGACCAGGTCCTTTGTTCAATCGTTTTGTCATAGACCATGATAAACCATAAAAAAGGGAATATTACAAGGACTTGCAAAAAAGAAACCAATGGTGTATGTTTAGTAGATGTAAAAATCATAAACTTTCGGCCAATTCCATTGGCCATTTCTTTTTGAGGTAATTAAAAAATTATGTCGTCAGACACTTCTTCCGACCCCGATAAAGGCGAGTCCGGTTTATCCCAGGCTGGTTTCAACGAAATGGGGCTGATAAAGCCCGTACTAAAAGCATTGAACGACCTGGGGTATGAAACCCCGACCACCATCCAGGCCGAAACCATTCCCCATATAATGGCAGGTCGCGATCTTCTGGGCCAAGCCCAGACAGGAACGGGTAAAACCGCCGCATTTGCCCTGCCGCTTCTCTCCCGCATCAACGTTAAACTGAAAAAACCCCAGGTGCTGGTGCTCGCACCCACAAGGGAACTTGCCATCCAGGTGGCGGAATCCTTTAAGAGTTATGGTGCCCGCATCAAGGGGTTTAATGTCCTGCCCGTTTACGGGGGACAGGCATATGCAGGTCAGCTCAACCAGCTGAAACGGGGGGTGCATGTGATCGTGGGGACCCCCGGCCGTCTCATGGATCTGATGAAGCGGGGTGTGCTTGATTTTGCCTCCCTCATGACCCTTGTGATTGACGAGGCCGATGAAATGCTGAGGATGGGATTTATCGATGACGTGGAGTGGATACTCGAACAGACCCCGCAAGGTCGCCAGATTGCCCTTTTTTCGGCGACCATGCCAGCCCCTATCAAGAAGATAGCCGTAAAGTATCTCACCGACCCTAAAGATGTATCCATACGACTGCGTACGGCAACTGCGGCAACCATTCGTCAGCGCTTCTGGATGGTGAAGGGAACCCACAAGTTAGATGCTCTGACCAGAATTCTTGAGGCTGAGACCTTTGATGCGATCATTGTTTTTGTCCGCACAAAAACGGCGACCCTGGAACTTGCGGAAAAGCTTGAGGCAAGGGGGTATGCTGCGGTTGCCCTTAATGGAGACATTGCCCAGAATGCAAGGGAAAGGACCATTGACCGGTTTAAAAAAGGAAAGATAGACATTCTTGTTGCCACCGATGTGGCGGCCCGGGGGCTTGATGTGGAGAGGGTCAGCCACGTTATCAACTTCGATATACCCAACGGTGCCGAGTCCTATGTCCATAGAATAGGCAGAACCGGCAGGGCAGGGCGGGAAGGAGATGCCATCCTCTTTGTTTCCCCAAGGGAAAGATGGATGCTCAGGGTGATAGAAAAGACCACCCGCCAGAAGATCGAGATGATGAACCTGCCTTCAACCGAGGCGATAAATGACAAGCGCATTGCAGATTTTAACCAGAGCATAACAGACACCCTCGCTTCAAAAGAGCTGGGGCTCTACCTTAACCTCATGGATCAGTACCGCCAGGAGCACGATGTGCCGGCTTTGGATATCGCTGCCGCCCTTGCCTTCATGCTCCAGGGAGATAAGCCGCTGCTTATCTCAGCGGATAAAAAAACGACACCTGTTCCTGAAGGGTCCCTGCCCGGGGTTGAAAAACCCAAGGGGAAATCTTTCCGGTCGCCAGTCAAACCCCCACTTGACCCTTCCCGGAACAAGGTTAAACCAACGGACAGACCAACGGCTATATTTGCGGATAAACCTTCCCATATCGAGGATGCGGTCAAGGATGAAACTACCCGTAAAAAACCGACATCCAGAAGAAAGGCAGCCCTTCTGCCGCCCGGAAAGGGAATGGAGCGCTTTCGTATAGAGGTCGGTGAGGTCCATGGGGCCAAACCAAAGGATATTGTCGGTGCCATAGCCAATGAGGCCGAGCTTGACGGAAAGTTTATCGGAGCCATCACCATTGAACAGGACCATTCGTTTGTGGATCTACCCATTGGTATGCCGGTGACGATTTTTGAGTTTTTAAAAAAAGTGAGGGTGGCGGGTCAACCGCTTAAGATCTCCAGGTGCAGCAACTATAAATCATGACTATTGAACGACCAATCATACTTGCGCCTGCAGGGGATGTTGACTCATTTCTTGCAGCCGTTGCCGCAGGAGCCGATGCCGTGTACTGCGGGCTTAAAATCTTTTCGGCCCGCATGGAGGCGGCAAACTTCGGCATTGAGGAACTCGCACGCCTTACCAGCCTTGCCCGATCCAAGGGGGTAGCAGTTCATGTGGCCATCAACTCGCTGATCAAGCCCAATGAACTCGAAAAGGTTGAGAACATCATGGCCAAGCTTGTGGCTTATGTTCGTCCCCATGCCCTGATCGTCCAGGACCTAGCCGTGGTGAACGTTGCACGGGCCTCGGGTTTCGAGGGCGAAATCCATCTCTCCACCCTTGGCAACGCCTCCTCACCAGCCAGCCTTGAAACGGTCAAAAAAACCGGGTTCGACAGGGTGGTGCTGCCCAGGGAATTGAGCGTGGACGAGATCAAGATCATTGCCGAAAATACCCCTCCGGGCCTTGATCTTGAGGTGTTTATCCATGGTGCCCTTTGCTACGCTGTTTCGGGTCGGTGTTATTGGAGCAGCTGGTTCGGGGGAAAGAGCGGCACAAGGGGGCGCTGTGTTCAGCCCTGCCGCCGGGTGTACACCCAAAAGGGTCAACGCCAGAGGTTTTTTTCCTGTGTGGACTTTTCCGCAGACGTGCTTGTTAAAATTCTCAGTAAAATTCCCCAGGTGACAACCTGGAAGATCGAGGGCAGGAAAAAGAGTCCACACTATGTATTCTATACTGTAAAGGCTTACAGGCTGTTGCGGGATCACGGGTCAGACCCCGGTGAAAAAAGAAGAGCTCTTTCGTTTCTTGACTATGCCATGGGAAGACCCACCACCCACTACAACCTGTTAGACCAGCGTCCCCAGAACCCCTTAAAGGCGGATGTCGAGACAGGGTCAGGGTTGTTTGCCGGAAGGGTAAACAATGAACGAACTCCCTTCTTTATTACAAGGGAGGCCCTTCTGAGAGGGGACCTTTTGAGGATCGGGTATGAGGACGGTAGGGGCCATGCAATTCAGAGGATTACCCGCCCGGTTCCGAAACGTGGGAGGGTTTCCCTCAAATCCCCCCCGGGAACGAGGCTTCAGAAGGGGGATCCGGTCTTTATCGTGGACCGCAGGGAACCCGGAGTCATGGAGTTGATCCAGGCCCTCAAGCTTGAACTTGAAGGTTTAGAGTCGCCAACGGTAAGGCCGCCTGCAAGAACAAAGACCAGGGCATCGGCAACCTTGCCACCAAGGGGAAGAGCAAGAAGGGTTGAGCCAATTCATATAACCCTTACCCGGAATCAGGTCCGGTCAAACAGGCATGGGAATAAGGCAGGCTGGGAAAATGCCCTGTGGCTGTCTGAAGGCTCGATTGCCAAGCTTCCCAACCGGGTGGTGGGCGCTACCTGGTGGTGGTTGTCTCCGGTGATTTGGCCAAAGGACGAGGCCGGTCATATGGCCCTTGTTAAAGAGGCCCTGGCAAAGGGAGCAAAACGGTTTGTTCTCAATGGTGTGTGGCAGCTTGGTCTCTTTGCCGACACCGCCGGTCTAGAGCTCTGGGCCGGTCCATTTTGCAATATTGCCAATGCCTCGGCCATTGACATGCTTCGAATCCAGGGCTTTTCAGGTGCCTTTGCAAGTCCCGAGCTTGGCATGGAGGGATTTATGGCCCTTGGTGCCGACTCTTCCATACCCCTTGGGGCGGTTGTTTCAGCAAACTGGCCCCTTGCCATATCAAGAATTGTCGCAGATGAGGTCCGCCTTAATACACCCTTTGCAAGCCCCATGAAAGAACAGGCGTGGGTGTCACGAAGGGACGGCAATTTCTGGGTCTTTCCAGGCTGGAGGCTTGATCTTACGGCAAAAGTAAATGATCTTGCCCGGGCAGGTTTTGTACAGTTTGTGACCATGGACGAGCCTGTGCCCAGGCAGATGGCCATGAAGAAACGGCCGGGTCTGTGGAACTGGGACCACGATCTTTTATAACCGGCACGGCCGGAGCGAGAGAGGCATCCGGCCACAACGAATATTGAAACACGATAGCTGTTAGCGGTTACTTATACCCCCGTGTCCTTTCGGATACAACGAACGGTGAAATTCCGCGAGTTGCAAAACCCGGATTTACCCTAGAATTCCAGGCATTACGATATTATTATTGTTACTGCAGGGGCAATTCATTAATTGCCCCTGGGTGAATTACTGCACCTCGTCCGTTAAAATGGGGCCGTCATATGGTGTCATTTTATATTCCTCCCCCCCTAACTTGTATCCCGAAAAAATTGCTTAAATAAGAGTTGACCTTTTACAAAATCTTTATTAAATCATATAACTGTTTTCCCAGGTTACGGTCCTGACGTCCTTATGGGCAGCAGTTTAACGTTTTTTAAGTGTGAGGTTCTGGTCGTGAAAGTACAAAAACGCAAGTCGTCATTTTTCATTGGTTTTTTTATACTTTTCCTGTTCTGGTTGGTTTTTTCCGGTAAGTTTGACCTGTTTCACCTTGGTCTTGGTGTTATTTCCTGTGCCCTTGTGTCCTGGTTTGTATCGGACCTTTCAGTCATAGAATCCCGACCCATAAGCCTGGTAAGGCTTTGGGTAAACTTTATCCTCTATTTTCCATGGCTTTTATGGCAGACTTTTACTTCAAGCCTCCATGTGTTGTCCCTGGTGCTCAGTCCAAAGATGATGGATCGTATAGATCCCCACATCTTCAGGATTAAAACCAGAATTGACGATCGTTTGGGGCTTGTAACCTTTGCCAACTCCATCACTCTCACCCCGGGTACTATAACGGTGGATATATCAATACACGGCGATTTTATCATTCACGCCATTGACAAGGAATCTGCGGCAGGTCTTCCCGGTGAGATGGAGAGGCGTGTCGCAAGGATATTTGGTGAATAATGGAAACTTATATTGCATACGCGACAATAGCGCTGGCTATTTTCATGGCCGTTCCCCTGTACAGGGCGGTTGTTGGGCCAACTGTCCAGGACCGCATCATGGGCGGCAACGCCATTGGAACCAAGACAACGGTCCTGCTGATAATGACAGGATTTAACTTTGACCGGGTGGATATGTTCATTGATATTTCCCTTGCCTATGCCATGCTCAACTTTATTTCTGTGCTTGCGGCATCCCGGTATTTCCATAAACGCAAGGGATTGTATAAGGAGATGGATAGATGATTATACTTTCTGCATTGCTCATCACAGTCGGGCTTTTATTTTTCATTGGCGGGTGCGTTGGAATCATCCGTCTGCCGGATTTCTATACCCGCCTCCATGCTGTGGGAACCGTGGATACCATGGGGCTTTTTTTTACAATGTCCGGGCTGATTCTTTATCTTTTACAGGACTTTACCCTGGCCAATGCAATGGCCGGGTTAAAGATCTCACTCATAGTTGTTTTCTTCTTTATCGCAAGCCCCACTGCCACACATGCCATTGTTGACGCAGGAATCCGGGGGGGCGGCGAACCTTGGAAAAAGAGAAAAAAGGAGGGAGACAACCTATGATCTGGCAGCTTGATCTGATAATTCTTGTGCTTGTCATTGTCTGTGCCATTGCGGCAATTAACGTCAAGGATCTGTTGAGCGCCGCCATTCTTCTTAGTGCTTACAGCTTCATGCTCTGTCTTTTGTGGGCCGTAATGGGAGCGGTTGATGTAGCATTTACCGAGGCCACCGTGGGTGCTGGAGTGAGCACGGTCTTTTGCGTTGCAGCGGTGTTTCACACAACAAGGAGGACAAAGGATTGAAGATTCTTGGACGAGTGACTGTTATTCTTTGCGGCTTGCTTCTCTTGGTTTATGTCGGTGAATTCCCGGATTTTGCTGATCCCCAATCACCTGCGTCAACCCATGTTTCTCCTTATTATATCCAGAACGCCCTGGAGGATACTGCGGTACCCAACCTTGTTACGGCTATCCTTGCCGACTACAGGGGATATGACACCATGTTTGAAGCAACTGTGATTTTTACTGCAGGTCTTGCCTGCTTTTTTTTAATGAGACTGCCTAAAAAAGAGGAAAGAGTTGTTTTTTACCGCCACAGGGCCACCGGAGTCACCCTTCGTATCGACGATTGCGGGGCGGTTCCAAAGGACACCCAAGCCTTTCATCGCATTGACAGCCAGTGGGTGCCAAGGGATCTGATAATACGCAGCACTACACGTTTGCTGATACCCTTTGTTCAGATATATGCCCTTTATGTGCTGGCCCACGGCCACCATAGTCCTGGAGGCGGATTCCAGGCTGGAGTCGTGCTTGGCGCGTCTATAATCCTGCTTGCCATTTCCCAGGATTTAAGGAGTGCAATTTCAAAAATCAAAGAAAAAACAGTGGGCATCCTGAGCTCCTTGGGTGTTTTGATCTATGCAGGTACCGGATTCCTCTGTCTTTTGCTCGGTGAAAGTTTTCTTGATTACGGGGCCCTTGCCTCTCTTTTGGGAACAGACAGGGTCATGGCTCGATCCCACGGCATTCTCATCGTTGAGGTTGGTGTTGCCATGGCTGTAATGTCGGTTCTGATTTGGATCTACTACAACCTGTCTTCGGCAGGCAAGCAGGATGAGGGGTTATAATATGGACCTTTTAAATTTGATTGCGGCAAAGGCTAATTACTGGACTTATATTATATTAATGATGGTTGGCTTCTACGCCTTAATTGCAAAGAACAACCTGGTCAAGAAAATAGTTGGCATGACCATTTTTCAGACGGCAGTTCTTCTCTTTTACGTATCCATGAGTACGAAAAAAGGGGGCACAATACCCATACTGCACCATGGCGAAACCACCAGTTTAGACCCTGGTCACGTTTCAGCCCTTGTGAATGTGGCGGACTATGTAAACCCCCTTCCCCATGTACTAATGCTTACCGCCATTGTAGTGGGGGTTGCAACCCTTGGAGTTGCCCTGTCCCTCGCCATTAAGGTCTACAAGACCTATGGTACCCTTGAGGAAGATGAGATTAACCTACAGTTAAGGAACGGATAGAAACCATGCTCAATACCTTTCCTGCAATAATTATAGTTGTCCCCCTGCTTGCTGCCCTGTTAATCGCAGGAATCAGTTTTATCGACAGGCGGGCCTGTTTTCCCATTGGTGTTGTGGCCCTTTTGATCTCATTTGCTGGGGCTGCGGTAATGCTTTTCAATGTGGTCAGCACAGGTGTTGCCATGGAGTACAGATTTGGCGGCTGGGCCGGCCCCATGGGAATTGTCTATGTGATAGATCATTTAAGCGCCCTTGTTCTTGTGGTTATCACAGGGATCGCCCTGGTCAATCTTGTGTCAAGCCGTCAGACCATTATTGATGAACTCAAGGAAAAAGATGGGGCCTTTGTCGCCCTTTATTTGCTGTTCACCGCAGGCCTTGTTGGAATGACGGCAACGGGTGACGCATTTAACCTATACGTGCTTTTAGAAATCACCTCCCTTTCAGGCTATGCCCTTATCGGCCTTGGAAGTGAACGGGCACCCCTTGCATCATTGAAGTATCTTTTCCTCGGCACTATCGGGGCAACTTTTTATCTGGTTGGCGTAGGTTATCTCTACATTGCCACAGGGTCACTTAATATGGTTGACCTTGCCACCATTATTCCGGGATTAATGGATTCGGGTGTCATTCTCTTTGCCTTTATTTTTTGCATGACCGGGTTGTTTGTCAAAATGGCGATGTTCCCGGTCCATGGATGGCTGCCCGGGGCTTATTCCGAGGCATCCTCCCCTGCTGCAGGCCTGATCGCACCACTTACAACCAAGGTAATGATCTATATTCTAATAAGAATCTGCCTGTCAGTTTTTTCTGTTGAATATGTGTTTGCCAACCTTGATGTGGGGCAAATTATGGTCTGGCTTGCCATCGCAACCATTGTGTTTGGTTCTGTGTCTGCCCTTGCCCAGACAAACTACAGGCGAATGCTAACCTATATAATAATAGCCGAGGTTGGCTATATGGTGGGCGGTTTTTTTCTTGGTAATAAAATGGGCATGTCCGGCGCAATGCTTCACATTGTCAATGATGCTGTTATGACACTATGCCTTTTTATGGTTGCGGGTATTGTAGTTAACAGGATGAAAACAGATGACAGGGATGGCTTCAAAGGTCTGTTCCGATCCATGCCCTTTACCATGGCAGGTTTTGTGCTGGCAGCTCTTTCCATCATAGGTGTACCGCCCACCTGCGGTTTTTTCAGCAAGTGGTACCTGATATTGGGTGGAGTTGCCGCAGGCAATTACTGGTTTGTTGCGGCCCTGATCTTTTCTTCGCTTGTGAATGCCGTGCTCTTCTTCCGTCTGTTTGAGATCGCCTATTTTGAACCCTTTGGCGACGACCACCATGGTGAATCCCCAGGCGCTGGCGCCGTTGGAATAAAAGAGGCTCCTATGATTATGCTGCTGCCCTTTCTTGCCGTATCCTTTTTGTTGATAGTACTTGGTGTCTATTCGGGCAGGATTGTCACCAACATTATTTATTTTGCCATACCCGGGGGGATAATCTAAGATGACAATGGAAACAATTCTTTCGGTCAAACCTCTTCTTGCTGTTCTCGTCTCCCTTGCGGTCATTCCATTCATCGTTCTTTCAAAAGATCGGAATGTGAGGGAAGGCTGGACTTTTTTTGCAGGGGCCGCAAAATTTCTTTTGATCCTGTCCATGCTCCCCGCTGTTTTAAAGGGCAAGGATGTTGTTTACACCGCTGTCCAGATCTTTCCAAATCTTGGAATAGCCTTTCGTGTGGATGCCTTTGGCATGCTTTTCGCCCTTGTGGCCTCGTCGTTATGGATCATCACCTCCATCTATTCTGTGGGGTATATGAGAAGTCTTGACGAGCACAGCCAGACCCGGTATTTTTCATTTTTTGCAGTGGCCCTGTCGGCCACCATTGGTGTTGCCTTTTCCGCCAACCTCTTGACCCTGTATCTGTTTTACGAGATGCTCTCCCTTGCCACTTATCCCCTTGTTACCCACCACCAGGACAAGGAGGCCAGAAGTTCGGGCCGCAAGTATCTTTTGTACATCCTGGGCGGTTCCATAGGTCTTGCACTCCCGGCCATGATGATCACCTACCATTTTACAGGGACTCTGGACTTTACAACCCAGGGGGTTATGGTAGGTAACATCAATTCAGGACTTGCCCTTTTGCTGTCCCTCATGTTTCTATTTGGGTTTGCAAAGGTTGGAATCATGCCCATGCATTCCTGGCTTCCGGCAGCAATGGTTGCGCCGACTCCTGTTTCGGCTCTTCTCCATGCCGTTGCAGTTGTCAAGGTGGGGGCCTTCAGTGTCGTCAGGGTTTTGACTGGTATTGTGGGGGTGGACCTTTTAGCTCAGTATCACATCAGCTGGATCATTGCTGCCATTGCGTCGATAACAATAGTGGTGGCCTCGTTGATAGCCCTTTCCCAGGATGAACTGAAACGAAGGCTTGCCTTTTCCACGATTGGTCAGCTTTCCTACATAGTTCTTGGAGTTACTCTCCTATCTACCTCGGGAATGACAGGCGGCATTCTTCACATTGCCATGCACGCCTTTGGCAAGATAACCCTGTTTTTCTGCGCCGGTGCTATCTTCTGCGCCACCGGAATCAAGAACATCAGTGAGATGAAGGGCCTGGGTCGCCAAATGCCAATCACTATGACGGCATTTCTGATCGGCTCCCTTTCGGTTATAGGGCTTCCACCCTGCGGAGGGTTTATCAGCAAGTGGTATCTGGTGCTGGGAACGGTTGAATCGAGTCAGCTGATTTTTCTCCTGGTTCTGCTTGTCAGTTCTCTTTTGAATGCAGCTTATTTTCTCCCGGTATTTTACAACGCTTTTTTTGTTCGTAGATCAGAGGAGCTGTTAGATAACAGATTAAACGAGGCTCCCCGCTGGTGCCTTGTAGCCCTTATGATTACCTCGGGAATATCCATTGTTTTGTTCTTTTATCCCCAGCCGTTTTTGAATCTTGCTAAATTAGCAGTAGCAGCGGCTGTCGGTTAGTTATTGGCATTTATCGGGTTATCAAAAACCCCTTTATGGCGGTCCCAATAAGGCCAAACCAAATGCAGACTGCCGGTTCGGTGAAAGTTTCGTAGTGTCCCTAAGGACATGTGGTTTACATACAACATCAATGAGGTTCTAAATATATTGAAAATGGAGGCAAGCAAGATGGACGAGGAGAAACAAGAACTTTCCCATGATCCTGTTCCTGGGTATATGCCGGTGTTTCTGGTGGTTTTTACATTAAGCGTAATTTACCTTGCCGTTGTTTTTTATTGCACACTATAGATTATTAAATAAGGTTTAGGGTTATGGAAAAAGAAAAAAAATACCTGTTTGACAAACCTGAAAATGTGAAGCGGCTTCTGGTCATTTTTTTCAGTTTGGTTGGTCTGCTGTTTGTTCTTGATTTTTTTGTGGACACACATGGACACTTTCCCTTTGAAATTTGGCCCGCATTCTATGCCATCTTCGGATTTGTGGCCTGCGTCATCCTGGTGCTGGTGTCGCGTTATGTGCTTCGCCCCCTGGTCAAACGAAGGGAGGATTATTATGAGTAATGTGCTTCCACCATTTGTGATTTTCATACTGGGCGCTCTGGTGATCCCTTTTCTGCGGCAGAGAGTTCGTTCGGCGTTTGTGGTGGCTCTTCCCGTGGTGGGTTTTATCAATCTTCTGCTCATTCCTGCAGACACCCTGATGACCGTTAATTTCCTTGACTATCAGCTCACTTTGGTGCGGATAGACCGTCTGAGTCTGGCCTTTGGTTATATCTTTCATATTGCCACCTTTGTCACGGCCATCTACATCCTTCATGTGCGAAAGAGCTTTGAGTACGTGGCTGGATTTATTTATGCGGGAGCTGCCCTTGGAGCAGTTTTTGCCGGGGATCTTTTTACCTTTTTTGTGTTCTGGGAGACCCTTAACGTGGGGTCGGTAATGCTGATCTGGGCAAGGTGCTCCAAACGTTCCACCGCTGCTGGATTCAGATATTTTATGATTCACATCGTGGGCGGGCTGTCGCTCCTTGCCGGCATCGTTTTAATGGTGGGTGAAACAGGTTCTCTTGCCTTTGGTCATATTGGGCTTACCGGACTTTCTTCCTGGTTGATCTTCTTTGGATTCGGAGTCAACTGTGCCTGGCCGTTTCTTCACACCTGGCTCACAGACGCCTATCCCGAAGCCACCATCGGCGGCACGGTTTTTTTAAGTGCCTTTACCACAAAAACAGCTGTGTACGCCCTTGCAAGGGCCTATCCAGGAACCGAGCTTCTCATCTGGATAGGTGTCGTCATGGCAGCTTTCCCGATCTTTTTTGCCGTGATCGAGAACGACCTTCGTCGTGTTCTTGCCTACAGCCTTGTCAACCAGGTGGGGTTCATGGTGGTGGGCATCGGCATCGGAACTGAACTTGCTATCAACGGGGCTGTAGCCCATGCCTTTAACGATATCCTCTTTAAAGGGCTCTTGTTCATGTCCATGGGTGCCGTTATGTTCCGCACCGGCAAGATTAATGCGACCGATCTTGGCGGTCTCTACAAATCCATGCCCTGGACTGCTGGTTTCTGCATTGTCGGAGCCGCATCCATATCCGCCTTTCCCCTTTTCAGCGGTTTTGTGAGTAAATCCATGGTCATGTCCGCAGCAGGGGATGGGCAAATGGTTGCCGTGTGGCTGGTTCTTTTGTTTGCCTCGGCAGGTGTGTTCCACCACGCCGGCATAAAGATCCCTTTTTTTGCATTCTTTGGGCATGATGCAGGCCACAGGGTCGAAGAAGCGCCAAAACATATGCTTATCGCCATGGGAATCACCGCATTTCTTTGTGTATTTAACGGTACCTTTTATAAACCTCTGTATTCGATTCTTCCCTATCCGGTTCTTTATGAACCCTATACCCTTGCCCATGTGGTAACCCAGACCGAGCTTCTGTTTTATTCGGCCCTGGCCTTTACCCTCCTGCTCTTGTCTGGAATCTATCCGGCTGAGATGAGGGCTATAAACCTTGATTTTGACTGGTTCTACAGGAAACCCCTCAATGGGCTGATCAATGGAGTCGCCGTGTTCTTTAACGGGTTGAACAGGCTTGCGGACCGGCTGCTGGTCAAGGAGTTCACAGCTGCTGTGAACAGGTTTGCAGCAAAAGCTATGGCAATCGTCGTATGGACCCTGATTGGTCCATTTGTAAGGGATAGAAGGCACACCCTTCAGGGACAGTTTCCCCTGAAAACCAGGGTGGAGCTTGCACTGGCAAGCGGGACAGCGCCCGTGGGCTTGTTTGCCGCGTGTGCAGGGCTCTTGATTGTGGTTCTCTTTGTGTATATCGTGTTTTAATTTTTAATCAGTGGGGGATATCCATGCTAACAAGGGATGAATTGAGAAAAAATCTTCTCCTTGAATATTTGACAGATGAGATGTTGGATGAATTGGCGGCCATCACCATTATGGTGAAGGCGAAAAAGGGAGACGTAATTTACAGGAAGGATGAGCCAGCACAAAATGTTTATATGCTCAAATCAGGTAAGGTCCTGCTTGAGCAAAGGATATCACCCACCATCCTGGTGACGGTCAATTCCATTGACCCTGGCGAGTCCTTTGGCTGGGCCTTTGTTCTTGACGAGGGTTCCAACGACCTTACAGCCACGTGCAGTGAGGATAGTGAAATCTATGTGATTAACCGGGAAATGATTCGTTCACTCATGGAAAAAGACAATTCCCTGGGTTTTATGATGATGAAGCAGCTGTCGGCGGTTCTCAAGCGAAGTCTTGATCAGAGGACCCATCAATTTCTCAAAACGGTCAAAACCCATCCGGATATCAGCATGCTTGAGGAGTGCAGAATTAACGGAAAAGATTGATACTATAATCCTAGGGGGCGGTATTAGTGGGATTTATGCCGTCTTTCTGCTTGCAGCAGAGAAGAAATCATATGTTCTGCGTCAAGCCAGGTCCCGCCTGGGGGCAGGATTTTATCTCCTGCCCATCAAGGTTCTTTTACAGACCTTGGCCCATCCTGGTATTGTCTTGCGGTCAACCCAAGGGTTAAAGCCCTGGTGGATTAACTGGGGGGCTGCAGGGGTATCCCCAGTTTGAAACAGGTTATGGCAGGTTCCAGGCCAGGGATGGCAATGTGGAAACCATAGCAGGATATCCTATGGAGCCCCCAGGCTGGCGTCTTAATGGCGGTAGGATCTCCCTTGTAAACGGACTTTTAGCTGCTATTCCCAAGAATACTGTTCGCCTTAACCACCCGGTTTGTGAAATTAAGAGTGATAACATTGGTATCAGGGTTTTAGTAGGTCGCGATAACCAGAAACCCATCTGCTGTTTTGAGAAGTCCAGGCTCATTCTGGCTTTTCCGCCTGGTCTGGCTGCCAGTTCTATTATATTTTCTGCTGTTTGTAAATCGTTCCAACAAAAAAACCTTTCAGCGAAACGCTGAAAGGTTTTGATTTTTATGGTCGGGACGGCAAGATTTGAACTTGCGACCACTTGTCCCCCAGACAAGTGCGCTACCAGACTGCGCTACGCCCCGTTAAAAACACGCAACTTATAGCACCAGGCCCTGAAGGTGTCAATAGATAAATCATATAAATTTTATTCCCATATCAAAATAAAAAATTGCTTTTATTCAATAAATAAATTATCTATTCGTTTATTGATCAGGTTTTTGCCTGATTGAATGGTGAAGATATTTTGTCTGCCTTTAGTAGGGGTGGTTCGTTTTGTCCTAAACTTAACCCGGGTTAATTTGATGTCTGCACAAGTCCATTTACCTTCTTCCCTCAAAGCAGGTGACGCCATTGGCGTGTGTGCACCTTCAGGTGCATTTGAACCAGCCCTTCTTGAGGCTGGAATCGCCCAGCTCAGAAAAATGGGGTTTTTTGTTCATCTGCCTCCTGGACTTAATGAGGTGAGCGGGTATCTTGCGGGGAATGACCGCCACAGGGCAGCCCTTGTCAACGATCTTTTTAAAAGTACAGAAATCAAGGCTGTGTTCTGTGCCAGGGGCGGGTTCGGTGCCCTCAGGGTGTTGCCCTTTCTTGACTTTACACTCCTAAAAAATTCGCCCAAACTCCTGATCGGATTCAGCGACATAACGGCCATTTTGTCCCAGGGAATAGAACAGTGCACCTCACCCATGATACATGGACCGGTAATTACTTCCCTTGCAGGAGCATCGGTCAGGACCCTTGAATCCTTGTTTCAAATAATGACAGAACCTTTTTCTCAAATAGTCATTCGGGGAAGGCAAACCCTCTCCAGGGGCAGCGCCTCTGGAATCCTTAAGGGCGGAAATCTTGCCACTCTGGTTTCCATGGTGGGGACCCCATTTCAGCCGGATTTCGAAGGTTCAATTCTTTTCCTCGAAGACACGGCAGAGCCAGCCTACAAAATTGACAGGATGCTTACTCAGCTCAGGCTGTCAGGCCTCCTCACCGGTGTTAAGGGGGTTGTTCTCGGCAGTTTTGACCGGTGTGGAGACATAGCAGACATTCATGGCATTGTGGCTGAAGTGTTTAATAATTATCCGATGCCGATCCTGGCAGGCGTTGATGCAGGCCATGGCGAGCCCAACCTTTGCATTCCCCTTGGCAGCAAGGCGATCCTCGATGCAGACGGTCAAACCCTCGGGGTTAGAATCGGAGATAATTGATGGATCTTATATCAGGGGCAATGGAACGAGCCGTGGAGTCATCTGTCTTTCCAGGGGCGGTTCTGCTTGTTTCAAAAAAAAAAGATATTCTGATTCATCGAGCCTTTGGTGTTGCAGATCTTGGGTCCATGGAAAAGGTTCTGCCGTCTACTCTGTTTGATCTTGCTTCGCTTACAAAACCCCTTGCCACAACCATGGCATTGATTGATCTTGTCCGGGCAAACAGCCTTGGTATGGATCAGTCCCTCAAGGATTTTTTCCCGGACTCGGTTGGATCGGACAAGGCTTCCATAACCGTCGAAGATTTGATGCGCCACACTTCGGGGCTTTGCGCCTACAGGCCTTTTTACAAGGCCATTGTCAACCTTCCAGAACTTAAACGACGGGGTGCCCTGAGAAAACTGGTACTGGCTGAACCCCTTGTTCATCCCCCAGGGACAAGGGAATTGTACAGTGATCTTGGATTTATACTTCTTGCCTGGATTGTTGAGCATGTTGCAAACGAGCGGCTGGATCACTATGTAAGGGAAAATATTTATTTGCCCTTGAATATTCAAGGTTTGAATTTCAGGGCAGAAATCCCCACCCCTGTTTCGGGGGTTGCAGCAACCGAATATTGTCCATGGCGGGGCCGTGTGCTGAGGGGTGAGGTCCATGACGAGAATGCCTGGGCTGTCGGCGGTGTCGAGGGTCATGCCGGACTATTTGGGACAGCCCTTGACGTATGGACTTTACTCGTGGAAATTATGGATGCACTTTTGGGCAAGTCTACAGGGGTCATTGGCCATGAGTATATCCGTTTTTTTACAGCAAAGAAACATGGACGAACCCATGTGGCAGGTTTTGATACCCCCTCTTTAAAAAAATCTTCAGCCGGACATTTTTTTTCCCCCCTATCCCTCGGTCACCTCGGTTTCACCGGAACCTCATTCTGGTTGGATCCTTCCCAGCAGGCGATTGTGATTCTTTTGACCAACAGGGTTCATCCCACAAGGAGTAATGAAAAAATCCGTCAATTCAGACCCTTTATTCACGATTTGATCATGGAAATATTTTTCAACCAGGGATGAACCCCTTTTTGCAAGGGACAATGGCTGTCACCTTGACGCTTAAATTTAAAAATAAGAATTTCCAGCACTCTGTCCTCTTTTTTTTCCTTGTAAAAAATCGGTATCTCTGTTAGCTGATACCATTTAGACAACAGAAAGGACGAGAAATTAGATGGGGAATTTTTGTGGAATGTTTTCTCCAAAGCGTCACAATAACGGAGTTTCATCGTTCGTTGAGGTCGGTAACCTTTCCATGCTCCGGCCATATCGGTCATGTAATAATTTTATGTAAAGAGGAAGTATGAACCTTATAATAGACTCTCTCCTTGGTGTTTTTTCAAGCGACCTTGCCCTTGATCTGGGAACCGCCAATACCCTTGTTTACGTCAAGGGAAAGGGGCTTGTGCTCAGCGAGCCTTCTGTGGTTGCGGTCCGGACAGACAAGCGGGCAAAGAACCGGGTTCTTGCCGTTGGAACTGAGGCAAAAAGGATGCTTGGAAGAACCCCCGGAAATATCCAGGCTATCCGGCCCATGCGTGACGGGGTGATTGCCGATTTTGAAGTTACCGAGGCAATGCTCAAGCATTTTATCCGTAAGGTTCACAACAACAGGCGAACCCTGGTGCGCCCAAGAATTGTTATTGCGGTTCCATCGGGGATAACCCAGGTGGAGACAAGGGCTGTGAGGGAGTCAGCCGAGCTTGCAGGGGCAAGGGAGGTTTTTCTGGTTCAGGAGCCAATGGCTGCGGCAATCGGTGCAGGTCTTCCAATTACCGAACCCACCTGCAGCATGGTGGTGGATATTGGCGGTGGTACAACCGAAGTTGCAGTTATATCCCTTGCCGGCATTGTCTACTGCCGATCCATGAGGATCGCAGGAGATAAAATGGATGCCTCCATCAGCCAGCACATCAAACGAAAGTATAACCTTCTCATCGGTGAGAGAACCGCTGAGATCATTAAAAATACAATTGGTAATGCCTATCCAGATCCTGAAAATATCGAAACCATTGAGGTAAAGGGCCGGGACCTTGTATCGGGTATTCCCAAGATCCTTGCCATTGACAGTCTAGAGATTTGCCATGCCATCTCGGAACAGATTGATGCCATTGTAGAGTGCGTAAAAATTGCCCTTGAGCAGACTCCCCCCGAGCTTGCAGCCGATATCGTTGATTCTGGAATAGTGCTTACCGGTGGAGGAGCCCTTCTTAAAAATCTGGATAAACTGCTCAGCGAAAGGAGCGGGCTGCCCATTCTTATTGCTGAAGATCCTTTATCAACGGTGGCCCTTGGGTGTGGAATGATTCTGGATAATATCGATATACTCAGGGAGGTTGTGATTACCTGATTCCATGTTTTCAAAAAAGATGCTCCTGTTAATCGCAATTGTTTTTTTTGTTATGGTTAATTTCATAATGTTGACGGTGAGCAGCAAAGACAAGTTGCCAGATACGGGGATAGAGGGGGTCGCCATCGCTTTGACCTCGCCTTTTCAGATGGCTTTTTCCCGAACGATCATGGCGGTCAAGGGTGTGTGGCGGGGTTATTTTGCCATTGTCTCGGCCGCAAAAGAGAACACCAAGTTAAAACAAGAGTTGGCCAGGGCCATGGAATCACTCAGTCGGTACAAAGAGCTTGAACTTGAGAACATTCGCCTTAAAAAGTTTATCCATTTCCAGGGTATCGAAGAAGATACGGTTATTGCGGCAAAGGTTATCGGCAGGGATCCATCCCCCTGGTTTAGAACCATAATGATTGATAAGGGGGCAAAAGACGGCCTTACAAGGGGGCTGCCAGTTCTGGTGTCCGAAGGGATTGTCGGTCAGATCGTTGCCGTTTCAAACCGCTATTCAAGGGTTGTTCTGATAACCGACAGAAATTCGGCCGTGGATGCCCTTGTCCAGACTTCAAGGGCCAGGGGCATTGTCAAGGGCAATGATACGGATCTATGCTCGTTCCGTTATGTGCTCAGGAAAAACAAGATTGAACCCGGGGATATGATAATATCTTCCGGACTTGACGGTGTTTTTCCAAAAGGCCTCAGGATTGGTTGGGTGGTTGAGCTCAAGGAAAACTCTTCCCAGCTTTTCCAGGAGATAACCATCAAAACTTGTGTGGATTTTGACAGGCTTGAAGAGGTTCTGGTTTTAATCAAGCAGTTTGAGTATGATCAAGATATTGAACTGGAGCCAGGTCAAGAGTCCAGTCAGAAATCTGATCAGGCAGATACTATTTCCCAATGATAAGATTTTTTTTCTACCTTTGTCTGTCTTTGTTTTTTTTTCTTGCCCAGACATCCAACCTATGGTGTTCTTCCAATCAGCGTTTTGACCTTCTGCTTGTGATTGTTCTGTGTCTAAGCCTGAAATTCTCCCATATCCGAATCCTCGCGGCTGTTTTATTGATAGGGGTTGCCATGGACAGCGTTTCAGGTGGTCCGTTTGGCATCTATATCTCCGCCTATGTCTGGATTTATGTTTTGATCCGAAGCCTCAAAGCCTTTGTTCATCTTGAAAATATGGTTTTTGTTTTGTGTGTCGGCGTTGTTGCGGTGGTAATGGAAAACCTTTTTTTTCTATTTGTACTTATAATGGGCAAAGGTTTGGATGCCGTTTATTACAATGACCTCGTGACCATGGCAACTCAGGCGGCATTGAGTGTTATTGTTGTCCCATTGGTTGTCCTTGTAATTGATTTGCTTGAGCAGGCAGTTTTGCTTATGGCAGAAAAAGCGTTTCAACAACATTTACATCGTGGATAACGGAACGCCTGGAACGGGGTGTTGATTGCGATCATAACAAAGATTTAAAATCGGGCAGGTATAATTTGATGATCAAGGGAGCTGACAGGGAGTGGTTGAAACGAAGGCTGATAGGCAGTGCCCTTTTCATGACTATTGCCTTTGCCATTCTTTCGGCCAGGTTTTTTTATCTGCAGATTATCCAGGGGGAAGATTTTCGAAGGCTTTCCAAGAATAACTGCATCCGGTTAAAAAGCGTTGAAGCCTCCAGGGGGTTGATTTTTGATCGCAACGGAGTTCTGCTCGTGGATAACAGACCTTCCTTTAATCTTTCTATTGTTCTTAAAGATGCTGCTCCTGTTGCCAGGACACTTGAAACCTTATCGGCCTTTACCCAAATACCCCTTGCTGATCTTCAGTCTAAAATCGATGCGAATAAGATAGGGTCCAAATATACGCCGATTCAACTGAAAAAAGGCATTACCCGGGATCAACTTGCCGTTGTGGAGGCCCACAGCTTTGATCTTCCAGGAGTTCTTGTTACCGTTGAACCCAGGCGGAACTATATTTACAGCAAAAGTGCGGCTCACCTGCTTGGTTATCTTGGTGAGATCAACAGCGATGAGCTTGCAACTGGCAAATATCCCGGCGTCAGGGGAGGGGACAGTATCGGCAGGTACGGGGCTGAAAAGGTCTTTGAACAATATCTAAGGGGTCAGAGGGGGGGGCGTCAGGTGGAGGTCGATGCCACCGGGTGCCTGGTGCGTGTGCTCAATACCGTTGACCCGGTGCCTGGAAAAGATGTCTTCCTTACCATAGATAACACCCTGCAGCAGGCCGCAGAAACCATGCTTGAAGGTAAGGCCGGAGCTGTTGTTGCCATTGATCCTTCCAACGGTGATGTCCTTGTGATGGCCAGCACTCCTTCGTTTGATCAGAACGATTTCATAGGCGGAATATCAAGCAAAAAATGGAAAGAACTCCTGGCAGATGAAGACAGCCCCATGTCCAACAAATCCATCCAGGGAGAGTATCCTCCGGCCTCCGCCTACAAAATCATTACAGCCCTTGCCGGCCTTGAGGAGGGGGTTGTAGACCTTAATACCAGAAGTTATTGTTCAGGTCAGTACCAATTCGGCAACCGGGTGTACCGTTGCTGGAAGCGGTGGGGACATGGTGAAGTCGATCTTATCTCTGCCATGGAAGAATCCTGCGACGTATATTTTTATAAGGTGGGAGAAAGTCTCGGAGTGGATGCCCTGGCCCAGTATGCAAGGGGGTGCGGCCTTGGCAAACCAACGGGCATAGAGCTTGAGAATGAGCGTTCTGGCTTGATTCCCACATCTGCTTGGAAAAAACGACGCTTTGGGGAAGCCTGGCAGCCCGGGGAAACCCTGTCCATTGCCATCGGTCAGGGGTTTAATCTTGTGACTCCCCTTCAAATGGCCGTTCTTACAGCAGCCATTGGCAACGGCGGAACCCTGTATCGCCCCAGGGTCTTAAAGGCTGTGCAGGCAACGGATAATCAACCCATTGAGGTGAAGAATCCCGAAATAACAGGTGGGCTTCCAGCCGGTCAGGAGACCTTGAAAATCATTCAAAAGGGGCTGCGCAATGTGGTGCAGGGTAATCGCGGAACAGCAAGGAGTATTCGGATCAAAGGAGTGGAAATTGCCGGGAAAACCGGTACTGCCCAGGTTTTCAGCATGAAAAAAAAGGACAGGGAGAGGGATGAGCCCCTTGATTACAACTTAAGGGACCATGCCTGGTTTATCTGCTATGCACCTGCTGATAATCCCGTTATTGCCATTTCAGTTATCATCGAGCATGGTGAGCATGCTTCAACTGTTGCCGCTCCAGTGGCAAGGAACCTGGTCAGGGCGTATCTTGAACAAAAGGGTTTGATCCAGGCTGAAACCTATCCTGAAGATAAGTCTAAGGAGAAGGATGATGTTTGACCGACGGTTGATCGAGTGTTTTGACTGGGGGCTGCTGGTCCTTACCCTGCTGATCTTATCGGTTGGTCTTGTGGTGCTTTACAGTACAGTTGCCGCGGGCGAAAACGCAGTAAGCTATGTTTTGTTTCAAAAGCAGATGATCTGGATGGGTATGGGGTTATTGATCATGTTTGCCTCTGTTTCTGTGCATTACAGGCATCTGGACAAGGGGAGCGTAGCTATTTATTTTACCTGCATTCTCCTTCTTGTCATAGTTCTGCTTTTTGGCAAGTATGTGGGTGGGTCACGCAGGTGGCTGACCCTTGGTCCTTTTACCATGCAGCCATCAGAATTGATGAAACTTTCACTCATCATCACGATCTCGTCAATATATTCGGGAGTGGTTGGTGAAAAGGGGGTGGGTTTCAGGGATATTATCAAGCCTTTGATTGCTCTGACCATTCCCTTTGGTCTCATTGTCAGTCAGCCGGATTTGGGAACGGCACTGCTGTTGTTTTTCCTGTCTGCTGGCATTACACTTTTTGTGCGGGTTCGAAAAAGGGTGTTCCTTGTGTTTATAGCCCTGGGGGCCCCAGCTGTTCCCCTTGTGTGGTTTTTACTGAAGGATTATCAGAAGGCCAGGATACTGACATTTTTGAATCCAGATCGCGACCCCCTTGGGGCCGGTTATCATATTATTCAGTCCAAGATAGCCATTGGTTCCGGTATGATTACAGGCAAGGGATTTCTCCAGGGGACCCAGTCAGCCCTTGATTTCCTTCCCGAACAGCACACGGATTTTATACTTTCGGTGCTGGCAGAAGAGTGGGGTTTTGCAGGTTGTCTTTTTTTGCTTTTTTTGTACCTGGTTCTTCTGCTATGGGGCCTCAACATCTCCTATTCCTGCCGGGACATGTTCGGATCTATATTGGCCTTTGGCGTTACCCTCATGATTTTCTTGCAGATTTTTATAAACGTTGCCATGGTGATGGGGATAATGCCAGTGGTAGGGGTCCCCCTTCCCTTGATAAGTTACGGGGGATCCTCGGTTATTACCAACATGGTTGGTATTGGTATTTTAATGAACATCAGCATGCGGCGGTTTGCGTCAAACTGAAAGGTAGTGGGTTGTAAGTTGTAAGTTGTGGGGGCTCCCCTTGCGGGTGCCCTTTGTGGCGGCCCTGATAAAATTAAATGTCCGGCTGCCAGTTTAGAGAGAGTGCAGGGGCTATCCTTGCGGTCGTGCTTTATGATTATTTGGATGTTGACAAAAAAATATCCTGATGATACTCAATTTGCGATCCATGGGGTTTATTTCATGGTGGGTTATCCCATGGTTTCCACAGCACTGTTAGCATTGTATTTTAATTGCCCGCTGTATATCGGGTAATGATGGAACATAGGCAATTGGTATATTAATTATTAACTGGCGGAGGGGAAGTTTATGGTAAGCGTTGATGGATCACTGTTAATTCAGATCATCAATTTCCTTTTTCTCTTGTTTGTGCTTAATCTCATCCTTTTTAAGCCGATCCGCAAAATTCTCCTTGAAAGAAAGGAGAAGATCCAAGGTCTGGAGCAGGGGATTTCATCCCTTGAGACACGGGCTGTGGATCAGGATCAGGCTTACAAGGATGGTCTCAAAAAAGCCAGAACAGCTGGCTTGAAGCAAAAAGAGACCTTTGTTGAGCAGGCATCGCAGGAAGAAAAAGAGATTATTGACAGGATCAACAAAACAGCTCAGTCAAATCTTGCAAAGATTCGTACTCAGGTTGCTGAAGAGACTGAAAAGGCAAGGGTGGCCCTTGAGGCAGAGGTGGAGCAATTCTCCAAGATAATTGGAGAGAAGATCCTGGGGAGGGCATGCTGATGAAATTTGCAACAGGACGGGAGTTTAAAACGTCTGCCTTTTTTTGCGTTGTGACCATGATTCTCCTTGGCTTTGCAGGATTGGCTATAGCGGCTGGTGGCGGTGATCATGGTGATACTGCTTCAAAGGGTTGGGTCATAACAGACACCTACAAGTTGATGAACTTTGCCGTTCTTGCAGGTGTGCTCTTCTATCTTGCAAGAAAACCGGTAAAAGAGTTTTTCTCATCCCGCACAACGGGTATCCGTGAGGAATTAGAAAACCTTGAGCAGAAAAAAGTTGAGTCTGAAAAAATCCTTGCAAGGTATGCCGAACAAATAGCTACCCTTGACCAGGAGGCTGATAGAATTGTTGCTGACTATGTTGCCCAGGGTGAAGCTGCAAAGAAGAGAATTCTTGTTGAGGCTGAAGCCCAGGCGGTAAAGCTTGAGGAGATGGCCAAACGAAATATAGAGCAGGAGTTCAAGGCTGCCAGGCTGGCACTCAAGCAGGAAATCGTTGAAAAGGCCCTGGCAAAGGCAGAGATTCTGGTTAAAGAATCCATCTCCAAAGAGGACCAGGACAGGCTTGTTGACGACTATCTGGCAAAGGTGGTGGCATAATGAAAAGCGTATCTGTTTCAAGACGTTATGCAACGGCATTGATGCTTATCGGCAAGGAGGACGGCAAGTCTGATGCCTATCGCAGGGAGCTTGATGGCATAGTTCAATTCTTTGATGCAAATCCCGAATTCGAACAGACCATTTCAAATCCGCTCTACGATAAAAATGACCGGAAAAATGTCCTGATAGCCGTGCTTGATAAGGGTAAACTCTCTAAGGTAATGAAATCTTTTCTTGTTTTGCTGTTTGTAAAATCCAGGATTGGTTTCATCCGGGAGGTTTCTGAATTTTACCAGTCCCTTGCCGACGAATTAAAGGGTGTGGTACATGCTACCCTTGTATCTGCAACCAAGCTTTCAGAGGATTCCGTTGAAAAGATAAAGGCCGGTCTTGCAAAAAGAATCGGTAAAGATATTGTTCTGGATGTTGAGCAGGATCCAACCCTTCTTGGAGGAGTTGTTACCAGGATAGGGGACCTTGTGCTGGATGGCAGCGTCAAAACTCAGTTGCTCAATATGCGGGAAACATTAAAAAGGGGTGAGAGTGCCTAATGAAAATTAAAGCTGAAGAAATAAGTCAGATCATAAAAGAGCAGATCCGGGATTTTGACAAAGAGGTGGAACTGAGCGAGACCGGAGTTGTATTGAGCGTTGGTGATGGTATTGCCAGGGTTTACGGTCTCGAAAAGGTAAAGGCCATGGAGCTTGTTGAGTTCCCGGGCAACGTACTTGGTCTTGCCCTCAACCTTGAAGAGGACAACGTAGGTGTGGCCATCCTTGGTGAGGATAGGGATATCAAGGAGGGCGACATTGTCAAACGTACCGACCGTATCGCATCTGTTCCCGTTGGAGAGGCTGTTCTTGGCCGGGTTGTTTCAACTACGGGTGAGCCCATAGACGGCAAGGGCCCCATTGATACTAAAGAGTTCAAGAACATGGAGCTTGTCGCTCCCGGTGTTATTGCAAGAAAATCTGTTCACGAACCCTGCTACACAGGTTCCAAGGCAGTTGACGGCATGACCCCGGTTGGAAGGGGCCAGCGTGAGCTCATCATCGGTGACCGTCAGATCGGAAAAACTGCCATTGCAGTTGACGCCATCATTGCCCAGAAAAATACGGACGTAAAATGCATCTACGTTGCCTGCGGTCAGAAAAAATCTACCGTTGCCCAGGTAGTTGCGGCCCTTGAAGAGCACGGTGCCATGGAATACACAACGGTTGTTGTTGCAAGTGCAAGTGAGCCTGCTGCCATGCAGTACCTCGCTCCCTTTGCCGGGTGCGCCATGGGTGAGTATTTCCGTGATAAGGGCGAGCATGCGCTGATCATCTATGATGACCTTTCCAAACAGGCTGCTGCCTATCGCCAGGTTTCCCTCCTTCTCAGGCGTCCGCCAGGACGTGAGGCTTTCCCTGGGGATATCTTCTATAACCATTCCCGGCTTCTCGAGCGTTCTGCAAAGTTGAACGATGAACTTGGTGCAGGTTCCCTTACGGCTCTGCCCATCATTGAGACCCAAGAGGGCGATGTTTCTGCCTTTATCCCCACCAATGTAATTTCCATCACCGATGGTCAGATCTACCTTGACAAGGCTCTGTTTTTTGCAGGTGTACGGCCTGCCATCGACGTAGGTCTCTCCGTATCAAGGGTTGGCGGTGCTGCCCAGTGCAAGGCTATGAAACAGGTTGCAGGCACCCTGCGCCTCGATCTTGCCCAGTACCGTGAGCTTGAGGCATTTGCCGCATTCGGCAGTGATCTTGATGCCGCAACCCAGCGCCAGCTTACCCGTGGTGAGCGGCTCGTTGAGCTCTTGAAACAGCCCCAGTACAAGCCACTTCCCATGGAGCGTCAGGTTCTTGCACTGTATGCTGGAACAAAGGGCTACATTGACAAGTATCCAAAAGATGCAGTTGGTAAGTACGAAGCCGGTCTCTATTCCTTTGTTGAGGCAAGGTTTCCCGAGGTTTTTACGGGTCTTGTGGAAAAACAGGCCATTACCGAGGATCTCGAAGCTACCATCAAAAAAGCACTTGACGCCTATGACGAGGAGTTCAAGACAACTGTATAGTTAGGTCGATTCTTGCAGGATATTTCAGGAATTAAGTTAATAACATACAGGCTAAAAGGTAGAATCTATGGCGACGTTAAAGGAAGTACAGCTAAAAATAGGTGGTGTAAAAAAGACCCGGCAGATAACCTCTGCCATGAAAATGGTCGCCACTTCCCGTTTGCGTGGTTCCCAGGATAAGATGGACAGATTCAAGCCCTATGCGTCCAAATTTTCCGAAGTTCTGGGAAGTATAGCAGGAAAGGCCGGAGAAGAGGCAAGCCCCCTTCTTGTGCCAAGGGAAGAGGTAAAAAAAGTGAGTGTGATCCTCTGCACCTCAGACAGAGGACTTTGCGGCGGATTCAATGTCAACCTCATTGACAAGGCCAGTAAATTTATCCGTTCAGAACTCGCAGACAAGGAGGTTACGTTAACCTGCTTTGGAAAAAAAGGCCGGGACTGGGCCAGGAAATCAACCATGGCAATTGACGATGAATACCTTGGAGTTGTCGGCGGAAAATTTGATTTCAGCGTGGCATCCATCTCAGGTCAGAAACTTATCGATCGGTTTCTCGGGGAGGATGTTGACGAGGTATATCTTGTATATTCTGAATTTATGAGCCTGGCAAGGCAGGAGCCGGTGGTCAAGCAGCTTCTTCCCATCCCTTCCCTTGAAGAGATGGGAAAAAGTGATGAGGCAGGTGCAAAAGAAGGTGCGGTCTATCTTGCTGAGCACATCTGTGAGCCTTCATCCGATGTATTGCTTGGGGAGATGCTTCCCAAGAACATCTTTATTCAGATCTTTGATGCTCTGTTACAGACATCAACCAGCGAAAACGCACAGAGAATGAAGGCCATGGAAAATGCAACCAAGGCGTGCAAGGATATGATCGATGAACTGCAGACCATCTTTAACAAGACTCGCCAGGCAGGCATCACAGCGGATCTGATGGATATCGTCGGCGGTGCCGAGGCACTGAATTGATCACCAGAATTTTAAGACAAGAATATAACAAGAGATAACAGGAGGAATAATGGCTGAAAATATAGGAAAAATAGCGCAGGTCCTTGGTGCTGTTGTTGATGTAAGGTTTGAACCGGGCAAGTTGCCCCCCCTTCTTAACGCCCTTACCGTTACCAACACGGTCATCAACGATGAGCCGGACAACCTTGTCATCGAGGTAGCCCAGCACCTGGGGGACAACGTGGTGCGCTGTATTGGAATGGATATCACCGACGGTCTCCAGAGGGGAATGCCGGTTAAGGATACGGGTGCTCCCATCATGATGCCGGTTGGTGCGGCATCCCTGGGTAGGGTCCTCAACGTTGTAGGAAAACCCGTTGATGGTCTTGGACCGATCAGTCAGGAAAAAATGATGCCCATTCACAGGCTTGCGCCTGCGTTCACGAGCCAGGATACAACAGTTCGGGTTCTTGAGACCGGTGTAAAGGTCGTGGATCTTCTGGTTCCATTTCCCCGGGGCGGCAAGATGGGCATGTTCGGCGGTGCAGGAGTTGGCAAGACCGTTATCATGATGGAGATGGTTAACAACATCGCCATGCAGCACGGCGGTATCTCAGTTTTCGGCGGCGTTGGCGAGCGGACCCGGGAGGGCAACGACCTCTACCATGAGATGAAAGACTCGGGCGTTCTTCCCAAATGTTCGCTGGTTTACGGCCAGATGACAGAACCCCCCGGAGCCAGGGCCAGGGTTGCACTTTCCGCCCTTACCTGCGCTGAGTATTACCGTGATGAAGAGGGCCAGGACGTGCTTCTCTTTATCGACAACATCTTCCGTTTTACCCAGGCAGGTTCAGAGGTATCAGCGACCCTTGGCCGTATGCCTTCGGCCGTTGGATATCAGCCCACGCTTGCCGTTGAAATGGGTGCCCTCCAGGAGAGGATCACCTCAACGGACAAGGGATCAATCACGGCTGTCCAGTGCGTTTACGTACCTGCAGATGACTTGACTGACCCTGCTCCTGCAACCACCTTTGCCCATCTTGACGGAACCGTTGTTCTCTCCCGTCAGATTGCAGAGCTTGGTATCTATCCTGCGGTGGATCCCCTTGATTCAACCTCCAGGATTCTTGATGCCGCCTATGTTGGTGAAGAGCATTACCTTGTGGCCAGGGAGGTTCAGCAGACCCTTCAAAAGTATAAGGAACTCCAGGATATCATAGCGATTCTGGGTATGGATGAGTTGTCAGACGAGGACAAGCTGACGGTTCAGCGTGCCAGAAAGCTCCAGAGATTCTTGTCCCAGCCTTTCCATGTGGCAGAGACCTTTACTGGTATGCCTGGCAAGTTTGTCAAGGTCGAGGACACGGTCCGTTCATTCAAGGAGATTATTGAAGGAAAGCACGATGATCTTCCAGAAGGAGCCTTCTACATGGTTGGCTCCATTGAAGAGGCCAGGGAAAAGGCCGCTAAGATGTCAGAGTCTAAATAAACCAGGGGGGATTTTATGGCTGAGAATATTTTTCTTGAAGTGGTCACCCCGGGGGCGGTTGTTGTAAGCGAAGAGGCCCAGATCGTAATGGCTCCAGGCTCTGAGGGTGAATTTGGCGTGCTGCACGGCCATACAACTTTTCTTACCTCGCTCAAGGTTGGCTCTCTACGCTACAAGGACGCCGCAGGCAAGGACAGGGCTCTTTTCGTCAACGGTGGGTTTGCTGAGGTGCTGCCAACCAAAATGACAGTTCTGGCCGAGTCTGCCGATCGTCGACGTGATATCGACGTGGAACGGGTCAAGGCTGCGAAGGCAAGGGCCGAAGAACGCCTTGCCAAAGGCACACCTGATATTGATATGATTCGGGCAGAGGCAGCTTTGAGAAGGGCTATACAGAGATTGTCCTTGATCCAGGTTCATTAGTCGGTTGATACCGATCTGCCATGCCGGACTTAGAGTTTAAGGTCGGGCTCAGGGGACCGCAATTGATGGGGGTGCATATTTTGTATGCATCCCCTTTTTGTTTGCCCGGCGTGGCGGGCAAACCCAGCCGGGAGAATCCCGGTGTCACCCCGATCAGGGGGAAGACAATTTGAATTGCATAGGAGTCTGAGGAGGGGTCCATGTGTTGGAAGAAAGATATTGGCGTGGTTGTTCTTGCTGCCGGAAAAGGTACACGCATGGGTTCAAACCTGGCAAAGGTGTTGCACCGTGTGAACGGCCAGAGCATGATTGTCCATGTGGTAGGCTGTGCGGTTAAGGTTTCAAATGCCAATGTTATCGTTGTCGTGGGACACCAGGCTGAACAGGTGAGGGACGAAGTTTTAAAGAAATTTAAGGTAAGTTTTGCCATTCAGAAAGAACTTCTTGGAACCGGTGATGCAGTAAAGGCGGCTCTTCCTTTTTTTAGTGAAGGTCTCAGCCATGTGGTTGTTCTATGCGGGGATGTACCGCTCATAAAAGCTGCGACAGTTGAGCGACTGGTTGAATTTCACTTGCACAGTAAAAATAAGTTGACAGCCCTTGCGGTTGAGGTTGACGATTCTACGGGGTATGGTAGGATAATTCTGGATGCTGAAAAAATGCTCGTAGCTATTTGTGAGGAGGCGGATGCCTCTGCAGAAGAAAAAAAAATAAAGCTGATAAATTCAGGGATCTATTGTATAGAAAGAAAGTTTCTAACCTCGGCTCTGGAGGGCTTGACCAGGGATAACGCCCAGAACGAATATTACCTGACAGACCTTGTGAAAATCGGAGCGGCAGATGGAATTAAAATGGGAGTGCTCAAAACTGATGATCCCCACGAGGTGCTTGGTGTGAACACTCCTGCGCAGTTAAGCCAGGCAGAGCAGCAGTGTAGGTAACGGTCAAATCTGTGATTTTTCTTGACTTTGTCTAAGCCTATGAATATAAATAAAATAATGTTTGCGAGGTATGGAAATTGGATAATGAAATATTAGATAATAAGTTTGCCGATATAGACGAGAAGATCGATTTTCTTGTTGAGCTCTGCCAATCGTTTCAGCTGGAAAATATAGAGTTGAAAAATAAGGTCGAGCGCCTTGAGGCTGAACTCAATAAAAAGAACGAAACAGAAGAGCGAAACGCCGAACAACAGGCGGTAATCAGGTCAAAAATTGACGGCCTTCTTGAAAAACTTAATAATTTTTCGGATACTCCCTAGGGAGAGCTGAGTGATAACAGATGGTCTGTCCGGTAAAGATAACTCATTGGATAAAATTGATACAATTGAACTTTTCGGAGTTGAGTTCAGATTCAGGTCTGAAGGTTCAGATATTGACTTCAACGAGGTTGCCGAATATTTAAAGCATCATGTTCAAATGGCGGAGGAACAGTTTGAATTTAAATCCTCGGATAAGAATAAATTGGCAATACTTCTGCTTGCTGCCATGAATATGTCCAAGGATTTTCAAGAGTTGAAACTGTCCCATTCAAAACTTGAGATTGATGTTTACCAAAGACTGGCTTCCCTTGTCAAAAAGATTGACAGGGGTATTCAATAAAACTCTCTGTACAGGTGTTTAAACAATCAGTACCCCTGCAGTGTTTGTGATTGTATGATGTCCTTTGTCCTAATGCTACAGAACAGGGTATCCACCCTGGTACCGGTGTGCATGTTCCATTTAGATGGAAAAGCCTTAAGGTGCTATTGGAAGCCCAACTTTTTGAACTCTGGTTCAAAGACTTAAGCAACACGGCATCATGCGGGGGTACTTGAACAACAAATTTGCCTGGTCTCGCTTTTTTATCCCACTCCTTTCCTGCCTCTTATAAAATATCTGGTCATGACAATTTGGTTCGCACATCCTTAGGTTTCCGGCCCCGTTTCTTCTGGTGAGGGTGGCCAAGCAAAAGGTATGATGTGTTTTTCCAGGAGAACAACAGTCTATTTGATGGCTGACACTTATATTTTAGGAGATGTATATATGGAATTTATAATGGTTGTTTCGGCAGCAACAGGGCTTGCATCCGGGTTTGGTGTAGCCTATTACCTGACTTTGAAACGGGCACAGAAAAAGGCCGCAGCCGTTTTAAAGGAACAGGCATTGATCCTTGAAAATGCCCAGAGAAAGGCAAAGACTCTTCTTAAAGAAGCTCAGATAGAGGCAAAGAGCAGGCTTCTTGAGATGAAGGGCGCCTTTGATGCGGAGACAGATGAGATTCGGGCCGAACTCAAACATGAAGAAAAGCGGCTGCTCACCCGGAGTGAGACCATTGACCGACGCCATGAGAAGTTCGAACAGAGGGAAATGCAGCTCCAGGCCAGGGAAGATGAATTGACACTTCGAATGGAGTCCCTTGCCGAAAAGGAGTCAAACTGCTCAAATCTTATGGCTGAAACAAAACTTGAGCTTGAGCGTGTGGCAAGTTTAACCGCAGACGAGGCAAAGGAAATTCTTTTAAAGTCCATGGAAAATGAGGCCAATCATGACGGTGCCAAGCTCATCAAGCGTATCATGAGTGAAGCTGCTGAAAATGCCGATAAAGAGGCAAAAAAAATTATTTCCACCGCTATCCAGAGGTATGCAGGGGATTTTGTGGCGGAAAGAACCGTGTCTGTAGTTCAACTGCCTGGGGATGAGATGAAGGGCAGGATCATCGGACGGGAGGGGAGAAATATCCGGGCCCTGGAGGCTGCAACCGGTATTGATCTGATTATTGATGACACACCTGAAGCTGTTATTCTCTCCGGGTTTAATCCTGTCCGCCGGGAGGTTGCAAGGATAGCCCTGACAAGACTCATCGCTGATGGCAGGATTCATCCTGCAAGGATAGAAGACGTTGTGGCAAGGGTTACGGAAGAGGTGGATGCGACGATCAAGGAGGCGGGTGAACAGGCCGCCTTTGATCTCGGGGTTCATGGCGTTAATCCTGAGCTGATCAGGGTGCTGGGCCAGCTGAAGTTCAGAACCAGTTATGCCCAGAACGTTCTTCAGCATTCAGTTGAGGTGGCCTTTCTGGCTGGAGTGATGGCTGCGGAATTGGGTCTTGATATAAAGCTTGCCAAGAGGATGGGGCTTTTGCACGATATAGGTAAGGCCGTTGATCATGAGGTGGATGGCCCCCATGCCCTGATCGGTTCAAGGCTTGCAAAAAAACATGGTGAATCAGATGCGGTTGTCAATGCTATTGCAGCCCACCATGAGGACATTAGGCCTGAAACTGTCTACGACTATCTGGTACAGGCGGCGGATGCTCTGTCGGGCGCAAGGCCAGGTGCAAGAAAGGAGACCCTTGAAAACTACGTCAAACGTCTCGAAGATCTTGAAAAAGTAGCCAATTCGTTTGAAGGTGTCTCCAACACCTATGCCATTCAGGCCGGTAGAGAGGTCAGGGTAATCGTTGAGAGTGATAAGGTCTCCGATGCCAACGCAGGTTTGCTCAGCCGTGATATAGCGGCTAAAATTGAAGAAACTTTGACATTTCCCGGCCAGATCAAGGTTGTGGTCATTCGGGAGACGCGTTCTGTGGAGTATACTAATAAGTAGGCAGTGGCTATTTGAAAGGTACCATATGGCGGTTTCGTTTTAATTGGCCGAGGTGTAGGCTCCCCTTGCGGATCTCCTCTGTGGCGGCCAGTAGTGTCATTCCGCCCTCTTTGGTTACCCTGACCGGAACGGTAAACGTCGGGGGGATTTTTGTCCTTCCAGTCTAAAGCGCAGGAACTGCGGGCTGAAGTCCTCAAACAGCCTGCGCTTCTTAACGCCTGGAAGGACAAAAATTCTAAACCCCTTTGGTTTATAATGTTCCGGTAAGGGTAACCAAAGAGGGCTCTAAAGTCGAGGCTCTCACAGTGATGTTTCGGTGGGAATTTCATATAACCGGCACGGCCGGAGCGAGAGAGGCATCCGGCCACAACGAATATTGAAACACCGCCAATAACAACGCTTCGGCGGGAGTTTCTTATAAAAAAACGAGGGTATAAAATGAGTGTTTTAGATATATTAAAAGAGCGTGGGTTTGTAGAATCGGTAACCCATAAAGAAGAGTTAAGCGACTACCTGGGAAAAGCGGGTGCAACCTGTTATGTCGGTTTTGATCCCACTGGGCCAAGTCTTCATGTGGGGCATCTTGTGACCATAATGGCCCTTGCCCACATGCAGAGAAATGGTCACAGGCCAATCGCCCTGGTGGGTGGAGGAACCGGTTTGATTGGGGATCCCAGCGGTAAAACTGAAATGCGCAAGGTTATAACTCCTGACGAGGTAAACACAAATAAGCAGAGTATTAAGGGACAGCTTTCACGGTTCCTTGATTTCAGTCCTGGAAAGGCCCTGATGCTCGACAATGCTGACTGGCTTACGGGTCTTGAATATATTCCATTTTTACGGGACATTGGTCGTCATTTCAGCGTAAACAAAATGGTTAAGGCGGAGAGTTACCGGGTTCGCATTGAATCCGATGAGGGGTTGAGTTTTATCGAGTTTAACTACATGCTTCTCCAGGCCTATGATTTCATGAAGCTCGCCCAGGACCATGGTTGTTTCCTGCAGATGGGTGGCAGCGATCAATGGGGCAACATAGTTGCTGGAATTGACCTGGTTCGCAGGACCCAGGGAAAGACAGTTTTTGGCATCACCTTCCCCCTGATTACAACAAGCAGTGGCATTAAAATGGGTAAAACCCACAAGGGTGCGGTGTGGCTTGATCCAGAAAAAACCACGGCCTATGACTATTACCAGTTTTGGATAAATACTGATGATGCTGATGTGGCAAAATTCATGGCGCTCTTCACCTTTTTACCCATGCAGGAGATTGAACAGATAAGGAGGCTTGAGGGGGCAGACATGAATTTTGCCAAGGCGGTTCTTGCCTATGAGGCAACTGCCATTGCCCATGGCAGCGAGGGCGCCAGGGATGCCTTTGATGCGGCTGCGTCAGTTTTTGGTGCTCCGGCGGTTCCCCGGGATCTTTGTGTGTCGAGCAGGATACCAAGGGGGGGCAGCCAGGGGGGCGGGGTTGATAATGTGCCTTCGTCACTCTTCGAGTCCGAGCGCTTGAAGCAGGGCATTCCTGCCGTTGATGTTTTTGTTGAATCGGGTCTTTGTAATTCCAAGGGAGATGCAAGGCGCCTCATAGGCCAGGGGGGGGGGTATCTCAACAACGAACGGATTGAATCGTTTGATGACCTTATATCTGATCAGGATTTTAATGACGGCGAGATTCTTCTTCGAGCCGGTAAAAAACGTTACCGCAAAATAATTGCTCAGGATTAAAGAAAGTGGTTGACATGGGGGGACGGATTTAATATAAACAGTCCCCGTTGCAGTGATCTTGGTGCAGGAAGTTTTGATGTTCAGATCCCGGTGACGGATTCTTTTTTTTATGAAAGAGTTAAATTGTTCAAACATAAAAAAAGAGTTGACAGACTAAGATCAAGAAGATATAAAGACCGAGTTTGTGCCGTATCAGAAAGAGTGGCACAACGTTCTACCAAAAGAGATTGATCTTTGAAAACTGGTTAGTGACAAAAAAGAGATGAAGCGTGTTTTTTGAGTGCTGTGAAAGCACACAAAAGATATTCAAAGAATTTAACTGGAGAGTTTGATTCTGGCTCAGAATGAACGCT
>JAVEQI010000034.1:0-38439 GCA_034007745.1 Desulfobacterium sp.
CTTGCCGATTGACAAATCAGGTCCTAACCGATAAACAGCTCCTAACCGATAAAATTTAATTGTCGAGTAAACGCAATAGAGATTCAAACACGTTTTACCATAAAAAAAGGTGTTCAAAAAAATGGTTACAGAAACAAAGGAAAATCAGAGAATTGGGGTTATAGGCGCCGGAAGCTGGGGCACGGCCCTTGCCAATCTTCTTGCAACCAAGGGATACGGGGTTGACCTGTGGGCCTATGAGCCAGAGGTCAAGGAAGATATCGTCAATCACCGGGAAAACAGACTCTTTCTTCCGGATATCACACTGTCAGAACGCATAGTACCGTCCAACGACCTTGGTGAAGTTGTCAGTAACAACCGAGTTATCCTCATCGTAGTTCCCTCCCACACCATGCGCCAGGTTACCCTGGGGATGGCAGAGCATATTTCAAAGGATTCCATCGTAATAACCGCATCCAAGGGGATCGAGGACAAAACCTATCTCACCATGATCGGAGTCCTTGAACAGACCCTTCCCATGCTTGATCCAGATCATCTTGTGGCACTGTCAGGACCCAGCTTTGCAAAAGAAGTGGCCTGCAAGGTTCCCACGGCCATCAGTATTGCCTGTAAAAACCTCGAGACCGCAACCCTTATTCAGCATATGTTTGCAACCGACTATTTCAGGGTCTATGTGAACGATGATCCCATGGGGCTTGAGGTGGGCGGTGCAGTCAAAAACATCATTGCAATTGCCGCAGGATTTGTGGACGGCATGGGGCTTGGGCTCAACACCCGGGCCGCTGTGATCACCCGGGGGCTTGCCGAGATAAGGCGCCTTGGCATGCGCCTTGGGGCCAACCCTCACACCTTTTCAGGTCTTTCCGGGGTGGGAGATCTGATACTCACCTGCACCGGGGACTTGAGCCGGAACTACACAGTTGGGAAGGAGCTTGGCCAGGGAAAGACCATTGCCGAAATTCAGGCAAAACGCAGAACCGTGGCCGAAGGGGTGAAGAACACCCGGGCTGTGTATAACCTCGCAAAGAAACTTGGCATCGAGCTTCCCATCATCAACGAGGTGTACATGGCCCTTTACGAGGGTTCAACACCTGAAAAGGCTGTCAAGCGCCTCATGACAAGGCCTCTTGGCAACGAAACAAGTGAACTTGTTTGACGCCCACTGCCACCTCCAGGACAGTCGGCTCAGCCAAAATCTGTCCGAAATTCTTGGAAAATGGAGTCGATCTAACGGGGGATACCTTGCCTGCTGCGGCACGGCTGAATCAGACTGGGAAAGAGTAGCGGCCATTGCCAGGAACAACCCCCAGGTCATTGCCAGCTTCGGTGTTCATCCCTGGAAGGCGGCTCATTTGACCGACAAATGGGAGGAAAAACTTGAAGGATGGTTAAACCGGATGCCCTCGGGCGTCGGCGAGATCGGTCTTGATTTTATGAATCCATCCTCCCACCGGAACCACCAGGAAGAGGTCTTCCTTGCCCAGCTCGACCTGGCAAATCAGCTTGCCAGGCCCGTATCCATCCACATTTTAAAAGCCTGGGACAGCTTCATAAAGATCCTCAAAAGAATGGCTCCCCTGCCCCATGGGGGACTCATCCATTCCTATTCAGGATCGGCTGACATGATTCCCCTTTTTGAGCGTTACAACCTTTTTATCTCATTCTCAGGAGCGATCACAAACCCCTGGAACAAAAAAGCTGCAAAGGCCCTAAAGGCGGTATCGTCAAATCGTCTCCTGGTAGAAACGGACAGCCCCGATCAGGTGCCGACTTTTCCACCCCGGAGCCTGGACCTTGATCCAGCCAGTGATCTGCCCCTGGGCCAAGACAAGATAAACACTCCAAATAATCTCATGGTAATTATAAAGGCTGCGGCAAATATCCTTGACCTACCCGTTAAAAATCTGGCATACCAGACCTTTAAAAACGCCATGGGGCTTTTTAACCCTGTCATCTGAACTTGAGAGAGGAAAACTTCGATGAACCAGAACACACATGTATATGTGGAAATAGCCGCACGACTTAGAGGATTGAGGGACGCCCTGGATCTAACCACCGCTGAAATGGCCGCACGGGCGGACATGGATGAAAAAAACGTCATTGACTACGAATCAGGAACCATGGACATTCCCGTGAGTTACCTGTTTTCCGTTGCCAAGGCCTTTGATATGGACCCCACAGTCCTCATGTCCGGGGATGAATCCCGCCTGCACAGCTATTCCCTCGTTAAAAAGGACAATGTCATGGCTGTTGAACGGCGCAAGGCCTACGACTACCACAGCCTTGCCCACAAATTTTCAAACCGGGTCATGGAGCCCTTCAGGGTTATTGTTCCACCGAAATCAAAGGAGGAACTCACCTTTAACGACCATCCGGGACAGGAGTTCATCCATATGCTCACAGGTCGGTTAGAGGTTTTTCTGGGCAGCGAGACCCTTGTATTGGAACCCGGAGACAGCCTCTACTTCAACTCCCACATTCCCCACGCCATGCGGGGGCTTGACGGCCAAGAGGCTGTTTTCCTGGATGTGCTTGCGTAAGACAGGCGTTAGCTATTAGCAGTTAGCTGGCAGCTAAAAGCTTCCAGTAGGTGTTTCATATCAAAATAAAACCTTGGAGCAATTCTTTTATGAACAAATTGACCCCTGCAAGCTATGACGAGTTCCTTGCACAGTATTCAACCAAAGCCCCTGAAAACTACAATTTTGCCTTTGACTTTATAGACAGGAAAGCCGCAGAAACCCCAAGGCTGAAGGCCATGATCCATGTGGACAACCAGGGCAACCGCCGGGATTTTGACCTTGATTATTTCTCAAAACAATCCTCAAGGCTTGCCAACGCCCTTATCAGCAAGGGGCTCACCAGGGGTGACAAGGTGATGCTACTCCTCTATCGAAGGGTGGAATTCTGGATTGCAATGCTCGCCCTTCACAAGATCGGAGCAGTTGCCATACCCTCGCCGTTTCTTTTGACGGAAAAAGACCTGGAGTACAGAATTAATTTTGCCGACATACGGGGAGTGATTGCCGAAGATTCTCTTACCCCCAACGTCGACCTGGCAAAGGAGAAATGCCCGGGCCTGAAGCTGTTCATCGAGGTTAGCGACAACAGCACAACCACCAACGGCTGGGAGCCCTACGCCTCCCTTATAGAGGGAGCCCCGGACCTGTTTCCCAGGCCTGTTGACAGCGCCGGAGGCTCTGATCCCCTTCTCATCTTTTTCTCATCCGGCACCACGGGCGATCCAAAGATGGTTGCCCACTCCCACACCTACCCCCTTGGCCACGTTCCCACGGGGGTCTACTGGCACGACCTTGAACCGGGTGACATCCAACTCACCCTTGCCGACACGGGCTGGGGCAAAGCCGTCTGGGGAAAATTCTACGGACAGTGGATGGCCGGTGCCACTGTATTTGTCTATGACTTCAGGGGAAAGTTCGAGCCAAAGAACCTCCTTAAAATGCTCGGAGCCCACAGGGTTACAACCTTTTGCGCCCCCCCCACGGTCTACCGATTCCTCATCCAGGAGGACTTTGAAGCCTACGACCTTTCCTGCCTTAAACACTGTACCACGGCGGGAGAACTATTAAACGACAGCGTGTTCCACACCTGGAAGGAAAAAACCGGTCTCTCAATTTTTGAAGGCTACGGCCAGACGGAAACCACCCTGCTTGTTGCCACATTCCCCTTTATGGAACCAAAACCCGGCTCCATTGGAAAACCCGTTCCGGGTTACACCATTCACCTCCTTAACCGGGACGATCAGATCTGTCCCCCCGGGGTTGAAGGCGAGATCTGCATCAAACTCGGAGACAAACACCCGGCAGGCCTTTTCAGCTGCTATGTAAAAGAGGAAGAAAAAACAGCCAGGGCATGCGCCAACGGCTACTATCACACCGGCGACAAGGCCTGGGCCGATGAGGATGGCTATCTCTGGTTCCTGGGAAGGGTGGATGACCTTATCAAGAGTTCCGGCTACAGAATCGGACCCTTTGAGGTTGAGAGTGCGCTTGTGGCCCATAAGGCAGTCCTAGAGGCTGCGGTCACAGGGGTTCCCGACGATATCAGGGGCCAGGCAGTAAAGGCGACCCTGGTCCTGAAATCAGGGTTTTCACCCTCCGACACCCTGACCCGGGAGCTTCAAAATTTTGTAAAGAAGATCACTGCTCCCTACAAATACCCGAGAATCATCGAGTATGTGGAAGAACTGCCTAAGACCATCAGCGGAAAAATCAAGCGGGCCGAAATCCGGGCACGGGACAATGGGTGATCAGATACAACCTGCACGGCCGGAGCACGAGAGGGAGAGGCATCCGGCCACAACGAACGATCTAAGCCGGAATCCTGATGATTCGTTTTTCCGGATTTTTGTGCTCCCGATAGTAGATAGCAACATGGCCGATCAGGCCTGCAAGGTGGGATGAACTTAACCGCTCGATCTCCTGGGCAAGGGCTGTCTTAACAGCTTTTTCCTTGTAATCCACAAATTTAACCTTGATCAGTTCCGAGGCATCAAGGGCCTCGTTGATCTCGCCGATAAGGGCATCGGTCACCCCCTTTTGACCTACAAAGGCCGAAGGTTTGATGTCATGGGCAAGACCCCTGAGGTATTTGCGTTGTGATCCTCTTAGTTCCTTCACTGGTTTCATTTTCCTTCAAAGGGGGATGTTTCCTTTCCCCGCCTGATTAATTTATTGTTTTAGAGACAGCAAATCTGTCCCGCTTTAAAACCTGTATAAATAGTATAATATGGAACAAAGAACAACACTATTTTACCTGTAACAGGATTACCCATGATAAATTTTCTAAGAATCCCCGGACATTATCAGCTGAGGCGGTATTTCAGGGCAGGACTTCGCTCCCAATTGCTTGAATTGATCTCCACCCGGGATCTCGAAAAAGAAATCCATGGAATCCTGGTCAGCGGGATTCGTAGATTTCCAAGGGCAAAACCCCTGAAGATGGTAAGGATCCTTAAAAACAGATTCAGCTCCTGTGCCACGGCCCTGGAAGAGATCAAAAGATACAGAACACTTTTAACATTCCTTGGGTCTGACTTTGTCGCCCAGAGCGAAGAGTTTATTGTGGAACACCGTGAAAAAGACCAGAATCATATCCTGCTGTGCGGACTCCAGGAGTATATTGAGGGAACAATCCTTGACCCCTGGCACCTTTCCGGCGAAAGCTCCCTGGAACATTTTTACATTCCAAACCCTGAAACAACCACACAAGAATTTACCAGACAGGCCGTATCCGACATCAAGGGATTTGTAGGGGCGATCACCGCCATGGTCAAACAAACAGGGCTGATCCCAGACCTTGCAGGTGATGGAAATCTAATGCTCTCCCATCGGGGACGTTTAAAGCTCGTTGATATCAACAACATCATCAAAATCAAACCAGGTCCGGAAATACAGCTGGACGACAAGGGATATCCCTGCTGCGACAAATCAATGGAGGTGCTGTCCATACTCGGGCATAAGATCGCCCGCATTCAATCACCATTAGTTGATGATCCATTCCTTGGAAAATTCTTTGATCTGGAACGAAGACAAAGGGTCAATGAGCTTGAGCAGGCCTTTTACCAAAATCTCTGACCTCTTGGCAGCTGATGCTTGATGCCTTGCGCCTTCTGCCGGCAGCCTGAAGATTCGGCTAAATGGCGTTTTCATTTTTACTCGACAATCAAGTTTTTCTGGCTTGTTGTTCGGAATAACGATGGCGATTATTCACAAGGGCACCCGCAAGGGGAGCCCCTGCATGGACACCACCCGTCAGAATTTCATGATCGAGCACCATCTATCGTACTCGCTCCCAACCGGAAGATCATTCTTTTCCATAAGTGAAATAAGGGCCGGGGTGTTAAACCTTAAATAGGGATTGACCCGCATTTCATCGTTCAGGGTTGAAACGACCTTAGCCGGATCATACGCTTCAAGAAAAAGGTCAATATGGGGATTTTCTGGATCAAGGCTCCTTGCAAAGGCCATGGAGTCCCGGACATAATCATGGCCCGCATACACAAGAGTCTCACCTGGAAAGTCAGTTAAAAGCTTGATCGAGGTAAAAAAACTCTCAAGATCTCCTGAAAAACAATTTCCAACGGTCCCGTTAAAAAGGGTGTCCCCTGTGATCAGACTAGGGCCGGCCTTAAACGTGAAGCTGTCAGCCGTGTGACCGGGAGTGTGGAACACAAAGAGAGGTTTGCCATCAATATCAATGGATTCCCGGCCCATCAGATCGTTACAGGGTAAAAATTTCGCCCCGGTACTTTTCAGCATCTCGACGTTGCCAGACACATGATCATGGTGGGTGTGGGTGTTGGTCACCAGATCAATGGTCAGGTTTCTTTCCCTGGCAAAGGAAATCATGGGACCCGGAGCGCCCGGATCAATGGCAACGGCATGGCGGTCACCATGGACAAGGTAGCCAAGGTTGTCCCGACTGTAGAAAAACTGCTTTACCTGGAGTGACATAAATCTATTTCTCCTTTTTATATAGAAACATTTTTCCTTACAAATCCCTTTGCTTCTTTTTTAATTGCTAACCCGCCTTTTACTGCTTTAAATGGATCAAAATCAAACTTTTTATCAGAAAACGGCAACAAATGTTAAAATTCCATTAATTCTCCATCTGCCGGAATCATTACTTTATCGGCCAAACCTTCTTTTGAAACAGCATTTCTAAGCATATCCCGTGTAGTTAAACAATGATTGAATGCTTCCATATGGACGGCAATGACCTTGCCGGGTGCGGTTCTTATAAAGTCCAGCTGCTCTTCAAGGGACATAAGAATGGGTCTGCCAAAATCAAGGACTGCCGTTCCTGCATTTAATATAGAAATATCCGGTCGAAGACCATTCAGTACCTGCCTGACTGTCTCTGTCATAACCGTATCACCGCTGATGTAAATAGATTTTTCCCCAGGCAGTTCAATAAAATATCCTGCTCCGGAGCCCATGAGCATACCGGCTAAACCGCGTCCATGGGCAGTAGGAAAAGGGGTGATACTTCCTGAAACAAATGGATTTATCTTCTTCATTGCAAGGGGCTTTGTCTTGATGCTGCGGCGTTTCAGATATGGCGCATCAATTGAGTTGCAATATACAGGCACCTGTTTCTGTTCCAGCAGGCGTAATCCTGATTTATCAAGATGATCAAAATGACCATAACGAAAATGTGTAATGAGCCCACAAGTTACCTGACTTAAAACAACTTCCGAATTAGGGGGCAAATCAACTATAGGATTAAATCGAGGTCTCTTACGAAAAAGTGTATATGGCGGCAGGCTCCCTTTTGGATTTAGGCAGGGGTCTACTAATATTCTGTGCTCATTGCAATATATGACCATGCAGGCATTTCGGATGTGTTGAATTTTCATAAATTAACTTTCAAGCTTTAGGCTAACGTTGCTTTTCAAAAGGGCGCAATCCTCGTTCCAGACTCTCAACGGCCTCCCAGGTCGAAAAACAGCCTGTCTCTATATCATTTATAATATTTCGATTACCTGTTCAAAATCATGATGATTGTTTAAACCGTAAATCGTAAGATTCAAGATAATTTGATATATCTGCACGTTCACATCATTTAACGCTTACGCTTCTTCTTATTTTTTCTACGCGAAGCCCTAACTATTTTCCTTTTTTGTTTCTTTTTTGCTTTTGTTTTTTCCGATTGTGAATATTCGGGAGTAAAATCCAAAACCTTTCTTGTTGATGATATATCGCTTTGGCCTTTCATTATATTTTCATTATAGATCTGGATAAACTCGTTCATTTGATTTTGATCTGTCATATCAAAACCAGCTTTATGCCCCATTGTCATAAATGATTTAGCCATACCAAATTTCGACGAATCATTCATAATGGCATTAAACTTTGGCTCAATTTTGACCAAAAAATCAATGATTGTATCTGCATTTGAAAGTTTGTATCTATTTCTAAGGAATTGCCAGAATGCTAATAACTCAGGAATAGCGTCATCAGCATCTTCAGGGGAACTCAATGATATTTTTCTTGGAAAAAGATCAGTTATGATTTCATTAATATCTCGTTCATACATATGAGGCAGAGTAACACCGATATAAGCAACTCCATAGTGTATAAGCTGAACAATCCAGAAGCCCATATCAGGATCTGCTTTAAGACGTTCCTTACCTTCAGATGAAAGCACAAACTCTTCTAAAACTGAGTCTTGATATTTTTCCAATGCTTCTTCTGACTCATAGCTTCCATCGTATTCTATTTTATCAAGCTGATTGATGTTGAAATTCATTGTCGTTTATCCATTACCTCAAATTTACATGATTATTATTGTTTAATATGACAATTTCAGATTCGTGTTTAACGCAAAGCCAACGTAAGCTAACCTGCTGCGCCAACAGCCTTTACGGAAATCGACAAACGTTCTCGCAGTCTGGTTAACCGTTTGGTTGGCCGAAATACCCGTGTTCTTTTCCTGTTTTTTCAATTATCCCAAAAGTGATCTCTTTAACCCATCTCCTATGTTCCGCTCAGAATTTTCTCTGTAAATACGGTACGATCCAAAAATTATCGCTATGTCTGGATATATCAGCCCGGTGCAGCTCCGCATTTTCACTTACATATAAAAACATCGACCTGCAATATGCCGGAAGGCGGATTGCATTACACAAATTATGATCTGATAACAAACTGACAATATAAAAGCAAGCCCCGCTGTCCGCTCTCAGCAATTCTAATTATAGATCCCAGCGCTTTTCCTTTAGTTACCTCTGGACAATGACTTTCATCTATGATAACAGAGAATGGGAAAGTGGTCCTATTTTAACAGTCAGGGGTAAAGATGGGGTCAATCCAAAAACAAAGAACAACCAACAAAAATCTCCTAAGAAAATAATAAATTTGACATTTAGTGGTATGGTTGAGTCTCTCAAGCTATCCATTCAACTTTTTCCAGACAAACGAACAGGTTCCAATAAACAATATAGCTTTGAGGATGTGGGCTTGGGTGCTTTCGCTCTTTTTTTCACTCAAAGTCCTTCCTTTCTGGTTTTTCAACAAGCCATGCAAAAGAAAAAAGGTTGCAACAACGCTCACTCATTGTTTGGAGTCGAACAGATCCCTTCAGATAATCATATTAGGGATTTAATGGACGAAGTTGCACCATCCTATCTTTTTTCAGTTTTCGGCTATATCATCGACAAATTAAAGGCTATGGCCTACCTGGAGACCTTCCGTTCCTATAACGGAAATTTATTGTGTACTCTTGATGGAACACAGTACTTCAGTTCACAAAAAATTCATTGTCAGAACTGCAACACAAAAGAGCATAAGAATGGCACAACCACCTATTATCATACTGCTATTACACCTGTATTTGTAAGCCCTGGCAAGGATCAGGTGATCTCCTTACCACCTGAATTTATAACCCCACAAGATGGAAATATTAAGCAAGATTGCGAAAATGCTGCAGCCAAAAGATGGCTGAACCAATATGCACCTGTCTATAAAAAATTGGGAATTACCATTCTGGGAGATGATCTATATTGCAAGCAACCAATCACCAGTTTGATTCATGAGCAAGGACTATCCTTTATTCTCGTATGTAAACCAGATTCTCACAAAACACTTTATCAATGGGTAGAGGAACTACAGACTATTGGAGGTGTTCAAACAGTCGTTCAAAAAAATTGGACCGGCAAAACCCATCAAATTGACACCTATCGGTTTGTTAATGGCGTTCCCATTAGGGATAGTGAGGATGCCCAAGACGTAAATTGGTGAGAACTGACGAGTACGCAGACTGATGGTAAAATTTTATATCGAAACGCTTTTGCTACTGATTTTGAGATTTTAAAAGACAATGTAAAGCAAATTGTTATTGATGGTCGTTCTCGTTGGAAAGTAGAAAACGAAAATAATAATATTTTAAAAAATAGAGGCTACCACCTTAACCACAATTTCGGCCATGGGAAAAAATATTTATCCCAAGTCTTGTTAACATTGAACATCCTGGCATTCCTGTTTCATACTGTACTTGAAATGGTCGATCAAAACTACAAGCTTCTCCGAAGCGAACTGCCAACACGTAAAACTTTTTTTGATGATATCCGTGCTTTGACCCGCTATATCTACTTTCAAAACTGGGAAAGTCTGTTGGTTTTTATGATCAAGGGCCTTGAATTGGATGTGCCACCAGATACAAGTTGACTTGGCAGCCGGGTATTTTAAATCATAATTATCGATAAACGATATTCCAAACACCCCCCTCCTTGTGGGTATGGTCCCCTATTCCTTTCGGTTCTTGTCAATCGGATTCTCAAAGGATAGAGATCTTGTAATTTACAATTAACACCACAACAATCAAGGCGCTATGTTCCGTATGTCATCCTAATTCATAAAACTTATGCTAAATATCGTTAAAATCACCACATGCAATTCTTGCGGTGGAGCCATCTAACTTCAAAATTAGAATTGCTGCACCCCCCCCTGTGGCAGGATGGCATTCGCTTTTTCCTACATCTTACTCCCGCACCCCCGACAGTGTGCCTTACGGTTTCACCTGCCTGATACTTCAGGCGAAGATACGGGGTTTCCACGTTCCACGCTATTGCCGATTATGGATGACTTAGATCTGTTCTCTACACCGGCGGCGCAACATCTCCGTATGGGCAGTCACAAGACCCATAACCTGACCGCACACCTTTTGGTTCAAGCTTAACAGTCTTTTTAGCTTGTTCCTAATCACGATGCTGTAAACATTTGATTGTTCTGATCATATCATCCGAACCCTGGCCCTTACCCGGATAAGGCTTCCCGGAAGGTGTCTGTCTCACGATTTTCACCCCTCCTGCTTACGCAAGATTTGGTACTTTGTCAAAAGGGCTTCATACCAACACCGGATGCACCGGTGAAGCATGCCTCCTTAGGGTACCGGCAGGAGAATGCCGAGTTTGATCGTAGCTTGTAAAAACCCCGCCAAACAGCCAATACGCGACTTCGTGTCGCACACTAACGGTGCGCGCATCACCTGCCGCCGGGTGACACTGCGCACCCAACAATCCAAATCACGACACTGAGACGAATCAGGCGACCAGAAAATCCTAGATCAGGCGGTCGGGTGCATGCGCTTGTTGGGCGGCCCTGAATATCGCCCTCTTCTCTTGCCCCTCTGTGATTCAGCATTCTCAAGTCTGAAAAGGCTTCACCCAAACAAAGACCTTCTTACCTTAACTCCAATGTCCCCCCTTGCTCATCGTCAAACCACTTGATTTCTACTTCCAGACTATGTTGCACTCCCCTTGCTCCTTTATCTTCATCCTCTACCTGTACTTCGAGGATAAGGCTTTGGGGAAGCTGTAATATAATCTCCTCCTGGCCCTGACTCAGCACTGCCTGGCCTTTCGAAATCCTGTCAGCCAGTTGATGCAAGAATTCACTCACATCTGACCGGCTTTTCCGCTCTTCGCTCTTGAACAGTCTTGTTTCTTTTCCCATTATCTATCTCCTCTCAAGGACATTCTCAATTAACGCAAAGTTGAAAACGCCGCCCAACGATTGAGTTCAGCGGCGGGTGATAGCCCGTCCGCTGCAACGATTGGTGTACGCCCGGCATGGGCGTGAACTTATGGGGTGAAAGTCCCCTATACATGAATCCTGTTAACATCGTTACCGTTAACACAAGTATTAGCCGAAAACAAGGGCGGAACCGTGAGGGACCGTCTGAAGGAAGTTGGAGTGCAAAACTATGAGCCGACGAACAGAAATAGCATATAAAGCCTGGTCTCCGGGTAAGTCAGCAGGTCTGCCCTTTAGGGTACCACATGACAAAGCCCAGGATTCAGGAGATAGGGTAAATGCTGCGGTTGTGTAGTGAAAGTTCACGTTCTTATCCGGGGAGATCTGCCCTGCTGGCATTAAACCTCTTTTACAACAACTCCCGGCTCGGACTATTCCGGGAAACCAAGGTCCAGGCATCACCGGCTGTTGCCGACGGTGGTGAGACACGAACAATGGGCATCAATTGTAAAAGAGCTCTCATTGCGCCTTTCAAGGTAACTTGTCAGGTGACAGAGCAGAAATCAGCAGACGTCATAGTAGCCAAATGCCGGGAGTAATGTCCCGAACATGGTGAAGGACTGAAAGTCAAGAGTGAAGGTAAAAAGGTATTCATTAGCTCTGTACTTACAGTAAATCCGAATGGAGAAGTAATGTACAGGCGCATCATGGAAAACTGCCCTTCAAGTAGTTTGCCCGGTTACGGCCCGGCACTCTTGGTTAAACGCCCTGTGCGGACCCGCATGCAGGGTGTTGTGGGGGCTGGGGGAGAAAAACCCCCGGCTACCCGATTGTGTAACAGGCCATGATTATCAAGCATAAGCAAGACGTCCCTTTGGCTGAGGAATGGGCCTGCCTAATTTTGTGGAGGTTTCAATCCATTCCTCAATTATTAGCTCTGCGTTACTAAGAGCTTCCTGGTAAGTTTGGCCGTCGGCCATACAGCCTGCGAGTTCTGGAACTTCGGCAATATAGGCATTATCATCGGAACTCCAAAAAATGATAATTTCGTATTTTTTATCCATTGTCAATCTCCAATATGAATGTGATATTTCAAGATCACATCTCTGACTTGTTTAATCTGATACGGCTTCCCCTTACCGTTTTTGGGTTGAAGATTGAGAATTTCCTCAACACCATCCTTTGTGAAAATGTGGTGATCACCTTTTATATGATTATCAAATCCAAGTCGCTTGAGCAAGGTGCATAAAGTTTCGAATGGAATATTTGCGTCAGATCTGCGCATCAAAATATATTCATATAGCTTTGCAAGTTTTCCCATAATGTAATCCTAAAACATCTGTATGTTTAATCTAAGACATTCAATTTTTAAACTTGCACAACTTTTGAATCAAGGGCGTGGCTTTTTTGTGTCCCCCTGGATTTTTTTGTTCTGTGTGCTGATCTATGTAGTGAATAAGGTTTTAAATTCGTCAGTATTTAAGTGAAATTCTTTTTTAAATTGTTCAATAAGCTTTGTATCATAGGCACAGCCAATATAAGCTATTTTTAAAAATTCTTTTAAGGGAATAGCACCATTTTTTAAAAGTTCTTTTTTAACAACTTTCAAATAATTATGACCATAGTTGAATAGTGAGTCTGGCGATTCTCGTTTCCAAATTACACCATTCCGCAAATCACATTTATTTTTTATTTCCACTTTGTTATCTGGGTGATAATCGCATGTATTAAAAGAATCACAGTTTTCTTTAATGTCTTTCCCACCCCAGCATCCAAATTTTCTGGTTTGCTTAAAATGCTCTATAGTTCGTTGACAACTTATTAAACCGTTCTTTTGGCCACCGTAGGGTGCTTTCATCCAGGGATTTCGGATTGCCCCATTTGGAAGTTTTAGGTTTATTTTTTCCATGAATTGAATAATATCAGATGTTTTGTAATTGCCTTTTGTATTATGATATTTATCCATTAAAAAAGTGAGAAATGCAGGGTGTGTTTCTAATGATTTCGATCTTAGGTCTTCATATAATTTTCAATAGAACTTGACTGTAAAGAATGTGATTGAGGTTCAGGTAAAGATGAAACCAATTTTTCTTTTTTAAATTGGCAAACATTTACAGGAACCACATTAGTTGGAGATTGAACTTCAGGCAACTCTAGTAGGCGACGTATAACCATATTCGGAGTTGTCTCTTTAAAAGGTAATGCAATTTCACCTAATCTTCTGTAAACTTCGTTATCGACGTCAATTTCATTCATTATTATTCACCCCAATTAATAATTATCAAAATATTTCTTACAGCGATACCTGTACAGTAGACTGCGTTTACTGTACAGTCAAACTAAAATATGATAATTGAATAAAATTGATTCGTTCTCAAAGGCACACAACGGCGCTCTTCAGCGGGCGCGGCTTTTTGCGCTCCGCTGCAAGAGCATGGTTGGACGCAGATTATCGATTCCGCAGAAGCTCGTCTATCGTGAGGCCAACATCTTTAGCGATTTGGCGAAGCAAGATTGGGGAAATGTCTCTGCCAGAATGGAAAGGAACCGTTGTGCCTCGGCCATCGGGATGGCGGAACTGTTTGTGAGAACCCCTCTGCCGAACCTCCTGAAAGCCAATGCGCTCAAGAATAGCCACGACTTCTTTTCGTTTCAGGACCGGAACTGATCCCATGATTAAGCTACCACTACCGTCTGTGTGCCGACGAATTCACCTTCAAATTCAGGTTCGCCGTCCTCCAACAGCATCTCGATGACCTCTTTCATGTTCTTATTTAGTTCGTCCAAGGTCTCAGCCTGAGTGTGAGCCCCAGGAAAACCTGGAACAAAGCCAATATAGAGGCCAGTATCAGGGCATTTTTCAACAACTGCTGTAAAAGTTTTCATTGCATGTCTCCTTCATTTGTCACTTGCGCCCAACGTTGTGCGTAACCGGCGAGCGGGCTTGTCCCGCGAGTCCGGTTGACGCGCTTGTTAGAAACGCTCCGCACCACCGATCGCATCAATCGAACAACGGTGGGCATCAGGCACGTCCCCGCTTCCCCTTCTATTATACCCCACCCCAATTCCCCGTATTTGCTCCTCACCACCGGGTATCATTTCGTCCGGCATCCGTCGCCAGTGCCGAAATCACCGACATATACGATCCAATCGCGAATCGGACAGCGTCCGCCAACCGTATCCCACAGAATTTCCGCTTCCGAATTCCCGTTCTCGTCATCCGCCTCACCTTCTATTTCGTGCCGTCCCCGGGAGACCCGGATGCCCCAGTCGTTCTAACAGTGTTAATAAGTGGAAGTTTTCCATGCTATTGATTCTATAGATAGCCTGATTTTCCACATATTAGAATATGAAACTAATAAACGTGTAAAACTTTTCCACTTATGACATTTTAAGCTTTGTTTTTCCACCTATTGCGATACAAGCAACTTAAATATGGAAAGTCAATTAAAACCTCACCTCAATCCAAAATTAATGGACCAGATTCGTGAGGTTCTGCGATAACATCATTACGCCTAGCGGACTGAACAGGCATAGTGTCAATGAATATTGCGGGACATCCATTTTTTCGATGTAAAATCAAGACCCACCATGTGGAGCGTTTTTTGTCTGATTTGGTGGTTAAAGGTGAGATGTCTGCATCCACCAAGAGCCAGGCCAGGCACTGAATGCCATTGTTTTCTTTATCGTGGGGTTTTGATCTCCCTTTAGAATGGGAAATTATGCCCACGCATTGACGGCAAAAACCATGTATGATTCAGGCCTGCGGCTCATGGAATGTGTGAGGCTTCGCATCAAGGATATTCATTTATTTTATCCTGACTCCCTAGACCACAAGCTTCTCAACCTTGACTGCGCCGACCTTGAACTCGGGAATTTTTGCGATGGGGTCAAGGGCCGTTGAGCTAGTCAGGACGTTAGTCGGATTTTCCCCAAAATGGATAGGGAGAAAGATAGTTTCCGGCGGAACGTCCTTGGTTATCCTTGCAGGGACCTCTATTTCCCCACGCCGTGAAGTCAAAAGGACCATCTCACCATTGGCGATGTTTAACCTTTTTGCGTCCTCTGGATTGATCTCCACATACCCTGTCTTCTGCTCGCTATCAAGGCTGTCTGAAACCCTGGTCATGGTGCCCGTATGAAAATGGGCGAACATCCTGCCCGTTGTCATGAGCATGGGAAATTCTTTGCAGACAGATTCGGCAGGATCGTTGTACTCAATGGCGTGGAACTTTCCCCGGCCCCTTGTAAAGGTGGTCTTGTGCAGATAGGGGGTGCCTGGATGCTCTTTTGTGGGACATGGCCACTGAAGTCCATCGATGCCCAGCCGATCATAGGTCATGCCCTGGTAACTCTTGGTCAGGCCCGTCATCTCGTTAAAGATCTCTTCAGGACTATCGTAGGACATATTATACCCCAGGGCCGTTGAGAAACGTGAAATTATCTCCCAGTCGGGTCGGGTGTTGCCCACGGGTTCAACGGCCTTTCTTGTGAGCATGCATCTTCTTTCCGTGTTGGTAAAGGTTCCCTCCCTTTCGCCGAGGGCTGCGGAGGAAAAGACCACATCTGCGATCTGGGCGCTTTCAGACAAAAAGATATCCTGAACCACCAGACAGTCGAGCATTTTAAGGGCATTATCCAGATGGTTCTTGTCTGGATCACTCAACTTGGGATTCTCGCCGATGACGTAGAGTCCCTTTATCTTACCCTCCGCAATACTTTTAATCATGTCGGTCATGGTCAGGCCGGGGGTTCCTGAAAGTTCACAGTTCCAGGCCTTTGAAAAACGTTTCCGGGCGTCTTCGTCTGCCACGGGCTGATATCCTGAAAACACATTGGGAAGACCGCCCATGTCGCAGGCGCCCTGGACATTATTCTGACCCCTCAATGGATTCACACCGCCGCCTTCAACACCAAGGTTACCGCAGAGCATGGCTATGTTGCAGCAGGACTTGACGTTGTCAACCCCCGTGGTGTGCTGGGTGATGCCCATGGCGTAGAGAAGCGCTCCTGGTGCGTTGGTGGCGTAAAGCTCGGCCATCTGTTCGATATCTTTTACGCTGACACCCGTGATCGTTTCAACCCGCTCGGGGGTGTAGGTCTCAACTGTAGCCTTGAGCTCCTCAAAATCCTCGCACCGCTGGTCGATATAATCCTGACTGTGCCAGTTGTTTTTTATGATCACATGCATCATCCCGTTTAAAAGGGCAACGTCCGATCCCAGGCGATGGTGAACCGTCAGATCGGCAAATCGTGCAAGCTGGATGTTTCTTGGATCTGCGACAATGAGTTTTGCTCCCCTCTCCTTTGCCCGGATGATCCTTGTTGCGATAACTGGATGACAGGCCGTGGTGTTTGACCCTATGACAAAAATCACCTTGGAGTGAGTTTCAAACTCGGCAATCGAGTTTGTCATTGCTCCACTTCCAAATGCAGCGGCAAGCCCTGCCACTGTAGAGGAATGTCACAGCCTTGCGCAGTGATCTACATTGTTGGTTCCAATGGCTGCCCTTGCAAGCTTCTGAGCCAGAAAATTCTCCTCGTTGGTCACCTTGGCAGACACAAGGACTCCAATGGCGTCGGGGCCATAGGTCTCTTTTATTTTGTTGAATTTTTTTGCCGCATGGTTAAAGGCCTCGTCCCAGGTGGACTTTTGCAGCTGGCCTCCCTCCCTTACAAGGGGGGTTTTAAGGCGCATAAAGCTGTTTATATATTCGTGGAGACTCCATCCCTTGATGCAGAGTTTCCCCTGGTTGACCGGATGGGACTTCAGGGGCAAAGTGGAATTTATCTTTCCATCGATCACCTCAAAAAGAACTCCGCACCCTGTTCCGCAGTATGAGCAGACCGATGGTACAAACTTACAGTTCATTTTTCATCTCCTATTGTTCAGGCATCCATTGGCTTTGGCACCAATGTCACCTTGTCTCCTATGATGGTAAACGGTGATTTTTCAATGCCGCTCCCCGGTGTGTAATCAAAGACCTGTTCAACGATTTCGTTCATCTGCCGGTAGAGAAATCTAAGGGGAATATCGGCCGGACAGGCATCCTCGCACAGCCCGCAATCCACGCATCTTCCGGCCATGTGTACGGCCCGGACAAGATGGAAGATCGGGATTTCCGGCGGAAGGGTTCCAGGCTCCACAAGATCGGGGTTTTCAAGGCTGCAATCGGGACAAAAACATACCGGACATATGTTTCTGCACCCATAGCATTTTATACATTTATTGAACTCGTACATCCATCGGTCGAAACGCTCGCCATTGTCATGATTTTCCAGGAACTCACCAGGGTCTGCGTTAAAATCAATACCCTTCTCATGCTTGAAGCTCCCTGTTTCCCTGGGTTCGAGCAACGAGCAGTCCGCATGATCCCGGGTCCTTGAGGGACAGCAGTTGATACCGATGGTTTCTATATTTTCAGGTTTTAACTGCTGCCAGGTGTAGAGCACATTTAAAGAACGCTCGTTGCAATCCCTTGCGATGATGCCGATCTTGAGATCTGGATTTTTTTCCACAAGGTGGGTAGCCACCTTTTCAAGGCTGTAGCGAACGTTGCTGGTCTTGAGGCCTTCAAGCTCGTCAAGGTTCTCAAGGGTATACCCATGGGGAATGAGGTGGCCGCAAAAATCCCTGTAGCCCAAGAAAATATCCACCTTTTTTTCTTTTAAAAGTCTTTCAACCCGCCCTGTTATATCCACGTTCCCCTCCTGTCCGGTTCTCAAGGGCCGCCATGGGACTTGGTCCAAGGTTCCTTATCTTTTCCGTAAAATCCGTTACCACCTGGGCAAACTTCTGGGCCTCTGCAGAAGAGATCCATTCGAGATGTAATCTTCCTTCAAGTCCCATGAATTTGAGCATTTCCTGGACAAAGGTGATCCGTTTGATCGTCATGTTATTACCGTACAGGTAATGGCAGTCGCCGATGTGTCAGCCGCCAACCATAACACCGTCGGCCTTGCTCTGGAATGCTCTCAATATATGATGGGGGCTCACGCTTGCCGAACACATGACCCTTATGATTCTCATGTTCGTGGGATACTGCATGCGGCTTACACCGGCAAGATCTGCGGCCCCATAGGTGCACCAGTTGCACATGAATGCGACTATTTTAGGCTCAAACACCTGTTCGGTCAAAGCCTTTTCTTCCACAGGTTTTTTTCCCACAGCTTTTTCTTCTTTCACCTTTTCCAAAAGATACTCTCCTTTACGCTGACAAAGCGCTTTTGATCTGCGCATATAGCTGCTCATTGTTAAATCCCATCAGGGACGGCGCTTCTGAAGGACAGGTTGCGGCACAGGCCCCGCACCCCTTGCAAAGGGCGTCGTTGACAACGGCAACAAGTTTTACCGGGTCCTTGGTGATGGCGTTGTAAGGGCAGACATCGATACACCCGCCACAGCCCGCACATCGCTGTTCATTGATCACGGCAACGATTCCGCCGATGTTGATGCTGTCCCTTGAAAGAACGGTCAAGGCCCTTGCTGCGGCAGCCTTGGCCTGGGCGATGCTCTCGTCCACAGATTTTGGATAGTGGGCCATACCGCAGAGGAAAAGTCCGTCCGTGGCAAAATCCACGGGGCGAAGCTTCTGGTGGGCCTCAAGGAACCACCCTGAATTGTCCGAGGTAACCTTAAATGCCTGGCCAAGTGTTTTGTTGTCTATAGCATCTATACGGGCCGCAAGGCATAGAACATCTGCGTCAACGCAAAGCCGCCTTCCAAGGACATGGTCCGTAAAGGTAACTGTGACATGGTCTCCCTCAGGAACGACCTCGGGCTTATTATCAAGGTCATACTGGAAAAAGAGGATCCCGATATCCCTGGCCTTTTTATAGAGGAACTCACGTTCTCCATAGGTTCTGATGTCCCGGTAAAGAATATAAACTCCCCTTTCCGGATTACTCTCCTTCAGGGTAATGGCACTCTTGATGGAATGGGTGCAGCACACCTTGGAACAATAGGGATGGGCCTCGTCCCTGGAGCCGACGCACTGGATAAACATCACATTCTCGGCCTTTTGAATCCTGGGCGAATCTTCCAGAAAGCCTGCGTCAAGCTCAAGAAGGGTCATCACGGCATCGTGTTCCCCATGGCAATATTCTGAGGGCTTGGATTCAACGGCACCGGTCGCAATAATCGCAACCCCGTGGTCCACTACCCTTTTTTTATCGCCCGTGGCAATTGTGGTCTTAAAATTTCCCACAAACCCCTCAACCCCGTGAACAGCAGAGCCTAAAAGCACCTCGATCCTTTCATCAGCCTCGATTTCAGCCATGGTCTTTTTCAGAAACAGCGGAATACTCTCATCTTTAAAGGTAGTGCAGAGCCGTCTGCCATTGCCGCCCATTACCTGATCTCGCTCAACAAGGGTAACGGGATATCCCTGGCGGGACAGGGCAAGGGCCGCTGTCATACCTGCAATGCCGCCGCCCACCACAAGGGCAGACTGGGTCACGGGAAGCTCGCTCTCAAACAGCGGATCAAGGAGATAGGCCTTGGCAACGGCCATGCGGACAAGGTCCATGGCCTTTATCGTGGCAAGTTCCGGCTGTTTTGTATGAACCCAGGAATCCTGGTTTCGAATGTTGGCCATCTCAACAAGGTACTTGTTGAGCCCGGCATTAATGAGTGTCTCCCGGAACATATCCTCATGGGTCTTTGGTGTGCAGGCAGCGATGACGATACGGTTCAGACCCTTCTCCTGGATCACCTCGACAAGCGTGTCCTGGGTATCCTGGGAGCAGGTAAAGAGGTTTTCCTCCACATAGGTCACACCCTTAAGGGTTTTTGCATAGGCTGCAACGGCCGGGACGTCAACGATGCCGCCGATGTTGGTGCCGCAGTTGCAGACAAAAACCCCGATCCTGGGCGGTTCGTCTTCCACCCGCCTCTCCTCCGGGAAAATCACTTTCCGGGTTTTTAAGTTCCTTGCAACGGCAAGGTTCTGGGTTGCGGCTGATGCTGCGGCGCTTGCCTCCATCACCGACTGGGGAATATCCTTGGGGCCTGTAAAAGCACCGCACGCATAGACGCCGGGCATGGAGGTTGAAACAGGATTGAAACTGTCGGTCTTGATGAAGTTGGACCGGTTAAGTTCGATGCCCATGCCCGTTGCAAGATCAAAGCTCTCGGCGCTTATTTCAAGGCCGGTGGAGAGAATCACCATGTCAAACGACTCGGTTACCATGGCACCAAACTCATCCACATATGCCATGGTAAGGTTGTTCTTTTCCCGGTCGGGAATCACCGAATGAACCCTGGAGCGGACAAACCTGACCCCTTTTTCCTTTGCCTTTTCAACATAGGAGTCAAAATCCTTACCCTGGGTTCTCATGTCCATATAAAATATGGCGCAGTCCAGGGGGTTCTTACTGTGATCCATGGCCATGACTGACTGTTTTACCGCATACATGCAGCAGACAGACGAGCAATAACCGTTGCCGGTCCGGTTTTCATCCCTTGAACCAACGCACTGGAGCCAGGCGATCTTTTCAGGCTCCTGTTTATGCTTTTTATCCGATGGAAGGACAAGGTGGCCCCCCTGGGGACCGGTTGCAGAAAGCAACCGCTCAAACCCCATGGCGGTGACAATGTCCGGGTGACGGCGAAACGAGAGGAAATCAAGCTTTGAAGGATCAAACGAGGTAAACCCTGTGGCAAGGACCACAGACCCCACGTTAATGGTCAGCTCCCGGGCCGTATCAAGAAAGTTAATTGCGTTGGATGGACAGATTTTTTCACATACTCCGCACCGTTCCCGTATGAGATAAATACAAGTCTCAGGATCAATGGCATACTTTAACGGGACTGCCTGGGAGTAAGGAACATAAATGGACTTTCGCTTGCCAAGCCCCTCATTGTACTCGTCATCCACCCTTTTGGGACATTTTTCAGCGCAGAGCCCGCAGGCAATGCACTTATCCATATCCACATATCTCGGGTGCTGGGTAAGAGTGGCGGTTATGTTGCCCTCCGGGCCTGAAATACCCGTAACCTCGGTTAGTGTCAAGAGTTCAATGTTTGTGTGCCGGCCGACCTCGACCAGTTTTGGGGAGATAATTCACATGGCACAGTCATTGGTTGGAAAGGTCTTGTCGAGCTGGGCCATTTTACCGCCAATGGCCGGAGAACGTTCCACAAGATAGACATAAAATCCGGAATTTGCGATATCGAGGGCCGCCTGCATTCCTGCAACGCCGCCTCCGACAACCATAACCGCCCCAACGACCTCGGTCTGGGGTCCCTTACTTTTATCCATAGTACAACTCCATATGTTTTATTAGAAACTCTCCCCGGCCTTGCCGGTTATTGGTCTTGATCTAATTGTTCTTGATTGAATAAATCCTTTACAGCCTTAATGAGTTCATGGTCGGCAAAGGGTTTTGACAGGTAGTCATTTGCCCCTAACTTCATAGCTTTTACCGTGTTTGCGATGGTGGAATAGCCTGTAATAACTATCACATAAAGATCAGGCTTCTCCTTCTTCACCCTTCTCAGAATCTCCATGCCGTCCATGTCCTTAAGCTTCATGTCCAATAAGAGCATGTCATAGGGTTGGCCCAACGCCCGCTCAAGGCCTTCGACACCTGACAGGCAATGGTCGCAGGAAAACTCCTGTTCGCTTAGAACCATTTCACATGCCTTGCAGATCACATCTTCATCATCGATAATCAGAATTTTACGTTGAAACATTCCATTGCCTTTTTTATCTAAAGATTGCATTCACGATTCATTTATAGGGGGTTCTCCTCCTCCAAGTCCTCCAAAACAGGCAAAATCAATGTGATCACGGTACCGATACCAAGCTCGCTCAAGATCTCGATTCTGCCCTGATGATTTTTCACGATTCCGTAGCTCACGGAAAGCCCCAGACCTGTTCCATCGGACCGGGTGGTATAAAACGGCTCGAAAATCCTCTTTAAATTATCCCCATGAATTCCACACCCGTTGTCTTCAACCTCCACCAGAACTGATTTACCATCCTCACCGGTCTTTGAACGTATGGTGATCACACCGTTCTCATCTATAGCGTGGACGGCATTGAACAAAAAGTTGATCAGCACCTGCTCAAGCTGATCCGGATCAAGGGAAAAGCTTCTGATATCATAGTCAAGATCACGAACCGCCTTGATCCGCCGAATAAAAAGTTCATTCTCCATGAGGGCAAGGGATTTTTCGATCACCTTGTTTATGTTGGCAAGAACCTTGTGGGGTTTTTTTTCCCTTGAGAAATCAAGTAGTCCCTGGATGATCTTCTTGCAACGCTGGGTCTCCTGCATGATAATTTCAAGCCCCTCCCTGGCGGGGCCTGCAGGAACCTTTTTGGAAAGATTTGAACTGTAGAGAAGAATTCCGGTCAAGGGGTTGTTGATCTCATGGGCAATCCCTGCGGCCATGCGGCCAAGGGATGAGAGGCGATCCACCTTGGTGGCAAGGCGGTTATACTTTAAGATATGGGATTTTATCTCCTCATCATGGTCAATCGCGCAGGAAGTCTGCTCGTTAACGGCCCAGGCAAAGTCCAGCTCATCCTCGCAGAACTCACGTTTTTCTGAAAAATAAATCCGGGTAAATCCAAACATTTGCCCCTTGACCTGGAGGGGGACATCCATCACCATGCGAATCCCCTCATCCCAGGCCTGTTGGGGAAACCTGACCCTGGGAGCGTTGAAAATATCGTTGATAATATGAATTTCACCATCGGGTTCAGGCCAGGTCAGAAGCTCTTTTCCGGCCAGGGGTTCCAGGGCAAGGTATTGCTCTGCAATACCGTAGGAGGCGCGTATCCTGAGATCATTCAAGTCCTTGTCCATGACGCAAAGCGCCCCACCGGTTGCACCGATCCCCTGAACTACCCTTGAGACAACAAGGTTGAGCACCTCGTTAATGTCGCTCTTGGCGTGAACGACCTTGCTGACTTCCCTGAAGAACCTGTAATAATCCTTGAATTTTGCGAGTTCTGTCATTGATTATCCCTGCTGATTTTTTATGGCTGACTCCCACAACCCATCACTATCAAAGCAACTCCATCATCTGTTGTTTCAGGACCGCAAACTTTATGGTTTAAATGAAACAATTTATTTCATCTGCGGTCCTGAGTCCTTGACTCTGGCTGTGCGGGCATGAATATTACCATGCCTCTAATTCAAGACGTTTGTAAACATACATGAGCTGCTTCTGGGTCAATTCCCCCACATGTTTGTTAATCCAGCCAAGGTCGCCGGAACTAATGGCAGCCTTTGCCTCATTTGAAAGTGCATACTCTGCTAAAGCCTCCCCGCCCATTTGCATGAGGCTGTTGGAAAAGCGACTGTCCTCGGTAGTTCGATTGAGTACCTTTAAAACCTCGCGCTTCTGGATAGACAAATCGCCGGTAAAAGGCTCAAAAGCAACCCCTTCTCTGCCTGTACGCTTCAAATCAACGGCCAGGGCCTCGTTAATGGCTGTCTTGATCTGATCCTCGGTAAAGGGCTTTGCAATAAAATCTTTGGCCCCCATCTTGAGTGCTTCCACGGCAAGGGCGCTTGTGGCGTACCCCGTCATCACGATAACACCAGTATCAGGATTTGACTGCCTCACCCTCTTGATGACCTGCATACCGTCAATGTCGGGAAGTCTCAAATCGGCCATAAGAAGATCGTAATGATGCTGACCGATGGCATCCAGAGCACCATACCCTGTATCCCTCAAATCCACATCATACCCCTCTTCATCAAGTATCATCTTCAATCCCCTTGCAACGTGAAGATCGTCCTCCATAATAAGAATCTGGGCAGGACTAACTGACTCTGACCTTTTTATCTCTTTTATTGCGCTCATGTCTATCTCCTTTTTATATGGTTTCCATGATTGGGCTTTTGTCGGTTCTTAGAGACACCTGTTGCATGGATCATACCAAGGACACAGAACAATCAAATTAAACCGAAAATAAAAAAAATACCTTTAAATTCAAACACCTTACAATATCCAGCACACATGAGCCTTTATCCCCGCATCGGGCTGAAACATGGAAATCGAATAAAAATTTATACGCACAACAGAGATAAACTCAAAAACACAACCAATCTCAGGGCTATCCTGTCATATAAAAAAATATACATCAACGATTATATATTATTATCTGCTCAGGCTTGAATATCATTTTTCTTCATCATGGTGGAAAAGTTTGACCGCTGCATCCCAACGGCAGCGGCGGCCTGGGTAATATTGCCCTTTGCATTCTTTAAGGCATTCAAAAGAAAAGATCGTTCAATGGGACTGAAATTATCCTCAAGGAATTTTTTCTTTGCAAGCTTCAGCTCATTAAGGTTCATGGGAATCGAATGAACAAGGGTTAAAGGTTTTATTTCAAGGTTGTCCATAAGAACCCGATGATCCAGCTGATCCTTGTCACACATGATAACAAGACGTTCAACCACATTTTTTAACTGCCGAACATTTCCCGGCCAGTCAAAATTCACAAGGGCTCCCAGGGCATCATCGGAAAAACCATGAATCTTTTTATGGGCCTTGCGGCAGAACAGCCGTAAAAAGTGATAGGCAATTTTGGGAATATCATCCCGCCGATCCCGCAGGGGAGGAATTTTAATGGGAAATACATTTAACCGGTAAAAGAGGTCCTCACGAAAGGTTTCGTCCTTGATCATCTGTGCAAGATCTCTGTTGGTTGCCGCAACAACCCTGGCCCGGCTCTTTAATATCCGGTTGGAACCTACGGGTTTATACTCTCCGGTTTCAAGAACCCGCAGGAGTTTTCCCTGGATATCCAGATCAAGGTTGGCAACCTCGTCAAGAAAGAGAGTTCCGTCGCCAGCAGCGCCGAAAATCCCTTCATAGGAGCTTTCCGCACCGGTAAAGGCACCTTTGGCATGGCCGAAAAGCTCACTCTCCATGACTGAAGATGCAAAGGTGCTGCAATCAACGGCCAGAAACCGGGATGATGCCCGGGCGCTTCTCACGTGAATCGCCTTGGCAAACAGCTCTTTGCCCGTACCGCTCTCGCCGTCCAGAAGAACGGTGCTGTCCATGGGTGAAACCCGGTCAATTCGCTCAAAGACCTTCTTAATCTCCTGGGTTTCACCAATTATATTGCTGTAATCAAACCTGTCGTAAAGCTGTTTTTTCAGCGAAAGGTTTTCCTTTACGATCTTGATGCTCTGAAGAGCCTTGGCAACGGTACACAAAAGTCGTTCTTCGCTAAAGGGCTTTGTAATAAAATCAAAGGCCCCGCTCTTCATGGCCTCAACGGCATTGCTCACCGTTCCATAGCCGGTCATGATCACCACGGCAATATCCAGGCCCTCTTTTGTTATGATTTTTAAAATATCAATCCCGGTGATATTGGGAAGCTGAATATCCAGGAGCACAAGATCAAAGGGAGCGTTCAACAGCTTTTCCAAGCCTCGTTCTCCCGAAGTTTCAGACTCAACCTGATACCCTTGCTCCGCAAGTATCATCTTACAACCGCTTACAATGGCAGGCTCGTCATCAATCACCAGAACCCTTGAATCAGTCATCTTTAATAGTCCTCTTTAGCTGACCTGTTTCCATCCTTTTATTTGTTGGGACTGTTTAACGTTTTATCAGACATTTTTATTCCAGGGACTTTTCCGGGTTGCCAGGAACAGTCGTTCAACCTTTTTTCTGGCCCAGGGGGTCTTGCGAAGGAACTTAAGGCTGGACCGGATGGAAGGATCAGAGTTAAAGCAGCGGATATTGATCTGTTTGCCCAAGTCTTCCCATCCGTAATGATCAACCAGAACGTTCATGATTTTTTCCAGAGTTGTCCCGTGCAACGGGTCTTTGTCATCTTGTTTTTTTACCATAATGCACGGAAAATTACCACAACGGTGAGGAAAAACAAATCTGTTCTTAGTCTAAACTTATTTTTTTTGATTATAATGGGTTTAGGGAAAAACTTTAAAACGTATTTAAACTTGACTAAAACTCACTATTATTGAACGTATATAAACATTCCTGAGATCAATCGTTACAGCCGGGGAGTTCATCATCAGATAAATCCCCGGCATAAAAAACTACGTTAAACGATTGTTAAAGGAAGATACACTTCTGGCACCTTAGTATCCTTTTCTGCTGCTACCGGGGCAAGCCCAGCCACGGTCCCCAAACTTTTGTCTACACTGGGTCAGATACGCATCATGCTTCTGGTCCAATGCAGTGTGCAGTTTTGCTATCTGGTCTGACAGGGCTTTTATCCTTTCAAGATCTGGATCTTTCTGGTCCCAGAGCGTCTCAATCTCCATCTGTTTAGCGTTCAGTTCCTGCCTCAGCGATAAGGTCTCCTGCATAAAATCGGCGCGTATCTGTTGCCACTGCTCACGCTGCTCCTGGGGCATGGTCTGCCAGCCTTGCGGGCCAGGTGACATTCCATGGCCATATCCCCACATCCTTCCACCCATATGGTGATCGTTACCCCTCATCATTCCTGGTCCATGCCCATAATAACCCGATCCAGACCCCATCATTCCCGGCCCCATGCCGTCAATTCTATATTCCGGGCCTGAAGGGTAAGGGTTTTGTGTGGGCATAGGTTGATTTTCAGCCGCCCACAAGGATGCAGCGATCAAAAACAATGCTGTAAGCCACATCAAAATCATTTTTTTCATAATAAGCTCCTTTTTAGGTCCTCAAAATTTATCCCTTATCAGGGATTTATCTCGGTTCCACAATGTTGATTAACTAATAAACCACCACCGCCAGGACCGCATGAATAGAAATTTCAATACACGTGCACTTTTAGGTGTCACCCTAAGAAGAATGACAAACTACCTTAAAAAACCCTGTATAATTTGACTGACTGCCTCGTCATAGTTGAGTCCCAGACTCATGAGCTTCATCAGCTGATCATTGGCTATTTTACCGATGGAAGCTTCGTGGGTCAACTCTGCATCGGGATGCAGGGCCATGAGGGCCGGAATCGTCTTGTTAATACCATTATCCATGATAATGGCATCACACTCAATATGGCCGAAGCAACGGTTTTTCGCAATGAGATTGACATAAAAATCCTGGGATGAATGGCCTTTGATAACCGACCGGGAAACGATATTGGCCTTGCTGTCCTCGCCTGAAAGCGTAATTTCATTTCTGGATTCGGCGAACTGATTTTTTTCGGTCATAACTCTTTCTGTGACTGACAACACGCTTCTATCACCTATCTTTGCCGTATTGATTCGTTTTGCCTCATCCACACCCCCCAGTTGGGTCAATTCCATATGAACGTAAGCATTCTCATGCATAATCACATTTGTAGTCGGGTTTAAAATCCGTCTGCCTGTTCCGTCACCAATGGCAACGTGTTTTTCAATATAGGTAACCCTGGCATTATTCATTACCTGAAATTCATGGATACCCGAGTGACCTTCAGATTTATCACTGCCGCAGTGTATGCCACAACCGGCAACTATGGTGACATCAGACCCTTCTCCAATGATAAAGGTGTTATAAACCACATCATGAAGACCTGCCTGGGAAAGAATAACCGGAATATGAACCGATTCGTTTTTCGTACCCGGCTTGATATCGATCACGATTCCATCGCCTTTCTTATTGGTTTCAATGTTAATATTGGCAGATACTTCACGGCTCAGGAGTTTCCCATCTTTTCTTATGTTATAGGCTCCCTTGGGAATTTCTTCCAAGTCAGCGACCTGTTTCAAAATTTGTTTATCGATAGCATTCAGCATTGTCTCCTCCCTGGCATAGTTCGTCAAATGTACATACGCTTAAATCCTCTAGAATGGGCACGGCACCGGCCAGATCGCCGGTATATGCAATTTTACCTTCTTTAATCAAAAGCAGCGTATCGGCCGCCTCAAGAAATACCTTGTTATGGCTGACCACAATGGTTGTGGTGTTGTTTTCTTTTTGTTCACGCTTGAGAAGTTCCACCATGGGACCTATTGTCCAGAGATCAATTCCGGTGTCAGGTTCATCATAAATTGCCACCTTTGGATTCCTTGCAATCACCGTGGCAAGCTCGATTTTTTTAATCTCGCCGCCGGATAATTTGCTGTCCACCGGTTTATCCAGAAAATCCATGGAACATACCCCTACCCTGGAAAGTATCTCAACGAGTTTGTCCTCGTCTTCAGATTTTGCGGCAATGGAGAGAAGATCCCTGAAGGTTGTGCCTTTGAACCTGGCTGGATGCTGAAACCCGTAAACGATTCCTGCATTGGATCGTTCATCTATTGAATACTTGCCAATATCGGTTCCATTAAAGATGATCTTGCCCCGGGTTATTGGATTGATACCCATGATCAGCTTTGCAAGGGTGCTTTTCCCCGAGCCGTTGGGGCCGGTGATTGCATAGAACCCTCCCCGTTCAAAGGTAAAGCTGACATCATTGATGATAGTTCGTTCAGACAACTGTTTTGTGTCTGAAGCAGATCCTGAAACTTTGAATACAACATTTTTTAGTTGCAGCATAATTACCTCTCTTATTCTGGAAATGATAAAAGTTTTGCACTAATAGCAACAATGACTGTGAAAAGGATCATAACCTCGGCCCCTGCCCCAGGCGGCAGGAAAAACCGGTAAGATGATAGCTTCAACACTATCACCCATCAAAAAATAGACCAAGGTCTTTTTATCCTTTTACACCCATAATTTACTGAACCGTCAACATGAGCCTTGACCCATCTTGCATTTGTGATAAATTAACCATTGAAACTTTTAAAGCTTTCTCGTTCATTGCAATACAAACTATCAGCCTCAAAGTATAAGGAGAGATAATGCCATCTGATCCCAAGAAACAGATCTATGAACGTATTATAATGAACCGGCACAGTGGCAGAACCTACACATTAAAAATCAAGGACATTCCCTCCCCACTGGTCGGGATTCCGGTTCCTTCGAATACAGATCCCAATAAATTTATAATGGACGTAACCAATGCAGATCCTAAAACTAAAAACAGGATCATTGAGGCAGATATTGCAGACATCGAATGTATGGAAGAAAACTGATCACCACCTTATGGTCTGGAGAGCTGCAAAATGAATGCACCAATTAATGAATCCGATAACGAACCAGGTGAAAAATCAGGCGAAAAGCCTGATAAAAACCTAGGCGAAAGAATCCCTCCCAATATAGGCGAAGTTATCTCAATCAGGGGAAGTGTTGTGGATGCAAAGTTTTCTAAGCTTCTCCCCTCAATGCACAATATGCTGACCTGTGGAAAAGATGGCACAATCAAAATTGAAGTTGTCCTGCACCTTGATGACCGCACCGTTCGCGGCATAGCCCTGACAGCCACCCAGGGACTTGCCCTGGGCTCTGAAATCCATGACACCGGCCGCCACCTTGAAGTGCCCGTGGGTAAATCATTGCTGGGCCGGGCCCTTAATGTGTTTGGGGAACCAATTGACAAGAAGGAGCCGGTGGACGAAGATTCATTTCGAACAATTCATGGAACGCCCCCGTCAATGGACAATCAAAGGGTTTCAACCCGGATCTTTGAAACAGGCATCAAGGTGATTGATATTCTCTCACCCCTGGAGCTTGGCGGCAAGAGCGGGCTGTTCGGCGGGGCAGGTGTCGGGAAAACCGTCCTGATCATGGAGATGATTAATAATATGGTGGGTATCCATGAGGGCATAAGCATGTTCTGCGGGATTGGCGAACGGTGCCGGGAGGGAGAAGAACTGTACCGGGAGATGCAGGATGCAGGTGTTCTCGACAAGACCATCATGGTTTTCGGTCAGATGAACGAACCGCCTGGGGCACGTTTTCGTGTAGGGCATTCTGCCCTGACAATGGCTGAATATTTCAGGGACGATCTGAATCAGGATGTCTTTCTGCTCATCGACAATATTTTCCGATTTATTCAGGCGGGCATGGAGGTTTCAGGGCTTCTGGGACGCCTGCCGTCCCGCCTTGGGTATCAGCCGACCCTTGGCACCGAGCTTGCCCAGCTTGAAGAACGGATCACCAACTCCGCAACTGGTGCCATAACATCTGTCCAGGCCGTATATGTGCCTGCGGATGACTTTACAGATCCCGCCGCAGTCCATACCTTTGGCCACCTCTCCTCGAGCATAGTCTTGTCCCGAAAAAAGGCAGGGGAAGGGTTGTACCCGGCCGTTGACCCCCTTCAGTCCAACTCCAGCATGCTGACCCCTGACATTGTGGGTGAAGAACATTATCGCATAGCAGGTGATATTCGCAGAAACCTTGCCGAATATGAAAACCTCAAAGACATCATCTCCATGCTGGGCATTGAAGAGCTTTCCCGCCAGGACCGTCAGACTGTCTTTCGGGCAAGACGCCTGGAACGGTTTTTGACCCAGCCCTTTTTTGTGACTGAACAGTTCACAGGCTACAAAGGCCGTACCGTGGGTATTGAAGATGCTTTGGAGGGATGCCGCCAGATTCTTGCCGACAAATTTCCAGACCGGTCGGAAGAGGCGTTCTATATGATTGGCGGAATCGATGAGGTAAAAACATGATGAAACTCAAGGTGAGGCTTCCCACCCACATCTTTCTGGATATAGAGGTTAAAAAAATCGTTGCCGAAGGGCTGAACGGTTCATTTGGACTTTTGCCCAGACATGTGGATTTTGTGACGGCGCTTACATCAGGCATCCTGATCTTTGAGGACGAAAACGGCCAGGAACAGCACATGGCAGTAATGGAAGGTGTGCTGGTTAAAAAGGGGGATACGGTTTTCGTATCCACCAGAAGGGCGGTTAAGGATAGAGATCTCGCCTCCCTTAGAGACACCGTGGAAAATGATTTTTTAGAGCAAAGACAAAAGGAAAAGGCCATGCGCAACTCATCTTCCCGTATCGAAGCCGGGTTTATCCGGCGGTTTATGGAGTTCCAGGATCATGGCTGAAAACTCTGAAGATAAGCGTTCTAAAACACCTGAAGAAAAGGGTTTTTCCAAAACCATCGAACAAAAGCAGCAACGCAAGCTTGCCGCCCGCAAAAATGCGGACGACACGGCATGGTTTGGGCTCGGCATGTTCGGCCTGGTCGGCTGGTCCGTGGCTGTACCCACCGTGATCGGCACGTTTTTGGGCGTCTGGATAGATCGAACCTGGCCCGGCAGACCTTCCTGGACCTTGACCCTTTTGTTCATTGGCGTGATTGTTGGATGCTGGAACGCCTGGTACTGGATAAAACGTGAGAGTACTGGAAGGGATTAAGATTCTATGACACCGTCTTTTTTGGGTACATTCGTTGGTCAATACCTTGACCCGGATATTTTGCAAAAAATTCTGCTCTGCATCGTTGGCGGGATGGTGTTGGGATGTTTCCACTTTGGCGGCCTCTGGTTTACCCTGCAAAAATTTTGTAATGCAAAATCCTACGGCCTGATTTTCATCATAAGTTTTCTGTTAAGGTCCCTTGTAACACTAACAGGAGTCTTTATTATCGCGACTGGTGAATGGATGGGCATGACCGCCTGTCTTGGGGGGATATTGATCATGCGCCAGATTTTTATTGTACGAATAAAGCTGCCTGTGGCTTCCCAGGTAAAAGGATCATCCACATGAATTTTATGAAGATAGATCAAATCAGCCCCGACCAGGTAATTTTTTTTCAATACTACTTTATCAAACTTAATCTGACCATCCTCTTCACCTGGTTGATAATGGCCCTGCTGGTGATCGGATCATGGTTTATCACAAGGAATCTCTCCACAAGTCCAAAAATAGGATATGGGCAGAACCTGCTGGAAATTCTGGTGAGCGGCATTCAGGGTCAGATCAATGAAATCAGCCGCCAGAAGGCGGCTCGATATATGCCCTTCATTGGCACACTTTTTATCTTTATCGCCTTCTGCAACCTTCTTACCGTGGTGCCGGGGTATGAATCGCCCACAGCATCGCTCTCTACAACGGCAGCCCTTGCAATCTGCGTGTTTATTTCAGTGCCACTGTTCGGCATTATCCGAAGGGGATTGATCGGTTATCTCAAACAATATATCGAGCCCACCATATTCATGCTGCCCTTTAATATCATGGGTGAAATAACCCGAACCCTGGCCCTGGCTGTCAGGCTTTTCGGCAATATCATGAGCGGCTCAAAAATTGCGGCCATCCTCTTGGCCATCATTCCTTTTATTTTTCCTGTCATCATGCAGCTGCTCGGACTTTTGACAGGTCTGATTCAGGCCTATATATTTGCTGTCCTTGCCATGGTATATATTGGTTCAGCAACCCAGATACAGGCCAAGACTCAGTCCGAACCCGAGCCCCAGTCAAACACCCACAAAAACAACGATCAGTAAAGGAGGTTATTCCATGACCAGTATTTCTCTTATCGCTATGGCATCTATTATCACAGCCGGCCTCACCATTGCCATAGGTTCCATTGGACCTGCCCTGGGTGAAGGCCGGGCCGTGGCAAACGCCCTGAGTGCCATTGCCCAGCAGCCGGATGAAAAGAACACCATCACCCGGACTCTTTTTGTGGGGCTTGCAATGATTGAATCAACGGCAATCTATTGTTTTGTTGTTTCCATGATTCTTTTGTTTGCCAACCCCTTCTGGAATTACGTCCTCTCAGCGGCAAACTAAAAGGGGAACACCATGTTGATAGACTGGTTCACCGTAACAGCCCAGATAATTAACTTTATGATCCTGCTTGTGCTGTTAAAAATATTTTTGTTTGACAAGATAAAAACCGCCATGGAACAACGGGAAAAAAACATCCAGCAAGGCTTTGACAAGGCGGCACAACTGGAAAAAGAAGCACAGCAGGCCCTTGAACACCTCAGGGCTTCGTCAAAGGCCCTGGAAGAAACGAGGGTTGCCAAACTTGCAGAGGCGGAAAAGGAAGCAAAAGAACGGCGGAAAGTCCTTGTAAAAGAGGCCCGCCAGGAGGTGGACACCTTAAAAACCAACTGGCAGATCACCCTGGACAAGCAGAAAGCCTCGTTCTTTGAAAGGTTTCAAAGACAGGCTGCCCGCCTTATTTTTGATACGGTCAAAAAGACCCTCTCCCTTCTGGCAGATACTGATGCCCAGGGTCAGGCGGTAAAACATTTTTTAACCCGTTTTCAGGATCTCAATAAAGACCAACTGCCCGACACCCTGGAATCACCGCCCCAGGTGAGCAGTGGATTTGAATTGTCTGAACGCCAAAAAAAATCCATTCAACAGGCAGTGTCCCAAAAGCTGTCAGGTGTGCATCAACCAGATATGGAGCATCCAGACGTTCAACAGCCATACAGTCAGCAGGTTGAATTCAACGTACAACCTGAGCTGATTTTTGGGATTGCGCTGTTTGCAGGGGACAAAAAAATAACCTGGCATGCCCAGGACTACCTTAGATCCCTGGAAGAAGATCTGAACCAGGCCATTGAAGGCAAAGAGAATGAATGAAAAACACGGTGAATTAGACCCTATAATGGACAGTTTTGTTTCAACCATGGCCAAGACATTGGAGAACACTGCCCCGGCATTCAAGGTGGGTGATTTTGGCCGAATTGAATCCATCAATTCGGGGGTTATAACGGTTTCTGGCCTCAGGGGTGTTCAGTCCGAAGAACTTCTCCAATGCGGCCCCAATATCTTTGGCATGGCCTTTGATCTGGATATGGATTCCATCGGCGTGATTATGCTCGATGAAAGCGATAATCTCAATGCAGGTGGTGAAGTCCACAGAACACGAAAGGTCATGTCTGTACCCACGGGCGATGCACTTATCGGACGGGTGGTCAATGCCAGGGGAATCCCCATTGATCGGTTAGGTCCCCTCACCGGGACTACCTCAAGGGCGGTGGAACAGCCAGCTCCGGAAATCATGGATCGGGCACCTGTGACCGTTCCTCTGGAGACGGGTATTACCGTCCTGGACACCTTGATTCCCATTGGCAGGGGACAGCGGGAATTAATCCTGGGCGATCGTCAGACGGGGAAAACCGCCATTGCCCTTGATACCATTGCCAACCAGAAGGGTAAGGACGTTGTCTGCATTTACTGCGGTATCGGGAAACGCGGAGCTGCCCTTGCAAAGGTGATAGAAGAGCTCAAGACCCATGATGCCATGGCCTACTCATTTGCGGTTGTTTCCACTGAAGATGATCCACCGGGGCTTCAATTCATGGCACCCTATTCCGCCACAGCCATGGCCGAACATTTCCTGGACCAGGGAAAGGATGTGCTCATTGTTTATGATGACCTTACCCGCCATGCCAGGGCCTATCGCGAGCTTTCTCTGCTTCTGAGACGACCGCCGGGCAGAGAGGCATATCCCGGCGATATTTTCTATATCCATTCCCGGCTTCTCGAACGATCCACGCAACTCTCCGTTGACAAGGGAGGAGGATCACTCACGGCGCTCCCCATCATTGAAACAGAGGCACAGAATATTTCGGCATATATTCCCACCAACCTCATTTCCATTACCGACGGCCAGATTTATCTTTCGCCCATGTTTTTCAGACAAGGAATACTTCCGGCGGTGGACGTTGGAAAATCCGTATCCCGGGTCGGCGGCAAAGCCCAGCTTTCAGCCTACAGAACGGTGGCAGGAGACCTGCGGCTGACCTACTCCCAGTTTGAAGAGCTGGAATCATTCTCACGTTTTGGGGCCCGCATGGACAAGGAGACCCAGAGGAAGCTCGCAAGGGGAAGACGGGTGCGGGAAATTTTAAAACAATATCGCTACTCACCGCTGCCGGCAGCCGATCAGATTGCGGTGCTCATAGCCCTGACCAACGGTATCTTTGACGATATCCCCCTGACGGACATGGTCGCAGCCCAGCAAAAAATCCGCCAGGCAGCCAATGCATACCATCCGACTGTGATGGCCGATATAGCGGCGGATAAAAAGATTGAGCAGCAAACCATTGATCAAATGGTGGAGACCGCCCTTAAAGCCGTAACATCATATATAAAAGAGGCCTCTGATGCAGACACTGGCACAGCTTAAACGCAGGATAGACAGCACAGGCGAACTCCACTCAGTGGTACGCACCATGAAGTCTCTTGCCGCAGTTAACATCCGCCAGTATGAGCAGGCCTCCCTTTCCCTTGTGGACTACAGCCACACCCTCGAGATGGCACTCGGTATCGTACTTGGCCATAATCCAGACACCCGGCTCTATACCAGGCGATCCACCAGAAACCGACCCGGAGCCGTGATATTTGGATCCGACCAGGGGATGTGTGGATCACTCAACGAACAGGTAACATCCCATGCCCTTAACGAGCTGAATCAAACAGATCGCAGCCTTGATCAAATCCCGGTGGTATGTGCCGGGATAAGAACGGCCGACCTTCTTTCTGAGGCAGGCCTCAGCAACCAGCAGATCCGTGAACTGCCGGGTTCTGTACACGGCATCACAGCCCATGTGGGCGAAATTCTCATGACCATAGAGACCTGGCAGAATAAGCCCGAGACCCATGTGGATCATGTTATGCTGTTCCATGCAAGACAGAAATCTGCCGCTGGATACAGCCCCCATACTGTCCATCTCCTGCCCATTGATTCCCAGTGGCTTGAACAGCATAGATCCCAGACCTGGGACTCTTCAAGCCTACCCATGTTTACCATGGAGCCTGACCGGTTGCTGTCAAGTCTTATCGGGGAGTATCTCTTCATTACGATATTCAGGGCCTATGCAGAATCCATGGCAAGTGAGAATGCCGCCCGACTGGCAGCCATGCAGGGTGCCCAGAAAAACATTGAAGATTTAATGGACGATCTTGAAAACGACTACAACCAGCTGAGACAAATGTCGATTACCGAAGAACTGCTGGATCTGGTATCTGGCTTTGAAGCCCTGAAGCCCAGGCGGAAGAGACGCAAAAATTGATGGTTCCTCCCCCGGAGATCCCCAGGTGAAAAGGTTACTGCTTTTTACCGATTAACAAACGAACAATGGCTTTACGGTGTGAAATCAGAAGTAAGAGAATTATAGCTGCAAAGACATATTGAATTGCGTGGAACCTATCCTCCAGAAAGTCAAAACAGAAAAACCAGACAACTATGGCGGTCAGGGTCCCACAGGCCGTGGCGCTGAAATTTCTGACAAGGCTGATTCTGATCATGTATCCGATAATAGAACCCATGACCGGGCCTGTTGCGGGTAAGGGCAGCATCACAAAGACAAAAATACCGATCCATCCAAACGAACGAACCTTTTTTTTTTGTTCCAGGGCTTTTTGGGAGAGTCTTTTCATGAGATTCGTCACCCATTGAACCCGCACATAGTTATTTGCCGTCAGCAAAAAAAACGAATAGGCAAAACAGACGATCAAAACCTCAAGATAGAAATTATAGGCAATGGTAAAGGCCGGCCCATATCCGTTCATGATACAGAGTCCGATCCCGGCAGCACGACCTCCAAAAGTATGGGCGATAAAGACCATACCCAATATTTTTGCAGTTTCAACGTCAACTGCCGCATAATAACCGATTAAAATTAAAAGCAGGAAGAAAAGAATAACACCTGTAATCAAGATTCGGCCTTCAACGGTGGGAAACAACCTTTGCTGCTTCATATGGCTTTCATACTCTCCCTAGGATTAATCAGGTCATCAGACTAAACATGAATCTATAAAAGAAGTGGCCGATAAAGTCAATGGTGATCCGCAACCCTTATATTCTATGGGAAGTTTTCAGTTTTTGACCATATGGTATCATTCAGCACCCTTTGGTTAGGACCAGAACGGAAAACGTCTGAGGTCGTCTTGGCTCTCCTTGGATGTGTCTGCCCTTTGTTTTTCAATGTTCCGTTCAGCGTAAACATGGGGCCCATAGGTGAAACTATTGTTATTCTTTTACCGAATGCCTACAAACCACATTACGATCGTACGTACGCTCTATCCCTTGTTGTTTTTAACTATTAGCCTGAGGAAGCAAATTGTATGAATAACTGGTTTAAGTTTTTCCTCATGTTTTTTGTAGTTTGTTTGATTGGATTCGGGCTGTTTTCTCCCCGGGCCTTTGCCCTGGAACATGCTGGAATTGTAAAAAGCCTGTCAGGTGATGTTCAAATCCAGAGGAAAAATGTTTTTATCCCTGTCCTTCCAGGATTGAAACTCATGGATGCGGATATTTTAATCACTGGGGCAAAGGGGGGGTGCAGGTATTGTTTTTACAGATGGAACAACCCTTGCCATTGGATCTCTTATGGCAGTTACCCATAGGAGAATACTTGAGTTGCTTCTGAACTGTTTTTTTGATATCTTTTTCTTGCATTTTACCTCTGTTCTTTTTGTTTTTTAGCATTTAAATACTACAAGCATAAAATAGAGGCGGAACCAATCATAAAGCACTGAATATATAACACATACACCAAACTTTATCAATGCTTTCGTTTAGTATTAAAAAATACAGAATGGAGTCTTATAATGGGATTTATTTTTGATTTAGATGGAACATTATTAAATTCGATAGAAGATTTAAAGAACAGTCTTAATTCAGTTTTAAAAAGATATCAACTGCCAGAACACTCAAGTTCAAGCTATAAAGACTTTGTAGGTAATGGAATGAAAGTTTTGGTAGAGCGAGCTGTTCCAAAAGGTTATCCAGAAATTGAAAAAATTATAAAAGAGTTTTTGTTAGAATATGAAAAACGCTATTACGAAGAGTCAAGACCATATGATGGAATTATGCCGATGTTAAAAACTCTTAATGAAAAAAACATTCCAATATCTATATGTACCAATAAGAAACAAGAATATACAGATGAAATTGTGAAACGTTTTTTTAGCGAGATTGAATTTATTAAAGTGGTAGGCGATAAATTTGATGGACTAAATAAACCTGATCCATTTTACCCTTTAATGATTGCTGAAGAAATGAATTTAAAAAGCAGTGATTTATACCTAAAAGTTGCAAGCCCTCAATGGAGCCCTGAAAGTATAGGGTAGGGGGCACCCTCAGCCGGATTTTTGAGCTAAGGGGGAGCAAAATTTTAGAAAAATTAGCCTACATCGGCTATGCGGGTAT
>JAVEQI010000035.1:0-37063 GCA_034007745.1 Desulfobacterium sp.
CAAAATGAGAATTGCCGGTGGTGCATTCTCCCCGGACAAAGGAAGGCGTATGAACGAATGCTCCCAGGGAAACGTGCTCGACGAACTTGTGACTTTGCTCGATCTCGAACCTATTGAAAAAAACATATTTCGCGGACAGAGTCAGGACCTTGGATTTGGTAATGTTTTTGGAGGTCAGGTGCTGGGTCAATCCCTGTCAGCCGCCTCAAAAACCCTAGACCCCCTTTTCCAGGCCCACAGCATGCACGGTTACTTCATGCGCCCCGGAGACGCCACAAAACCCATTGTCTACATGGTGGACTGCATCAGGGACGGCAGAAGCTTTAGCACAAGAAGGGTTGTAGCCATTCAAAACAGACGGGCTATCTTCTCCATGTCTGCCTCTTTTCACCAGGATGAAACAGGCTTTGACCACCAGGAGACAATGCCAGATGTTCCAGGCCCCGAAGGGATTGAGCCCGAACTTGAAATGGCAAAACGGCTCGCCAGAAAGTCTCCTCCCGGGCTTTTTGACAAGCTCCTCTGTGAAAAGCCCATTGAGATCAGAGTGCTCAATCCGGTGAATCCGTTCAAGCCTAAAGTAATGCCCCCGGAAAAATTAGTCTGGTTCAGGGCCATCTCAACCATGCCCGACGACATTGCGACCCACAGATACATGCTGGCCTATGCATCTGATTTTCAGCTGGTCTCGACCTCCCTCCATCCCCATGGCAAAACCTTCTGGACGCCGGACATGCAGGTGGCAAGCCTGGATCACTCCATATGGTTCCACAGGCCGTTCAGGATGGATGACTGGCTCCTCTACATGATGAAGAGCCCAAGCGCCTTCAAGGGACGGGGAATGAACATCGGCAAAATTTTCACCCGGGATGGGTTTCTTGTTGCTACAGTGGCCCAGGAAGGCCTGATTAGACCTATTAAACCAAAATGAGAATACCTTGTTACAAAAGAGGGGCAAACAACCGTGCCAGGGAATTTCGCAACTTCCTGGGCCGGCTTATCCCATCGTAATCAACCTGTCTGAACTCCCGACAGGATTCAAGATCCTGGTGAAACATGTCAACAATCACACCTGCCAGTTTTTCATCATAGATCAGGGCATTGATCTCATAGTTAAGCTGAAAGCTGCGGATGTCCATGTTGGCCGTGCCCACCGAACAGCACTTGCTGTCCACCACTATGGTCTTGGCGTGCATGAATCCCCTGGTGTAGTAGAAGAACCTGACTCCCGCCGTAAGAAGATCCCCCACAAAGGTCAGGGCCGCCCAGTAGGGAAGCCTTTTATCTATATGTCCCGTCAAAACAATCCTTACGTCAACACCGCTCAGGGCTGCGGTTTTAAGGGCCATCACTATGCTGGCATCTGGAATGAAATAGGGAGTATTTATGTAGATGGTGTGCTGGGCAGAAGAGATAAGGAGGAAATAGAGCTGCAGAATCGACTCCCAAGTAGAGTCAGGACCTGAGGTTGTCACCTGAACATAGACCGGATCGCCTTGAGTAACGTCAAAAGAGGTGCCGCTCTCAAGGATTAGTTCCTCCCGGGTTGTATTGAACCAGCTGACCTTGAAAACCTCCTGAATGACATCCACAGAATCACCCTGAAGTCTTAGGTGGGTATCCCGCCACCGGGGAAATCGTCTACCGCCGTCAATATACTCTTCGCCCATGTTCATCCCTCCAAGATACCCGGTAACACCATCGATATCCACTATCTTTCGATGGTTCCGATAGTTCAGGGTATGAATTTTCAAGGGAGACGAAAAGTTGTAGTAGGCATAGATTTCGATTCCCTTTGCCCTCAACTTTCTAAGGTACCTGGGGGAAAGATAATTTCCAACAGCATCATAGAGAATACGCACCTCAACTCCCTGGGCCGCCCGATCCTCGAGTATGTGGATCAACTTTTGGGAGAGGTAGTCGTTTTTCCAAATGAAATATTCCATGTGGATATAGCGCTGTGCCTTTTCAAGATCATGCATGAGCTGATCAAACTTATCCCGGCCGTTGAAAAAGATCTGAACCTTATTTTTAGACGATAGAATCGAATCGGAATTTCTATACATCAGGCGTATCAGTTTTTTTTCAGCCGGCGTGGCATAGAGGCCGAACAGCACATCCCTGTCCCCCTTCTGCCCTTCAACCACGGACCTTCCCTTGCCCTTTCCAGCGAGGCGTGTCTCAAGATTCTGGCGTTCCAGGGTGCTGCTCAGCTTTTTACGCATGCCCCGGCCGAACAGGAAATAAAAAACAATGCCCACAAAGGGAAACAAAAGAAATACCAGAAGCCAGGACAGGGTGGTGCTTGTCTCCCTGTTGTCGAGGAGGAGATAAAAAATGGTGACAAAGATATATACGTACAGCAGAACTATCAGTACCGTTGTCCAGTCGACCATCTTTCTATTACCCGGTCCTCAAAGAAAAATCACAGACCAGGGGCAGGTGATCCGATAGCTTTATCTGGGGAACCGCAAGGTGATGGACGATGACCTCCGGGCTGTGGAGAATATAGTCAAGCTCCATCATAGGCACCCCGCTGGGAAAGGTTCTCAGCCCGTTCAGATTGGCGCTCTTGAGCTTGGTTGCCGCTAAAAAGGGGGTTATCTCTCGAAGCCCCAGAAAACTGTTAAAATCACCGGCCACGATAACGGGTTTAGTCTGGCTGCGGATGAGCTCTTCAAGCTCCCGGAGCTGATCCTGGCGATGGGCATACTTGATGGACAGATGGACAAGAAACACCACACAGTTATCAAGCTCTACCTCCATGACGAGGCGCTTCACTCCCCGGTCAAAGTAGCTTAATTTACGGCTCAGGATATTCTCCTTTGCAAGAAAGGCGTTGCCCTGCCATCGGACGATGGGCATATGCTTGGAAAGAAGGGGCCGGGTGTACTTACTCTCAAACAGGAAAGAATGGCCAAGAAGGGCTGCAAGCTGTCCTGCCTGGTTTACCCCCCGGGATCGTCTGGACCCCCCGTCCACCTCAATGAGTCCCACGATATCCGGGTTAAGGGACTCTATGAAACCTGCAATTGATTCAAATTTACGGTCTGTCCTGCCCATGTAGCCCCTGTAGGGGAAAGGTGTATGAAACCGCCAGCCAGTACCCGTGCCATAACGAATGTTGTATAAAATAAATCTGTATTTTTTTGCCGTATTTACCGCAAGATTATCCACGTAACCTCTCCCTGCAAGCCTCTTATAAGTCGGTTCGGTCAGAATGTTCAAATATCATGGGTGAGCAGCCCTGTTTTTTTCGAACCCAGTTCAATGTCCGTCGCAGGCCTCGCACCGTTAAAATTCTACGTTCAATCTTTGTTTTTCCTGGATATGACATTATAAGAAGCCCCACAAGTATTGTCAACATTCCCTGTCCCGGGGTTACCAGCATAAGAATACCTGCCGCCACAAAAACAAAGCCCATACAGTTTCTTAAAATCAACGCCAACAACCTCACCCGGTGGGGTTGTTTCTGGACAAAATAGTCAACCGGCATTTTGCAGACTACCCACGGGATCGCCACAATTGATCCTAAAAAAGTGGCAAGGGAAAAGCAGGTCATGACCATGAACAAAATTGAATTTCCTTCGATCACCTTTACCAATTGGTCTATAAACATCTATTTATCGCTCCATACCTCTATCTGAAATCCTATTCCAAACCCTAGGCAATGATTGAATGGAGAACCTCATAATGGTTAAACGGCGGCATAATGCAGGCACCTGCAAACGCCTCCCTTGCAATGGCCAGCATTTTTCGGGCATTTAAAACCCCATGGGCCACAGTATCCCCAGCCTCTGCCATAGCCGCTCGAACCGATTCAGGAACGGCAATCCCGGCCACTCGATCATGGAGAAAAACTGCATGCTTCAGGGTTCTCAGGGGAAGAATGCCGAGAACAACCGGGACACCCAATCCCCTTGTGGCAAGGGCAATACGCTCGGCTGCGGCCCTGTCATAGACGGGCTGGGTCACCACGAATTCGGCACCTGCATCAACCTTTTTTTTGAGCCTCTCAACGGCCAGATCAAACCCGTCAATCTCCGGATGGCTGTCAAACACCACCCCGGTCTCCATGCGCGATTGAACGGCCATGGTGGTCAATTCATACACGTTGAGGTCGAAAACCCTGGAGGTTGTCTTTCTCTCCTCCTGGGCCACCATATCTCCCGTAGCAGCCATAACTGTACCAACACCAAGGGCCTTTGCCCCCCACAGGAGACTCTGGAGGCTCAGGCGGTTGTGATCCCGGGTTGTCAGGTGGAGGATGCTCGGCCTGCCTGTACGCTCCTGAATCAGAGAACACAGAGCCATTGCACACATGCAGGGCTTTGCCACAGGATTTGTGGCAACGCTGAAACCGTCAAATTCGAGCCCTGAAACGGCTGCAAGCTTTTCAAGCAGAGGTTCCGGGTCAAAACCTGCCGGGGGGACCACCTCAACCGTAATCCTGAACACATCTCCGGCTGTCATGAAACGTTTTTTCATGGAGATCTCCTTATTTTTTAGAAGGGGGGAGTTTTAAAAAGCATGCGCCTGATAAAAGATTCAGTATCCAATAAACACAAACCAGATCCCGTTGTCTTGAAAACAAATTCCGAAACAGGTTATCAAGTTTCAGTTAACATTGTATGGCTAATCGTGAAAAATTACAACTCCCATGAATAACCCACACATGTTTTCCTGGGAATTATCTAAAAAATTTTGAGTAGAAGTTTTATTAACACAAAACTTATTTGGTTTTTGCGCCCCCCAACAACGTGCAGTTGTTTTCCCTCAAAACTCACATTCTGGAATTTTAGGTTGAATATTTCAGCAGGTATTGATACCTAAAGCATGAGCAAAAGCTTATAACTCTATTCTTTAAAAACCCGTTTTAAACAGGAGGGAACATGGAAAAGGTAATTGTTGTTGGATGCGGATCATACATGGACGCAGGTTACGGCTGTCCCGGTGAGTGGCGATGTCTAAAGGCCGCAGCCCTTGGAGATGGAAAATTCGACCAGGAGTCCCAGGTAGTGGGCTTTGTCAAATGTGAATGCCCCGGCCGAACCCTGGTTCCCAACACGGCCATGACCATGAAGCTTTCCGAAATAAAACCCGACAAGATATATCTGTCATCATGCATGGCCAATGCAAAACCCGACTGTCCCTACAGCACTGCCGAGGAAAAGGCCGCCATGCTCAAGGGAAAATTCGGTATTGAAGTGGTCCTTGGAACCCACGATTACAAATAACCTACACAACTAAAGCGCAAGGCTTTGAAGCGGAATAAATTTTTCCATAGACTGTCACTGTTTTGACTCCAACTTTAAGAGCCTTGCCTTTATATCAAGACCGCTGCTGAATCCCACAAGCTTGCCGCTCTTTCCAATCACCCTGTGGCAGGGAATGATGATGGGGATAGGATTTTTCCCGTTTGCACCGCCCACTGCCCTGCACGCCTTTTCATTGCCAACGGCCCGGGCGATATCAAGGTAGGAGGTAGTTCTGCCGTAGGGGATCTGACAGAGGGCGGCCCACACTTTCTGCTGAAAAGGAGTTCCCCTGGGGGCAAAATCCACCTCAAAGTCGGTCAATTCCCCTGCGAAATAGGCTTCAAGCTGGTCGGTTACGAATTTTAATTTCTTTGCATCCCTTTTCCAGGCAGGATCGATAACAAGCGGGTCTATTCCCTGGTTAAAACTGATATGCCTCACACCTTGTTCATCCTTTGCAACCAGGATCGGGCCCAGTTGGGAATCCATAATGTCGTAAATCATCTGTTTTCTATTCCTCCTATTAACATGCCTCACATGAACCTGATTCCGAAATTTCAAGGCGTTTGCAAAGGCCCGAAAGCCTGCAATCGGTCCGGTTGTTGTGGAGGGCGATCTCCACGGATCTTCTCGATCCCACAACAATAACGAGATTTTTACCCCGGGTCATGGCGGTGTAGAGAAGGTTTCTCTGGAGAAGGGGGTAGTGCTGAACCGTCATGGCGATGACCACGGCCGAGTATTCCGAGCCCTGGGACTTGTGAACAGACACGGCATAGGCAAGAGTGAGTTCGTCAAGTTCGAGGAGATCATAATCCACAATTCGCCCGTCATAATCAACGGAGATCCGTCCCTCTGACTTCACCACTTCGTGGACAATGCCGATGTCGCCGTTAAAAACTTCCTTCTGGTAGTTGTTTTTAAGGTGCATCACCTTGTCCCCGGTCTTAAAGGTCAATCCCCCAGCCTCGATTCCGCCCGAGGTCTTGTTCAAAACCTGTTGAAGTTTCTGGTTTAGATTTATGGTCCCAGCTTCGCCCTTGTGCATGGGGGTCAACACCTGAATTTCGTCCACATGGGGAAAGGCTTTTTTGATGCGATTGCTGCAAAGCTCCACAATGGTGGTGACCACCCGTTCAGGAGAGGCACTCTCGATAAAGTAAAACTCTGAAAGACCGTCAGAGCTGTTTTCAAGGCAGGGCATCTCACCGTTTCTAATGGAATGGGCGTTCATCACAATGGGGCTCTTTTCAGCCTGGCGGAAGATGCGGGTCAGGCTGAAGGTCTTGACGGCCTTTGATGCGATGATATCCGCCAATACATTACCCGGCCCCACCGAAGGGAGCTGGAAAATGTCGCCCACGAGAATTAAAACGGAATTCACGGGCACGGCCTGGATCAGATGAAACATGAGCATGGTGTCCACCATGGAGGCCTCATCAACGATGACAACATCCGAATCAAGGGGATTGGACAGGTTTCTTGCAAATTCCCCGGTGTCAGGATCACAGAGCAGCAGACGGTGAAGGGTGGACGCCTTGTTGTCGGTCACCTGGGCAAGCCTTCTTGCTGCCCGGCCCGTGGGGGCGGCAAGGGTAATCTTGTTGCGAAGCTTTCTGAAAATTGCACAAACTGCCCGGATCAGGGTTGTCTTTCCCGTTCCAGGTCCTCCGGTGAGAACGACCACCCGGTGGGCCAGCACCTGCTTGACCACATCGATCTGCTCGTCGGAAAGTTTTACTGCAAGCCTTACGGCCACCTCCGTTGTTATTGCCTCGTCGGAAAGTTCGGGAGGAGTTATAGGCACGCAAAGCATTGCCCTTATCCTGGTGGCTATCCCCTTTTCCGCCCTGTGGAGCCTTGAAAGATAGACATGATCATCCTCAACAACCACCTCGCCGTCATCAACCAGGGCTTTAAAAGCCCTGACAACGTCATCCCTGCCTGCCCTGGTAAGTGAAATACATCCAGAGGTCAATGGGTCAAGTTCTGCAAACACATGGCCGTCACTCTCTTTTTTGCACAGGAGAAAGAGGATGCATGCCTTTATTCGTTCCGGATCATCCTGCTTGAAACCCGCCTTAAGGGCAATGGCGTCGGCCACCTCAAACCCTGCTTCCGGAACATCCCTTGAAACCGAATAGGGGCTGCTTTTCAGTACCTTGAGGCTGCCTGTCCCATAATATCTTAGAATGGCCGATGCATGGGCTGTTCCCACGTCATGGTCCTGGAGAAATTTCATTACCTTTCTTACGGCATGGTGCTTGTCCCAGGCCCTGGTGATGAGGTCGGCCTTTGATTTTCCAATCCCGGGAATTTCCATTAACCGTTCGGGCTCGTTTTCAATCACCTCAAGGGAACGCTCTTTAAACTGCTCAACGATCTTTTTGGCCATGACCATGCCAATGCCCTTGATGATTCCCGATCCAAGATAGCGCCGGATCCCTGCCACCGTGGCGGGCAGGGTCACCTCAAACTTATCCACCTTGAACTGATCCCCGTACTTGGGATGGGTGGTCCATTGACCTGTAAGCCTGAGGGTTTCTCCTTCATTCACTCCGGGCATGGTTCCCACCACCACAACGGGCTCCCTGGCCTCCCGGGTCTTTATTCGTGCGATGATATAGTGGTTTTCATCGTTGCGGAAGGTGATGCGCACAAGGGTGCCCTGGAGAACGATCATGGTTCTTTTAACGACCCCACAGGTTTTCCCGATGTTCCATTGGCCTTGTTATACCGGATAATCCATTGGGCTGCATCCATGAGATTTAAGGCAATAAAATCTGGTTTCATACCTCGTTTCTCAAGGCTTTTAATGGCTTTTTTGCCGTTGCCCGTGAGCACCAGGACAGCCTTTCCAACCCCTGCATTTCCTGCACACTCGATGTCTTTGGCCGAATCCCCCACCATGAACGAGGTCGAGGGTTCTATTCCGTATGTTCTGCAGGCAAGATCGATCATTCCGGGTGCGGGTTTTCTGCAAAGACATCCCTCTTCAGGGGCATGGGGGCAGTAAAAAATGTCGTGTATCCGACCTCCACTTGCCCCAATACCCGATTTCATGGTTTCAAAGATTGCTTCAAGGTTCTGGAGGGTGGAAATTTTTCGATTGATCATGGACTGGTTGGTTATAAGAATGACATTAAAACCGTTTTTGGAAAGAAGAGCCACGGCTTCGGCACTGTCCGGAATAAAACGGAACTCTTCCGGCCTTTTAATGTAGGAGGCTGAATCAAAATTGATAACGCCGTCCCTGTCCAGAAAGATGGTCGGTTTTTCAGGTGAGATTTCAAGTACCATCGATTTATTCTGCCACGATAAAGGTGCTTTGGGCACCTTCACCTATCAGTTGATCCCCAAATCGTTCAGCACTGTCAAGGGTGGAAAATTTACCGACCCTGACACGGTAAAAAAGCCCCCGGTCATCCGTGTACGTAACGATATGGGCATTTGCGTACTGTTTTCCAAGCTTTGTCTTTAATCTTTCGGCATTGTTTTTATCCATGAACGCTCCCACCTGAACGGTGAAATTGCCATAACGGTAATTCATGGGAGTATAGGTTACCGGAACATTAGAGGTGTTGGGATCATGGCTTGCCCGGCCAAGGGCAGTAACCAATACAGGGGCGGTTCCAGGTCCCACGATATCCATTTTCTGTGCCGCAGTATAGGATAGATCTATAATTCTGCCCGTTACAAAAGGTCCCCGGTCATTAACCCTGACAATAATACTTTTTTTATTTGAAAGGTTGTCAACCCTGACCCAGGTGCCCAGGGGAAGGGTCTTGTGGGCGGCTGTCATGGCGTACATATTGTAGATTTCTCCATTGGCCGTTTTTCTGCCATGGAATTTTTTACCGTACCAGGAGGCCTTTCCCGTCTGGGTAAATCCATCAGAACTTGCAATGGGTCGGTAGGTTTTACCGGCTATTTTATAGGGTTTTGCATGGCCGGGTGTCTTTTTTTCGGTTTTAGCAGGGGGCTGGGGCTTTCCGACTGGGGATGAAATCGTCCCTGAATGCTGATCCGGAACCCCCACGGGTTTGTGAGTGGTGCATCCTGCTCCGGCAAGCATGACCAGGAAGCCCAGAACAATCAGGGATGTCAGAAAAACATAACAGTTAAAAAAGATATTAAAAACAATATGAAACCTGTATCTCCGGTCTATCATTTCAAAGCCCTCTTGATCACATCATCCATTTTATCAACAAAGATAAACTCTATTTTCTCCTTAACCTTATCGGGAATATCCTCCAGGTCCTTTTCGTTCCATTTTGGAAGAATCAACGAGGTGATACCCGCCCTCTGGGCCGCAATAACCTTATCCTTGATGCCGCCAACGGGAAGCACCTCCCCCCTGAGGGTGATCTCTCCAGTCATGGCAAGACCCTTTTTAACCGGGCGGCCCATTATCAAAGAAGTGAGGGCCGTGAGCATGGTCACCCCGGCAGAGGGTCCGTCTTTTGGAATGGCGCCTGCCGGTACGTGGATGTGGATGTCGTGGGTTTCAAAAAAATCATCGGCAAGGTTGAGCTTTAAAGCGTTGGACCGGATAAAGCTCATGGCCGTTGTTGCGGATTCTTTCATCACCTCTCCAAGCTGACCCGTCAGGATAAGACCCTTAGAGCCCTTCATGGACGTTGCCTCCACAAAAAGGATATCACCCCCCGTCGGGGTCCAGGCGAGACCTACAACCACCCCAGGCACCAGGCTGCTTCCACCGTTTTCAGGCTTGTTTTTCACGGGGCCAAGATATCTGTGGAGGTCCTTTTTCCCAACCTTGACCGTTTCAACCTCATTTTCAGCAACCCTTGCGGCAACCCCCCGACAGACAGCGCCGATCTCCCGTTCAAGGTTTCTGAGGCCCGCCTCCCTGGTATAGCCGAATATGATATCCTTGACCGCACCCTGGGTAATGCTGATGTTTGACCGTGTAAGACCGTTGGCCTTTCTCTGCCTCGGGATAAGATAGCGGGTAGCTATCTTCAGTTTTTCATCCTCTGTATAGCCCGACAGCTCCAACACCTCCATGCGGTCCAGCAGGGGTGCCGGTATGGTGTGAAGAACATTGGCCGTTGTCAAAAAGATCACATCGGAAAGGTCAAAGGGAACATCCAGATAATGGTCGGTAAAGGAAAAATTCTGCTCGGGGTCCAGCACCTCCAGGAGGGCCGACGACGGGTCTCCGTGGTAGGAAGAATTAACCTTGTCTATCTCGTCGAGCATGAAAACGGGATTGTTGGTTCCGGCCCGTCGTATCGCCTGAATTATTCTACCGGGAAGAGCACCCACATAGGTTCTCCTGTGACCTCGAATCTCGGCCTCGTCCCGCATGCCGCCAAGGGCAATTCGAACAAACTTTCTGCCAAGGGCCTTAGCTATGGATTGACCGAGGGAGGTCTTGCCCGTGCCGGGCGGTCCCGAAAAACAGAGAATCGGCCCCTTGCTGTCCTTTTTTAGTTTTCTTACTGCCAGGTATTCCAATATCCTTTTCTTGGGCTTTTCAAGGCCGTAATGATCCTGATCGAGCACACTCCTTGCCACTGTTATATCCAGGCGGTCCCTGGATTTTTTTTGCCAGGGAAGAGTCGTAAGCCAGTCAAGGTAGGTTGAAGCAACTATATACTCAGAAGATGAGGGATGCATTCTTGCCAGGCGCTGCAACTCCCGGTCAGCCTCTTTTATTGCCTCTTCCGGAAGCCCTTTGGAGGTTATCTTGTTTCGATACTCTTCGATCTCGACCCGCTCATCGTCGGTATCTCCAAGCTCCTCCCGGATCGTCTTGAGCTGCTGGCGAAGATAGTATTCCCTCTGGCGCTTGTCCATGTCCTCCTTGACCTGGGTCTGAATCTTTGACCCCATTTCAAGAATCTCCAGCTGGTCATTCACAAGCCTTGTAACCTTTTTAAGCCTTTTCTTTACATCCAGAAGCTCGAGCACAGACTGTTTGTCAATGATCGGTGCATTGATGGTCGAAGCGACCATGTCGGCCAGGACATCGGGCTCTTGAATAGACTTGACCATGCCCCCTATTTCCACGGGAAGCCCTGGAGACAGGGTGACTATTTTCTCATACTGCTCGACAATATTTGCCATCAGAGCCCGGGTTTCCTTGTCCCGCACCAGATTGCGGCTCTCCAGCAGGTTTACCCTTGCCTGCATATAGGATTTTCCCTCGACATACTCGGACACCTTGAACCTGCTGACCCCCTGGATTAAAAGCTGGGCCTTATTGTCTTCGATTCTTGCCATCTTGAGAATTATGGCAACCGTCCCTATTTTGTGCAGATCCCGTATGGAATGCCGGGAATTTATATCCGAGCGCCGGGAAAGAAGAAGGCCAAGAATTCTGGATCCTGCCATGGTTTCATCGATAAGTTCTATCGCCTCCTCCTGCATGAGCACCAGGGGAAGAACCATTTTGGGAAAAAGATTTGTATCTACTATGGGGAGAATGGGGAGAATTTCAGGTATATGGTCCGTACCTATCTCCAGGGACGTTTTTATTTGGTTCATGGAGTTTCCTATGCCTGTTGCTGTATCATCTGTAGGAGAGTTTTATCCTCTGGGACCTGTCCATGGGAAATTTTGCAAGCTTTATTTCAAGAAAACCATTAAAAAATGACGCAGATACATTTTCAATATCAATAGGATTGGGCAGATAAAGCACCCTTTCAAACCTGCCGAACTGTATTTCTGCAAGCCTGTAATTTGCCGTCTCTTCCGGAGGTTTTATTGCCCTTGCACCGGAAATTTTTACGGCCTTTGAGTTTACCTCAACGCTTATATCATCCTTGTCCACACCGGCAATTTCCGCATTAATAATGATATTGTTCTTGGTTTCATAAATATCCATCTGTGGTTTCCAGATCCGCTGGGAAAGGCAGAATATGGGATTCATGGACTGGAACATCTCCCCAAGGGGCTTTTCCAGCTTACATTGACCTTCAAAATTATCACCAAACTGAATTTTAATGTATTCCATCATTACAGAAGACTCCTGATGCTGAGGTCTATTTTTCTTCAATACTGTCGTAAATATCGACAGTTATCATTCAAAATACCATTGGTTCAGGCTGATGTAAAGCACTACCATTATTCAGGTGACCACCCCTTTGTTCCCCATATCAAAAAACCAAGAGCCGCAAGGGTTAAGACGCTGGACATAAGACAGACGGTTTCAATTCCAAAACGCTGCCAGACCATCCCTCCTGACAAGGCTCCCGTCACCCTGCCAAGACCTGAAGATGCAATATACAAAGAAATCATGGTTGCCCTTGAGTCGGGCATAAGTTCTGTACAGAGGGATATGAACGCCACGATGGACTGTTCAAAAAACAAAAAAACAACAAAAAGGGCGATTAAGGCAAAAGAGAGGGATTCATTGGCCAGGGGCAGCAAAAGATAGGCTCCGGAGCAGAGAATTATTCCCCACACTATCGATCGTTTTATGCCTATTCTGTCTGAAAAAGCGGCTGTAAAACTTGACCCTATAAGCTCGGCTATACCTATAATACCAGTCCCTATCCCCAGGGCAACCACACTTAAACCAAACGAATTCTCAAGCCATGCACCATAAATAACAAAGAGATTATCATTGGCAAACCCCATGCAGAACCCGACCCCAAGCACCCCCCTGGCCCTTCTCACCTTGAGAAGATTTTTAAATCCGGCAAAAACCCTGATCTTCTTTTTCTCTATTTCAGAGTCATCCTTAAAGTCGTCTTTAATATAGCGTAAAATAAGCGCAAGGGAAATTATGCCGGCCCCTGCAAGGGCAAAAAAAGGAGATCTCCAGCCAAAACTGTCGATCATCAAGCCGATGCAGGGAATTCCAAGAAGTGTTGCCACAGACCAGCTTATTTCAAGAATTCCCACTACCATTCCACGGCGCCTGTACGAGACCCTTTTTCCCACATAGGCCTGGATGGCAGGATCAAAAAGACTCTTGCAGAATCCGCTTAAAAACATCGATAGAACAAGGGTGCAGTATAGGGGAAGAATGCCGGCCATGAGCATGCCTGCAATCAGGGCCAGGAGTCCCACCACCATCATTCGCCGATACCCTGTGCGGTCACCAAGGGGAGAGGCAAAAAGACCCAGAAGGTTAGTCGCCTGGTTAAGGGCAATGATCGATGTGACTGCCGTCAGGGGAACACCTAGGCCCCGGCTTATCACCGGTGCAAACGGATATAAAAATCGGTTGGAGGTATTTATAACCGATCGTGATACAAATATCGACCCGAGTATCCCAAGAATTCCTTTGTCTTTGTGCTCCATAACGACCTTTACAAAAAACAGCTTTTAGCTGTTAGCATTTAGCATTTAGCTAACCGCTATCGTGTTTCCTCGTTCGTTATACAAAAGGGCCGAAAAACGAGTTTCCGGCCCTTGTTAAAACAATTCTTACTGAAAATCAGATATCAGCCCAAACAACGCTTAATGATTTTGGCTGTTACTCGGCGAGTTTTTTCAACGCCTGATACCGATCGTTGATCTCCTGTTCAATCTTGGCCCTGAGACGGGTTGATTCGTCGGGAAAGCTCTTTTCAAGGGCTGCAAAACGGTTCTCGCCACCGAGGAACTCCTGAATGGTTCCGTCCGGCTCTTTTGAATCCAGAATAAAGGGATTCTTACCCTCATCGGCAAGCAGAGGATTAAACCTGTAAAGTGGCCAGTAACCAGACTCGACCGCAAGCTTTGATTCCAGCTGGGTCTTGCCCATGCCTTTCCTGATACCCTGGTTGATGCAAGGAGCGTAGCAGATCACAAGGGAAGGTCCGGGATAGCTCTCGGCCTCCACAAGGGCCTTAATTGTCTGCTGCTTGCTGGCACCCATGGAGATGGAAGCCACGTAAACATACCCGTAGTTCATCATCATTCCGCCAAGATCTTTCTTGCCGATTTTCTTGCCGGATGCCGCATACTTTGCAATGGCTCCGGTGGGTGTTGCCTTGGATGACTGGCCCCCCGTATTTGAATAAACTTCGGTATCCAGCACAAGAATATTGATGTCGTCACCCGATGCCAAAACATGATCAAGTCCGCCATAGCCTATATCATAGGCCCAGCCGTCACCACCGAAAATCCAGTGGGATTTTTTAACAAGAAGCGAAGCGTCTTCAAAGATAGAGTCAAGCATCGCATTTCCAGTGATGTCTGCCAGCTGAGCTTTGAGCTTATCTGCATAAACTTGAGATTCTCCGGCATTGTTCATGCCGTTGAGCCATCCTTCAAGATTCGCCTTTACATCTTCTGGTATGTCTGAATCAAGGGCCTGTTTTACCTTGTCGGCAAGGATTGCCCTGCGGTTGTTAAAGGCGAGCATCATTCCGTAACCATACTCGGCAGCATCCTCAAAAAGCGAACTCGCCCAGGCAGGACCAAACCCGTCCCTGTTTGTACAATAGGGGGCCGTGGGTGCTGACCCGCCCCAGATGGAGGTACATCCGGTTGCATTGGCAACGGTCATACGTTCGCCAAACAGCTGGGTCAAAACCTTTACATAGGGTGTTTCACCGCATCCTGCGCAGGCACCGGAGAACTCAAGAAGGGGTTTGTAAAATTGACTTCCCTTAACTGTTTCACGCTTGCCGAGCTCCTCTTTAAAGGGGATGGTGAGGGAAAATTCATGATTTGGAACCTCCCGTTCAGTCTGGGTGGCAATGGGTTTCATCACAAGGGCAGGAACCTTGGCAGGGCAGATATCTGCGCAATTGCCGCATCCCTGGCAGTCAAGGGGGTTGACCTGGACCCTAAATTTATAATCCTTTAAATCCTTGCCCTTTCCGGCAACGGTTTCAAAGGTTACAGGGGAATTTTTGAGTTCCTCTTCGGTTGCCACAATGGGAATGATGGCCGCATGGGGACATACAAACGAACATTGGTTGCACTGGATGCAGTTTTCAGGAATCCACTCGGGAACGTTTATGGCAACGCCCCTTTTTTCGTACTTACTGGTTGAGTTCGGGAATATGCCGTCCGGGGTAAACGAGCTCACAGGAAGCTCATCACCCTTCTGGGAGAGAATGGGCCGCATCACATTGTCAACATAATCTATGCCCGTATCTTTAAGCTCCATGGTCCCTGCTGCGCTGCCCCAGGACTCCGGCACCTTGATTTCCACAAGATTTGCCAGGGTTTTGTCAACGGCGTCTATGTTCATCTGAACAATCTTGTCACCTTTCTTGCCATAGGTCTTTTTAATGTCCGCCTTGAGAAGCTCGATGGCCCTTTCAAAGGGAATTACGTTGGCCAGTTTGAAAAAACAAGTCTGCATGATCATGTTTATTCTGTTGCCAAGGCCAACCTCCTCTGCGATCTTTACGGCATCAACGTTGAAGAATTTGATCTTTCGGTCAAAAATGGTTCGCTTCACATCGCCAGGAAAAGTCTCTTCCATCTCATCAACCGACCAGGCAGAGTTGAGAAGAAAGGTTCCACCCTCTTTCAGGCCCTCGAGCACATCATAAATCTGAACATAGTTGGACTTGTGACAGGCTACAAAATCGGCCCGATTGATAAGATAGGTGGACTGGATGGGCACATCGCCGAACCTCAGGTGGGATATGGTTATGCCGCCGGATTTTTTGGAGTCATAGGCAAAATAACCCTGGGCATACTTGTCGGTGTTGTCGCCGATGATCTTGATTGCGCTCTGGTTGGCACCGACAGTTCCATCCGATCCAAGACCCCAGAATTTTGCACCGACTGTTCCTTCGGGGGCCGGGTTGAACCCCGGGACAACCTCAAGGGAAGTATTGGTTACATCGTCCTTAATGCCAACGGTAAAATGGTTCTTTGGTCCGACGCTCTTCATGTTGTCAAAAACGGCCTTGATCATGGGAGCGTTGAACTCTTTGGAGCCAAGTCCATAACGGCCGCCTATTATCCTTGGTCCCTCACCCTTTTCCATGAAGGCCGTACAAACATCCATGTATAGGGGATCACCGATGCTTCCCGGTTCTTTGGTTCGGTCAAGCACCGTTATGGTTTCAACCGTTGCCGGGATAGCCTCCATCATGGCCTTGATATCAAATGGTCTGAACAGCCTTACCTTGACAAGACCAACCCTTTCGCCTTCGTCGTTGAGCTTGTTCACTGTCTCTTCAATGGCTTCGCAGCTTGACCCCATGCTGATAATGATCCTATCTGCCTCTGGATCTCCCACATAATCAAAGAGCTTGTAACTCCTGCCGGTCAGTTTTTCGACCTTTTCCATATAGCTTTTTACTATAGAGGGAATCCTGTTGTAGAAGACGTTGACCGCCTCTCTTCCCTGGAAATAAATATCGGGGTTCTGGGCCGTTCCCCGGGTGTTTGGATTTTCAGGATCAAGGGCCAGGGCCTTGAAATCCCGGTAGGCATCCCAGTTCATGAGCGACCGCATGTCGTCGTAATCAATCACATTTATCTTCTGAATCTCGTGGGAGGTTCTGAATCCGTCGTAAAAATGAATGAAGGGAACTCTGCCCTCAAGGGTTGCAAGGTGGGCTACCAGGGCAAGATCCATTGTCTCCTGAACCGAAGCCGAGGCAAGCATGGCAAACCCTGTCTGACGGGTTGCCATCACATCCTGGTGATCTCCGAATATGGACAGGGCATGGGCGGAAATGGCCCTTGCCGTAACGTGGAAGACACAGGGCAGAAGCTCACCTGAAATTTTATACATGTTTGGAATTTTTAAAAGAAGGCCCTGGGAGGCGGTAAATGTCGTAGTGAGTGCCCCTGCGGCAAGGGATCCATGCACCGCACCGGCTGCACCGGCTTCAGACTGCATCTGCTTGATTTTAAGCACCTGGCCAAATATATTTTTTCTTTTCTTTGAAGCCCAGGAATCTGCAATTTCGCCAAGGGGGCTTGATGGGGTAATCGGATAAATAGCGGCAACCTCACTCATGGCATAGGCCACATGTGTTGCGGCTGTGTTTCCGTCAATAGTCTGCATATTTTTTTTCATGAAACCACCTTTTGAAATAATTATAATCCGTAAAAATGCCCTTTAAGACTGATATTTATACAATAGACCTCATTATATGTAAATGCTAAACATGGTTTAAGACTGGATATAAAAAAAAGCCTGACCCCATGGGGTGTAATGTGTTAAATTAACCCATTCCTTTATAAAAAGAGAGTTTACAACCATTAAATTAACAGTATTGGAGTATGTATGGGTTTATTATCATCTAGTTTATCCGTTGCAAGATACCGGGTCGAGGGGGAGATTGAAGGGTCCCTTGTTGAAACGGTAAAGCAGGGATTAAAAAAAAATGCCGTCACAGAAATTGAGGATGAATATGCCGAGATTACAATTGGCTGGACACCTTTTGAAAGTCCTTTTGAACCGGATTTTGAAAAATTTACATTTACCTTCGGGACCTATTTTTTATTCACCCTTCGAATAGATAAAAAAAGTGTTCCTTCAAAAATTGTTCAAAAACAGGTGGCAATGGAGATCACAAAAAGACTCAAGGAGAGCGGCCGTGAATTTGTGTCAAAAAACGAAAAAACCGATATCAAGGAAATGATCACGGAAAAACTCATGCGCCAGATGCCATCTGTTCCAAATATGTATGATGTATTATGGATACCCGAAGATAACAGCCTGATGTTTTGTACAACCCAGAAGGCTGCCAACGAAGAGCTTGAAACATTGTTTAAAAATTCTTTCAAACTCAAACTTATCCGACTTTTCCCCTTTACAATGGCAGATGGCTGCAAAGACTTTTCAGACCAGGACAGGGATAAAATAGCTAAACTTGTTCCCATAAAATATTCGAGGTAAACACCATGTTAGATATCGCAGTTGCATACAACAAGTATAAGTTTCTGGGTAATGAATTTCTGACCTGGCTATGGTATGTCATTGAAAATGAGATCAGCATAAATGAACTGACCAAAATAAAAGACAAACAGATCGTACTGAAAATCGGAAACAGTATTGTCCTGGAAAACAGCCTGGGGGATGACGCCAAGGAAAAAATATCCATAAAGGGAGATGACGCAGGACTTGAAGAAGGTACAATGGCACTTAAAAAAGGCGGTGTAGTCACAGAAATAAACCTCAATCTTAAAATTGATGAGGCAGAATACCGGTTCACCATAAAGGGTGAAAGTATGAACATCACGGGTCTTAAAACACCCCCCTCCGGAAAAATTGAAGGCCCTGACGAGGTGGAAGGTGCCGTTCTTGAAAAGGTCTTTCTCTGCAGCAATGTCTTTGAAATTGTGGATGCCCTTTATTCTTCTTACATAAAAAGACGAATATCAGACAACTGGACTGCTGGGGATCTTGTTGCCATGAGGAAATGGGTACAAATATAATCCTTTCTGCGTAAAATGTTTAAAACCCTGGGTTAATGAACATAATTTAAAAGGCATGACAATCTTAAAGGTGTCATGCCTTTTTTGTTTACGATGGTGTTTATAAAATGTTTATAAGAGTAAAGTTATCAACAATAAAGTTATTAACAAAGCATTTCATAACTGTCAGACTTAAAATAGATAAACTAACCTTAAACCTATGATATAAATATAAATTTTCATAAGAATTTATGAGGGATAAAAATGTCAATAAAATGTTAACAAAAATGAAACTATAAACACTATTTTAACCAAGGTACAAAACAGCCATGTTTTAAAAAGCTGTGTCCAAAAACAATCAACAGACATATAGATAAAAAAGATTATTGTTTCAGATGTTTGAGTAATTTTGAACTTATTGACAGGGCTTATTATGTATTATTATTAAAATAGAATTTAAAAAAAATATATACAGCACAAGAACAGTTAATGAATCGACCCTTGGGTGCTGATAAATATATCAGTCAACTGTAATCCTTTTTATTTGATTGAAAAAAAACTTTAAAAGATATAGATTAATCTTTTACCTCTTATATACAAACTGAAATTTAGGTGTTTAAATGAAATTTTCATCTGACAGAAAAACTCTCACGGAAGTACTTGCCCAAGTACAGGGTATTTGTAACAAAAAGACCTCCCTTGCCTTTACGTCGGATGTTCTTATCAAGGTATCAGGATCTGAGGTAATCATAACGGCTAATGATCTTGAAACTGTCTTCCAGGGAAGATATGATGCTGATATTGAATCGGATGGTATCATTTCCATCAATGCAAAAAAACTTTATGAAATTATCAGGGAATACCCCGATTCAATGGTTACTCTAAATGAAGTTGAAAACAGGTGGGTTGAAATAGGCAAGGAAGATATTCAATATCATATTGTATCATCTGATCACAATAATTTTACAGACCCGCCCATGATTGAAGATGTTCCCTTTGTAGAGATAGATTCTGCCATTTTTAAAAAAATGGTTGAAGTATCTACCATAATATCAGTATCTAGTGATGAAAAAAGAATTTATGTTATGGGAGCACTTCTCGAAAAGATCGTTGACGAGGCAGGCGAACATCTACGAATGGTATCCACGGATTCAAAAAGATTAAATTCATTTGATGCAATATATGAGGGTAAACTTATTTTACCCAATGAAAAAGTAATCGTTCCTAAAAAGGGATTGTTAGAGCTTGGCAGGTTTTTAGACAAAGAGGGAAGCGTCAGTATAGGCGTCAAGGATGATCATCTGATTGTTCAAAAACAGAATGAAACCATGATGATTAAACTTTTAGAAGGGGATTATCCGGATTACAGGCGAATTCTCAATACCGATCAAATGATGCAAATTGAAATGAACAGAAGCATGCTGCTCATGGTTATGCGAAGAATGTCTATTTTCTTTTCAGACGATTATAAAAGCGTGATATTAAATTTTAAAGAAAACGAACTTATAGTTACCTTTACCAATCCAGAAATCGGCGAATCCAAGGAAATTATCACCATGGATTATACCGGCGAAGAATTTGAAAGCGCTTTTAACCCAAAATATTTCATAGATGCATTAAACTCTATCGACGACGATACCGTTATTTTAAATATAAAGGGGGCTAAACATCCCTGCATCATCAAGAGTCATGATGATGATAAATTCGTATGTGCAATAATGGCAATGTCTGTATAAACCGGCACGGCCGAAACGAGGTATGGGATAAACGATGAAAAACGATGATGATCTTTCAGATTACAGTGCAAATAATATAAAAATTCTTGAAGGTCTTCAAGCCGTCAGAAAAAGACCTTCCATGTATATCGGAAACGTAGGGGTAGAAGGCCTTCATCACCTTGTTTATGAGGTGACTGACAATAGTATTGACGAGGCCATGGCCGGGCATTGTGACACTATTACCATAACTATCCATACTGATAGGAGTGTAAGTGTCGAGGACAATGGCAGGGGCATTCCGGTCGGCATGCACGAACAGGAAAACATGCCTGCAGCCGAAGTTGTCATGACAAAACTCCACGCCGGAGGCAAGTTTGACAAGGATTCCTACAAGGTATCCGGTGGACTTCACGGTGTTGGTATTTCCGTTGTGAATGCCCTTTCAAGCAACCTTGAGATGCAGGTGTTCAAGGACGGCAAAATTTATTTCCAGCGTTATTCCAGGGGAGTTAAACAGACCGAACTTGAAATTATAGGCACAACCGATAAAACCGGAACAAGGATTCTCTTCAAACCTGATTTCGATATCATGAACGAAAATGATTTTGAATTTGAAAAGCTTTCCAGGAGAATGAGAGAACTTGCATTTTTAAACAGGGGTATCCGCATCATCATAGAGGATGAGATTTCCGCAGAAAAGGATGATTTTCACTACGAAGGTGGAATTAATTCTTTTGTTGAATATCTTAACCGTAATTCTATCCCCATGCATGACCCAATTCACATTGAAGGGGAAAAAAATGATGTAAGTGTAGATGTTGCCATACAGTACAACGATACCTTTAAGGAAAAAATTTATTCGTTTGCCAACAACATCAACACCATCGAAGGAGGAACCCATCTTTCGGGATTTAAGGGAGCCCTTACCCGCACCCTGAATAACTATGCAGGCTCTGGAAATCTTCCAAAGAATATGCAGAACATCAAGATCAGCGGCGACGATGTAAGGGAAGGGCTTACGGCCATTATCAGCGTTAAAGTAATGGATCCCCAGTTTGAAGGCCAGACAAAGACAAAGCTTGGCAACAGCGAGGTAAAGGGGATTGTCGAGTCTCTGATCAATGAACGCCTTGCCATGTTTCTTGAGGAAAATCCCAACACGGCCAAAAAAATAATAATGAAGGCCGTTGATGCGGCAAGGGCAAGGGATGCTGCCAAAAGGGCCAGAGAACTCGCCCGGAAAAAAGGAACTCTCCTGGATTCGACCCTGCCGGGAAAACTTGCAGAATGCCAGTATGCAGACCCCAAAGAGAGGGAACTCTTTCTTGTGGAGGGTGATTCAGCAGGCGGCAGTGCAAAGCAGGGAAGGGACAGAAGATTCCAGGCCATACTTCCCCTGAAGGGTAAAATCCTGAACGTTGAAAAGGCCCGCTTTGACAAAATTCTAAGAAGTGACGAGATTAAAAATATTTTTACAGTCCTTGGCACTGGAGCCGGAAAAGAAGAGTATGACATTGAAAAGATCCGTTACCACAAAATAGTTATCATGACGGATGCTGACGTGGACGGGTCCCACATTCGAACCCTGCTTCTTACCTTTTTCTTTCGTCAGATGCCTGAACTGATCAGCAACGGATATCTGTACATTGCCCAGCCACCTCTCTTTCGAATAGGCAAGGGAAAGAGTGGCATTTATCTCAAGGATGAACCCGAATATAGAAACTATCTTGTAAAAAGGCTGTGTGAGCAGAAAGAAGTTTTTATTGCAAATGAAGATGAGCCACTTTCTGAAGAGAGGCTTTTTACTCTTTTAAGGGATCTCATCTCGTTTCACAATGCCGTTGAACGGCTCACCATGCGCGAACTTGATATAGATCTTCTGATGTTTTTGATAGATCAAGGGGTAAAGGATAAGTTCTTCCTGGAGAGTCGTGAACAGATGGAATCTCTTAAGGATAAACTTATATCCAAAGAATACATCACCCGGGATATCGAATTTGACGAGGAGAGAAATCTCTATGAAATGGATATACTTGGTAAGGAGAGTGACAGGAAAAAAGGACTTAAACACAGCCTTTTAACAATTGGCAGAAGTCTCATAGCTCTGAGCGATTATACTATAATGCACAAGGTACTTACCAAAATAGAAACCATGGATATTCCGCCGTTTAAGGTCTGCCCTAAATCATCCCGTGACAGGATGGTCGTTTTTAACGACAGAACAGAATTTTACAGGCACATGATGGCCGAGGCTCAAAAGGGAATATCCATCCAGCGGTATAAGGGTCTTGGTGAGATGAACCCGGACCAACTGTGGGAAACCACAATGGATCCTGAAAAAAGGGTGATGCTCCAGGTCAACATCGAGGACGCTGAAAAGGCGGATGAGATTTTTACCCTGCTCATGGGCGAAGAGGTGGAACCCAGGCGAAATTTTATCCAGACAAATGCTCTGGAGGTTTCTTCGCTGGATTTGTAATGACAGTAGGTAATAGTTAGTTAGTTAGTAGTGGATGGCGGTTTTTTATATTTTAATGACCCCTGGGTTAAAAACTCAGGGGCTTTTTGAGGGCTTTAAGGGCCAGATTAGCAGCCTTTTCCTGTTGTTTAAAGGCGACAGCCCTTTTCATTGCCTTTTGTGCAGATTTTATTTCACCAAGGTTCCACAGGCTGTAACCGAGCATTAGCCAGGATCGTCCCGAGTCATCCCTGGGTGCAACAGCTTCAAAAAGGTTTGCAGATTCTTCAAATAGACCCATGGAAAACAGCAGATTTCCCTTGAGTATTTTTAACTCATCGGATTCTGGCTTCTTGTTCATTACCTTATCAAGAAATTCAAGGGCCTTTTCGTCAAGGTTCATCTGCTGAAGGGCAGCGACCATGTTTTTTACTGATCCAACCCTTTTTTCCTGGACAGGAATCTGTTCGTACATATCAAATGCCCGGGAAGGAATGCCAACTGAAAGATAGAGATCCCCTACCAGTCGTTTTTCCTCGTCAGTCAAGGGTGTTAAAAAACCGTATATTGTCATGGCTGAAAGGGCTTTGGTCAGATTGTTTTTATCCAGGTTCAACCTTGCAACTCCCCTCCACCACTTTGGTTCAAGGGGATATTCTTCTGTCAGAAAAGATACAAATTTAAGGGCTTTTTTATCCATGCCAAGTGTCATATAGTGGTAGAGTAGGGTCTCCTGCCACCTGGTTTTAGCTTGACCTTCAAGATTATTTGCAAGAAATTCCATGTGGGGCAGGGCCTTTTCAGGTCGTTCCAATGCCATCAAAATGTGAACGGAGAGTTCGTGCCATCGGGGTTCTATATCTTCTGGATGATCCTTGGTCAACCGGTTGAAAGCCTCCAGGGCCAGCGTATATTTTTTTGCTGAAAAAAAGGCATTTGACGCATAGTAGAGAAGTACACTCCTTTTTTCCTGCTCAAGCTCATAACCTTTTATAAAACAATCCCCAGCCTTTTTAAAGCGTCCAAGGTCATAGCTGGCCTTTGCAAGGTTAAGCCATGCAGGGGGAAAATCTGCCCCGCTTTCCTCTTTCAGACACTCTTCATAATTCAAGGCCGCTTTTTCAGGCTGATTTTCCTCCATACATAAGTTGCCAAGGGTAAAGAGAAGAAATGGGTGGACCTGATTTTTCTGTTCAATCTGCTCTTTTTTAAATTTTTCCAAAAGGTCCAGGGCCTGGGAAGGTTTAGCCGCATCTATAAGCTTCTGGGCCTTTTCCAGTGCAATGACCGTGGAAAAGGGTATATTATCCTGGATATCCTTCTGAATGTTTTTTGCTCCCAGGGCAAGTTGGGGCAAAACCAAAACGAGAAAGATAAACAACAGCCACTGTCTTATGTATGACCGACAGGGCAACAGCCATCTGTTTATTTTAATTTTCAAGTTCAAACCTTATTGTTGTCTCCACCCGGGTTTTCACGGGGACTCCCTGGATGGTTCCAGGGGTAAATTTCCACCGGGGAAGGGCGTTAAGTACGCTCTGGTCAAATATCTCTTCAGGCGAAGACTCAATAATAGAAATATCCTCCACATCTCCCTTGGCGTTGACCAGAAAGCTTACCCTTACCCAACCCTCTATTCCCCTTCTCTTTGCCTGAAAGGGATACACGGGGGGTATATGGACCTTTGGTACAAGGGAATTGTCTATATCGGCACCGGTATATATATTATCCATCGCCACGGGAGAGAATTTTACCTTTTCCATGGAAAAAACCGGAGCCGAAGGATTTGCCGGTAAATTAGGGTTTACCTTGAAATCAAGGATTGGAAAGTTGTCAGTTACATTTTGCGGCTGCTCCTTTGGCTGCTCAATACTTTTTTTATCCTTTAACTCCCGGTCCGGCTCTTTTTCTTCGGGCTTTTTTTTATCCTTTATAATTTCCGGCTCAGGTTCCTTCAGGCTTATCAGGTTCACCTGATCGGTGAATATGGCGGCTTTAACATAATTATCTTTATCCTGGTTTGTCATAAGGGGCATCAGGCTGAAAAAAAGGATATTCAGAAAAACAGAGGCAAGGGCCGCACCAAGCCATGGCTTTACTTTTTTCACCTAATTATCCCCGCCTTCAATGCCTGCGGCAAGGCTCACATTTTCGGCCCCTGCCAGACGGCATTGATCCATGGCGGCAATGGCCGTTCCCGTGGTGGAATTTTTATCAGCCACGATAACCACGCTTCCGTCCGGCTTTTCCCCAAGCGCTCTTTCTACATTCAGGCGCAAGGCCCTTAGGTCTATCTCCCGGTTGTCCACGTAAATTTTATCCTGGGCAGTTATGCCCACGAGGATTGTAACATTTTCTTTGGCAACGGCCGTTGATGCTGTGGGCCGGTTAACATCTACCCCTGTTTCCTTGACAAACGAGGTGGTAACCAGAAAAAAGATCAGCAGGATAAACACCATGTCTATCAAGGGTGCGATATCAAGGGTAAGACTCTGTTTTTTTGCCTTTCTTGCGGCTGTAATATTTATCATTCAGGTTCGCTCCCGTTTACAAATCTTTGGAGATATATGCCTGTGGATGCAATGACAGTCTTTAATTTTTCCGCACGTTTAAGTAAAAATCCATGCATGTAAAGCCCTGGAATTGCAACTAAAAGGCCAGTCTGAGTGGTCACAAGGGCTTCAGAAATTCCCCCTGCCATGGCCCGGGCATTTCCCGTTCCAAAGACTGATATGATATCAAAGGTTGCCATCATTCCCGTGACCGTTCCAAGAAGTCCTAAAAGGGGGGCTATGGCTGCAAGCACCCCGATAAGGGCAAGATGACGTTCAAGCACAGTTATTATATCCATCACCGTCTCGTCAAGTATGTAAAGATCCACATCAGGCTTTCGGGTTCTGGTGTTCAAAAACTGGGTCACAAGAAGGGAGACCGCTCCCCGGTATATATTAGCCGGAGGGATTTCGTTGTTCTTGACAAATTCCCCGGCTCTTTCCCTTGGCATGTTTTTTTTATAAAGACGCTGAAAAAAGAAGATGCGGTTGATGATCAAGGTCCACATGACTATGGATACAATTACCAGGGGAATCATGACGATGCTGCCCGTCCTTAAATAGGCTTCCATGGCCCAGAAATGGTTCAAGGCCTGGTGTAAAATCTGGTCCATATCTTGATTGAATATAGTACTTAATACCTGATTCAGCATTCATTCTTTCCATATATAAACACGGCATTGACAACGGCCACGGCCTTTTCTTCCATGGTGGCTATCATTGTTTCAACCCTTCTGCCCAGAAGCGTGTGGCAGAGCATAATGGGGATCGCCACACACAGCCCCAGCATGGTTGTTACAAGGGCTTCAGAGATGCCGCCTGACATCATTCTTGGATCGCTGGTACCGTAGAAAGTGATGGTGTGAAAGGTGTTTATCATGCCCGTTACAGTGCCCAGAAGACCCATGAGCGGTGCTATGGCGGCCAGCATGCCAAGGGTGGACAAAGAGCGTTCCAGGTGGGGTATTTCCCTCAGGATTGCCTCCTGGAGGGCATTTTCCATGTCAGTTCTTGTTTTATTTCTAAATTCCATGCCGGCCATGAGGGCTCTGGCAAGGGGTTTTTTTTGGTTAAGGGCCAGAAGTTCATCACACCCCTCCCAGTCCTGTGCTGCCATGCGTTTTTTTAACTCTGCCATGAGCGGGGTCGGGTTGAGATGTTTTTTTGCCAGAAATAAGGTTCTTTCAAGAATAATAATTATTGCCAGAACGGCCAGGGCAAGAATAGGCCAGACAACCGGTCCTCCTTTGGGAATTTGCTCCAGGAGGCTCAACCTGTGAGTTAATTGACGCATGGCACCCCCTTTGGAAATGTCAATGGGAACGTCTTCGGATTTGCCGTTCATGTATTGTCTGATCTTTCTTTCCATGGTGGTTCCAGGACTTTTTGAAAGTGCAAAGAGCTTCTGGCTTTTATCGGAAAACAGAAGAAACCCAATTTCCCTATCCAGACGATAGGCTGCGGTAAAGTTGCCAAGCATAAGAATTTCGGCATCCACCTCTTTTCCTGTCTGATCTATGATGGTTCCCCGCTGAATTCTAACCTGACCGGACCCCATAATTTCATCCATGAGAATATCCTTGATGGACCGTATATCCTCCATGGCTGGAAATTTTGCTGATTTTTTTAAAAGTGGTGCTATACCGGCACTTCTTTCTTTTATAAGGGCGCTCTGAAGACTCTGGCTGATTAGATTGTCTACATCCTTTGCAGTAATCCTTACAAATCCTGCAAGCTCTTTGACCACGGCATCCATCTCGGCAAGCTTTTCGTCAGTTTTTTTCTCTGTTTTCCTGAGGCTGTCGATTTTTTCTTTCAACTGGGCTACCCTCTGCTTGACTGCCTGGTTTTTTTCTCTCTGCTGTTCAACGGCAAAGGTTAGACTTTTTTTATCCTGTAAGATCCTTTCGCGGCTTTTTCTGGATTCCGTCTCTGCTGTCTGCCGTTCCTTCTCTGCCAGATCCAGAAGTTTCTGTCTCTGTTTTTCTGCCTCAATAACCCCTGCCCTCATGTCATGGGTTGTTGTTTCTGCTGCAAAGGGCAGGTCAGTTATCCCCATGGAAAGAAGCAGGGCTGCCAGTATTGTACACAGAATCATGCCTGAATTTTTCATTGGGCCACCATCCTTCCAAGGGGCAGGGTAAGAAAATCCATGGCTCTTCGCTTTGTCCCCATTTTAACTGCCTGTGCTATCTCATCGTTGTAGGAAACCGGAAGGGGCTTCCAGGATTCGGTTACCCGGTCATAAAAGCCGGTAAGTCTGTTGTCCGGGGTTATACAGAACATCGAGACCCGTCCCAGGCGGAAAATGTCTGCAAGCAGGGTTTCACCTTCAAGCTGGATTTTTTCCTGGTATACCTCCACGGTGTTTCCGTAGCTTGCCTCAATAAACATGGCCTCCATGGTTCTTCTGAATTTTTCACTAACGGTCACATCGTTTGATTGAACTGTCTTTTTAAGGGCGGCAACCCTGTCCTTCCTCTCAGCAACGAGCATGGGAAAATCATTTTCCACAAGGGTTTCAAGCTCGTCAACGGTTTCCTTTAAAAAGGGATCAAGATCCGATGTTATCTCCTCTATGTTTTTGAGGGAAGCTGTAAGCTCGTCAATGCCGGCCTCAAGCTGGGCTATATTTATTAGAAGTTCATTTTCCTCGTTGGAAAGATTTTCAAATTCGTGTTCAAGTGTCGTGTATTCGGCCTCGAGCTTTTTTTTATCCTCAAACCACCGGGCCTCATTTTTCTGGGTTTCCCTGCGGATCTCAACCCCTTTTTCGACCGAATCCAGTGCTCGTTCTGACAGGTTGTCTGCTGCCCAGGCATCCGTCATCGTAAAAACAACCACAAGTGCAATAGAGATAAGCATAGTTATATTCTTAATCAAAATTTCCCCCAATAACTTATTTTAATTTTGTTAACACCTATAGGTTTACAGGAAAAAAAATGCAAGGATAATTCGTCCAAAAGATATAGCCTGTTTTTTTTTGCAAGATTTAGTTTAGTGATTATTGTACAATTCATGAACTTACTTGAAATGACATTCAAAGAGGTGTCCCAACTTTTAAACAGCCGGTTTGGCCGTGGGGATTTCCATTCAGGGGCCCTGCTTAGGGAAGTTATAAAACTGGGTAATCACGACTTTTCAAAAGCTCCGGAGTTTGAAAGATCACAGTCAATGGCCCTTTCCCTTGCATCGGACTATCAACATCCTGATTTTAAAGTTGTGGATCAGGTGGAAGAGGATAGCACCCTGAAGTTTGTCACCCGTTTACACGACGGCTGTCTTATTGAATCTGTTGTGGTTCCCATGAGGCGGTACAATACCCTGTGCGTCTCCACCCAGGCAGGATGCAGGATGGGGTGCAGGTTTTGCGAGACTGCACGGTCCGGATTTAAGAGAAATCTCAGGGTCCACGAAATCACGGGCCAGCTCTTTTCCGCAAGAATAACCCTTGGGAAAAAAATCAGCAACATCGTATTCATGGGCATGGGAGAACCCTTTGACAACTTTGATAACCTTGTGCAGTCAATCCGGGTGTTCAACGACCAGAAGGGTTTTGATGTGGCCCTCCGCCACATGACCGTTTCCACCTGTGGTCTTGTTCCCGGCATCAGGGCCCTTGCCAGGTTTGATTTGCCCCAGCTGAGCCTTGCCGTTTCCGTGCATTCGGCCGTTGACGAGGTAAGATCCAGCTTGATGCCTGTAAATCGCCGATACCCCCTGGAAGAGTTGAGGTCCGCCCTTGAAGATTACCCCCTTCACAAACGACGCTATATTCTGGTCGAGTATGTTTTAATAAGGGGGATTAACGATTCCCAGGAGGCAGCCTCAGCCCTTGTTCAATACCTTGCCCCACTCAAGGTGAGGGTAAATCTGATTGGCTATAACCCCGGTCGAAATCAGAATTCCGACCAAAACGACGGTCAGAAACCGGAGTTTCAAGGGGTAGACGATGATGCCATCAACCGGTTTGCCGGGTGGCTCGAAAACTCCGGGCTCTTTGTGATCAAACGTTGGAGCAAGGGGCAAAGCCTCATGGCAGGCTGCGGCCAGCTATCTGCCAAACAGATCACCACTGGTGTTTAAAAACTAAAGATTAAAAGATCCCTCTTTTTCCATATCCTGGAGGGCCTTTCTCATCTGACGTACGGCCTGGCGCAGCCGCTCTTCATTTTCCACAATGGCAAGTCTTATAAATCCCTCGCCCTCTTCACTGAACCCCACGCCTGGTGCCACGGCTACATTGGCACGGTTCATCATCTCGATGGCAAACTGCATTGATCCCATTTTAGCGTAGGGCTCGGGTATTCTCACCCAGACAAACATGCCTGCACCGGGCGGCTTTACATCCCAGCCCATGCGCTCAAGGCCGCTGCAAAGGGTGTCTCTTCTTGACTGATAAATCTCCACCTGTTTGGGTATGGTATCGTCGCAATCTCGAAGGGCTATGATGCCTGCAATCTGTATGGCAGAGAAAATTCCGTAGTCAAAATAACCCTTTATCTTTCCAAGGGCCCCGATGATCTCAGCGTTGCCCACGCAATAACCCATGCGCCATCCAGCCATGTTGTAGGATTTTGAAAAAGATCCAAATTCAACACCCACATCCTTTGCCCCGGGAGCTTCAAGAAAACTGGGAGCCTTGTAACCGTCAAAGGTGATCATTGAATAGGCAAAATCGTGAATAACCATAAACTTGAACCGTTTAGCCAGGGCCACGATCTCCGTGAACAGTTCCAGGCTTCCAAGTTCACCCGTGGGATTGTGGGGATAGTTTATCATCAAAACCTTGGGACCCGGATAAAATGATTCACAGATATTGACAATTCGTTTGAGAAATGATTCAGCCGGTGCAATAGGAACCCTGACCACGTTGGCCCCAGCAATGACAGCCGCATAGATATGGATGGGAAAGGCAGGACCCGGCACCACAACTGAATCTCCCGGCCCTAGAAGGGCAAGGCTCAAGTGAGAAATTCCTTCTTTGGACCCTATTGTGAATATGGTCTCTTTTTCTGCATTAAGGTAAATATTATAGTGGCGTTTGTAGTAGAGGGATATTTCTCTTTTAAGGTTTTTCATGCCAGATGACGCAATGGGATACCCGTGGGTCTTGGGGTTTTGGGCCACTTCAACCAGTTTATCCACCACTGTTTCAGGGGTAGGATCCATGGGGTTACCCATGCCAAGATCTATTACATCATCACCGTTGCGTCTTTTTTCCATCTTCATGGCGTTGATCATGCCGAAAAGATAGGGAGGAAGCTGGTCCATCCTGCTGGCAAACCGTACTATTTTATCGTCTTTATTTTCGGCCATCTGTATATCTCCAAAATATTGTTCATAAAGCCAACTTTCTTGACAAAGTTATTAACACATCATTTCATAACTGACCATTCAAAAATCAATGTTCATAAAATCTGATTTATTGACAAAGTTTCAACACCTCCTATTTCATAAGCCAGGTATGGTCAATTATTCCCTTGATTAACCACATTTTACCCTGCCTCTATTTCTTTTTGTTTTCTAAAAATGTTCATAAATCCCATGTTATTGACAAAATTTCAACATCTGCCATTTCATAAGCCAGGTCAGATCAATGATTTCCTTGATTAATCGCACTCTATTCAACCTGCATTTGTTTGTTTTTTTGAAAATGTTCACAAATCAAAAGTTATGAACATTTTTATCAACATATCGTCGTATAAGCTGTCATGAGAAAATTAGACCTGTATTCCCCTCTGGTTCCAGATATTCCGGTCAGGAAAACCAAAAGGGAACCTGCTGTTGATATTTTCACAAAACGGCACCATTAACTTGAATGCATCTATCCCTTGTGTCATAACTTAGCCCCTTACGGTGCAGCTGTTTTTGATTCAGGCGTTTCAGGAGTATGAACCATGGGCATTGATATTGAGTATTTTATGGAGATCCTGACCAGGGAGGTGAAAGATTATAAGGTTCCCGTTGTGGATCTCATGGGGGCTCAGACCGAGGAGCCCTTCCGGATATTGGTGGCAACCATTCTATCGGCAAGAACCAAGGACGAAACTACGGCTGCCGCATGTACGAGACTCTTTAAAAAGGCCCCGGATGTCCACACCCTGGCCGGTCTTTCACGTCAGGAGATCAGTGACCTCATCTATCCGGTGGGTTTTTACACCTCAAAGGCCGGTTATCTTGAGCGTCTTCCAAAAGCCTTGGAAACCTTTGACTACAAGGTTCCCAAGGATATAGATGCCCTTGTGACCCTGCCCGGGGTTGGCAGAAAAACGGCAAATCTCGTCATGTCTGTTGCCTTTAATGAGGACGCCATCTGTGTGGACACCCATGTGCACAGGATCATGAACATCTGGAAATATGTGAACACCAAGACCCCCCTTGAAACCGAGATGGCCTTGAGGAAAAAACTGCCCAGAAATTTGTGGCAGCGGGTAAACGCAGTCCTGGTCGCCTTTGGCCAGGGTACCTGCCGGCCCGTGGGCTCCCATTGCGATGTCTGCGTTCTGGAATCCCTCTGTCCCAAAAAAGGCGCAAAACCAAGAAAAATTAATGCAAAGAAGCAAAAATAGACAAAGGTCTCAAACAGTCGACCCCTGTTCTACAGGTTTTCTTTTAATTCTAATACCGAAATACCGTTTCAGTCCATGGCACCTACAACGGTGCCAACGGCGACCGGACCGATGAGCTGCCCAAGATTGTTGCCTTGCATCACCAGTCCAAATGACACTGGCGCCAACTGCGCACGGGGTGTCAGCGTCGGTATGCCACCCATAACTATCGCCGGAATCAAGCCGCCGAAACCAGAGAAGATAACACAGGCGCCAAAGACCGCTAAATTTGGTAGTATCCACCATAGCTACTGCGAGCCAATTCGTCGTAACGGCAGACTCTCCATTCATTGTTTCAGACGAGGATTGATCGTCAGACGCTGTCCTCTTAGTTTTAAAATTATTCATAGCGTATCTCAAAATTAGTGGTTTTTCTACAATACAAGGACGTGTCGATCACTGATAAGTGTATAGTATAGATACCTTTTCTATTGCCCAACTGCAAAATAAGCAACCTGTATAAAGTGGTAAATATGGAAGAAGTCTTGAGTCCTGAAGTTCTGGTGCGCCTATGGCGTCGTTTGGAATCTCCTGTAAAGCAATTTGGGAGCATTGCACAATAGCCTGAGCAGAAGCTCAATAACCAAGGTGAAAATCAACCCTGTAATCAGACCGAATGCGACAGCACTTGGGTTTAATTGAATAGCGTAGGAATAGTTTTTCCATACTTCCCTTCTCACATCAGGCACTGGAGAAATCAGTGCCTGAGTGTACGCAGACCAAGAGCTGCTCTCGAATTGCGCAAAACTACTTACAAGCATTATATTGCGATCATAAATTGACTGAATGCTACGGCCCCCCTCATTGAAAACCTGGTCGTCATTTTTTTTGTAGTGGGCGATCAGCTCTTCTACGCTGCCATCAAAGTATTTATCAGCATCATCCTGAAATTCATTGAGAGCAATCTGGGATTCTATCAGACGTGACTCCAGACTTTTACCATACTGATCTACAAAGGCAGGAACCTGAATACCCACCAAGGTGCACCCGAGGAATACGAATACCCTGATATATGAAAAGAATAGCTCCACACACTCTCCCGTTTTTCTCTCTGAATCAACTTCCAGTGCGGCTTAGGAGCACCGATGATTTTTATCAACTCTATTTACACTTAACCATTTATTCAATAGTTTTAAACTTTTCCTTGGGTGCGCCGCAGACCGGGCATTCGTTGGGAATTTTTTTGTGGGTCACATAACCGCACACCTGACAAACGTGGTAAGCGTTAACTTTGTCTTTAATTACGTCCATCATTGCCCGTTCATAGAGCTTGGCATGATAGCTTTCCGCGTCCCGGGCAAAAGTAAACACTTTGGCTGCGGCGGCTTCGTCTTCTTCTAAGGCGTCTTTGATAAAGTTCGGGTAAACATTTTCACTGACGGTTTTTTCGCTCTGGAAAGATTTTTCCAGGTTGGTATCCGTATCTTTGACAATGAGGTCTTTAATCAATCCTAGCTGACGGGTGGCATGGATGCGCTCTGCCTCGGCAATGGCCCGAAACAGCATTGCCACTTGAGGCAGCTCCTCTTCTTCAGCTTTTTCGGCAAAGGCCAGCAGTCGAAAATAGGCTTTGGCTTCACCGATAAATGCAGTCTCAACATTTTTCCTGGTTTTTTCTTTCATCAGTATTCCTCCTTCTAACTCGAACATTTTATAATTTTTTTTGACGTTATTTTGTTTTTTTTAACGCTGTGCTCACCTGCCTCGCCAATAGCCTCTGAGGAAACCGATGAGCTGATCGCGGTGTTGGGTAGCCTGGGGCTGTTTCCAGCCTCAGGCCCTAAGGACCGTACGTGAGGTTTTCATCTCATACGGCTCAAGTATTGATAAAGTTCTTTTCAAAACCCGGCAGTATCGGTTTATACTTCCACTGCCTTCTCGATACGTGCTTATAAACGATTTACTTTATTCGGCAAAGCCTCCAAAAGCTCTCCAGGTCGTAAGACCAAGGGCTTCATTGTCCCCCGAGTTTCACACAAAACCGTTACCGGTAATGCATGCCGAGGTAAGAAACTGCCGGCGATACAGCAGGTTAACTTGCATTAATTAACAATAATATCAGCGACTTCAGATCGCACAAGGTTAAGCGTTTGGTTCGGTAGGGGACACTACCTTGGTATTTAATCCATCAAAACCCTTAACTTTTTTCAAAAATTTGTCATCACATGTACAAAAATACCCCACTTTCGAAGCGGATGCAAATGTCAAATGTAAAGCGTCAAGCGGTTTCAAACCCGAGACTTCCAGTTTATTCGCTAATATTTCTATTTCCTGAGATAATTCAAGAACTTCTTTTGCAATTTTAAGAATTGCCAGTGAAGCTTCCTTACGCTCCTGATCGGGAATACGACCAATCTCGAATAGTAGCGCATCTGATGAGATAAGGTTTAAATTATCTGACTCGTACAATGATAAAATAACAAGGACTGCTTCAGCTTCAACGGCTATTCTTGGATATAATTTATCATCTAACGGTCGTTGTAAACAGCAACAATCAAGATAAACTCTCATCTTAGAACTTTCCTATTCGTTAACACATATGTTCCAGTTACCAACGCTGAAGCTCACTTTTGCCGCCTAAAAATTTGACCGAAACCGCAGACGTTTTCGGCGTCAAGTGAAGCGCCGGGTTATGTAGTAAAATAATCGATATCTATTTCCTTTATTGAGATCTGCTCCTTGGTGCTCACGCCCAGGTTAAACTTAATCATCAACAGTGTTAAGCGATTCCCATCAATCAGAATAATTTTTCAATCGATAGCGGATACGAATTCATGAGCTGAAGGCGGAAAGTTGCTGGTGGTGATGAAAACACCTTTGTTGGATCGTTTCGATAACAGTTCCCCAGCGAAGTCTCGTATTTCTTTGATGGGTATGGTGTTTTGCCACCTCTTTGCCTGGAGGTAAATCAATTTGTGAAATGTAGTTGAGCAGGTCTTTTGCCAAACTTTCATTGATGATTTCACTCTGGATACCAATAATTTCTTCGGGAGTCTTGTTGGAAATATCGTTTTCGTCGATGTTCATTCGAGACTTGAGGTCCAAGAAACTATCAGAAGCTTCATCTTGGTATAATTGTTTTAAAAATTTATTGTTGATTCGATCGGGTTTTAAGGAAAGGATATTTATCCCTTCATCGGTGATTTGATTTTGACCGCATTGCGGAGAGGACATCAATGCGTATTTGCGCAGATATGTGCAGGCCCAACCAACTCGATTATCAATCAACTTTGCTCTAACGCTTGGTATCAATTCTTTAGTTTCCTCAGGGGTGATCTTGAACTCTCGAATAATCATATGGATGATCTCCCTGGTTTTTTATGTCAGACTGAATCCTGTTGTTGGGGAATGACGCTATTTACATGAGCTGTTTCTGCGTGCAATTTCAATCCAAGTGCGGATATAACTTTAAGGATTGTGTCAAAGCTGGGGGTCCTTTCCCCGGAGAGAGCTTTGTATAGACTTTCGCGTGATAAACCGGCATCACTTGCAACCTGCGTCATGCCTTTAGCTCGAGCGATGTCACCCAGAGCCTTCGCAATAAAGGCAGCATCACCATTCGCCTCCTCAAAACAAGCTTCAAGATAAGCAGCCATTTCTTCAGGGGTACGAAGATGTTCAGCGACATCATATCGGGTAGTTATGGTTTTGGTCATAATACACTCCTATAAATTCCTTGCTAGACGCAAGGCGGTTTTGATGTCCTTGGCCTGTGTGTGTTTGTCGCCACCAACCAATAAAACCACCATCTTCTGTCTGTGTTTTTTGTAATACACCCGATAACCGGGTCCATAATCAATCCGCAACTCTGAAACGCCTTCACCTACGGCCTTAGCATTTCCCGAATTTCCAGCAGCCAATCGCTCTACCCGGGCTTGGATACGAGCCCGAGCCCGGATATCATCCAAGTTATCAATCCATTTAGCGAAGGTTTCAGTCTTGCGAATTTCAATCATGGTTCAATTGTAGCCTTGTGGCTACATGTTGTCAACGAGGATTTTGTACTGCTAAGCATGAGCCCCACCTGTAGCCATACCAAGAAGATATGTTCTGGTCATTTCATCTAATGGTAAAGTTTTTTGCACTACACCCTCTCTTTTTATGATCCAAGTTTATGGTACATTTTTTTTCAATGCTCCGCAATGTTAAGGAAATCTTCAAGGGTATAACGGTGAGCTTACCTGCCAGGGCTATAGCCTTACAGGAAACCGATGAGCTGACACCAGGTGTCGGGTAGCCTGGGGCTGTTTCCAACCCCAAGCCCCCTAAGAACCCTGCGTGAGACTTTCACCTCACAGGGCTCAAGCATTGATAAAGTTCATTTAAGAACCCGGCCGTTTTCGGTTTGGAACGTCTGGCAAAGTAATCATACCATTGCGGATCATAAGGATTTGCATCGGCTTATTGAACATGCCTCGCTCGATATAACCGGATGTCAACCACACCTTGAGTTTTTGTTGCTGCATCGGGATATGCTCGAGCATCCATTGATGTGAGATACAGTCAAAGCAACTTTTAATATCCCCTTCCAAAACCCATTGTGCACTGCCCTTTCTCCTTAGAGCATTATAGCAGGCACTCATGGCATCCTGAGTGGATCTCTTTTTCCGAAACCCATAGGAGTGGCCATCCGCTGTACATTCCGATACAGGGTCAAGTCCCTGTAATTCCAAAGCCTGTTCCGCTCTGTCTTTCATGACCGGTATGCCTAATGGACGTTTCTTGCCGTTCTTTTTGGGGATGTAAACTCGTTTCAACGGGTGTGAATGATAACCTGGTCGATTCAGTCCGAAGACCTGTTGCCATTTCTTCTTTGCAGAGTCTAATAAAATATTATCGACTCCCGGAGTTCGTTTACCCTTATTCTCCGTCACTCTTTTTACCGAGAGAAACCTGGCGGAGAGGGATCGGGCAATCAGCCTTTGCAGACTTCGGACTCTTTCCTTGTTCCCTTCCTGTACTGCCTTCACGATACGTGCTTGTAAACGATTTACATTGTTTTGTATGGTATCCAAATCAATGGCTTTCCATGCAAACTCAAAGTTCTTAAGGCCGTCAATGGCTATAGCAGTCATCGTCTATCCTCACCAGTAAGATTAAATCATCCAAACATTTCCCGGGATTCAATACCCGTCGGAAGTCTGCTCACTTTCGTGCCAGGGAT
>JAVEQI010000051.1:0-7675 GCA_034007745.1 Desulfobacterium sp.
TGCGAGATTCCAGGATTTACATGATTTATGAGGGAACCAACGGCATCCAGGCAATGGATCTTCTCGGCCGAAAGCTTGCCATGAAGGATGGGCGTCTCTTTGCTGATTTTATCGATGAGATTCGCCAGGTGATAGAGACGGCCAAAACTGTTGAAGGGGTTGAGGCCATTGCCCTGCGAGTAGAAAAGGCGGTGGATCGACTGGAACAAACTGCAAAGAGCATCGGTGCACGGGCAAAATCAAAGGATGTTATGAATGCCTATTCGTTTGCCCACCCATTTCTTGAGGTCACAGGCGATGTTGCCATGGCCTGGATGCTTCTGTGGCGGGCCATGGTGGCCGCTCCAAAGCTTGCCAAAAAGGCGGGTTCCCTCGATCCTGAAACCGTAGCAGCCAAGGCCGCCACCAACAAGGAAGCGGCCTATTATGCGGGCCAGGTTATGACGGCGGCTTTTTTCATCAACACCCTTCTTCCGTCGGCCCTTGCAAAGATGGACGCCATTGTTGAGGGGGATACTACTGTGGAATCCATGCCGGAAGCGTCCTTTGGTAGTAGGTAGGTAGGTAGCTGTTAGCTCTTAGCTAACAGCTAATCGCTAAAAAGGAGTAACTATGCTTGAATACATGAAGAAGAGTTTCCTCACCGGTGTAGGACTTGCCCTGAGGTCCAAAAAAGAGATGGAAGAGCTTGCCCGGGATTTCGCGGAAAAGAGCAAGCTGGACCGGGAAGAGGGCGAAAAGTTTTTTGAAGATGTTATGGATAAGTATGACGAGGCTGTGAAAAAGCTTGACCGCCAGGTGGAAAAAGCCGTGGAAAAGGTCCTTAAAAAGACCGATCTTACAAGGCAGAGCGATTTTAATAAGTTGAAAGGGGAGATCGCCGAGATTAAGAAGTTGCTGAAGGAACTCAAGGCGGATAAGGCCCTTCGAGACGATAAATAGACAATGCTCAGTATCCAGAAGATAGGCGGTCTTGGCCGGCGCTACCGCCATTTTTTGCGTTATCGCCAGATCCTTGGGATTATGTTCAAGTATGGATTCGGCAATATCATTGATGCCTTAAATCTGGACGAGTACATTGAGATAGGCCTGAAGCTCATCTCCCGGAATAAGGGTGACCGCCTTGAGAAGCTGTCCGGGGCCATGCGGATCAGAATGGCCTTTGAGGAGCTTGGCCCTACCTTTATAAAGTTTGGGCAGATCCTCTCAGCGCGTCCGGATCTCATCCCTGTAAACCTTTTGACCGAGCTCACAAGGCTGCAGGACCATGTGCCGCCCTTTTCCTTTGACGAGGTGGCGGCAATCATCTCGTCTGAATTCGGCCGTCCCCATGGGGAGGTCTTTGAGTTTATCGACCGGACACCCATCGCATCTGCCTCCATCGGCCAGGTCCACAGGGCAGGGATTGCAGGGACAGGTGAAGTGGCCGTTAAAATTCAGCGCCCCGGTATCAGAAAGCTCATTGAGGTGGATCTTGAAATTCTGCACCACCTTGCCTCCCTTGCCGAGACCCATGTAGAGGAGATCGCCCACCACAGACCGGTCCGGATAGTCGAAGAGTTTGCAAGAAGCCTTGGCCGGGAGCTTGACTATTCGGTGGAAGCCTCAAACCTTGAGAGGATGGCAAGGCAGTTCAGGGACGATCGAACGGTTCACATACCGGGGGTGTTTCGTGCAGAATCAAGCCAGCGGGTTCTGACCATGGAGTTTATCCGGGGGATTAAGATTTCCGATAAAAAGGAACTTGTGCGCCAGGGCATGGATATCGGGAAAATCACCAGGAACGGTGCCCAGTTTGTTATGAAGCAGGTGTTTGACTTTGGTTTTTTTCATGCCGATCCCCATCCGGGAAATCTGTTTGTGCTGGAGAAAAACGTCATCTGTCCGGTGGATTTCGGTATGGCAGGATCTATACCCCGCCACACCCGTGAGCTGTTTGTGGATCTTATCTACGCAATCCACAAGAAGAATATGGGTCTTGCAACTCGCTATCTCGTTGAGCTTGCCGAATACGAGGCTCAACCGGATCTTACAGTTCTTGAAAAGGATCTGACACAATTTGTCGTGCTTCATCTTGAACGGCCCCTCAAGGAGATACGGATAGGTCAGCTTGTCAACGATATTCTTGAGGTGTCGTCCGACCACAGGATGCGGATTCCCCCGGATCTTTTCCTGATGATGAAGGCCTTTGCCACGGTGGAAGGGGTGGCCAAAGAGCTTGATCCGGACTTTGACATGATCAGGACTGCAGCGCCCCACGTGAGGGCCGCAAAACTATCAAGGCTTTCGCCTAAACGGGTCTCTGAGGATCTCTTCGGCATTACCAGGGAGGCCCTGCGGTTTGCCCGTTTGTTTCCTTCGGACCTCCTTGAACTCCTGCGCCTTGCAAAGCTTGGTAATCTTCGGCTTAACATTCAGATCCAAGGGTTTGAACGTATGCTTGCCACCCACGATCAGATCAGCAATCGCATCTCGTTTGCCATTATCATTGCGGCCCTTATCATGGGCTCGGCCCAGTTGATAAACTCCAACGTGCCTCCTATTCTCTTTGGAGTCTCGGTCATAGGAATCGCTGGTTTTATTGCTGCAGCCCTGATGGGAGTGTGGCTGCTTGTGGCCATCATCAAAAAAGGACGATTATAGGCAGTTCCAGCATTTTTCATTTTTGTTTTACACCAGAGGCAACAGTCGGTATTCCCCTGTAGAACCAAAAAAATAGGGGTTTTTTTTTATATTAGAAAAGGGGTACAGACTGTCACCCCAAACGCTGATATTTCGGTAGATGTAACCGAAATTGTGAAATTTACACCACTTATTATAGTCAGTGAAAATATCGACAAACTAAGCGGAATTATACATTATTATAGTGTTAAAATGAGAATGACCGGTGTTTTTCATAAAGGATTGCCTGGGCAACTACCCTGTGTTAAATAATACGTTTACCGAAACTGCCCGGCAATAAAGCAGATCTGGTCAAACAGCATGTATGCACTTTTTAGGTGAGAATAGAGGAGTTGGATATGAAGATAACGGATCCTAAAATCATTAGAGCTGGTGAGAGAGAACTCCTGGAGGCTGTAAAGGCTGACCTGGACTGGGGTGCCATAGGAGAGATTGTCAAACAGCGAATAAATATCTCGTCTGTGGATTCAACCAAAGGAGAGATAGTTGTCCATGAAAATCAGGTGGCATTTAGGATGGATTTTTTACTTAAGATCGACTTGAGCCTGATGTTTGACAGAAATGGTGTTCTTATCCCTAACAGGGATGAGGGGCAGGACGAAGGTCAGACCTATGATCTGGTTGATGCCTCCGAACATTCATCCGGGGGTGGGGCGGCTGAAGATTTTCACTCTTCTCCAATGGAGCAGGAGGTTGACACCTTGGCAAACCAAATGGAAAATCAAAAGTCCGGGTTTAATTCTGATTTGGGTGATCATACACCACCAGGTGTTGAAAATCAGGAAGCCCCTGGGATTGACGACCCAGAGTTTGATCTTTCCGACCTTAGCCTTGGAGGAGACGACCTTTCAGATGTCGATCTGGCAGATGACCAGGCAGGTGGGGCACTGGATGATGATATAGATGAGATTCTCAAGGAGAGTCGGGATTTCTGGGAAAATAAAAAAAACGAATAAATGGAATCGGAAAAAACAGCAAAAAAAGTGAGGGCCCTGGGGCTTACATCCGGCGGTCTTGACAGTATATTGAGTGCCCTGATTTTAAAGGAACAGGGTGTCGAGGTGGTGTGGATAAGTTTCACAACCCCTTTTTTTTCGTGTGATGCGGCCGAGGCGGCGGCGGACAGGTATCAAATTCCCCTTATGGTGGTCGATATTACAGACCCTTTTCTTGAAATGTTGAAAACCCCCCGGGCAGGTTATGGAAAAAATATGAATCCCTGCATGGACTGCCACGCATTGATGTTTGCAAGGGCAGGAGAGATAGCAATGGAAGAGGGGTTTGATTTTTTGTTCAGCGGAGAGGTGGCTGGTCAGCGGCCCTTTTCCCAGAACAAGCGTTCGTTGTGGTACGTGGAAAAGCACTCTGGATTTGAAGGTTCCATATTAAGGCCCTTGAGTGCCAGGGTGCTGCCTGAAACTGAGGCCGAACGTCAGGGACTTGTCGATCGGAGCCGGTTGGAGGCAATTACAGGCAGATCGAGGCGACGGCAGATTGAGATGGCGGCTCATTTCAATGTGAAGGATTATCCTACCCCGGCGGGGGGATGCAAGCTAACGGACAGGGCCTTTTCCGCAAGACTCAGGGATCTTCTTCATTTCCAGTATGGCCTTGTCCATTCCGACCAGGGCCTTGTGGATTCAGGCCAGGGTTCTGGTGGAGAAATTGCCGAAAAGGATCTTTTTTTGCTGCACCATGGCCGGCATTTCAGGCTTGATCCCACAACGAGAATAGTTGTTGGGCGTTATAGCGAGGACAATGAAATGATCGAAAGCTTTTATGATCAGAAAACAGATACACTTCTTCGCATGAACGACATACCAGGACCCCTTGTTCTCATTCCCGGGAGTGCGTCTTTGGCAACTGCAGAGCGGGCCGCTGCCATCTGTGCCGGGTATACCAGGGCCAGTGTCGGCCAGGAGGTAAATGTGCTTGTCCGATTTCCCGGAAAAGAACGCATCCTTCAGGTTAAGGCCCTTGATCGGTCAAGCTTCCAGGATCTTCTTATTTAATCTTCCCCTTTTATTTTTGCCTTGATTTTATTTTTGCCTTGAGCTGACCGCAGGCGGCCGAGATGTCTTCTCCCTTGCTCTTTCTGACCATAGCCGTGAGGTTGTTGTCTAAAAGCGTCTGCATGAAAGCCTGGATTTTTTCCCTGGACGGGCGCTTGAAATCACTTTCATCATGCTCGTTAAAGGGGATCAGGTTCACCTTGGCCCGGATGGGCATCAACAGTTTGATCAGTCGTCGTGCATCAGCGTCTGTGTCATTGACCCCGTGGATGAGAATGTACTCAAAGGTTATTTTTTTCCTTGGCTTCATCTGAAAGTTGGCGCAGGCCTTTAAAAGCTGATCCATGGGGTAACGACGGTTAACTGGCATGAGCATGGATCTGGTCTCGTCCGTGGTTGCGTTGAGGGAAACGGCAAGGTTGACCTCAGTGTCGTTGCCAAGCCTGAGAATCCCGGGCACAAGACCGCAGGTGGACAGGGTTATTCTCCTTGAGGAGAGCTTGAGCCCATAGTCGCTGTCAGTCATGATTGAGAGGGAATTTACCACGTTGTCATAGTTTGCAAGGGGTTCGCCCATACCCATGAACACGATATTTGACAGGGGGTGGGGGGCATTTCTTGCGGCAAGAATCGAACGGGCACTCCTGACCTGGCCGATGATTTCACCGGTGGTGAGGTTGCGGGAAAATCCTCCCTTTGCCGTGAGGCAGAATCTGCATCCCTGGGAGCAGCCTGCCTGGGAGGAGATACACAGGGTGAAATGGTCCTTTTCAGGTATGATGACAGCTTCAATATAAGCGTTGTCCTGGAGGCGGAATAAAAGTTTTTCTGTGCCGTCCTTTGAAACCTCTGAACGTTCAAGCTCCATGGTTGACAGGGTGAATTTTTCCTTGAGCAGCTCTCTTAAGGCTTTACCAAGGTCGGTCATTTCATCAAAGGTATCTATGTTGTGAAGGTAGAGCCATTTAAAGACCTGGCCTGCACGAAAGGGTCGTTCATTGTTGCTTTCAAACCATGCTGAAAGTTCCTGCCGTGTTAAATCAGTTATCTCTTTCAAAAAAATCTGATCCCCTTTGTTTCTTAATGTTCAGCAAGGGGATACCGATTGCCGCCCCCCCCATTCTGAAATTCAAAATTAGAGTTAATGATTGTAATGCTTTTTTCTTGACTTATCATGGAATAAATACTAATTTCAACATTTTAATAATAGACTAGGGTTTGAAGAGTTCTTATGTTTGAAAACTTGAGTGATCGGCTGAATGCAACGTTTAAGCGACTAAAAGGCCGGGGGACCCTTTCGGAGAAGGATATTGAAGAGGGTCTTAAGCAGGTCCGCATGGCGCTTCTTGAAGCGGATGTGAATTACAGGGTTGCAAAAAAAGTTATTTCAGATATACATAAGCGCGCCCTTGGTCAGGAGGTGATGGATAGCCTGACGCCCGGTCAGCAGGTCATTAAGATTGTCTATGACGAGTTCTCGTCCATGATGGGCGGGTCCCACGAGGAGTTGAACATAGGCAGCAGGGTACCGTCTGCCGTAATGCTTGTGGGTTTGCAGGGTGCGGGCAAGACGACTACGGCGGGCAAGCTTGCCCTTTTTCTCAAGAAAAAAGGCAACCGGCCGCTTCTGGTTCCTGTGGATGTTTACAGGCCTGCGGCAATTGATCAGTTGACCAAGCTGGGTAAACAGCTTGGGATTCCTGTATTTGCCGCCACCCAGGATATGAAGCCGGAGGATATCTGTCAGGCTGCTGAACAAATGGCGGTCCAGGAGGGGTTTGACACCCTGCTTGTGGATACGGCTGGAAGGCTCCATGTTGACGATGATATGATGGCAGAGATTGTCAGTCTCAAGCAGTGCCTCAATCCAACGGAGATTCTTTTTGTGGCCGATGCCATGACCGGTCAGGATGCCGTTAATATTGCAGGTGCCTTTGACCGGGCCCTGGATCTGACCGGTGTGATCCTTACCAAGATGGATGGTGATGCAAGGGGGGGTGCCGCCCTTTCCATCAGGGCAGTTACAGGTAAGCCCCTCAAATTTATCGGCGTGGGTGAGAAATCCACCGGGCTTGAACCCTTTCATCCGGAACGTATGGCGTCCAGAATACTTGGTATGGGCGACACCCTTTCCCTGATTGAAAAGGCCCAGGATTCGGTTGACCAGAAAAAAGCTGCAGCCCTTGAGGAAAAGTTAAGGAAAAATCAGTTTACCCTTGAAGATTTTCGGGATCAGATGGTCTCGGTAAGGAACATGGGATCAATCAAGGATCTTATGGGGCTTATTCCAGGGATTAATAAAAAGATGCTTGCGGGCATGAATATTGATGAACGCGAGTTTGTAAGGATCGAGGCAATTATCAACTCCATGACCCCCCAGGAGCGGCAAAACTATGCCGTTATCAAGGGAAGTCGGAAAAAGAGAATTGCAAGGGGAAGCGGGTCTACGGTTCAGGATGTGAACAAGCTTCTGAAGAGTTATACACAGTCAATGAAGATGGTAAAAAAGTTAAATAAAGGCGGCATGCGCTCATTACGGGGAATGCTACCGTTTTAAGGAGAAATGAAATGTCAGTTAAGTTAAGGTTGGCCCGCTGGGGCGCAAAGAAGAAGCCGTTTTACAGAATTGTTGCAGCGGATATTGAGTCCCCAAGGGATGGGAAATTTCTTGAGAGTGTCGGCACCTACGACCCCATGGTCGAACCTGCCGCCATTATTCTCAAGGAGGATAGAATCCGCTATTGGATGGGTGAAGGCGCCATCCCCACAACAACAGTTAAGAGTCTTCTTAAAAAACAAGGTTTCAGTTCCAATCCTGCATGATATTGTATCGTTCCCATATTCTCAACACACACTATAAGGAGATGAGTTATGAAAGAGCTGGTGAAATACATTGCACAGGCACTGGTTGACAATCCCGATGCGGTTGAGGTTACTGAGATAGAGGGAAGTCAGACTTCTGTTCTTGAACTCAAGGTAGC
>JAVEQI010000052.1:0-7558 GCA_034007745.1 Desulfobacterium sp.
AGTTGAATGAAACCATGCCTCAACCCAACCGGCGGGTGTCCCTGCCTGACCAACGACCCACCAACCACGATTTTATCCAAAAGGAGAACTGTGGTTCGGGGAGTTCGTTGTTGATAAAACAATTCTTTTTCTATATAGTGACCCCATCTTAACCATGAAAACATAGATGATTATTCTTTACCTTTAAATGTCATAAGGAGGGGCGTAAAATGAGCGATTTATCCCAGATCACTTTTTACAGCGGGGGCCACAGGGGTGCTGAGGCCGAGTTTGGCAAGCTTGCAGAACATTTTGGAATTAAAGAGGTAAACTTCAGCTTTGAAGGGCATGCTCCTGAACGTCAGGCAGGTATAACTGTCTTAACCGCTGACGAGCTTAAAAAGGGCGACGTGAGCATGGATATTGTGTCAAAACGCCTTGGTAGAAACTTCTCAAAGATGGATAAAATCCGCAAGGTAATCCAGTCCATTTTCCACATGGTGAACAAGGGCTACCAGGTCTTTGTAGTGGGATGGATACTCCCGGACAATACAGTCAAAGGTGGAACCGGATGGGGGGTTGAGCTTGCAAAACTTTTCAATCGGCCAGTTTTTGTCTATGAGCAGGACCGCAAGGCCTGGTTCTCCTGGATCGACAACGCCTGGAAAGAGGTAGTCCCCACCATCTCCCACAAGACCTTTGCAGGCACGGGAACCCGCAACATTACCGAAGATGCCAAGGCCGCCCTTGCCGATCTCTATGCAAGATCCTTTAAGGCCGAATAGATTAGAGAGACTAAAGCCCCTTTGGTTTCCCTACCCGGAACATCGGAAGCCAGAGGGATACTATCCCGGAGATGCAGGAATATCCTCCTAGGTTTTACCGTTTCAACTTCTCTCTTAATCTGACCTCCCTAACCACTCTATCCCTTTTTCCTTGACCCTTAACACTCTCCTTGGAGCACCCTTTAAGACCCCATGCTCTTTTAAGTCACACAGGGCCAGGGGGGGATTAAAATTTTTCACATGGCGAAATTTTACTGCCAGGGTTTTTTCCCGACATAGAGCGATGATCTCACCGTAATTCCAGGCCGTTTCTGGACCAAGGAACCTGACCATCCCATCGGGACATGAGCAGACAAGGGCTTCCTTGACCACCCCCATGGCTGTTATGGCAGAAGGCCCCTTTGTGCAATATATAAAAAGATTGTCTCCGGGTAAAATACCGGTTGTCTCGCCAGGAAAGAGACAAACCTTTTCAATGGCGTTTCCCTTGGGGCCGAAACATGGAAAAAGGTGCATCTGCTGGTCTAATTCGGGGAAAAGAGTTCCATGGGCAAGGGGAGTCAGGGGCAGCACCCAGGTATTGTTTTCCTTGAATGAAATGGCCTGAAAGGACATTGGGTTATCACCTTCAAACCCAAGGGATTGTGCCAATGTCATAATTTTCCTGTGGCCGGGAAACTTGGAAAAATAGATCTGCCCACAGCCGTCAGGTAAATACCGGTCAAGAATGGCCTTGAACAAAAGCGCACCATACTGGCTTATTGGATAGGTGTTGATCACATGGAAAAGGCGTATTAAAAGCCCCCTTTCCTCCTGTTCTACCACACAGATTCCGGCAATCAAGGATTTATCCCCATGCCGGATCACAAAGGCATCCCTTCCCTTTGCCCTCAACCGTGCAAGCATGGTACTAAACGAATCATCATTTTGTTGCTGGTATTGTTCTAAATTTTGGCCTGGGCCTTGTTTCTGGGCTTGCTCGGGATCGTCCTCCCGGCCGAATCCCTGAACTGCCATGGTCCAAAAAACAGGATCCCGTTCATCTATGGATGAAAAAGAAATCTTTTCAACCACTGGTTTAGCCTGGGAGGAGGTTTCAAAGAGATCTGTAACAAGTCCCAGGGCATCGCTCAGGAACAGGACCCGGGTCGAGAGTCCGAGACGGTTCGCCCTCGTGTGCAGGGATATCTTTTCCGTCACCAGGAAATCAACAGCCCCGGTCTTTACCGCCGCCAGCAGGGAGTTTTCCAGATAATCAGCCGAGCCCTTTTTCGGAACCCCCACCCGATTTTGTTCAAATACCGCCAGGGGCATGGAGGCATCGACCAGATCATAGGCAGCCATCTGCTCTTTTATCTGAAGCACCCTTTCACCCTCAAATCTCAGATCCACCTCTTCAAGGGATTGTGGATGTACAAAAAGGGCCCCCCGGTTTTTCCTTACAATACGTTGAAAACATAACGCTGAATAGGCATGAATTTCCAGGTTTTCCCCACCGCCCGTTCCCAGGGAGACAAGAATGTCGGTATCCATTAAAATCTTGATCATGTCATTACCGGGGCAGTATTTCTACTTTTTCAAACAATGACCTGATGGTTTCGATCCTTCGCCGGTTGACCCCAAAATCGCTGTATCCTTTTCTTGCGGCTGATCGTACGTGAATCACCGGTTCCTCGGGAAAATAAAACTCCACATCATCAACAAACCCCATGAGGGGTGAGGTGAACGCTACCCTAAGATAATTTTTATTCTTTTCTTTTATTGCACTGTTCTCCATGGCCTGAACGATTGAAACAACTGTATCATGGGCTCTTTCAACCATTCCAGTATAGACCATTGGGGCTACAAAATGGGTTTTGTCAAGATTATCTGCCTGACTGTTAACGCAGTTGAGGGATGCGGGACAGGATTTTAACCTGCCGTTATTTACACCTAAATCCGTTGGATAGTTCCCGGCGCATCCCAAAAAAGTTCCAAGGGCAAGCGCGCCCGTCACCAAAAGATACTTGAGACCCATGACTTTTCTCCTCCGCTGTGGGTTCATAACATCTGCTTTCTTATCCTATTCCACGAGAATTGAAAAGGAATTCTAATTTAATCCCGGGATGTAAAACTTTTGCAAAAGCATTTTTCCCCTTTGCACTCTTCAGACAAATGAGACTATAATTAAAAGTTGATTTAATCTACGCTCCTAAACTTAAAAGGATGGATTCATTGAACCACACGATTTTCGATGCCCCTTTATGGCTGTCGGTCATGGGCTTTCTTTCCAGAGCCTGTCTCAAACTGAGTGGATGGCGGGTATCAGGCAAGATGCCTAACACAAAAAAGATGGTCATCATTGCAGCCCCACACACCTCTAACTGGGACCTGCCCTTTACCCTTTTCATAGCGTTTGTCCTCAGAGTAAAGATCTACTGGATGGGCAAGGACACCATTTTCAGACCGCCTTTTAAAAAGGTATTCAAGCTGCTTGGCGGAGTTCCCATTGATCGCAGCAAATCAAACAGCATTGTGAATCAGTCCATCGAACAATTCATGCAAAGGGACGAGTTTGCCCTTGCCATCCCCCCATCGGGAACCCGGGCAAAGGTCACCCACTGGAAAACAGGCTTTTACCATATTGCCGTCGGGGCAAAGGTTCCCATTGTCCTTGGATTTCTTGACTACAAACGAAAAATTGGCGGACTGGGACCGACTATTTATCCCACAGGCGATCTCGACCGGGACATGGAACGTATCCAGTCTTTTTACAGTGGAATCACAGGGAAATATCCCGAAAAAGCCAACACCCTCGCAAAGATCAAAAAGACAGACCCAAAAAAACTGCCTGACTGACTCCGTAACGATAATAAACCTGGCTCACAACAACCATATTCAGGCGAGTCCACCGCTGCCGCCTCAGATTACATGTTGTTTTTTAACGGCCATAGGTGATATGAAGAGTCACATCTACGATTTAAAAGAAAGGCGGAATCACCCGGCATGGATAAAAAGAAAATCAAAGCTGAAACTATTATTACAAGTCACCTGAATGCGGACTTTGATGCAGTGGCATCCATGCTTGCGGCCCAGAAACTTTACCCTGAAGCAGTTGTTCTCTTCCCAGGCTCCCAGGAAAAAAACCTTAGAGATTTTTTCATCTCGTCCATGAGTTATCTCTTTAACATGGCCGATGCCGACACCATTGATTTTTCCAGGATAAAGCGTCTGGTACTTGTGGACACACGCCAGCGCCAGCGACTTAAAACGGTGGAAAGCCTCCTTGATCGACAGGGGGTAGAGATACACATCTACGACCACCATCCAGCCCTTGCCGACGACATCACAGGAGAGGTTGAACACATACGCTTCACCGGGGCCACAGTGACCATCCTAGGCAAAATCATCCAGGACCAAAAAATCCCCATCACCCCGGAAGAGGCCACCATAATGGCCCTTGGGATATACGAGGATACGGGTTCCTTCACCTTTGCCTCGACCACAGAGGAAGATTTTCACATGGCGGCCTTTCTGCTATCCTCCGGGGCAGACTTGAACGTCATATCAAACCTTATTACCAGGGAGATAAGCCCGGACCAGATAACCTGGATCAACGAACTTTTAAACGAAATGACCAGCCACAAGCTCAGAGGGTATGAAGTTAAAATAGCTACCATCTCTTCGCCTGCCTGGATCCAGGACCTTGCCACAATTGTTCAAAAAGTTGTGAAAATTGAAAATCTGGATGTTTTTTTTACCATTGCACTCATGGGCAATAAAATCCACATCATAGCAAGAAGCAGGATACCCCAGGTGGACGTGGGTAAGATTCTCTCCTCCTTTGGCGGCGGCGGTCATTCCTTTGCCGCATCCGCAACCATTACCGATATCCCCCTTGCCCAGGTTGAGCAGCAGCTGATCGACACGATCGAGCAGAAGGTAAAGCCATCCCTTGTGGCCAAGGAGCTCATGTCATCACCTGCCATCACCATCGAGGCCCATATTTCGTGTAAAGAGGCTGCAAGGATAATGACCCGTTACAACGTCAATGCCCTTTTGGTGCGCGAATCCGGATCAGACAGAATACTTGGTTACACCACAAGACCTGTCATGGACAAGATTCGTTACCACAACTTAGAAGACCTTGCCGTACACGAATACATGACAACGGAAATCTCCACGATATCTCCAAGGGCGGATATCGCAGAGATCGAAGCCAAGATCATCGGAGGCAAACAACGGTTGCTGCCCGTAATCGACGACAATACCCTCCTTGGGGTGGTCACCCGCACGGACCTACTTAACTTCCTTGTCCAGGATAATAAGGAGGCAAGGGACTTTCAAAAGGGTGGAGAGGCCTATGAACAGCATGCAAGAAGACGCAACGTTAAACATTTTATCGATGAACGGCTCAGTAAAAAAAAGACTGCCCTTTTACGGCAGATAGGAATAGCCGGCGACAGCCTCGGAGTCGATCTCTTTGTAGTCGGCGGTTTTGTAAGGGACCTCATACTCTACCGGGAGGTCGATGACATGGATATAGTGGTCGAAGGTGACGGCATTGCCTTTGCTGAGGCGTTTGCAAAGCTGTGCAACGGGCGCTGCAGCACCCACAAAAAATTCGGCACTGCCGTGGTGGTCCTGCCCGACGGCTTCAAGGTGGATGTGGTATCGGCAAGGCGGGAATACTATAAATCCCCGGCAGCCCTTCCAACCGTTGAAATGAGTTCCATCAAGCTTGACATGTTCCGCCGGGACTTTACCATCAACACCATGGCCATCCAGCTGAATCAAGAAAAATTCGGCACCCTCATCGATTTTTTCGGAGCCCAGCGGGATCTTAAGGATAAAACGATCCGGACCATCCACAACCTGAGCTTTGTAGAAGATCCCACCCGGGTATTCCGGGCCATTAAATTTGCCAACCGATTTGATTTTACCATTGGAAAGCTTACGTCAAATCTTATCAAGAATGCTGTGAGAGTTGATTTCTTCAAGGACCTGAGCGGCCTGAGGGTCTTTTCCGAGCTTCGGCAGATTCTGGAGGAGGACAACCCCATCACCGCCATTAAAACCCTCCAGGAGTACGGCCTTGAACGGGTAATTCATCCCGGCCTAGTCTTTGACACCAGGACCTTTGACCTGCTTAAAGAGGTCAAAAGAACCCTGGCCTGGCACGATCTTTTGTTCCTTGACTCCCCCTACCTGCGCTGGACCATCTATTTTATGGCAATGATCAGACTGTGCAGCCCGAAAACTGTCCAGGAAATTGCCGACAGACTTAAACTACCTCCCAGCCACCGGCGAATCATCCTCCAGGAGAGGATCAAGGCGGAGCAAAGGCTCAAGCTTCTCGAGACAAACCCGCCCACAAGCGACAGCGAGCTGTACAACCTGCTCATAATTTTCAAGACTGAACTGATCCTTTACATGATGGCCTGTGCTAAAAAGGAAGATACAAGAAAGGCCCTGTCCCTGTTTTATACAAAGCTCAAGGATACGAATATTTTGATCAAGGGGGAACACCTCATCAAACTGGGGGTCACTCCGGGTCCTTCTTTTAAAAAGATAATGGCATCGGTCCTCAAGGCCCGCCTGGAGCTTCAGGTTACCACCCTTGAAGATGAAATTGAATTTGCTAAGGGATTTATTCGTCAGAACAAAATCATTGATTAATCCAGGAGTTTTTGTTACTCCCAATTCCTGATCTAAATCTAAGGATCCCAGATGCAATTAGCCTTTTCGTGCAAGCTATAAATTCTGAGACCCTAAACATGTAAGCAAGTAAGGTTAAAAAAGATGAGAAAAAACGCAGACCTGTTAACAGGAATAACAACAACCGGAACTCCCCACCTTGGCAACTACGTTGGTGCCATTCGTCCGGCCATCAATGCAAGTAGACAGCCTGACAAAACATCCTACTACTTTCTGGCCGATTACCATTCGATCATCAAGTGCCAGGATCCAGAAAGAATAAAAAGATCCGTAGTTGAAGTCGCTGCAACCTGGCTTGCCATGGGGCTTGACACGGAGCGATCCGTATTTTACCGCCAGACCGACATCCCGGAAATTACGGAGCTTACCTGGATACTGACCTGCCTTACCTCAAAGGGGCTGATGAACCGGGCCCACGCCTACAAGGCATCGGTTGCCGAAAACGAGGCAAGGGGCAGAAAAGACCTTGACAAGGACGTCACCATGGGGCTCTTTTCCTACCCGGTTCTTATGGCAGCGGACATTCTGATGTTTAACGCCCTCAAGGTCCCGGTGGGAAGCGACCAGACCCAGCACCTTGAAATGGCAAGGGACATTGCCGGTAGATTCAACCATACCTATGGGGAGCTCTTTGTGCTTCCAGAGGCGATCGTCGATGAAACAACGGCCGTGCTGTCGGGTCTTGACGGAAGAAAGATGAGCAAGAGCTACAACAACACAATCCCCCTTTTTGAACCGGAAAAACGCCTCCGAAAACTGATCATGAAGATCAAGACCAACTCCCTTGAGCCCGAAGAGCCCAAGGACCCTTCAACCTGCACCCTGTTTGCAATATACAGGGCATTTGCAACCCCGGAAGAGGTCAAAGAGATGGAAAAAAGATACCAGAACGGGATTGCCTGGGGAACGGTGAAGCAGGAACTTTTTGAATACCTTAACGAACTTTTAAGGGAACCAAGAAAGATCTACAACGAACTTGTTGAATCCCCTGGGGACATGGATGCCATCCTTAAAAAAGGAGCCCTCAGGGCCAGGGAATATGCAACTCCCTTTCTCGCAGAGATACGATCCGCAATCGGGATACAGAAAATGTAGAA
>JAVEQI010000053.1:0-7491 GCA_034007745.1 Desulfobacterium sp.
TCATCTGAATCTGCCTTATTACGTCGCATTGGGCAATCATGACTACCACATCGGATACGATCCCGTAATCCGGGAACACATACCGGCAACGGATTTTGAAGTGGTGGAGGTAATATGGAAATCCGTTGGGAGACCTTCTGGGGTCTGCAGAAAATATGGTCAGTGTCCGGATCGATCCTGTTCTTGAAACGATTAATGTCACCAGATGAAAGATATCTATTTGTTAAAAGAAACTTTTTTACTTGTTCGGTTCCCGGATCTATCTGAATACGTACCTGCTCAGCCAAATACACAACAAACCTGATCCTGATGCCTAATTACACAATCTGGGATTTTGACAGCCCAAGTTAAATAAAAAGCTTTGCGGCCCATTTCGATTAATGGTAAGAGATTTCATTGGTTTTTTAAAAAAACTTATTTGATAGAATATTCTTAATCTTCAGGTGTTATCCAGTTGGATAATTAAAATCGAACTTAACCCAGTAAGGGCCGGAATGGTTTTGTCTCCGGGAGATTATCGCTGGTCCAGTCACCAGATTAATGCACTGGGAAAAACTTCTGATTTGTGCACACCCCATCCAGAGTATTTGATGCTGGGGACAGACTCCAAAGAGCGTTGCGAAAAGTATCTGGCATTGTTTAAGCATGATATTTATGAGCAGTGGATAGATTTAATCTTTTGCCTGTTAACAACCCGTTGTATACAGACAAGCTTGTGAGCTTAATATTCTACCCTTGAAGATATCCTTAACATTGCAGAGACTTTAAAAAAAATGTACGATGAACTTGGATCATAAAAGAGAGGGTGTAATGCAGAAAACTTTACCGTCAGATGAAATGACCACCACCGAGAAACTTGTTGTAACAAATCAAATTTGGGACGATCTTTTACGCAATCCAGATGATATTCCGTCTCCAGAGTGGCATAAAGAGGTTTTATCTGCTCGAGCCGAACGTATCAAAAAAGGTGAAGCTCATTTTAAAGACTTTGAATCTGTGAAATTTGAATTAAGATCTGAGTTCAAATGAAAATACAGATCCTTGATGAAGCTCAAGCTGATTTACGAGAAGGCGCTCAATTCTATGAACGACAAAGCTCTGGGTTGGGACATGTTTCCTTGATAGCCTGTTCTCAGACATAGACTCATTATTGCTTTACGCTGGGGTCATATTCATGTGGATGTGTGGATGGATAATTTCGTTTATTATCAAAGACATTTCCCTTTGCGGTGTATTACACTTCCGAAGGCAATATGATTAAAATCCATGCCGTTTTAGATTCCAGAAAAAATCACAACAATACAACCGAACAATTAAAGCGACGACGGGTATAACCAACGGGTCAACCCGACGGCAAGTGCCTGCACTTTTTTAAGACTGAGGCGGCTTTTAAGTGATGGACTTTCTGTTGGTTTCATGGTAGCCCTTGCTGCCGGTTACCTTTATCGTTGGGCAGGACATCCGGGAGCGGACTGAATAATGGTCCTATTTAATGGCTCTGATATCTAAGACTTTTTGGAGACAATAACAGGTGAGCATACATGGTATTGGTTTTGATTGTCCCTAGGACAGGAGAGTAAATATTTAACAGCCTGGCATTCGCATGGATAAATTAAAGGGAGAAATTATGTGGGAATATGAAAAGCCTGACAATCTGGTTGAATGGTGGGAAGAAAGCGTCCAGAAATTCAAAACCAATACCCTGTTCTGGGTCAGAAACGACAGCGGTACCCTGGATTCGATAACATATGGGCAAATCGGCGAACGCATAAAAAATGCCCGGGCCGGACTGGCCCAGGCCGGCATCCAGGAAGGGGATTTCGTCGGTATTATCGCCAACAACCGTCCGGAGTGGGCCGTGCTCTCATACGCAACATATGGTCTCAAAGCCCGCTTTGTTCCCATGTACGAGAAAGAACGGTTCAGCACATGGAAATATATCATCACCGACAGTACGATCAAAGTTCTGATTGTTTCCACCCGGGAAATTTATGACAAGGTCAAAGGGTTATTAAAAGAGATACCGACGCTGGAGAAAATCTTTATCATTGATGGGGGTGGCGACAACACCCTGAAAGCCCTTGAAGATGCGGGGGCAGAAAAACCTGTTGAACCGGTTATCCCGAAACCTGATGATATCGCTGTGCTTATCTATACTTCAGGAACGACCGGAGACCCCAAGGGTGTTTTGCTCTCCCACGGAAACCTTACCTATGTTTCAAGAGGCGGATATAAAATTTATCCGGCACTGGATGAAAACCAGGTGGGCCTTTCAATCCTTCCCTGGGCTCACTCCTATGCCCTGAGCGGGGAGTTGAATAACTGGATACAGTTCGGCGGTTCTCTGGGATTCATGCGGGATGTGACCACGCTGCCCGAAGATCTGAAGCTTGTAAGACCCACCTTCCTGATCTGTGTGCCCCGGCTGTTTAACAAGATATATGACGGCATCATGGCCCGCATGGACGAGGTGGGGGGTATAAAGAAAAAACTTTTCATTGCGGCCCGGGAAACTGCCCGGGAAAGAAGAGAGCTCAAGGAACAGGGGAAATCCTCCCTCCTGACAAACGTTAAATTTGCCTTTCTCGACAAGCTGGTTCTCAGCAAAATTCGGGCCGGTTTCGGCGGCCGGCTGGTCGGAGCCCTGACCGCAAGTGCTGTAATGAACCGTGAAATCGGAGAGTTTTTTTATGACATTGGCGTGCCTGCCTATGATTGTTATGGATTGACAGAAACGGCCCCGGCTGTAACCATGAACTGCCCTGATTCCTACCGCCTCGGCAGTCTGGGAAGAGTGCTTGACGGGCAGAAAGTCGTTATAGACAAGTCCATTGTAGAAGAGGGTGCGGATGACGGTGAAATAATCGTCTACGGGCCAAACGTCATGAAGGGATACCACAACAAACCCGAAGCGACCCAAAATGTCATGACTCAGGACGGCGGATTTATCACGGGCGATCGGGGCAGATTCGACAAGGATGGATTTCTCTACATGACCGGACGTATCAAAGAACAGTACAAGCTTGAGAACGGCAAGTATGTTTTCCCAGCTTCAATCGAAGAGGATATTAAGCTGCTTCCCAAGGTGGCCAATGCCATGGTTTGCGGCGACGGGAGACCCTATAATGTTTGTCTGCTTTATCCGGACTTTGATGTCCTGGGCAAGTATGCCGAAAAAAACAATATCCCCTCTGACCCGGAATCCCTTGTAAACAACAAAGCGGTCACGGGCATGATTGAAAAAGAAGTTGTTGAGTCCTTAAAGCTAAAATACGGCGGATATGAGATCCCGAAGAAATTCATATTCCTTACCGAGGACTTTACGCTGGAAAACGCAATGATTACCCAGACCATGAAGCTGAAACGAAGGGTTGCTATGAAAGAGTATCAGGGACTGATTGACGCAGCCTATTCGAAAAAAGGGCCGCAGGTTTAATTTTAAGGTGTTATCCAGATAGATAGGTGAGTTTAAAAAATATACGAAATCACACAATTACTTGTTCTGCAACACGGAAGATAAAACAGGAGGTAAGTATGAGAATACAGCAGGCAGTTGCTGGGATCGTTATGATTCTGGCCCTTTTCGCAGCTGGTTGTGTCACCTTGATGAGCAGTGGGCTGACAGTGGCTGGGGGAGATACCGTGATTTACCGATGTGAAAAAGGAGATTTGATAACCGCAAAATACTATCGGCTGTCCGACCACAGCCTTAATTTTGTCAAGGTGACCATGCCCGATGGCCAGGAGTACACTCTGCCCCAGGTTGTATCGGCCTCTGGCGCTCGATATACAGATGAGCACCAATTAGTATGGTGGATAAAAGGGGGGGTTGCCCTGGTTGAAGCTCTTGATGAAAACGGCAAGTGGCAAATCAAGTACCGGAACTGTGAAGCGATATCCGGGGCTGAATAGAGTGCAGAACAAGTTTAAGGTTTTCACCCCAATAAAGCGCAACACACAAACACCCCGTGCAGACAGTTCCTCTGGTGCAGTACTGTTCATAGTTTCCAGCGTTCAGTTTCTCACCCCCTTCATGTCCTCTTCCGTGGGCATTGCCCTGCCCGTGATCGGTCGTGAGTTCCAGGCCAGTGCCATGCAGCTGGGATTGATTCAGATGGTGTACATCCTGGCTGTTTCCATCACCATGCTCCCGGCGGGCCGGTTTGCCGACATCCACGGCCGGAAACGTATATTCATTACCGGCACCGTGGTATCCATTTTTTCCACCCTGGCAATTCCCCTCTGTATAGGGGTACGCACCTTTATCCTGTTTCGTCTGTTCCAAGGAATCGGGGCGGCCATGATCACGGCCACCAGTTTTGCCATCCTCACCTCCGTGTTTCCGGCATCAAAACGGGGAAGAGCCATGGGCATCGTGACGGCCTTTATCTATCTGGGTCTTGCAGCAGGTCCCACCCTTGCAGGTATCATTATCACCCACATGGGGTGGCGCTGTATCTTTTATTTCATGCTGCCGGTGCAGATCACGGCGCTGGTGCTCACCTTTATATACCTTCACGGGGAATGGGCCGATTCAAAGGGCGAGACATTTGACTGGCAGGGGTCGGTTGTATTTGCCCTGGCCCTGTCAATTCTTGTCATGGGAATGACCTGGATTAACAAAATGTCAGGATCCTGGATTCTGATCCTGGCAGGCCTAGCGGGGCTGGCACTGTTTTTCCAGATTCAGAAAAAAACAAAGCGCCCCCTCATAGATGTGCACCTTATCACCACCAACCTTACCTTTACCCTGAGTAATATCGCTACCCTGATCAACTATGCCGCCTCCTTTGGGATCATCTTCCTATTTTCACTTTACCTCCAGTATACAAAGGGCTTCTCGGCCCAGACTGCGGGCTTCATCATGATGGTACAACCACTTACCCAGGCCATGCTCTCCCCCCTGTCCGGTCGACTTTCAGACATCTATCCTGCCACATGGATTGCCACCCTGGGCATGGCCGTGTGCACAATGGGACTTTTCCTGGCATCCTTCATGGGAATTACAACCTCCCTTGCCGTAATTTTTACCATACTCATTCTCCAGGGCATCGGATTCGGGCTTTTTTCCACCCCCAACATGAACGCCATCATGTCCAGTGTCCAGCCCCGGTATTACGGCATTGCCTCCAGCATGGTGGGAACCATGCGCACCCAGGGCATGCTGGTGAGCATGGCAATAGTTACGGTGATCATTACTCATTATATGGGGGACCAGGCAGTGACCCCGGATAACATGGGACACTTCATAAAAAGCATGCAGATATCATTGCGGATTTATTCGATCATGGGGGTTGTGGGTATTGCTTTTTCCCTGGGTAGAGGAATACGTGTGAACCAACCACGGCCTGAAGGAGATTAGAATGAGCACCCTTTTTGCTTTAACTGAAGGACTTCAAAGGCTTGCGGGTTTAGCCTTTTTTTTCTTTTTTTGATACACTAGAGACTCATAATGATGCACGTCTGAGACTATAATGACTCATGCAGAACACCCATTGGGACAATGGGGAACCTTTTAATTTTTCCGCATGAAAGATTTGAATCCTACACTTAAGCCCGCTTTTAAAGTATTTCTTCATCGATAACATACAATTAAAATAATATAGCGCTATGGCGGTACAATATTTGCTTGCGACGAGAATGGTCTCGTTGCATATTTAATACAATAAACTCATGTAACTATTCAGCTCAATAAATAACAAGCCTACTTGGATGTATATAAATCTTTCCCTGTTTTGACAATAACAGAATCACTCATTCATAAAATTCGGTAAGCTACCTTTGAATAGAATGCGTAAGGCTTCGGTTGCTCTCATTCCATGCTTTTTGCATGTTGAAAGATAGCCACGGATACGGCAGAAAATAGCGGCACCTTGTTTCGATCAAAAGCAACCAGATATTTTTTGCTGAACCTTTGTCATCCTGATATCATTTTCACCCTTGTTGTTGGTGAACGGGACCTGCTCGTCATCCATGAAGCGGAGGGTTTCCGTTTCATAGTTCATCAACCTTTCAAGAAGGTTTCTTGCTTTGGATCGTTTTGTACGGCCCCGTTTGTTTTTTTTCTTGCTTTCGTCCGGTGGTGGACATTCATTTTGGGCCTTGTTCAGCAGATCCCGGTATTTTTGTCGATATTCCCGAGATTCTGCCGGTTCCAGTTGCCCTCCGGCATCATCAACCGCCTGATTGGTCTGCAACAAAAGCTCTCTCATGTCCCTGGCCCATTCCTGTTTATCCTGTTCCCAGGCTCTTTCCAACTCTCTGAGGTGATGAGCATTACACAGGGCATGCAGGCAGTCGAGTTTGAAGTATGGTTTCCAGTGATCATGGCAGAGAATTCCCTTGAAATGAGGCAATACTCCCATTTCTTCCATAGCCTCCAGTCCTCTTTTTTCATGAGGGCTATAATAACTCCATAAATGATTGGAGACACAATGAAGCCAGACCCGTTTCCCATTGATATTGATTCCGGTCTCATCCGCATGGCAAAGACCGGATTCGATCAGCCTGGATTTAACCATCGCTTCAAAGGCTTCCAGTTTATGGTAGGCATCATAATTGAAATTGAATACCGTACCCGCACTGATTGGAATTTTTACCTGGTCCTGAAAATCTTCTTCAATCCGCTTATACGGCACCAGTTGATATTGTGACATATACACGGAATGTACCTTCACATTAAGGCCATATTGAACAGGGCGGCAGACACCTTCAGGAAGAGTTGTTTTATCAACCGGTATCTTCTCGATAACATCAGGATCAGTAAATTTTTGCAGGGTCGTACCATTATGACCATTTTGTCCACCTGGTTTCTTTTCGCTGGGGGCCTTCTTTTTCTTCTTGCGGTTCGGGTCTGCTGATGGCGGTTTGCTACTGTTAGTACTGTTGATCCCTAACCGATTCAGCAATAATGTTACCAGCAATAGCAAGAGTTCAATGGAGCTTTTCAAGGCAGGAGAGATACTCGGATCTTCAGCAAGCAATCTCTGAGTGTGTTCTCAATTGTCTCTTCAACATTTATTGTTTCTATCTTCATTCATTCCCTTAATGATCATAATCGTTGTCTTGAATGAAGACATTATAACACAGGTTTTTGAGGTCGATTTTTTCGATCGACGTTTGTTTTTAACGTAATTTCAAATTTCGAGCATGGTAGACCATTCGGCCTTAATCAAACTCACTCTAATGCGACGATAACGAATTGAAAGACTATCAATATAAGGGGTGTTGGAGGCTGGCTTAAAAAATATTTTTTTCGCAAAAACCCTTGTCAAGCAAAAAATGACATCAGATGCGTTTTTTTTGCTGAATAGTTACCATTCTTTTTCATTCACAACTATCCTCCACATATCACGTCCAAGATATAGATATGGTTATGCCTGAAAAAAATTGTCAGTGAAATGGGAAGAAGATGAAGAAAATTTGTTTAAAAAAAATTGAAATTAGGAAGAAAATGAAAAGAAGAAGATACATCTTCAAACCAGGAAGAAT
>JAVEQI010000036.1:0-34387 GCA_034007745.1 Desulfobacterium sp.
GGTCAAACTGAGCACCGGCCTCTTCTTTGAGTATGGAGAGGATCTTTGCCTTGTCCATACGACGGCGATAGGCTCGATTAGAGGCCATGGCGTCAAACACATCCGCCACGGACAGGATCCTTGCAAGCCTGGGAATTTCAGTGCCAGAAAGCCCGTCGGGATAACCTCGGCCGTCATAGCGCTCATGGTGATGTCGAATAATATCCTGTTCCCGGTCCCATAACCCGAGCTTGCCAACTATATCTGCACCAATGGCCGGATGCTCTTTGATCTTTTCATACTCTTCGGGTGTAAGCCTTCCCGGTTTGAGCAAAATGGAATCCCGGATACCGATCTTGCCGATGTCGTGGAGTTGACCTGCAAATTTAAGGATGGAGAGCTCCTCATCCTCACACCCCATTTCCCGGCCGATGGTGTGAGCAATCTCAGCCACCCGGCTCGAGTGCTTCATGGTATAAGGGTCCCTTGCCTCAAGGGCCGCAACAAAGGCATACAATGTCGAAAAAAGATTGTCGTAGATGTTTTCATAAAGGGCTATGCTTTCAATGGCAGAGGCTGCCTTTCGGGTGATAAAGTCCATGTAGTAAACGTCCCTGTCACCGAAACGTCTCTCACCGGTAAGGATGGATGCCGCCACCACCCCAAAGGTCTGTTCCCTTATTTTCAGCGGAACCGCCATGAACGAAAGGATCTTCTCGCTAAGCAGAGTATTTCCCATGGTGCGGGCAACCAGACAGGGCTTATTATCCCGAACAACCCCGAGGAAAAAGGCCTTTTCACCATCCGTCAGTTCTCCGTTTCCATGGAGGCCGGAATCGGAGCAAGTCACGGGGAAAAAAGAGTTGCCAGCCTCGGTATAGATATAAAAAATCGCCTGGTCAGCCCCCACAACCTCCAGGCTAAGGGCAATCACCTTATTAAAAATATCGTCGCTTGAATCAGAGGTTGTGAAATCTTCCATGATCCTGTTGAGGGTGTTGACCTCATTTATTCTAACCATAAGCTCACGGTTCAAGGCATTTAAACACTCCTGACGTTCCACCTCCTCCCTGAGAATCAAATTTTCAACAAACAGCTCCCTCTCCCTGATGATGCGCCTGTACGCAAGCTCCATCTGTTCAAGATTCACGGGTTTTATAAGAAAATCCACCACGCCGTTTTTCAAGGTTCTTATGGTATTGTCAAGGGAAGGATAACCGGTCATGATCACAATAGGCAGGGTATTGTCTATTTCCCTTATTTTCTCGGCAAGCTCAAGGCCGTCCATTTCAGGCATATTGATGTCGGTAAAGCAGCATCCGATCTTAACCTGCCTTATGACTTCAATGGCCTCTACTCCATTTCTGGCCGTATATACCTCATATCCCTTACGCTCAAAATACTCTTCAGTGACATCAAGTATTCCCTCTTCGTCATCCACTACAAGAATTGTGTGTTGCTTTTTATCAGCCATTCCTGATCATCCATGGTCCGCTTTAAAAGTAACATTATAATTTCTGTTGTAGTCACATTAAACCTTTTGTTCTTTCAATGCAAAACAAATCACCCTGCTCTCCGGCCTATATAGTAGGTAGTAGATAGTATGTAGTGGGTAGTAGGCAGTAGGCAGGCAGACCAGGTTGGGTTGAGGAACGGAACTGAGTGATAACAGGATATTTCTGTTCATTGGGCACAAACGTATCACACTCACAATCAAGAATATAATTCGACAACAGCAGAATCCTACAGAACTATATTCTTGACTTTACCTTCTTTAGAGAATATATTTGTTCCAATTTATTGTCTAAGTACACAAGATTTCAGGAGAGAAGCATGGACGACATTGACTATAAAATTCTTACAATCCTCCAGGACAAGGCCAGGATTCCAAATGTGGAGGTTGCAAGGCAGGTTGGAATGGCCCCGTCAGCCGTGCTAGAAAGGATCAAAAAACTCGAACTCCAGGACGTCATTCAGGGGTACGAGGTTCGCCTCAATCCTGAACAGTTCAACCGGTCGCTCATCGCCTTTGTGACCGTCTGTGTCAGACCAGCCCTTTCCGCCAGAAAAACCGGCCGGGCCCTTGCCCGGTTAGAGGAGGTTCAGGAGGTCCATTTTCTTGCAGGCAGCGATTGCCTGTTTCTGAAGATAAGAGTTGCAGACCACCTGGAGCTCGAAACTCTTTTAACAACAAAAATAGCCGCTATCCATGAGGTTCTTTCGACTCAAACCCAGATAGCCCTGGCAACCTTTAAAGAGAGCGCCAGAATCCCCTTACAGACAAAAACACTCAAGGAGAATTAGATATGCCCATGTCAGCCGGTTTCAGACAGAGACTTGACCCGGTATTGGAAAAAGCCCGGAAACATTTCGGCACCCCCTTTCACATCTACGATGAGGCAGGTATTCTGGAAACAGGAACACGAATCAACAGGGCCTTTTCAAAGATTGCGGGATTCCGGGAGTACTATGCGGTCAAAGCCCTTCCCAACCCATCGATCATGGAAATCATGCAGAACCTTGGGTTCGGGTTTGACTGCAGTTCCATCGCTGAGATTCTCCTTGCAAGGAAAATTAAGAGCAAGGGTGAAGATATCATGTTTACCTCGAACAATACCAGCGAACACGAATTTAAAACGGCCTCCGAAGACGGCGGAGTCATCTTAAACCTCGATGATATTTCCCTTGTGGAAAAGGTGCCGGTTATGCCCGAGCTCATCTGCTTCAGGTACAATCCAGGCCCAAGGCGGGATGGCAACAAAATCATCGGTAAGCCCGAGGAGGCAAAATACGGGGTGAGCCACGACCAGATAATCGACGCCTATAAAGCTGCAATGACCAGGGGGGCAAAACGTTTTGGCCTCCACACCATGGTCGCCTCAAACGAACTTGACTACACTTATATGGTCGAAACCACCCGAATGCTCCTTGACATGGTGGCAGACATCTGCGCAGCCCTTGACATTCGTTTCGAGTTCATCAACATCGGCGGCGGTCTTGGCATTCCCTACAGACCAGACCAAAAAGCTCTGGACATAGAGGCCCTTGCCAGGGAATGCTTTGATCTCTTCCAAGGATTCAGCAAAACCCACGGCTGGTGCCCGAAAATGTTCATGGAGAGCGGCCGGTTCATCACAGGTCCCCACGGCGCCCTTGTAACAACGGTCATCAACCACAAGGACATATACAGAAAATACGTTGGAGTGGATGCCTCCATGTCGTCCCTCATGCGCCCTGGAATGTACGACGCCTACCACCACATTCACGTCCATGGAAAGGACGCCCCAAACCAGGCCCGGACCCAGACGGTTGACGTGGTCGGCTCTCTGTGCGAGAACAACGATAAATTTGCCGTCCAGCGCACCCTTCCTGTAACAGAAGAGGGGGACCTGATCGTAATCCACGATACCGGGGCCCACGGCCATGCCATGGGATTCAACTACAACGGCAACCTGAGACCCAAAGAACTGCTGCTGAGAACCGACGGAACCATTGAGCTGATCCGCCGGGAAGAACGTCTTGAGGATTATTTTGCCACCCTTGAATTTGAACCGGATTCTATTTAGCAGGTGGTAGGTGGTGGAACCACGAAAAACACAAAAGGGTGTTCTGTGTAAGGAAAGATAATATTTGATTTAAAATCCTTGAAGAGGGTGGAGAGATTCAATGAAAATAGCCATGGCCCAGATAAATCCCGTGATAGGAGATTTTGATTTCAACGTCGGGAAAATGAACAAATACGCAGATGAGGCACGGGCCCTTGGCTGCGATTTGATCGTATTTCCTGAACTTTCCATATCGGGTTATCCGCCCGGAGATCTTCTTGAGCACGATGACTTTATCGACAATCAACTGAATGCTCTCCACAAACTTATCGATTCCATCCAAGGGATCGGTGTCTTGTGCGGGGCTGTCAACCGCCAAAACACCAACCAAAACAGCCATGCCATAAGCCAGGCAGACAATCAGACTCTACCGGACCAGAGGCTTCTCTTTAACTCGGCCATGCTGTTTGAAGAAAAAAAGATCCTTGCACGCATCGACAAGCAGCTCCTGGCCTGCCATGACACCTTTGATGAAACCAGGTACTTCACCCCGGGACAGCTGAACGCTTTGATCGTCTATAAAGGCTTGAAACTCGGCATAACCATCGGTGAGGACATCTGGAACGATCAGGAAGGCCCAGGACATTGGGAACACAATCCGGTGACCGACCTTGCCCGACCCAGAGCGGATCTCTTCATCAACATCGCAGCCTCTCCGTTCCACGAAAAAAAACAGAATATGAGGAACACCCTTTTACGCAAAATAGCAATGGCTTACAGCCGCCCCCTGATCTTTGTCAACCAGGTAGGCGGCAACGACTCGACCCTGTTTGACGGCCTGAGCCTTGCCCTGACATCAAGGGGCAAAGTCGCTACAAGGGCCATGGACTTTTCAGAGGACCTTGTGGTTTTCGACACAACCCCAGAAAGCGGGAGTTGCCACAAGGTATCAACCACTGAGAACCAGGCCATACTCAAGGCCCTTGTCATGGGAACCAGGGATTATGTAACCAAGTGCGGATTTAAACGTGTGGTCCTGGGTTCCAGCGGAGGAATAGATTCAGCCCTCATCGCAGCCATTGCCGTTGCGGCCCTTGGCGGAGAAAACGTCAAGACGATTTTCATGCCATCCATCTACACCTCCAAACAAAACTTTGAAGACACAAAAACCCTGGCCCAAAATCTTGGTGCGGCCTGGCACTCCATCCCCATCGCTCCCATATATGACGCATTTTTAAAGCTGTCCGACACCTTTGATTCCCAAAAGCCAGGCATAACCGAACAGAACATCCAGGCCAGGATCAGGGGAACTATCCTCATGGCCTTTTCCAACATGGATGGCTCGATGCTCCTTGCCCCCGGCAACAAGTCAGAAATGGCCGTAGGATATTCGACCCTTTACGGCGACATGTGCGGGGGGCTTGCCGTGATCGGAGACCTGACCAAGGAAAAGGTGTATGCGATCTCAAGGCTCATCAACCGGGAACGGGAGATTATCCCCCGTTCCATTCTTGAAAAGGCACCGAGCGCTGAGCTTGCACCCGGCCAGACCGACCAGGACGACCTCCCCTCCTACGACATAATCGACGCCGTGGTCAAGGCCCACGTGGAAGAGCATCAAAGCATTGGGGAGATGGTGGCCATGGGTCTTGACCGATCAGCCGTCGAGGAGATCGTCCGGAGAATCACCCAGAACGAATACAAACGATACCAGGCCCCCCCCATACTCAGGGTCACAACCAAGGCGTTTGGCATGGGAAGAAGGTTCCCCATGGCCCAGGGATATCGATTCACTAATCCGTGACAAAGAGTTCCAGAGACTCGATGATCGGCGGATCTTCCTTGTCAATGGTTTCAAGGATGGCCCTGTGCATTCGGCGCTTGTGCTCGCCAAAGATGCCCCGCTTTTTCTGAAAACCACCTGCAAAGGCCATGGCTTTTTCCATCATCTCCGCCTGATCTTCCCCTTTATCCTCGATCACGTGGTGCAAAAGTAGATCATCCGCCGTGAGCCGCTCACCGGTCAGCTTTATCCGATTGAACAGGTACTCAGGAACGGCCTTCCTCACAAAGGCGATCATGCCCGGCAGAAAAGGAATCCCAAGATCCACCTCGGGAAAGCAGAAAAACCCCCGGTCCGCCTTCATGAACCGGAAATCACAGGCACAGGAGATGATGGCACCATTGCCAAAGGCATGGCCGTTAATAGCGGCAATCACCGGCAATGGCATGGTAAGAAGTCGCTTGAACACTGTGTTCATTTCAAGCATGAACTCTTTGATGCTCGTAAAATCCTTTTGGGTGAAACAATTGCCCAGCCAATCCACATCAATGCCCTGGGAAAAATTCTTGGCATCGCTGGAGGTTAGAACAATGGAATAAATTCCATTATCCTCGAGTATGCGATCAAAAGCCTCGTTTATTTCTCTTGCAAACACAAGGTTCTGGCGGTTAGCACCGTTGTTCATACTAATCACGGCAACCGTCTCTTTTTTTTCCCAATCAATTACAGCCATGCTTTTATCTCCCTTTCTATAATCAAATTGTTCAGTCTTTCTTTCAGCTATCCTTATTTTGATTTTATTAGCTATTAGCTACTATTTGCTATTTTTCATCAATTCTAATTTTGGACATCAGAGTGTTGGGCGGCAGTCGCCTCTAGTGTAAAACCAGAATTAAAATTACTGATTGTTTTTGTAGACGTTTTTTTTTCCGTGTGATAGCCAATATTAAAATCACCATACCCGAATACGTAGACTAAGGATAAGGAATGCTTATCAAATGCTGGGGATCCCGGGGGTCAACTCCCGTATGCGGTCGACAATACCTTAAATACGGCGGAGATACAACCTGCATTCAGGTCACGGCCCAAAGCGGGGAAACCGTTATCATCGATGCCGGAACCGGGATACGTCAACTCGGTAAAAGCCTTGGCAGCGCCTCCACCTCCTATCTTTTGCTGACCCATGCCCATATTGATCATTTGGCGGGATTTAATTTTTTCAAACCTCTGTTCCAGCCAGGCTCTATGGTAGAAATCCAGAACAGCTGTTTTTCAGGCAGCACCGTTGAAAAAATCCTGACCACACTCATGTCTCCCCCCTTTTCCCCCATCTGCCCAAAGGACCTCAAGGCCACCATCCGGTTCAGGACCGATCTTTGCGGCACCTTTTCCATTGGAAGCCTTAGGGTTGAGACCATACCCCTGAATCACCCCAACGGCGGGTTTGGGTTTCGCTTCACAGAGGGAAAGAAACGCTTTGTTTTTCTAACAGACAACGAACTAGGGTTTGACCATGGCCAGGAGGCAGATTTCGAAGACTATCTTGCCTTTGCAGGCGATGCAGACCTTCTCTTCCACGATGCCGAATTCACCCCGGAGGAGTACAAAATGCGAGGGGGATGGGGACACTCAACCTATACTTCCGCCCTTGATCTCACCCTTCAATCAGGGGCAAAGCGGCTGGGACTCTTCCATTTAAACCAGTATAGGACTGATGTTCAGATGGATGAAATTCAGGCAGACTGCCGTTCAAGAATCCGTTCAGCAGGGTCAGATCTCGACTGTTTTGGCGTTGCCTGCAACACCTCTTTTATCCTTTAAGAAAAAAATCGGTGACAAACCTTGGATCAAGGTCAGCGGCAGCAACCTCTCCATACTCCCGATAAAGCCGATCAAACATCTCGCCGATCACATCACCTAAATTTCCAGCAACCCAATCCAGATCCATGCCTGACCTGTGGACAATCCAGCCGGTAAAATCTTCCAGCCTGAACCCGTCAATGGTTCCGGAAGCTCCGCCTGAAAAAAGTTCAACAAAAAAAGGAGTGAACACAGAACACTCAATGGGTTCAAACCGGGGATCAAGTCCCAGGCGATCCCGGGCCCAGAGGGTCAGGAGAATGGACTTAAAGGTGAGGCCAGTCCTTGGCACAGAGCTGAGATCGGGATTTAAGCTCTCCATCACCCGGTCAAGGGCGATGAGACCCGTAAGCTCCCTGTCAGTAACCTCGACTTCACCGGCAGAACCAAACGAACGGTACAGCACCCCGGTCTGGTAGTTATCAAAAAACAGGGGACGATCCAGGAGCAGGCCACCTAGAACACCAAACCACCGTTCGCCCAGAAAATGGAGGGGAAGCTCGTTGTTGACAAGCCAGCTTTGATTGTACCACTGTCTTGCACGGTCCTTCAGGGTAAGACCCGCCCTGGAGGCGACCCTGAAGATATCTGCCAGATGGTATCTGGCAAGAATAGCGGCCCCATCCCCGGGAGTCTTGGCATCGAGCAGCTCCATACCAAGGCTTAAAAAGGCACATGCCTTCTGAACAAGCTGTTCAAGATCCTGGCGCTCCCTGACCACCTTGTCGTCCGCCGATGAGATCCGGTTGACAAGTCCTGCAAACTCGGCCTGGAGATTGAGCAGCATAGTCTCATCGATTCCGGCAAGGGAACGTGTAAACAGGTTGTCCTCCCCTGTCATTGTCGAGAAAAACAGCGGAGGCAGGGGATAGTCACCGCCATAGAGACTTTTCTTCAGGCCTTGTCTGGACCTAGGCACAAGCTGGGAGGGGGACCGGGGCTGATAAATACCCACAGCCTCGTGGCGGGGAAGAAACCCCTTCTCAGCCAGGCGGAACACCTTGAGCCTCAGCTCCTCCTCCTCAACCTCGGCCGGGATGACCACTCCGGTCTCAAGGAGCAGGCCGTGCAGCACAGAAAGATCCATATCTGCCACCCTGTTAAGCATCTCCATGATAAGGGTTTCTGCCCGCTCCCTTGCCTGCTCCACAAGGGCCCCGTCATCACTGTCAAGGATCTCTTCAGGGATCTCCGGGAATCTCACATAAAAGAGATTGTCTATGGTCTGGAAGCCATCTGGGAAGTCCGAAGGGTCCTCATTCTCCTCGAGGATTCTCGTCTCCATGTTCTTGAAGAGATAGAGCTCGAAAAATTCTGTTTTTTCGGTGATCGCCCATCGCAAAAAGCGCTCCGGGTCAGCATGGTACAAAAGGCCAAGCATGTTTGTAACCATGGGCAGGTTGATTCTGTCCCCCTCCCAGGTTTCAACGTCAATGAAATACTCCCACTGGTCAAACGAGGCAAGGGCCAGAACCGGCAGAAAATCATGGGGACCGATGGCATGCATGAGGAAATGAAGATCCTGATCAGGAAAACTCTGGACAAGGGTTGCGGGTGTGGGTGAATCAAGAATCCTGTCCAGGGCCTTTTGGGGTTCGTCCGCCAGAATTTCCCTGCGGATTGCGGCAAGTTGCCGCTCTTTTTTAATCTGGTTTACCAGCATGTGATCATCTTTCATCAATACTACCCCCCTTCCATGGCGCACATTTCACCAAAAGAACCATTCCGGGCACTGCTGCCGCGGTACAAAAAATAAAAAACCCCACCCACCCCAGGTGAATGGCAAAATACCCGGTGGGTGCTGCGGCGACCACCCGGGGAATGCCCATGAGGCTCGACAGGAGCGCATACTGGGTCGCCGTAAACCTGCGGTCGGTCATGGAGGCCATAAATGCAGCATAGGCCGCCGTTCCCATGCCGCCGGACAGGTTTTCAAAGGCAATCACACCGGCAAGCAAAGGAAGGCTGTGGCCGACAATGGCAAGCCAGGCAAATCCCGCCGTTGAAATGGCCTGGAGAAAGCCAAAGACCCAAAGGCTCCGGTTGATGCCAATTTTAAGCATCAAAAGGCCCCCTGTAAAGGCCCCCAACAGGGTTGCCCAGAACCCGAACAGCTTGACCACCGTCCCGATCTCGGACATGGAAAACCCCATATCCAGGTAAAACGGGGTTGTCATGGCGCTGGCCATGGTATCGCCGATCTTGTAAAGAAGAATAAACAGGAGAATGAGAAAAGCCCCTTTCCGGGAAAAATATTCCCGCATGGGTTCCACAACGGCCTCGGCAAGGGTTGTGGGTCGGCCGGGCGGCTCATTGGGTTCCGGGGTCAAGAGGGTGACGGCTAAACCAGGCACAAGGGAGAAGGCCATAATCAGGTAGACCAGGGAAAATGGGATGTGATCGGCCAGGATAAGACCCCCGCCCGAGGCCAGAAGCATGCCGAGCCTGTAACCATAGATATACATGGACGAACCAAGCCCAAGCTCGGCATCGGTCAAATCTTCCCTTCTGTAGGCATCCACCACAATATCCTGGGAGGCGCTGAAGAAGGTAACAAAAAAGGCGACCAGGGCCACAAGCCAGGGAAAGGTGGCGGGTTTAGTAAATCCCAGGCAACCGATGGCAAGAATGAGAAGAATCTGGGCCAGGGCAAGCCACCCCTTTCGACGACCACCCCCCAGGGGAAGGGTAAACCGGTCAAAGACAGGGGCCCAGAGGAACTTCAAGGTGTAGGGAAGACCCACCAGGGAAAAAAGACCGATGACCGAAAGATCCACCCCCTCCTTCTTCATCCAGGCCTGGAGAACAGAGATGGTCAGGAGCAGGGGAAGACCGCAGGAAAATCCCATTACCAGGGCCACCGCCATTTTCCTGCCCATTACCCGATTTCTGGATGCCCCGTTTGCCATTGCCCTGAATGAAATCATTGGATTCGCTGCTTGCAGGCATCCACGTAAACCTTTACATCCGGGTCCTGCTCAAATGGCTCAAGAAAACCAAGGGCCTCTTGAAAACGGCCAAGGTTCATCAAACTCACCGCCATGCAAATGGTAAGATCTCTGCTCGATTTAAAATGATTCAACCCCTGGGCTGCCATCTCGACGGCCCGGTCAAACCGTCGCTCCTTCTGGAACACCATGGCAAGCCCGAGAAAGGCTCTAAGGTCGGGATGGTAGGCAAGGGCCCGTTCGAACAAAATATGGGCCGTGGCCATGGGATCTTTCACCCAGGGGTTCCGGGAGTATTCCCCATGACTGAAGGTCATGGCAAGGCGGGAGAGGAAATCTGCATGAAGGGGGTAGAACAAAGGGTCATCCACAAGTTGAACGCCCGCTGCAAAGTCGGACAGGTTTGAATAAAAACACTTGCGCAGGCTATGGCCAAAGGCCTTGACCCTTTCAAAATCAAGATCCGGATCCACCTCAAACCAGGGTATATCCTCTATCTTTTGGGACCAGACAGAGTCAAAAAGTTTGCCCTGATCCACAAGATTTTCATAGAGCCCGGTGCCAGGAAAGAGTACCAGCAGGTAAAAAATTGCACTTAATGGCCGAATCTCCATGATGAGTTCAAGACTCTCATCAATGGTTTGTGCCGTCTCCCCTGGGGAACCATAAATAAAATAAGCCCTTGGCAGGATGCCAAAGGATGCGGTCAGTGCAAAGGCCCGGACAATCCGCTCCCTCTTCATTGGTTTACCTAAGGTTTGACGGATAGCTGCCGATCCGCTCTCGACCCCAAAGCTTATCTGGGTGCATCCGGCCCGTCTCATCCAGCCAAGTATCCCGGGATCGATGAAGTCCGCCCTGGAGATGGCCACCCAGGTGATGCTAAGCCGTTTTTCTATTATTAACCTGCACACCTCTATCACCCGGGTTTTGTCCATGGTGAATGTATCGTCTGACACAAAGAAATGGGTTATGCCCCTTTGGTTCAAAAGGCAAAGCTGCTCTACAAACCAGGATGGAGAATGGAACCTGACCCTGGAGCCGGGCCAAAATCGGGGCGAGCCGCAAAAGGTACAACGACCTGGACACCCCCTTGAGAGGGAAACATGGGCAAGGTCAAAGTATCGGCCGGGAATGGGCAGAGAATCAAGATCCTCGATGGGTTCACGCTCCCGGGTGTGAACTATCCCGGGACCATCCATCTTCCCGTCGCTGCAGCCGCTGCGAAGGGCCAGACCTTTTATTTCCCGATCACCATGGATACTGGGATTCTGCTTTTTTCCCCGGTGCCGGATACGCTCTGCGAGTTCCAGAAAGGTCAACTCACCCTCGCCCTTGACTACACAGTCAAGACTCGGGCAGGTGGTGAAGAGATGATCCCACAGAAAGGTGGCGCAGGGACCGCCAAACACAACCAGAATTTCAGGATCAACCGCCTTAACCACCCCGGCACCTTCAATGGCGCTGAAACGGTTGGCATTTAAAACGCTGAAACCAACGATTGCAGGGTGCTCGGCATCTACCATGGCCCGTAGACGATCCATGGGTTTCTGCTCCACGGCAAGATTTACAATCCGGACGTTGAACCCGCTCTCCTTCAGCAAAGCCCCGATGTAAAAAAGCCCCATGGGAACAAGAAGGGCGTCCTCGTCCGTGACCCTCGCATCAAGGCAGGCCGGATTCACAAGAAAAACGGTCATGGGAAATTGAGACTCTTCCCGGCTGACTTCAGACAAGGATAATCTCATTGAGGGTTCGTTTGGGAACGTGGTGAACCCCCTCTACATCCCTGTAATAACGGATATCGCCTTCGGGTTTAACATCGTGTATTACAGCCGTTTCAACCGGTTTCCCAAGGGCAATAACCAGAAGGATCTCGTATCTTGAACTGTCGTTCTCCTGGTCAAGGAATAAAATATTTTTCAGGCGTTCAGGATCAAACGCTGCGATCATGCATCCGCCAAGCCCTTTTTCCCTTGCACCAAGAAGGATGGACTGGGCCGCAATCCCGTGGTCACACCTGAAAATTTTTGTGATAGACCTGTCACCGACGATCACGATGTACCCCGTGGGCCGTTCTGCCTCTTCGGGGCCCTTCCAGTCGGTCAGATATGCGGCCCAGGCAAGGCAGGAGAAGATCTTTTCGTTCATGGCCTTTTCATGGGAGAGAACATACTTTAACGGCTGGAGATTGCCGGCAGATGCCGAATGCCTTGCGTGGTCCACAAGGTTTCGCAGAGTCTTCTCGTCAAGGGCATGGGAGGCGTCAAAACGTCGACAGCTTCTATTGAGCTTAATCAGATCTAAAACGGTCCGAATACCCAGGCTCTTTTTTAATTCTGTCTGTTCGGCCTGTTCGTTCACTTTGGATGCACCACTTTTTCAAATTCGGGCATGTTGATATCTATCCAGTCAAGCACCTTGTCAAACTCGCCCACCACCTGCTGCAGGGCTATCCCCCTGTGGCTCACCCGGCTCTTCTCCTCCATGGAAATCTCAGCAAAGGTCTTTTTCAGCTCAGGATAGAAAAAAAGCGGGTCATAGCCAAAACCGTTTTCCCCCCTTGGCTGTTCAAGGATGGTCCCACGGCATTCACCCTCATAGGTCAGGGCCGCTCCCGTTGGAACGGCAATGGAGATGACGCAGTGAAATGCGGCCCGCCTGTCGTTCTTGCCCTTCATCTTTTCCAGCAGCCGTTCCGAGTTTTCCAGATCCGTTGAACCCTCGCCTGCATAACGGGCCGATCTCACACCGGGTTCTCCGCCAAGGGCCTCGACTGCAAGGCCTGAATCATCGGCCATGGCTGCAAAGCCAAGCACCCTTGCGGCAAAGGCCGCCTTTTTATATGCATTGTCGTCAAAGGTCTCGCCATCCTCCTCGATCTCAGGGATGGGTCCAAAATCATCCAGATTCTTTATCTCAACGGGGAACCCCTTTAAAAGGGCCCTGATCTCCCGGGTCTTTCCCTTGTTTCTTGTTGCTAGCACCAGAACAGTCACGTTATCTCCTGCATGAATGACCCCGAATCCAAGGTTAAGGGCTCATCCAGATTATTTTATTGCCCGGGATTGTTTGATTCTTCGAGCAAAGGTTAAAAATGAACAAAGTATAGGCCAGGGGCTGTAATTTGTAAATAAAAAGGTTTGCAGACAAAATTAGAATTGCTGCTCATTTTCAATAAACCTTGAAAAAAAATACCCCTGTCGTATATTTGTGCTGAATGTCTTGGTACTATAACCGGCACAGCCGGTGCAGTATAATCATTCACTGGCTAGAACGAACGATGAAACTCCGCCACAGGCTATCCCTTGGAAAGAGTTTACAATTAACATTCAGGAGAAGAATATGAAAAAGTATGCAATGATTGCCATGTTAGCTGGAATTGCAATGATTATAACCTCGTGCGCAGGCACTACAAACCAGACGAGCAAATCAAAGGAAGGGGTGCTGGTAGGTGCAGGAGTTGGTGCCGCCCTGGGCCAGGCCATTGGTCGAAATACAGAAGGCACCCTTATTGGTGCCGGAATAGGTGCAGCTCTTGGCGGACTTGCGGGCAACCAGATAGGCGCCTACATGGACCGCCAGGAAAATTCATTGAGAAGTGCGGTTTCATCATCTGATGCGGCCAGCATTCAAAGATCCCAGGACGTTCTTACGGCCACCTTTGACTCTAATACCTTTTTTGATTTTGATTCGGCAAATTTAAAGGCAGGAGCCTATACGGAACTTGACAGGGTTGCAAGGGTTCTAAGGGAGTACCCCCAGACCAGGATCCGGGTGGAGGGACACACAGACTCCAAAGGGGCTGAAGATTACAACATGCAGCTCTCCCAGAGGCGGGCCCAGGCCGTTACAAATGCTCTTATTCAACGGGGAATTGATCCCGTTCGTATGGAAAGTATTGGATTCGGAGAAAGCCAGCCCATCTCATCAAACGATGCAGCCAACCGCCGGGTAAACATTGTGATCACTCCGATTAGAAGTTAAGGGGATCTCAAGTTTCCTGAACAGCGTAGTAGAGACGCCCTATCTGGACGTCTCTACAGAACCGGGCCTGGTGGTGGATTTTGACGGAAAAAAATGCGTCCTATGCCCTCCTGCTCGTCAAGAATTTCCTTGAGAACGGCAAGTGTAGTCATGGGATTCATGATCACAGAACGTAAGACCACAAACCCCTTTTCATCCCCGGGAACAGGACTGATCCTAGTACGAGAGACGAAACTTTTCCCCGCCTCCCTCTGGGTTCGCTGGACGTAAATGTTGAGTTCGTCAAGGTAATCGTTCAGGAATTCCCGCCTGCCTACATCTGTATCGGCATCGGCAAACAGCCTGCTATATCCAGGCGGAATCATCCGATAAGTCAGGATATTCAGCACAGGCGGGGTGATCAGCTCAAACATGGCCCGCCCTTCAATCTCAGCGGCAAAGGCCTTTGCCGTCTCGATGCCGTGGTCGATCATAAGGGCATAGCCCCTGCTTCCCATGATCTTGAGGGCACTGTCAAGGATCAGGGCGTTGGCCTCCCTTGATCCCTCAAGGGATTTAATGCCAAGATCCACACTGCCCTCACGGTTGACATAGTTTGAATGATAGGCGATATGATCCAGGGCCCTTGGATCCTTAAAAAAAACCATGCCGCTTGTCATGGGCATATAAAACTGCTTGTGGCCGTCTATGGTGACTGAATCGGCCCGTTCTATTCCCCTTAGAACAGGCGCATACCTCTCGCTCAAGAGCACAGGCCCGCCCCAGGCTGCGTCTACATGGAAATGAATCCCCCGTTCGCGGCACAAATCTGCCAGGTCAGGAAGGGGATCCACAGTGCCCGTTTCCGTGGCCCCCGCAATCCCCACAACTGCGACAATACCGGTTTTGCCATCGGCAGAAAGGCTTTTGATTACAGATTCCAATTTTTTCATGTCCATGCGCTGGTACTGGTCCACATCCATGGGCAATACATTTTTGTTGCCAAGCCCGAGGATTCCCCAGGCCTTTTTAAGGGAATAATGCCCCCTTTTGGACACCAGAATAACGGCACGCTCGATCCCTCGGGCCCGCATGGCAGGCACCACTCCCTGGTCTTCGATTCTGTCGCTTCCCTCCTGCCCATGGAAAAACCGGTTCCTGGCAACCCACATGGCCATGAGGTTGGCCGTGGTACCTCCGGTGGTAAAAGCTCCAAGGGTGGTATCGATACTCTGGACATGTTTCTGGTAAAACCCTTCGTCCCTTTGATATATCAGCCTATGAATCTTAGCCAGAACCTGGCGCTCAAGAACAGAAAGAACCTTTGAGGTCTCAAGCTTGATCACGTTCTGATTCAAGGCAGCCACTATGGTCTTGAGATGGACCATAAAAAAAGGAATGGCAGCCGTCATATGGCCTACAAAATATGGAGAAGCCACGTTAACGGCCCTGGGGGCAATTTTGGTGATGATATCGGAAATAACGCTCTCAAGCTTTTTTTCCGGGTCGGGGCTGATGAGCGTATCCCGATAATAGGTAGTCAACTCCTTGAGACTGATCTCCTCGGTAACCCCGACATTATCCTTTAGAAAATCCTGAAGACCGAACAGGATCTGCTCCATATATTTCACCAGGGTTTTCCTGCACGCCCCATCCTCAGGCCGGATAAAGATCCTTTCAAGGGTCGCCCAATCCGCTACAAGACCGAATTTTTTTTCTTCGTTGCCGCTCATATATTCATCTCTCAGCCATTGATCTATTTCCCTAATGAACCAAAGCCGGACATCTTAAGGAGTATTGTTCGTTCATAACTGCCCTTAAACCATAAAACGCCCCTCTTGAAAAGGGATCTTTACAATTGCAGAAATCTAATCTGGTTGTTTTTGCTTTAGTTGTTTCGATATGATAAAAAAGATCATCAGGCAAATTGGTTTGAAAACAGCACCAACCCGCTGCCATCCGTCGGTTCAAAAGGTGTTTTACATATAAAAGGAATCCTTATGGAGCAAAAACTATCCCCGGATCGCATTGACCATCTGCGACAAGATTATGAACAGGGCTTTGTCCGTTACTGCGGTTTTAAGGCGGATAAAATCGAATACGGCAATTTTAGATCCCTTGTAAATATCCAGGATCACCACCGCCAGCAGGATGGCTTTATCCATGCGGGGGTCATGGCCACCATGGCAGATCACACGGCAGGCTATTCCGCATTTACCGTTGTTGACGAGGCTTTTCAGATCCTGTCCATTGAGTTCAAGATCAATTTTTTCAAGCCGGCCTTTGGAGCAGGGTTGGAATGCCGGTCAACCGTCGTAAGAAAGGGCAGACAGATTCTGGTTGCAGAATCAGAAGTCTATGACCTTCGAAAGGATTTGAAAAAGGATCTATGTGCGGATCTGGAAGAGGATCGGAATGAGAAAAAAAAGGTGCTTGTTGCCAAAGCCACGGTAACCCTCATGGCTGTTTTGAACGAAACCCTGGCTCAGAAAAAGAGGTAAGCCCAAGGGCGATTCCACGGTCACAGGGAATCTGGCAAAACAACGGTTATCCGTATCAAGCCACCCGGTTCGTTGGTTATGGCAATGGTACCATCATGGAGATCGACAATCTTTCTGGCTATTGCAAGTCCAAGCCCTGAACCGCCATGGGTTGCGGAGCGAGATTTTTCCACCCGGTAGAATTGTTCGAAAACCAACTCAAGGTCCTTCTCTGGAATAGGCTGGCCCGTATTGGATATCTCAAGGAGAATGCCCATCTTTGTCCGCCTGCCCATGGCGATTATCTCTCCTTTTTTTTCTATGTTATAACGAATGGCATTATCCACGAGATTGATTAAAAGACGCAACAGCTTTTCCGGGTCACCCTGGACAATGAGGTCCTTTTCCAGGTGGAGCCGGGGGCGAAGACCCTTTGCTGTAAGCAACTCTTCATAGTCGTCAAACACTCGGTTTGCAAGGGCGGTCAAGTCCACCTGCTCGCTGGTAAGGGTCTCCTGCTGTTCCAGCCGGGAAAGATCCAGCAGATTTTTTACCATGTGGCTCATCCGCCGTGTGGTGGCAAGCTGTCGCACGAGGTTTTTGCCGGTTGACCTGGGCAGGTTGTCATTCATCAGCATCTCCTCCTGGGAGAGCATCAGAAGAGTGATGGGGCTCTTCAGTTCATGGGAAGCGTTGCCGATAAATTCCTTCTGTCGTTTAAAAGAATATTGAAGTCTGTCAAACATTTTGTTCAGTGCGGTTGAAAGATCATACAGCTCGTCTCGATTGGATTCCAGTGGTATACGTTTGCTTAAGGAAGTTTCGCTGATCTCCTTTGCCATCCGGGTGATGGCTACCACAGGCTTGAGAATCTTCCCCGCCAGCTTGTAGCTTAGAATGATGATGATCAAGGTGAAAAGGAGAAGGCTTGCGCCAACATACCGCACCAGCTCAAGGAGTTCCTCCTCCAGCTCTTCGATGGGCTTGGCAATTTGAACCGAAACGGGAAGGCCGTCAAGCGTGGCTTTAATGATCCTCACCCTGAACATAACATCTCCATGGTCATCCTGGCCGAGTTGGATTTGCGATTCGGGTATGAATCTTTCGAGGATGTAACGGGTTTTGTCTCTGGAAAAAGGAATGTCCGTATATCGGGTGACTCTGGAGCTGTAGATTGTATTTTTCCGGTTATCGATTACCTTTATCCAGTAAAGATCCGGGTGATAGGGAAGATTTGACAGATCGTAGGGGAGCTGTTTTTGCTTCTGAAGTTCCATCTGTTCCACAAGGGCCTTGGCTATATGCTCAATCTCTTTATCAATGATTGTAAACGACTGCTCCATGACTTCAAAAAAAATAATGGAGGAAAACACAACCGTCGACAAAAGGGCTGTACCAGAAATCCACAGGGCTATTCGTTTGCGTATCTTCATGGGGTGTCGTCAATTATGAATCCAATGCCCCTGATAGTTCGTATGATGGAGGGGTGTCTATCATAGGCCGAGGCTATTTTTTTCCTCAGATTTTTAATATGTACATCAACAAAATTAGACATGGAAAAAGGATCAAACTCATTTCCCCAAACATGTTCAGCCATATTGAATCTTGACACGACGCTGCCCTTGTTATGCAGCAGGAATTCAAGAATTGAGAACTCTTTAGCAGTTAAGTTAACGGGCTCATTATTCAACAAGACCCTTCGGCTTATGGTGTTGAGACTCAGGTTGTAAGCTTTAAGAACCGGGTCCCGCTTACCGTCCCTTCTCAGGAGCGCCCTGATTCTTGCCATTAATTCCGCCATGGAAAAGGGTTTTGCCAGGTAGTCATCGGCCCCATAGTCAAGCCCCTTAACCCTGTCTTCCACATCCCCCCTTGCCGTGAGCATGAGCACCGGCGTATCAAGCCCTGCCTCGCGCATATGTTTAAGGACGCTCAAACCATCCATACGGGGAAGCATGATATCTAGCAGAATCAAGTCATAGGTGCTATCAAATATCATATTCAATGCTATTTCACCATTTTCAGCCGTTTCAATATGATAATGTTTCCTCTCCAGAGCCCATCTGAGGTGATCAAGGAGTGCCGAGTCGTCGTCCACGATGAGAATATTCAAAGTAGAAGGCTCCACACAATAACCACAAGCAGAATACTTACAAAAACAGCGGCCGACCCTAAATCCTTTGCCCGACCGGCCAATGGGTGCCGTTCCAGGCCGATCCGGTCAACCGCAGCCTCCAGGGCTGAATTTAAAAGCTCGGTTATCAGAACAACCAGAAGAGAAGATATCATCACGGCCCTTTCGACGTTAGTTTTACCGAAATAAAGTGCCGCCGGAGCCCCGATTGCCAGGACAGAAATCTCCTGGCGAAAGGCCGCTTCATGGACAAAAGCAGCCTTTAACCCGGCCAGGGAATATTCTGCCGCCTTGACGATGCGCACGATACCTGTTGGTTTTGAAGGGCTCATTTGTCACTTTCCCCTGGGGATTTCTGATTTGACGCAAGGTCAACACCTTTGTCAGACCAGCGGTTGATCCTGTTTTTAATGATATAATCTGCACCCTGGTAGTATGCCACCAATTCTTGAACAGGGGGATAAGAATTTTTTATTTTTTCAAGGGTGGGCTCATTCAAATCCAGGTTGATGCGACTGATCTCTTTTGTCGGTGAGAGAATTAAAAGTTCCTGATCCTTGAGAAGACCCAGTTTCTGGTAATTTGCGATCAAGGCCCTTGGTTTGAAATCAGGGGCGAGGATATCCCTTCCAAAGAACAGGCTGTCATAGGAAAAACCAAGCAGAGAGAGCAGGGTCGGTGCCACATCCATCTGGCTTGACAAACGGTCTATCTCCCCCGGTTGAAACAGACCGGGGCAATAGATGAAAAGGGGAATATGGTACTTATCCACAGGCAGTCCGACCTTACCGGCACTCGAGGCGCAATGATCGGCCAGAACCACAAACACGGTGTTGTCAAACCAGGGGCTGCCCGCAGCATTTTTTATCAGTTGTCCCAGGGCATAATCGGTGTATTTTACACCGCCAGACCGGCCACTGCCGTTTATGCCCTCACCCGGTACAAGGTCGATCTTTCCCTGGGGATAGGTGAACGGCTGATGATTGCTGGTTGTCATTATATGAAAAAAGAAGGGCTTTCTTGAGCCATGAACCCTGTTGGCTTCAGCAACGGCCCGATTGTAAAGGTCTTCATCTGAAACCCCCCAGGCGTTTTTAAAGGAGATCTCCCCATCACTGAGGCTTGTCTGATCAACAACCCTGTATCCATTACCTGAAAAAAAGGCGTTCATATTGTCAAAATATCCCCGGCCCCCATAGAGGAAGACCGTATCATATCCATTGTCCTTGAACACCTTGCCAAGGCTGTACATGTGGTCGTTATCCGGCCTTTTTACAATGGATCTGCCCGGCGTAGGAGGAATGGACAGGGTGATAGCCTCAAGACCCCGTGTGGTCCGGGTGCCGGTGGCATAAAAATTTGTGAAGAGCAGGCCTTTTTTAAACCATTCATCCATAAACGGGGTGATGTCGGCCTGCTGACCAAAGCGGGTGAGAAACTCTGCACTCAGGCTTTCAACTGAAATCAGGATGACGTTGAATCGTCTCTGGGGTCTGGTTGAGCGGACCTGCCTTGCAATGTTATAATTATCCTGACTGTATGGCTTGTCATTCAGGGCAAACACCTCTTGTTTGAGGGTATGTGACAGGATGTCGTCATCCCCGGTTGTATAAAACTGCCGGAAATCAAGGGTATTGTTGCGAAAGGCGGCAAACAGCTGATACGGACCATTTGACGCAATTTCATTAACATAGTTGTTGGCGGATCGATTCCGCTGGGATTGATCCAGAAAAAACAGTGACGCAACTGGTATAAAAACCAGGCACAGGGCAATCCCGACCCTTGTGGACAACCGTTCCTTTACGGCCATTGCCTTTAAAAAAGATGGCCGCATCAGATAAAATATAAGGGCCGTCAAGATCAAGAGTATGGGTAAAATCCAGAACACCGGATAGGATTCAAGGATATTATCCGCAACCTCCCGGCGATAAACCAGATAATCCACAGAAATAAAGTTAAACCGCACATCAAATTCGTTCCAGAAGAACCATTCGGCAACCACGGAGAAGCAAAGGGCGTACACGATGAAAAAAAGGGTTGCCTGGGCTGCGAGGCGGACCAGAAAAGTGTTAAACCACCTGTTGGGTATAATGGCGAGAACAATGACGAATGGAATCGAGAAATAGCCGAGAAAGGCGATATCGTACACGACCCCCTGGCCGAACATATACGAGAGGTCAAGAATTCCATGGTCGGTAAGGGACCAGGTTCTTATCAGAAAAACCAACCTCAACAGAACAAACACTACAAGGGCAATAATCGCTGTTTGGAAAACTACGGCAAAGCGTGTTTTGGGGTGGTTAAAAATTTTATCGATCATTTTGATTCTCCTTGGGTGGATTCTCCTTGGGTAAACGCTTTTAATTGGGACTCATTGACAATCCTGGGGTATTTTTCCGGAAAGAAAACACGATAAAATAAAAGTACCGAATACCAGCAGATGACGAGGGTAAAGAGATCATGGCTCGGGAAATGGGCGCCTCGCACCTGCTGGCCCAACCCAAAGATAAGGCCCAGGATGAGACCGGCCATAAGGCCGTAAATTTTTCGGCAACACCCCAAGTGCCCCATGACAAAGTAGAGGGCTAAAAAGGCGTACCCCCCGGATGCATGGCCTGCCGGAAAGGCATGGCCAACCCCAAGACCTGGGGGAACATGGTCAAACAGCCGGATGTGGGGAAGCGTGCCTGAAAAAAGGGCAAGGTCCCAGGGAGTATAAATGTGGGTCAGGTGCTTGCCCGCACCAACAAGGAGCGGCCCAGCCCCTGCTGCCACCAGAAAATAAACCATGAGCCGCCGCTGGTTTTTAAGGATGGGTAAAAAGAATGAGAGCGCAAAGACCACCAGCCAGGCAAAACCTGCTGCAAAATCCAGATATCTTCCCCACTGGTGGATGACGGTTTCAAACAGCCAATGCTCCTGAAAGGGCCAGGAACGGGTTTGTTCGTCATAAAAATGGGAGACCCACCAGATGTCAAACCCGCTGTATTCAAAAAAAATTGCCGTAAGAATCAGGAAAAAAGGAATCGCTGCCATGGTAAAAAAGCGATCACCATTGCTTTCCTGCCACGGGCTGAAGTCGTTGTACATTTTCTGCCATCCATGTTGTTCAATTCGTTAAACTTATGAATGCAGAGATTAGCACGGGCTTCATGAAGAAATCGTGAAGAGAGGGGCAAAACAAAAGGGGCGGTTCTTGATGAACCGCCCCTAAACTACTACCTACTGTCTACTACCTAACGCTTATACTGGGCACCCATGGCAAGCCCAAGCTCCAGAGCACGGTTGTTCATCTCGACAAAATCCCTGGGCACCCTTGTCTTGATCACCTCCATGATGAATGCTGGATTGATAAGGTCGGTGATGCCGATCAAGGCCCCGAGAATGCTGATATTAAAGACAATGGGCTTACCGATTTTTTCCATTACCGTATCGTAAACGGGAAGCTCTATCTGCCTTCCATCCACCTTTTTAAAGGTGGTGACAAAACGGGAATCTGTCAGCAGCAGACCGCCCGGCCGGATAATCGGGGAAAACGAGGTGTAGGCCTCCTGGGTGAGACAAACCAGGATGTTGGGCTGGACCACCTCGGGGAAATCAATCTCGGTATCAGACAGGATCACATCGCTCTTTGTGGCCCCTCCCCTTGCCGCAGCCCCATAAGTCTGGGACTGGGTTGCATGCATGCCCCCATGGATGACGGCGGCCTCAGCCAGGATGATGGCGGCGGTGATCACCCCCTGCCCGCCTGAACCTGAAAATACGAGTCTGGTTCGTATCATGATTTTGCCCCTCCCATCGCCCGCTTGATAAGCTCTTCGTAAGCCTCACAATACTCAGTCCTGTCCTCGTCCACAAAGATTCCCCGGGGGAGAAGCGCTGGATTTTCCTCCAGGGCCTTGGAACCTATCTTTGCCGTGTTTGACCTATGAAGTTCGAGCATGCTTGATGCGTCTCCCTCCTTGTTTTTCCTGCCAAAATGGGTGGGACACTGGGAAAGGATCTCCACAACAGAAAACCCCTTGTGGGCTATGGCTTTTTTCAGGATATTCACGGCCTCCAGAACATGGTAGGTGGTGGTCCTTGCCACAAACGAAGCTCCGGCCGCCCTAGCTATCTTCACAACATCAAAGTCATTGTCAATGTTGGTGTAGGGGGCTGTGGTCGCCTTGATGCCCACCCCGGAAAGGGGTGAAAACTGGCCGCCGGTCATGCCGTAAATCCTGTTGTTCATAACTATGGCAGTCATATCGATGTTTCGTCTGGCCGCATGGATAAAGTGATTTCCACCAATTGCAAGGGCGTCGCCGTCACCCATGGGTACCAGGAGATTGAGCCTGGGAGTGCTGAGCTTGACTCCGGTGGCAAAGGCAAGGGCCCTGCCGTGGATGGTGTGCAGCGAATGAAAGTCCACATAGCCTGAAATCCTAGCCGAGCATCCAATCCCCGAAGTCATGACAATGTCGTTCTTGTCAAGGCCCAGGGCCTCCACAGCCCTTAACAGCGAATTCAGTACCGTTCCATGGCCGCAGCCCGGGCACCACATGTGGGGGAAAAACCGTTCCCTCAAATAATCCTTGACACTCATTTTACACCCCCCTTCCCTGGATAACCCGGAGAAGCTGCTTGATATTCGATGGAGTTATCAGATGGCCGTCAATCCTGTTGGCCAGAAAGACCCGCTCGGGTTCTTCAACGGCCGCCTTTACATGGCGCATCACCTGGCCCATGTTCATCTCCACAACGATCACTGCCCTGGCGCCCCTGCACTTCTCCCGAATCATCTCATCGGGAAAGGGCCAGATGGACTGAAGTTCGAGAACTCCGATCTTCTCTCCCCTCTGCCTGCGGTTCTTGGCAAGGTGGATAGCGGACCTGGCGGAAGAGCCATAGGAGACAAACACATACTCGGCATCCTCAAGAAAGTGCTCCTTGTACCGGGTAATGGTGTCGACGTTATTTTCAATCTTGTCCACCAGGTGGTGCAGAAGCCCGTCGACAACCTTAGGGTTGTTTGAAGGGAAACCCCACATGTCGTGGAAAAGTCCGGTGACGTTATACCGGTGATCCCCGCCAAAATCAGACATGGGAAGCCTGCCATCCTCCCGGGGAAGATAGGGATGGTAGTCCACACCCTTGCCAACCGAAGTTCGAAGTCTGTCCACCAGGGGAATCTCCCCCTCTTCAGGAATTACAAGTTTTTCCCTCATGTGGCCCACAGCCTCGTCAAACAGCAGGATCACCGGAGTTCTATAGGTTTCAGCAAGGTTGAATGCATCCACTGTCATGGCAAACACATCCTGGTGGTTGGAGGCGGTAAGGGTTATTATGGCATGATCCCCATGGGTTCCCCACCGGGCCTGGTTGACGTCCCCCTGGCTCACATGGGTGGGATTGCCCGTGGAGGGTCCGCCCCTCTGAACGTTGACCACCACACAGGGAATCTCGGCCATGCAGGCATAGCCCAGGGCCTCCTGCTTTAAGGAAAATCCAGGCCCGCTGGTTGCAGTCATAACCTTGTGGCCGGTCAGGGATGCGCCGATAATGGCGCACATGGAGGCGATCTCATCCTCCATCTGGATAAACTTACCCCCCCTTTGGGGAAGCCTGACGGCAAGGAGTTCAGCCACCTCCGTTGAAGGGGTTATGGGGTATCCTGCAAAAAAATTAATGCCGGCATATAGGGCACCCTCGACACAGGCTTCATTTCCCTGGACAAACTTGATCTGTTTATTCATTTTTTTCATCCTGGTCTGTTATCACTTCAATGGCAAGATCAGGGCACCTGAGCTCGCACAATTTGCAGCAGATACAATCTTCGGGTCTTGCCGCAATCACCTTTTCCATGGCATCAAGCTCCAGCACCTGTTTTGGACAGAAATGGACACAGATACCGCATCCTTTGCACCATTCCCGATTTATCAAATATTCCTTCAGTTTCAGTCTGGCCATAATATCCTCTTGGTTAAGAGTGACGAATCACCGATACGATCTTTGTGTAAATAAGCGATTTACCGTTTCATGTCAAGGTGCCAGGAATTCTGATTTAAAATCTCAGTGTAGGCTACGAGTGTAGGGCTACCGCCGATAAACAGATATAAACCACAAAATACACAGAACAGAAAAAACTGACATTCTTCACGTGGGCATAAAAATGACTTAAACTTCTCTTTGGAGCCCCCTCCAAATTAAGAAACGGCCTCATAAAGGATAAGGTACTTTTGAAGGGCGCCAATAAGCTGAACAATTATTTTACATCTTCTGTGTTTTCTGTGTGTTCTGTGGTTAAAAAAATGTGCTCTGTGGTTAAGAAAAGGCAAGCCAATGGATTTGCAAGACATATCAGAGTGTGGTAGTAGGAGATCCATGGAAAAAAACAAACAAAAACCCCTTGTTTCGGTGATCATTCCCACCTTTAACCGGGGATGGATTCTAGGCGAGGCTATCAGGTCGGTGATAGATCAGACCTACCGCCCCCTGGAGATCATTGTTGTGGACGACGGCTCCACGGACGATACCCAGAAGCTGCTTCACACCTTTGACCGGCAGATCGAGGTAATTTTTCAGGAGAACAAAGGGGTGAGCGCAGCAAGAAATACCGGGATCAGAAGGAGCCGGGGAGAGTTGATAGCCCTTCTTGACTCGGACGACCTGTGGACTCCAGACAAGATTGAACGCCAGGTGGCTTTTTTCAACGACCATCCAGACGCCATGATCTGTCAGACCCAGGAGATCTGGATCAGGAACGGCCGCCGGGTCAACCCAAAAAACAAACACGCAAAACAGGGGGGCATGATCTTTGAACCCTCCCTTGAACTATGCCTGGTCAGCCCGTCAGCCGTGATGGTGAGACCCGCCCTGTTTGACTTGAAGGGCTGTTTTGACGAGCGCCTCCCAGCCTGCGAGGATTACGATCTCTGGCTGAGGGTCTCGGCCACCCATCCCATATATCTCATGGAACAGGCCTGCACCATAAAAAGAGGTGGTCACGACGACCAGCTCTCCCGGCAGCACTCCCTGGACAGGCACAGGATCGATGCCATTGAACGTCTGTTGGCCGCGGACATCCTCACTGTGGAACAGCGCAGGGCAGCAAAAAAGGTATTCCAGAAAAAAGCCGTCATCTATGGCCAGGGATGCATCAAACGCGGGAGAACAGACCTGGGAAAGCGCTATCTTATAAAGGGAGAGCCCGGGTATCTGCCCCGGGCTTGAAACGGTTGGAAGGACGAACCAATCCTTATTTTTAAATTCCAGAGTTGGAGGCCCAGTCGGTATTCCCTTGCTGAACATTTAGCGCTGAAGAAGATCAGATCATGGCCTGGATTTTCTGCCACATGGTGTTGAGCCTTTTGGGGGAAATTTTAACGGTGGTCCCAAGTTCCTGGGCAAACACAGACACCTTGTATTCCTCGATCATCCAGTAATACTCTTCCACAGCAGCAGACTTTTCCCCTGACGATTCCCCTGTGAGGGAGTCGAGGAGCTGGTTGAGTTTCCGGGTATGGTTTACCACGGATTCCGCCTTGGCTGAATCCTTAACAGGATCGATCGCTCCACGTTCGGCCCGGATTCTGATGGCCGCCACATAGCGTTCAAGAAGCTTGATTCTTTCGATATCGTAGAGATCTGGAAACAGCTCGGGCAAAAGCAGGGCAAGGTCCCTTTCAAGAGTTTGCGCCATTGCCAGAACCCCTGGCCTGTTCCGGGATTTCAGGATAAGCGTTTTTAAAAGAGTCAGAGTCCTGTCGTGCTCTTCAAAAAGAGATACCACGCTTTTCATCAGTTCATCCCCGTGGCGGAATACAAGGGGAAGCCCGGTATCGGCAAGTTCTAAAAAGGCCTTTCTGGTCCTGATGTCCCTTGCAAAAAGATCGCGGAACACACAGGATACAAGGGCCTGTTGAAACCGTTCCCATCCACCGAACTTTGCCGCCCCGGCTCTAAGATGGGACCATTTTTTAACGTCCCGCTTAAGGGCCTTGAAGTCGTCCTCAAAGCAGATGGCAAACAACCGATGCACCCCTGTCAGATGGGTTCTGAGTGCCTCATCCTCAGACTTAAACAACCTCAGACTGACCTTATCCTGCTCACACTGCAGCCCATAATGGACGTTGTAGGAAAAATCATCCTTTCCGCCCAGGAGAACAGGAGAACTGATATCTCCAAAATCCCAGGCAACCACCCCCGCCCGTTCCAGGCGTTTTTTCGCATCCTGAAACAGCCGGTCATCGGAACCATGGCCCCTTGCATATTTGCCAAGCAACTCGTTCTCCCTGGATGCGGCCATCTCTTTTCCCCTGGCATCGGTAATGGAGATGCGAATTTTAAGGTGGTCCTCAAGGGAGTCATCCGACCAGACAGACTGGGGGATATCAACATTGAACCGCTGCTCTATTAAATGGCTCAGTTCGACAAAGAGCGGCCGGTCTGACTCGGGCAGGAGCCGGGCCAACGTGGCTGCCGTGTCTGCAACCGGCACCAGCCGCACCCGGAATCTTTTGGGCAGGGCCTTGATAAGGGCGGCAATTTTTTCCGTCAAAAGCCCAGGAACTAGACGATCTATCCTGGCGACACTCACCGAGGCCGCAGAGGCCGCCGGCACCTTGACCGTTACCCCGTCGGTCTCCGCCCCGGGCTCAAACCCGTACTCAAGACGAAAGCTTCCACCACCCATCTCAAGGGTATCGGGAAATTGCATAAGCTCCTCAGCATCCGGAGAGCGCTGCTGGAGATCCTTGACTGTCATGCGCAGAAACTTGTCCGACCCCTTTTCCTTTAAATACCGGGTAAAGGTAGCAAGGTTTGAAAAATTCCGATCCAGGCGCTGCTGGTAGAATAAAAACATGTCATCTTCCGTCACAACGATATCCCGCCGCCTGGTCTTTTCCTCGGCCCTGCGAAGTTCGTCAATGAGCTCCCGGTTGTGCGCCATGAATCCGAGGGGCCTTACCACCTCCTGCTCTACAAGGGCCTGGCGGATAAAAATCTCACCCGCCTCTTCCGGATTGACCTTACCATAGGCAACGGTTCGTTCGGGCACGATCACAAGGCCGAACAGAGAGACCTGCTCGTTGGCCACCACCTCCCCACGCTTCATCACCCATCGGGGGGCAGACCAGGTTCGGGTCAAAAGGTCCTGACCCACATCCTCGAGCCAGCCGGGATCGATGTTGGCAACAGTCCTTGCGAAGAGCTTTGAAGTTTCGACAAACTCGGAGGCAACAATCCAGGAACCAGCCCGATTGTACAGGCCAGAGCCTGGAAAGATGACCGCAGACCGGCCCTTGGTGGCGGTGTAAATATTTTTCTCTTTTTTAAGGGCTATGTTTGCGAGATAGCCCGCAAGAATGCTCCGGTGAAGGGCCGTGTACAGGGGGCCGCCTATTTCAAAGGATTTTCCCTTGAGACCCTTTGTTCCCGTGGGCAGGGGGGATGCGCCCTCCCTGGTGATACCGTGCTCGCTCAAGACCGAACGGATCTGGTGCTGGATGTCTCCCCACTCCCTGAAGCGCCTGAAGGAAAGGAAGTTGTCCTTGCAGAAGCGCCTCACCCCGTTCCGGGTCTTAATTGTTCTTTCTGCCTCTGCATAGGCGTTCCAGATATTTAAAAGGGTGATAAAATCCGACGAGGGGTCCTTAAAGGCGGCATGCATCTGATCAGCATGCTGGGCCTTGTCCTGGGGTCGAACGCGGGGATCTGCAATGCAAAGGGCGGACACGATGATGACGGCCTCATCAAGGCAACCCTCGACGTCTGCAGCAAGAAGGATTCTTGAAAGCTTGGGGTCCACCGGAATCCTGGCCATAATTCGCCCCCGGGGCGTAAGAACATATCCAGTCCTGGTGTTGTTTTTACCCTTGCCCTGACTTTTACCCTTGGTCTGACGGATGGCGCCAAGCTCAAGAAGGGTATCAAACCCGTCCTTGATGCTCTTGGGTGCTGGGGGATCGATAAAGGGAAAGGCCGCAACATCCCCGAGGCGCAGCGAGATCATCCTCAGGATAACCTCGGCAAGGTTGCTCCTCAGAATCTCGGGGGAGGTGAAAAACGGGCGGGACTCAAACTCGTCCTCACCGTAAAGCCTTATGCAGATTCCGTTGGCTACCCTGCCGCATCTTCCCATTCTCTGGTTGGCGCTGCTCTTTGAAATGGGGGAAACCGGAAGGGCCGTGGTTCTTGTCCTTGGCGAATAGTTAAGTATCCTTGCAAGGCCTGAATCCACAACGTATTTGATGCCGGGAATGGTGAGCGAGGTTTCGGCCACGTTGGTTGAGACGATGATCTTTCTGCCGACCCCCCGGGTAAAGACCCTGGACTGATCCCTGGCAGACAGCCGCGCAAAAAGGGGCAGAATTACACTGCCAGGATATTTTCGACCCTGGAGCAGCTCGATGGTCTCCTCGATGTCCCGCTCGGTGGGCATGAACACCAGGATGTCCCCGGTGCGGGACTGACTCTGGATCTCGTCGACTGCCCGGACCGCAGCCTCCACATACCCCTGGTCATCGGCCGGGTCGTCCAGGCTGTCATCTTCAGGGTTGTCAATGGGAGCGTACCTCACCTCAACGGGAAACATCCTGCCCGACACCTCTATCACCGGTGCATTGTCAAAGGCCCTGGAAAACTTCTGTGTATCGATGGTGGCCGAGGTGATGACAAGGGTAAGGTCCCGCCGTCGTTTCACGAGGTCTCTCAAAATACCAAGGATAAAATCGATATTCAGGCTGCGCTCGTGGGCCTCATCAACGATGATGGTGTCGTACTCGTTCAAATAGGGATCCTGCTGGGTTTCTGCAAGCAGGATGCCGTCGGTCATAATCTTTATGATCGAGTCCTTTGAGGTGCGGTCGTCAAACCGAATCTTATGCCCCACTATTCCCCCGGCCTGCCGGCCCAGCTCCTCTGCTATTCTTGCCGCAACGGTAATGGCTGCAATGCGTCTTGGCTGGGTGCAGGCGATCTTTCCGGCAGCCCCCCTGCCTGCGGCCATGCAGAACTTGGGAATCTGGGTGGTCTTGCCCGACCCTGTCTCGCCGGAGATGATAACCACTCGATGGGTCTTCAAGGCATGGATGATCTCATCCTTTCTTCCAGTGATGGGCAATTCCGGCATGTAGGAGATAGGGGGCATGGATGCCTGTCTTGCCGCCCGTTCCCAGCTGGACTTTTTCACCCGGCCCTCAAGGGCTGCGACCTGGGAGCGGATCTTGTCATGGTCTGGATTTTTCTGTTTAATCGTCCCCTTCAAGCGTCGAAGTGCCTGAATCAGTGAGTTGCGGTCGGCGCACATGGTCTGGGGCAGCAGCTGTTCAATCTTTTTGACTCTTTGCATGGTCAGGAATATTAGTACACACAGTCAAAATGTCAATTCTTATGGATCTAAAACATAAAAAGGTTGACAGGGATAAAAGAATAGGAGAAATAACAAAGATATTATAAATGATCCGGCTGGAAGTTATCCGGCCAAATAGCATTGACCAAGAAATATTGACCAGATCAAATAGATCAGGTAGTATCGGCCAGATGTTCTAGGTCGGAGAAATATTCGGTGTAGAATGTGTCAATACGCTTAAGCTTTAATATAATCAGGGAGGACAGTAGAGCATGGGTGACGCAGCGATTAAAATTGGAGGAAAAAGAAAGAGCGTTTTCAAGGACAAGGTGATGAAGCTTCTGCCCGACGGCGGAAATCTCAACGCCTGCCTGACCTGTGGCGCATGCGCCTCGGGTTGCCCCGCAACCGGTCTCAGGGGAATGGATCCAAGAAAGTTCCTGAGAATGGCGGCCCTTGGAATGGATGAAGAAATCTTGAGTTCCGACTGGATCTGGATGTGCACCATGTGCCAGAGATGCATATATGTCTGCCCGATGCAGATCAACATACCCCAGCTTGTGTACAATGCAAGGGCGGAAGTTCCGAGGGCGGAACGTCCCAAGGGAATCCTTGGATCCTGCGATGCGGCTCTTACCAACGAATCAGGCAGCGCCATGGGAACACCTGTGGATGACTTTATCTTTGTTGTGGGAGATGTGCTTGAGGAGTACCAGGAGGCCCAGCCCGAATTTGCCGACATGGAGGCCCCCATTGACAAGCCCGGAGCCGAAATTGTTCTGAACCAGAACTCAAGGGAGCCGGTAACCGAACCCGATGAAATGGTGCCCCTCTGGAAGATCCTTCACCTGGTGGGTGCCAACTGGACCTACACCAGCAAGGGATGGGCAGCAGAGAACTACTGCCTGTTCCTGTCCGACGACGATGCCTGGAAGCATTTGACCCAGCAGACGGCGGCTGCCGCCGAGGAGGTGGGCTGCAAAACGTTCATGAACACGGAGTGAGGCCACATCACATTCTCAATCCTGGCAGGATTGAAAAAATTCGACATCAAGCACAGCTTTGAAGTTAAAAATATTTACGAGTACTATGCAAAATGGATCAGGGAAGGCAAGCTCAAGGTAAATTCCGACTGGAACAAGGATCTCAAGATCAAGTTCACGGTCCAGGATCCCTGCCAGATCGTTCGTAAATCCTATGGTGACGCCATTGCAGAAGACCTGAGGTTTGTCGTAAAATCGGTTGTGGGTGAGGAAAACTTCATCGACATGACACCGAACAAATCCAACAACTTCTGCTGCGGCGGCGGCGGCGGGTTCCTCCAGTCTGGATTCAAGGACGAACGGCTGGCCTACGGCAAGACAAAGGACGACCAGATCCAGACCACCAAGGCAGACTACTGCATTGCAGGCTGTCATAACTGCCACGCCCAGATCCATGAGATGAGCCATCACTTTGGCGGAAACTACGGGGTTGTTCACCTCTGGACCTTGATCTGTCTCTCCCTTGGAATCCTCGGACCCAACGAGAGGACCTACCTCAATGACGATCTCAAGGAAGTGAACGTTTTCCACCCGGAATCAGAGATGTAACAAATCTAACAAACAGGGGCGGTTCAAGAACCGCCCCTCCCGAACCACTACACCCCGAATCAGACCAATCTCCGGTCCGGGGTTTTTTCATACCCCAAATCGACCTCCTTTTAACGGGCGGAGGTGTAGGGGCGATCCCTTACGGTCGCCCTTTGCGGCGGCAAGATCGGCAGGAGTTTCTTAAAACCCACATGTCCTAGCGGACACAACGAAAGTTGAAACTTGAATCAGGGCTAAACTTTGTTTCTTGTCTCTTGTCTCAAGTTTCTTGAATGCCGGACCCACGCATAAAAAACCACCCCAACCACACTGCCAACCCCATCTGCCACAACATCAAAGATATCGGCCGAACGTTCCGCAACAAAGCTCTGGTGAAACTCGTCACTTACACCGTACAGGGTTGAAAAAAGAACAGCAGCGATCATCAGATTTCGCCGGGAAAAGGCAAGGGTCTCATGCACAAGCATTCTTGCCACGAGGGCTCCAAGCAGGGCGTAACCGCAGAAATGCATGACCTTGTCCGCATGGGCAAAGGTCGGCAGCGAAGCTGGCGAGGCTGATGAAGACTGCCAAAAAACAAGTACACAATAGGCGACCACCGGCAGCCGGTAGAGAATGGTTTTTTTCATTGCCAGACCCCTTAGAGAATATCCTCGTCCAGACGCCGCGACCGGATGTGATCAAGTACGGGCACCATGAAGTCATCAATGGCAAGCCCCATCCTCACCTTGCCGTCAAGGGTTCTGACGCTTAAGGTATTACTCTCCCGCTCCTTGTCACCAATGGTTATGATCAGGGGCACATAGTTTATCTGGGCCTCCCGGATCTTCTTTTTCAAGCTCTCAGTCCTTCTATCCACCTCACAGCGGATACCATTGGCCTCAAGCTCTTTTTTCACCGTTTGAGCATGATCGACAAGGTCATCGTTGATGGGCAGCACCACTGCCTGGACCGGGGCGAGCCAGAGGGGGAATTTGCCGGCAAAGTGCTCGACCAGAATGCCGAAAAACCGCTCGATGGAGCCATATATAACCCGGTGGATCATGATGGGCCGGTGCTTTTCGTTGTCAGTCCCCTTGTAGGTCAGGTCGAACCTCTGGGGCAGGGCCATGTCCAGCTGGACAGTGCCGCACTGCCAGGTTCTTCCCAGGGCGTCCTTGATGTGGATATCGATCTTGGGACCGTAAAAGGCACCGTCGCCCTCGTTAATGATGTACTCCTGACCGTACTTGTCCAGGGCGTTTTTAAGACCTGCCGTGGCCTCGGCCCACTGCTCGTCGGACCCGATGGACTTCTTTGGCCGGGTGGACAGCTCCAGGTGAAAACCAAGGCCGAACCGGGAATAGATCCTTTCCACAAGCTCTAAAACTCCAAGGATCTCGGCCTCGATCTGGTCGGGGGTCATGAATATGTGGGCGTCGTCCTGGTGAAAGGCCCTGACTCTGAAAAGGCCGTTAAGGGCACCCGATAGTTCGTGGCGGTGGACAAGGCCGATTTCCCCCGCCCGCAGGGGGAGATCCCGGTAGGAGTGGGATTCATTTTTGTAAAGAATCATACCACCGGGACAGTTCATGGGCTTGATGGCATACTCCTCCTCGTCCACCACCGATGTGTACATGTTCTCCCGGTAGTTGTCCCAGTGTCCGCTCTTTTCCCAGAGTTTACGGCTCAGCATCACAGGAGTTTTGGTCTCCACATAACCTGCTGCCCTGTGCTCGTCCCGCCAATAGGCAAGAAGCTCGTTCCACATATCCATACCCTTTGCGTGGAAAAAAGGCATGCCAGCGGCCTCCTGGTGAAAGCTGAACAGCCCCATGCGGGTGCCGATCTTGCGGTGATCGCGTTTCTTTGCCTCCTCGATGAGATAGAGATAGTCCTTGAGCTCTTTTTTATCAAAAAAGGCCGTTCCATAAAGCCGCTGGAGCTGCTCTCTCTCCTGGTCGGCCCGCCAGTAGGCACCCGAGGTCTTCATGAGCTTGAGCCCCTTGATCATCCCTGTATGGGGGAGATGGGGTCCCCGGCAAAGATCGACAAAACCGCCCTGGCGGTAAATGGAGATGGTCTGATCCTCAAGGGCGCTGATCAGTTCTTTTTTGTAGGGATTGTCCTTGAACATCTCAAGGGCCTCTTCCCTGGTGATCTCGGAGCGCTCAAATGTTTTTTTGGCCTTGACGATCTTTGCCATCTCAGCCTCAATCCCGGGAAAATCAGCGTCTGAAATTGGCTCCATATCAATGTCATAGTAAAATCCATCCTCGACCACCGGACCGATGGTGAGCTTTGCGTCTGGATGAAGATTCTGAACTGCCTCGGCCATGACATGGGCCGCACTGTGGCGGAGGACTTCAACCGCCTCAGGGTCCCTTGTGGTGATGAGCCTGATGGCACAATCCTCCTTGATCTCGACATCAAGATCCAGGAGTTTACCGTCGATCTCCATGGCAACGCAGTTCCGGGCAAAACCATCGGAAATACTCTTTGCCACATCCATGCCCCGGGGATAGTCGTTAAAAGACTTTATACTGTTGTCAGGAAGTGTTATATTAATCATTTTGGTTATCCATAACTATGTTAGTTTAAATTATTTAATGGTACAAAACATCAAACATTAAGGGAACTGCCCGAAACGGTCAAGGAAAAAATGATTGAATATACGCTGATCGAAACTGAAGAAGATCTTGCGGCCCGGTGCGAACTCCTGAAAACAGAAAAACGGCTGGCCTTTGATCTCGAAGCCGACTCCATGCACCACTTCAAGGAAAAGG
>JAVEQI010000054.1:0-6406 GCA_034007745.1 Desulfobacterium sp.
AGAATGGGCCTCCAAAAAAGCTCGTCGGAGGTCATGGAAAGCTTTTGCGGACAGAAACGATGTTTTTAGGATCAACTGAAGGAAGTATTTTTTTAATAGAGGTGACAACTTGCTTGACATCCACCGAGGTTTTGCAAAAGATTGTTACTGTTTATACCATTGGTCAATTATAGAATCAAGTTTAAGGACGTGTTTTACCTTAAGCCAACAGATACTTGATTTAGAAAAGGTCTATTGGAAATCAGCAAACATCTAAACAAAAGCGTCTGTATCCCGACCGTATCCCAAGTAAGTGCACATGATCAATTTGTATGTTCAGTTCTATAATCTCAGCCCCCAGTTGCTCTTTGCTTGAAATCGTGGGGAAGATTCAACTAAGGAGTAACATGGAGTCGTCCAAGCGGCAAAGCCTTTGAATTATGACCATACCCGGAGGATATGGATTTCTATGCTGGATTAAATAATAACATCCGTTCTGCAAGGGTTTTATAAAAAACGACTATCAAAAGATCACCGCTGGCGGAGGTTCAAAATCCGTTGTGGCCGGATACCTCTCTTGCCCCGACCCGTTGTTTAGTTCATAACACACCGTGATTTGCACTAAACTATTCTTCGTTTTGTGGCAACACACCATTCGTTTAACAATTTTCTTGACAAAAAATCAGTTTCTATCCTAAATTAACTATCCTTTTAAATCTTATAAGCTCTATCAATTAAAAAGGATTCCGCTTTATTGCATTTAACTTTTCGTGTTTAACTTTTAAAAAAAATAAGGAAACCTTCAAATGGAACATACCCCTGATGCAGCACATCGCTGGCGATTCAGTCGTCTGGGTGGATTTGATCAGGTCCGCCTGGAAAGGGCTGAAGATCTTCAGCATCTGGTGGAGCTTGATCAAAAGCTTTGGGCTGCGCTCAGCTGCCCGGTTAATGGTCTGGAGTTTGATTCAAGCACCCTGGCTATGCTTGACAGCGATTCCGATGGGCGGGTGCGTGTTCAGGAGGTTCTGGCAGCAGTAAAATGGATCTGTTCGGTACTCAACAATCTGGATTCGGTAATGGCTGGGTCAAGCGAACTGCCTCTCCAGGCTATCAATGACGGCAACCAGGAAGGTCTGCAACTGCTTGCCTCAGCCAGGCAGCTCCTTACCTATCTTGGTAAACCCGAGGCTGAAAGTATCACTATTGAAGATGTTGCCGACACCTCCCTGCTGCTCCACGATTCAGCTTTTAACGGAGATGGCATTATTCCGGCCCACTCGGCTGAGGACGAAGAGACAAGAACTCTTATTGAGGAGATCATGGTCTGCGTGGGCAGTGAAGAGGATCGCAGCGGTCAGCCAGGTATTTCCCAGGATAAGGTCGAACTTTTCTTCGAGTCAGCTCAATTGTATACAGAGTGGTGGGCAAAGACAGGCACCAACCCTGATATCCTTCCATTTGGTGAGAATACCCTGGTTGCCGCTGCAGTTTTCAGTACCCTGACGAATAAAATTGACGATTTTTTTGTGCGTTGCAGTTTGGCAGCTTTTGATGCTAAAGCTCAAGAACCGCTTAATCCCTCTATTGTCACCTACGAAGCCATTTCCGGTCAGGATCTTCATTGCGCTACTGCAGAACTTGAACATTTTCCCCTGGCGCATATTCAGGCTGGGCGGTCCCTGCCGCTAAATGAGGGGCTCAATCCGACCTGGGCTCGATCCATGAAGGAATTTGTGAAGATGATTGTTGCTCCGTTATTTGGTTCACTGGATCATCTTGATGAGGATCAATGGCTGGAGATCAAAACGACTTTTACCGCCTATAAAGCCTGGTATGCTGAAAAAGGTGGTGTGGAGGTTGAACCTCTGGGTCTTAACCGGGTAGAAGAAATTCTGCAGGGTTCCCAGCGGGAACGACTGGAAGAACTGATAAAACGTGATTTCGAACTTGCCGAAAAGGTTGATACCATTGTTAAGGTTGTAAAACTGGTGCATTTCAACCGTGATCTTTACCGTTTGCTAAATAATTTTGTTGCTTTTCGCGATTTTTATGCCCAGGGCAGCAAGGCTATTTTCCAGTCAGGAACTCTGTTTATTGACGGCCGGGCCTGCGAACTTTGTGTCAGGGTGGCAAGTATTGATGCCCATAGTCCACTGGCCAGTCTGAGCAGGGTATATCTGGCGTACTGCAACTGCAATCGTCGTAACAGCAATGACACTATGATCATTGCCGCTGCTTTTACCGGCGGTGATTCCGACAACCTGATGGTCGGTCGAAACGGTGTGTTTTACGATACCAAAGGTGATGACTGGGATGCTACTATCGTCAAGATTATCGATCATCCGATCAGTGTTGCCCAGGCGTTCTGGTCGCCCTATAAACGCATCGGCCGCATGATCGGCGAGCAGATTGAAAAATTTGCCGCTGCAAAGGATAAAGCTGTGGACAGCAGTGCCAGTGCCGGGATAGCCGACGTAGAAAAGAAGACAACTGCAGGTACGCAGCCAGCCCAACCATTTGATGTTGGTAAATTTGCTGGTATTTTTGCAGCCATAGGTTTAGCTCTGGGTGCTATTGGTACTGCAATTGCTGCGATTATTGGCGGTTTTATGGGCCTGCCTCTCTGGCAAATACCGTTGGCATTTGGTGGCATAATTCTCGTTATTTCAGGCCCATCCATGTTGATCGCCTTTCTCAAGCTGCGGCAGCGCAACCTTGGTCCTATTCTTGACGCCAACGGATGGGCGGTCAATACCAAGGCGAGCATCAACATTCCGTTTGGAGCAACGCTTACCAAGATGGCGGTGTTACCCAAAGGTGCAGAGCGGACCCTAATTGACCCCTTTGCCGAGAAAAAAACCCCTTGGAAGCGCTGGGTGTTTTTGCTGGTTCTGCTGATTGCGGTGGGTTTTGCCTGGAATAAGGGCTATATCCAGCAGATCAGCAATAAAATAACGACAAAAATTGCAGGCCAGGCGGACAACAGTGAAACCCAACCTGCCCCTGAATCACCCAAGGAACAGAAGCCTGCTGAACCTAAAGCTGAATAATTCATTAAAAATATAGACTAATTTTTCACCGGATCAGCAATGATCCGGCATTTCAATTGCAGAGTATAAAGGACACAGCTGTTAAAATGGATTAGAGGCGCTATCCAGGCCTCTTCGGGTTTCAACATTTTTTTTGTTTTGTTTACAACCATTTTTTCATCCTGTATCTGTATATACAGATCAGAGACATATTTATTAATTTAATAATAAATTCGATTAACCATGAGCAGGATTTTCCCATGATAAAAAAACTTTCAAGACGATCCTTCATTAAATTCGGAACCGCAGCTGTCTGTTCTGTTGCTGCTGCAAGTGTGCCTGCGCAAGGCTTTGCATCAGGCAGGGAAGAGCATATCGCAACCATGCTTGATATCAGTAAATGTATTGGTTGTGGAGAATGTGTTGATGCATGTTCTGAGGTTAATGGTGGAAAGTATCCAAACCCTGAAAAACCTTTTCCAAAAATGTATCCTTCAAGGGTAAAGGTTGAGGACTGGTCAGACAAAAAGGACGTTTCTGACAGATTAACACCTTACAACTGGCTCTTTATTCAGTATGCAGATGTTAAGATAAACGGGGAAGAGAGGGAACTTTCAATTCCGAGGAGATGCATGCACTGTGTCAACCCTCCATGCGTAAAACTTTGCCCCTGGGGTGCGGCAGAACAATTACAGAACGGAATCTCCCGCCTTAATCCCGATCTTTGTCTTGGTGGTTCCAAATGTAATGAAGTCTGCCCGTGGGATGTTCCCCAAAGACAGACCGGTACAGGTCTTTACCTTAACATACTCCCATCAATTGCCGGAAACGGGGTTATGTATAAGTGTGACAGATGCTATGATCGTATAAAAAATGGTAAAGAACCCGCATGTATAGAAGCTTGCCCTGAGAATGTGCAAACAATCGGACCAAGAGACGAGATAATAGAAAAAGCGTACAAGCTTGCCAGGGAGACAGGCGGTTATGTTTACGGTGATAAGGAAAATGGAGGTACAAACACAATTTATGTTTCACCTGTTCCTTTTGCCGAGCTGAACAAAGCCATAAAAACAGGCAAGGGCATGCCGGATCTAAAACCTGAACCAAACAGAATGGCTTCAGCTGAAAATCTAACAAAAGCTATGTTCTTTGCCCCCCTTGCCGGAGTTGCAGCTGCTGTTGGTAAAATTTATGCTTCAGGCAGAAAAAAAGATTCTGATGAAAAGGGGAAGTAAAAAAATGCAAACCAAAATTATCAATAAAATATATTTTTTGTCTGTTTTTATGCTTACCCTGACCGGTTTTGGGCAAATGCCTATATTTAAAAGGTACTATGTTGCAGATATACCCGGATTAGGGTGGCTTGCAGAGTTCTATATCACGCATTATTTACACTACCTCACCGCTGTTATATTTCTTGGTCTTTCAGCCTATGCGGTTATCGATTACTTTTTATCAGGGAAAAAGCGCAGATTAAAAATTACAACCTCCGGGTATGTAAAAGTTTTTATACTTTCAGGGCTGATAATTACCGGGATCCTTTTGGTTTTAAAGAACTTTGAAGGCTACCTTTTTTCACCGGGAATCATAACCCTTCTGGACATTATACATTTAGTACTTGTAATGGTTCTTTTGGCGGTTTCCCTTTTAACACTTGTTTTAAAAAAGAGATGGATAACACAAAATATTGACGAGTAAGTTCGTTACAGAGTTGTTCTTTGTAACTTTGCCGGGCAATTTATAACCCTTGACACTAAGGGATGATTGTTTATTATATTTATTACGGTTACGATTTTTTAAATTCCCAATTTTCGTCACCAACTATATTTTTTTGGCCCCGCATCCAAGACCGTTGGGAACAAGGATTTAAGCATTTAATCAAAACGTCGTGTATACATGGAGGTGACATTATGTTTATAGCTCTTATCTCTTTTCCGCCCATAAAATCTGGCAAAGATGCTGAGTTTCGAGAGTGGTTTGCCTCGTCAAACAAAGAATTCTCTAACTTTGATGGTTTTATCGGTAGGAGGCTCTTAAAACCTCTTGGTGATGGCAATTATGCCGGTATTGTTGAGTTTGAAAATCAGGACAAATTTAAGGCAATGCATAGCAGCCCTGCCCATGACAAAGCAGGTAAGCGCGTAATGCCCCTATTTGACGGCAATCCTACGCCCCATTTTTATGAGGTAATTCTAGGATAATAAAAAACGGTTAATCCCCTGCAGCACAACCTGCAGAGATAAATTGTGAAATCAAAAAAAACCAGTTCTCTTAATTCGGGATCTGGTTTTTTTGGTCTATCCATACCTAAGTGTAGGCCCGAAAAGCCGTGTGGCACATTTCGATCCTTAAGCGCCATAACAAAGGGAACACTCAATAAATGGTGAGGTATATGAAAATTATGAAAAAGGGATTGGTACTCTTAGCGGTGTTATTTGGCCTTGCAACAATTTTTGCAGGCACTCGTGTCCTTCTGGGTTCAGATCCAGGATATATCGTTTACCGTCCTCTGCTGATCTACAACGCAATAATGGGTATTATGTATGTTTCAGCAGGCATCATCGCTTTACGGAATGTCAAACAAGGCATGTATGCAGCAGCGGTCATATTCATTCTTAATCTCCTGGTGCTGTCAGCAATTTATTATTTGTATACAGGAGGAAGCCCGATTGCTATTGACAGCCTTCGTGCTATGACTCTACGAACCGTAGTCTGGCTCGTCTTGTTTGTCGGTTTTGGGTGGTTAAGCCATAGGAATGCAAGCGCTCTATAGGCCCACCCCATAAGCCACCTTGGGTGATACCCCTTTTTTTTATAGGAGGTGGCTTAGTCGAACTGAATCTGAGGTTTATAGGTCCGATCAGTAGGGCTACCGAACACTCAAAAGTTGATCCCAGTCGGTTGTGTAGGCAGGGGAGCGATGGTTGCAGGCCGCCTTCCAGGATTGACGGTCGGAAAGACCCATGGCTGCATATCGAAGATACTGACTGCCCATGCGGACGTTAATTTTATCCATGGTCTGCATAAGCTTTTGCTGCTTCGATCTGTCTATGGTGTCAAAAAGATCAAGCTGAATCTGACCTTCCTGGACCAGGCTCGAAAATACCACCCCTGTTTTTGTGTACTCTTTCCCAGATTGAAATATCTGCTTCAGCAGTTTTTTCCCGTGCTTGATCAATTCAGGTGTGTCGCTTGACGGTGTGGGCAGTGCCGCTGTTTTGGAGTTGTAATAAAAGGGTTGGGATTTGAAACGGCTGGTCATCACATATACAGATAGGAAGATGCTTTTAGTCAAGAAAAGTATGAAAACTTATTAAAGAGTTTAAATATGCACTCAACCAGGCACTGACACAACATGTTGTGCCAGTGCCTGGTTGAGTCAAGACATTCCTGAA
>JAVEQI010000037.1:0-26110 GCA_034007745.1 Desulfobacterium sp.
TTTGCCGTAATATTCATTCTTTAAAGCCATAAGTGCGATGATATTGAAAATGAATGCGCCGACAAAAGTCGAGAGAGCATTTTGAGATTCGTCGTCGGAAATGACCAGAGGAAAAGATCGCGGCGTTGCAGTGGTGCTGGCTGAGCTATAGGCGGCGACCATTGATCCAACAGCAAAGGTGGCGATTACCAACATACTTGAGGCAACAATGGACAGCAGCGTTTCTATTGAGTTTGTATTAATCGATAGAACAAACCTGTCGATTTTGTAATTATCCACTTGTTTTGTCAGGAACACAATCGCTATTGAGAGTACACAGGCTGCCAATGGCTTGACCCAAAGTTTTTCGCCGATGCGGTTATAAAAAAATCTCAATCGATCAAACATTTTAAGTCTCCCCGTGTTACTCTGCGGTCCTAAGTTTGTAGTAGGACATGATTATGCGATCAAACCATCGATCAGGCAATATCCGCTTCAAAAAAAGGACTGATGTCTGATCAAAGGGACCGACAGCATACCGCAGCCGGGGTCTGGATGTAGTGATGATCTTTTCTATGAGACGGGCAATCTTTATGGGATGCTGGCCGCTTTGTTCATCGCGCTCAATAACATCAAGTGTACGTTGAAAAGCATTTTCCCCATTTTTTGTATTGATGTTCTGCCGATTTGCGGTAAATCCGGTTTTAAAGTCCCCGGGTTCAACCAGGACCACGTTTATACCTGTCGATGACAACTCTTTATACAGCGCCTCCGAGAGTCCTTCAACGGCAAATTTGGATGCCGAGTATATCCCCTGAAATGGAAGCCCGATCATTCCCCCAATGGAACTCATATTGATGATAAGCCCGTTGGTCTGCTGCTTCATGATTGGCAACACCTCCTGCAATACGCGGTAGACACCAAAAAAATTGGTGTCAAACAAGGCTTGAACCATCTGTGTCGGCGTGTCTTCAATGGCACCCCCGATTCCAAAGCCGGCATTGTTTATAAGGACATCCAGATGTCCTTCTTTTGCTGCAATATGTGCAACCGCTTCTTTGACAGAATCTGTATCACGGACATCCATTTTTATCAGGGTAACGTTTTTTGTTTCAGAACAGGATTCAGGATGGCGGGATGTGCCGTAAACCACATAGCCCCGGGCAGCCAGATGGGAAGCTGTAATCTTACCGATACCGCAGGATGCACCCGTAATAAATACAACTTTTGCCGACTCTTTTTCGCTGTTCATCACACTCCCTTTCCTTTCAATTGATAATGCCGGCTTTTCTGCCGACTTTTTCAAATATATCCAGACAAAATTCCAACTGGTCGTGGGTGTGGGTTGCCATGTAGCTGGTACGCAGCAACCCTCGACCCTGGGGCACACCCGGCGAAATGATGGGATTTGTGTAAACACCTGCATTCATAAGGCCTTTCCATACCTGGAAGGTTTTGATATCTTTACCGATGATGACCGGAATGATCGGAGTCGTACTTTCACCGAGATTGAACCCTGAAGCCTTCAAGCCATTGCGGACAAATTCAGTGTTTTCAATGAGGCGTTCGCGACGTTCCGGTTCTGCCTGGATAATGTCTAACGCCGCCATCACAGATGCCGCATTGGAAGGCGGCAGAGAGGCCGTGAAAAGCATGGCCCGTGAATTATGTTTTAGGTAATCGATAATCATTGTTTCACCGGAAATAAATCCACCGATACAACCCAGAGATTTGCTGAAGGTTCCCATGATCAGGTCCACCTCTCCTGTAACACCAAAATGGGCTGCGGTTCCATCGCCATTGGGACCCAACACTCCAAGAGAATGCGCATCATCCACCATCAGACGCGAAGAATATCGTTTTGATAAGGCTGCCAGTTCATCCAGTCTGGCAATATCCCCCTCCATACTGAATATCCCGTCGGTAACAATGAATTTGGGATACCTTGTATCTGCCGCGGCGAGTTTTCCCTCTAAGTCCTTCATGTCATTGTGTTTATAGATGCATTTTTGTGCACCTGAAAAACGTATGCCGTCTACAATGGACGCATGATTATATTCATCACTGAAAATAATCGTATCAGGCCCGCAGACCGTAGCTATGGTTCCCAGATTCGTCCCGAATCCGGTAGAAAAAACCAGGGCACTTTCCTTATCAACAAAATCCGCAAGCCTCTCTTCCAACTGGTCATGGAGCAGGGTATTCCCGTTCAATAAACGACTGCCGGTCAGGCCCGATCCATATTCCCGAAGCGCTTTTACACCTGCTTCAATTACTTTGGGATGATTGGTGAGTCCAAGATAGTTATTGGAACCCAGCATGATTTTTTGTTTTCCGTCAACCGTCACTTCTGTTGCATTGGCCTTTTCAATTTTTGGATAATAGGGATAATACCCCAGGGCCCTTAACGTATTTGCCCGGGTGAACGCATACATTTTTGAAAATACGTCCGGAGACGTTCCATAATATTCTTTGCCTTTAGCGCGTAATTTTTGAATTGCCACATGGGTTAATTGAGCTAACATGGGTTCCTCCCTTTATGTAAGGTCAAAATTAGATTCCTCCTCAAGGAGCCGGCGACATACGGCAGCAATGTTTCTGGCTGCCGAACCGTTCTGGATCGGGATCAGGCGACGCATGACTTCCATGTCGAAGTCCGAATAGGTCTCTTTTCCGAGGGCAAGGCCGACAAAGGCGGTGGACGAGTATCGCGTAATCAGGCAATCACAGTTGGCGATCATTTCTTCTGTATTTCCAGTGGTGAACACCATTGCTCCGGGTGCGTATCTGTGTATTTCCCGGGTGGCGCGCATGATTTTTTCGCTTGGGTGAAGCTTGAAAATAAGCGGTCTTTTGCCTGCAAGCCCGACGGCTCTAAGAATAAAGGCTTTACGATCCTCGAACTGGATCGTTGTCTCCCTCACCGGGGACGTACAGACCAGCACGTAGTGTTTGTGGGGAAAGTTGTTGCTGCAGTATTTCCGGCAATTGTCGAAATTGGGAATTCCCGTAACAACTATTCTTTCAGGATGGGCACCGTTTTTTATGAAAAAATCTTTGTAACCCTGGCTTGCGACACAGAACACCTGATAGGCATTGCTGAGCCCGGTCAATGCATTGCCTGCGAACCACAACGGGAAAAACCTGAATCTACTGACAAGGCGGGACATCATGGATTCCGGGTCTGTGATACCCTCTTGAACAAGCACTATTCTCTGACCGCAAATGTTCTTCTGCAGATACACGTCCGAACAGGTCACTACGAGATCCCTGGGCAGACGCTGCCCCTTATCGTCAATGGGAAGGCCATGCTCTTGAAGATAAGCCCGACAGCGGCTGACCAGTCTGTTCCCTGCTATCGTGAACTCGATCAGCCCGAGTTTTCGGAGAAACTCGTCAAACCCGTCGACGTAAAAGGGACTGAAGGCATGCTCAAAGTCGCCCAGGTGTTGGGAAATCTGGTGCATCTGGGTTGTCTGGTTCATGGAACCGCATATGAAAAATATTCTTTTTCTCATCATGGCCCTTTGCTTACCGCCTGTGCAGCCAGTCGCAGGCAAGACAGGTGGGAAAAGCGCTATAGTTTCGCTTCCCAAAATTTTCTCTCATTGAGGACAACACCGGCCCGGTCCAGATTTCACGGACACTTTGAACGGTGAGATCCCCCAGGTCCTGAACCCCGTTGTAATCCACACAGCAGGTAACGGCCCTTCCGTCCCAGAGTATTGACATGGCGGACCAGGGATAAAAACAGACCGACACTATTTTTTCCCCCACACGGTTGTATGCCCTTCCACCGCCAAAGTTGTCTAAAGAGCTGAAATTCAGGCAGTCGCCCGCTTTTTTGTCCAGGACAGAACTCCACATCGATTTAAATGCCTCGGTTTCTGCCCCGTTGGTCTCCTGGGGCAGGTATTGAAGAATCAATTTCGGAGTCCTTTTTTTCATATCCTTCCTTATCTTCAAAAATTCTCTGATATTGTTCAGATTCGTCTCAAAATCAAGCCCTCCCATGGTGTCACCATAGGATTTAGAATCGGTGCCGTAAAAACTGATCTTCATAACATCCAACCCTGCATCAATAATCTTTCGGGCCGTCTCTGGAAACAGCAGGGATCCATTGGTCACAATATACGTCTGCTCTATCCCCAGGTCCTTTGCAAGCCTGATCCGTTCCGGCAATAATTTATCCAGCAGCGGCTCTCCAAACCCGTGCAGATGCACCACAGGTTTTTGTTTTGCCTTTGCCACCTCCTGTATGATCTTCTCGAACAACCCAAAGTCCATGAAACCGCGTTTCCGGGTCAGGGTCTCCCGGGGACACATCACACACCGGGCGTTGCAGCAGTTTGTATTCTCGATCATGATCACGGCTGGAAATGGAAAATGGTGCCGATAGTACGGATAAAAGATGACCGGTGTTCTGGCAAGTGACAACAGGGTTCGGGGTATCCTGTCCCGGGCATTTAAAATCATGTCCTCTCTCCATTGAATGTTGTGACTATGGTCCCGATAACAAAGACCACGAAGGCAAAAACGCCGATGAACAGAGCATTTTTAAGGGAGGCCATGTGATCCACAAATACCATGGATGCCCTGAGTCCCTCGTTCACATAATAGAGCGGCAGTACCCTGGCAAATTTTTGCAAAAATTCGGGCATCATCTCCACAGGGAAAAATGTCCCAGATAGAAACATCATGGGAAACATCAGGGCGTCTGCTGCGGCAGCTGCACTCTCCGCCTCCCTGGCAACCCTGGTCAGGATCATCCCCAGCCCGACAAAGGCAAATACATCCAGAGCAACAAAAACCAGGAGCCATCCGTTTATCGATAGACTTACGTTGAAGACAAAGTAGCTCACCACCAGCATCACCAGGGTGGATAAAACCGCAAGAATGAACTGGTACAGGACATTGGACAAGATCCAGTCTATACGGGTGATGGGAGTAGTGGAAAGTTTTCTTAAGACCCCCTTCTGGCGAAGTTCAGCATTCAAATTGACCGACCCGAACAGGCACGCCGTCATGACAGCCATTGCAATGATCCCCGGAACAAAGAATTCGATGAAGCGGTATTTCTTTTTTAATACCGATATTTCCGTAAGGTCTATGGGTGCGGGTTTTCCGGACATTTTCTGATTTATTCCGGCCAGTACCAGTTCCAGCACCCCCATTTTGGTGGTCACCCCAAAGGAGCTGGGGTCGTAGAGAGTGGTCAGGGTTACGGATTTACCGGAACTTTCGGCGGACATTTCCTCCATGAGAGACATTTCAAAGCCTTTGGGGACAATCAGGACAAGGTTGGCCTTGCCGCCCATGGCATATGGCCTTGCATTCACCGCCGGGTCAACCGTTGTAATCTTGAATCGCTTGCTCGAATCGACCGCTGTGATGAGTTGTTCGGACGACGCAGTCCCGTCGAGATCCTGAATGTTCAAATCAAAGATCTCATTGTCTCTCTCCATGAAAATTGTGCCGAACACGAGTATCAGGATCACCGGAAAGGCAAGCCTGAAAAATACGACCGTCTTATCCCGGTAGAAGCTCTTGATGTTCACAATGATATTAGCCCTGATGATATTGGCATTGATGAATTTCAGATTCATACGGTCTCCTTCATGGAGGAAAGGTCGTGACGGAGCGGGTCATCGGTAAGCTTAAGGAAAACTTCCTCAAGATTGGGCTTGCGGATATCCAGGCTTATAAATGAAGCCTTGCCGTCGTTGGCAGCGTTGAGTATCCTGCGAACATCATCCGTGTGCTCAAGATGGATTTTGAAAATCCCGTGGTTGTCCTCCTGGGTATCCTCGTGGGTGTCCTCATAGGCATTGGGGACCGGGTCAAATCCCATTTTCCTGATGATTCCAACCATGTTTTCATCCACGGACGTGAGCGTCATTGTAAAGTAATTCACGTTGTTTTCTATCAGCTCCAAAGGAGAGCCCATTGCGGTAATCCTACCTTTGGCAATGATGGCGACGGTGTCGGCAAGGACCTCTGCCTCTTCCATATAGTGTGTGGTGAGAAATACCGTTTTACCCTTTTTCTTCAAGTCCAGAAGGACCTCCCAAACCTCGCGCCGCGCCCGGGGATCGAGACCGGTGGTAGGCTCGTCAAGGAATATGACCTCGGGGTCGTTCACAAGGGCAACCGCAATGCCGAGGCGCTGCTTCAATCCCCCTGAGAGCTTCCTGTACTGCTCGTCTGCCTTGTGATTAAGGTTGACAAGCGCTATCAGCCCTTTGATGTCAGTTTTTCTGCATCCAAAAAGCCGGGAGTAATACTCCAGGGTTTCCCTCACCGTTATCCTGTCAAAGGAGCTGAACCCCTGGGGAAGAACGCCGATGCGGGGAATGATGTCATACTTTTTTTGGGTGACATCCATTCCCAGAAGGGTCACGGTTCCCGACGTTGGTTTCAGGATGGTATTGATAATCTCGACAGTGGTGGTTTTACCGGCGCCGTTAGGCCCCAAAAGGGCGAACACCTCTGCCTTTTTGACGGTAAACGACAGGTTGTCCACCGCCAGAAAACCGTTGTACTGTTTGGTCAGGCTGACTACTTCAATAGCATATGGGGTGTTGATCGTCATAAATCTTAATGTACCCTCCTTAAAATATGGGGACTAAACCACCTGTCTGCCAGCATATTCATGGTTTTCAATCTCCAATTGGAGCATCGCTCCTTTTAAACGCGCAAAGGTTCAATCCGAGACCCATTGCATCCTGAGCCCGTAAATCTGCATGAGTGTTCGGCCTTGATCATCAAGGCCCCGGGTGTCCCATGTGACTCCTTTGTCATCCTGGGCCCGCATTCGAGCCTCCAGGGTAATTTTTTCGCCTACCTTGATTTTCCGCAAAAATCGCATCTCCCCGATCTCCATGGGGATCATGGATCTGCGTTCGGATGGATCGGTTGCCGCACTGTGGCAGCAGACCAGCTGTAACAATGCCTCAAAAAGATAGGGAGGGTATTGATACTCAGGGTTGTGCAGGTTTGCAAAATCATTGGTAAAAGGGTAGGTTGTCTGGCCCCGTACTACCCTGGGGCCTGCGCCGTCAAGGAATTCTATAACACGATACCTGCCCCCCAAACCGCTGCGGTTTTTGTACCATTTAAGCACTTTTTTGTGATCCATGGGCCCTGTCCGAAGTTCGTTCATCCGGACTGGAAAATCCGGAAACTCTTCACCGAGATAGCCCTCTCCACCGTCCAGGATCACCTGACCGCTGCATTGGGGGGTAAAGCGATCCGTCAATCTTCCAGCCGGGGAAATCTCCTGGGCCGCAAGAAAAACGTCGCACACGGGTTCCCGAAGCCCGCCGGACCTGCGGCAGGAAATTCTGGCCGGCCGTGGAATCCCCGGAGGACATTGAATCATATCCATGAGTCGAACCTTGCGGACACCGCGAACCTGCAGGTGGGGATACAGCATCCGGGCGGTTTCCATGAATGTTTCCAGAATCATGGTCCCTGATACAATGGCATGTTTGATGAACTTGAACGGCTTGTGGTCCGTGATCCAGAGGTCTTTGTCCAGGGAAAAGGATCTTAAGGCTTCCAGCTCTTCCCGGCAAAGGTCGAGACTTACAATTGTTTCTATCATGGGAAAGTCACCGGGTCTGAAGGATACTATGCTGGTGTTCAGACCTCCGCCCGGGGACGGACGGTCCCGGTCATTGAGCATGGCGCCACTGACCTTGGGCAGACGTTTCATGAACATCACCCAGGTGTCCTCAGCCGGGGCTGCAAAGAGTTCCCGACAGAAAAGCCCGGTAAGTTCATTCATATGAATGTAAACCACACCTTTTTTCTTCATCATTGCCTTGATCTCCGGATCACTTGCCATGCCCGTTCCCTCCACCGGGGGAAGCATTATGGCTTTGAACCGTATGGCACTATTTTCCCGGCCAAGGGTTCTGAGCAGGGCAGACATCATCCGGTTGGCCGCAGCATAATTTGCCTGGCCGGGATTTCCCTGGATCGCCGCTGCCGAAGAGAGACCCACAAAAAATCTCAGGCCCGCATCCTTTGCAGCGGAATATAGATTCCAGGCCCCCAGGAATTTGACATCAGTGACCATGGAGATATCATCCGGAATCATATGGCTCAAAAGAGAGTCCCGGAGAACTCCGGCGCTGTGAATGATCCCATCAATTTTACCGTAGCGTGTTATCACCTCACCCAGGATTTGTTTGACCGCTTCGGGGTCGGTCACATCGCAGGTATGGTAGGTGGCTTTTATCCCCGAGGTGTGCAGCTCCGCCAAAGTCCTTGCAATCTCTGATGCCCGGGACTCGACGATAAACGCCTTTGAAGAAGGCTGTTCGGGATTTGATGCTGCAGGGGTAAAACCTGAATCCACGATTGTCCTTCCCAGAAAGACCAGGTGAGGTGCGAAGGGCGCAAGGGAACGGGCAAGGTGGGCACTGATCCCGGTTGCACCCCCGGACATGACCACAACGTCTCCTGCACCCAGATTCAGACCTGTATTCATACCGGATAAAGCGCTGAAATCCAGGGGAGCCAGGCGAGCCTCTGACGTGAAGAGCTCTTGTTTGCGATGCATCATCTCCACCACGGTGGCTCCCCTGTCAAGAGCGTTACCCAGTGCCCGGCGAAGATCAGTATCCGGCTCTATTTCCACCGTTCTAAATTGAACCGACGGATATTCCAGGGCTGCGCTCAGGAACAGACCAAGCATCCCTTCTGCCAAAAGCTCCTGGGGGATGTCAAGCTCCTGCCTGGAATGAACCAAAACCACAAATTTCTTGTTCGGTGACCTGAGGAATGCCTTTACAACAAGAAAAAAGCCTTGAACAAGCTTTGAAACATCTGCCATGGTTATCTTGCCAATCAGACCGCCGGGGCTGAGGGCAATAACCAACCCGGAAACAGAGGAGAGACCTGCGATGATATCCTGCACCTGTAAGGCCCCTTTTTCGGTTCGGATGTCGTGGCCTGTTTTGCCTGGACCTGCACTGTCCTGGAGAAATGCCATCAAGGAGGTGCTGAGATTATAGTCCATCCGGAGGATCTCCCCCGCTTTTTCGGCAATCGTATCATGATTTTCTGAAGAGAGAATCATGACGGAACCGCCCGGGTTGAGCTCTATTGGAACAGACCTTTCCAATTCCACGGTGGTGTGCGTGAATACAAGCCGTTTTAAACTCTCCTCACCCTCTTCCGGTTCCAGGGTTTCATGGTGCAGGGCGCCCTGATCAACCGCCAGGCCGGAAGATTTCAGAACACCTCCTGCCTGTCCGGCCATGATCCTGGAAATTGTCCGGGCAATGTCCTTTACTGTGTGGACATCGATAAAATCCTCCAGTTCAACGATGATATTGAATTGGCGCTCAGCCGCATCCATAATGATGGGAAGCCGGCTGGATCGAATGGAGAGATCACTTCTCAAATTCATGTCAGGTTCGATCTCGTTTCTGTTGAATCCTGTGGCATCCATGATGATGTGAATCAGTTTCTCCATCACATCATCGCCCTCAGAAACCAAGCTGTCTTCAGTTGCATCAGCGACTGCAGGAGGATCCTTTGCCGGGCTTTCAACAAGATCATAACCCTTGAGTATGGATGTGATAACCCCTGACAGATCCTCTTCCTTAAATTCCGGGTCAAGCTCCTGACGGAAGGCTTTAAGAATGTTGGGCTCAAGAGAAGAACCGAATTTGGCCATCATGAATCGGTTGATTTCCCTTTGAAAAATCAACTCCCTGGGATCAGGGGTCGGATGCCCTGATGTTACATACTGTGGCGTTACAGATTGTAGTGATAAAGATTGTGACGCCACAGATTGCAACGTGGGTGCACGCTCAATTGGATCAGCTGCCGCAGCTTTTCCGGCTGCCGAGATGGAAACGATTCCAGCTTCGCTTTCATCCTTTAGATGACCGTGAACAAAAAGTTGGGCAAGGCTGCGCTTAAAGGTCAGGCTCTCTTCCGAAGAAAGACAGGTCTGAACAGTTGTAGATTCGGCAAGTGTGTCTTCCGTGAGGTTGCTGATGACGTCCCCTGGACCCACCTCCACAAAAAGCCGCACCCCGTGGTTATTCCAGAGAGTCCGGACATTGTCCATCCAATGGACCGTTGATTCCAGGTGGGCCATGAGAATTTTTTTGATCCCATCGGGATTTGACGGATACGGCATCCTGGTTGTGTTGGAGATGACCGGAATCCTGGGGGAATAGAATGGAATTTCGGCAATGAACCCTGCAAGCTCATCATGGATCACCTCCATGACAGGAGAGTGAAAGGCCATGCTGACACGCAAAAGGGTGGTTCTGTGACCCGTTTGCCTTAATCGGGAACAGAAATCCCTGATTGATTCCGTGCTGCCGCTCAAAACAATCTGGTTCGGCGAATTGATATTGCCGATGTGGACATCATCACACCCCTTGCGCATCCTGTTCAACAGCTCCAGGGGGGCGTCCGTGGCTGCCATGACACCGGGATCAAGATTTGCGGCGGCGGCTTTATCCATGCACAGCGCCCGCTTGTTGACGATTCTAAACCCGTCTTCCAGAGAGTAGACCCCGGCCATGCACAGGGCCGTCAATTCGCCCAGGCTGTGACCGGCCATGGCCACGGGAAAGATGCCGAGGCTTGTAAGATACCGGGCCATGGCCGTTTCCATGACGAACAGGGCAGGCTGCTGCCATCGGGTTTTACGGAGGTTTTCCTCCTGATCGTGGAACATCAGATGAAGAAGATCAAAGTCTGCAACAGCCGCTGCCCGATCCATCCACTCTCTGATCACTGGAAAGGAGTGGTAAAGATCGTGCCCCATTCCAGCATAGTGTGTTCCCTGTCCGGGAAATACAAAGGCAAGGGGCAAAACCTGAAGCTCTTCAGCCTGCATGAATATCCCCTGGCGTGCCAGGGAGTTCTGGTCCTTTTTCGGGAAAATATCAACCTCACCCGGGCAGACCGAGTTTTGGACAAGCCTGAGGGCCTGGGCTTTAGATTGACCCACAACGGCCACCCGAAAATTACGGTTGTCCAGTTCGGCCCTGAACATTAAGAGATCCCCGGGCAGATCGGCAGTCGGAGGAGGCATCCTCTCTTCGGCCAGATTTTTTTGCAAATCAGGATCTTTTTGGAAGTCAGGATTTTTCTGCGGAGCCACTAGAATCGAACCCGATTCTTCCATGGCCTCTTCCACCTGTACCACATAATTGGAACCGCCAAATCCGAAAGCGTTGACCTCAAGGCGTCTGGGATCTCCGTTCCTCGATTTCCAATCCAGAGGTTCCGGGTTAACAATAAAGCCTGACTGTTCGAGTTTGATTTCCGGATCAGGATGTTTGTAGTTCAGGGTGGGCGGAAAAATTCCAGCCTTCATGGCTGTGACGCCTCTAATGAGGCTGCTGATACCCGAGGCCCCCAGCGTATGACCGATTTGGGATTTGAAAGCGCTGAGCATTGTGGGCCTGGATGAATTAAAAATCGCCTTCAGGGCAATGACCTCCTCTGCATCCCCCTGCCGGGTGCTGGTCCCATGGCATTCCACAAGATCCACGGCATCTGGTCCATAGGATGTCTCCTTAAAAGAGGCACGGATAGCCATTTCCTGGGCGTCACTTGCAGACTCCACAATGCCCAGATGGTTGTTGCTCGCCCCCACTCCGGTAATCAGGGCGTGAATACGAGCTCCCCGTTCCAGGGCAAGGCTTTCCCGTTCGATGACGATCATTGCCCCGCCCTCGCCAAGGACCATACCGTCCCTTTGGGCATCAAACGGGCAGGATGTCTCGTGGGGCGGCCTCTGTTTGCCGGACAGTCCATAAAGTGCGCCCAGAGCTGAAAACTCCATGAAATGCATATGGGAAAGATTTTCCTCACCCCCTCCGATCACCGCTGCATCTATGATCCCGGTTTTGAGCATCTGGATTGCGCTGTGAACCGCCACCAGGGATGTGGCACAGGCTGCGGACACTGCATAACTTGGCCCCATAAACCCATACCGGCTGCAGATGAAACCCACCGCAGCGCAGTTGAGTCTGCCCAGAAGCGTGGTGTCGTCCGGCGCCATTCGTCCGGCCTTTATCTGCTCTTCGACTGCCCTTTCCTGGTCCGGCGTGAGATTCACGGCTCTTTTGATGTTGCCAAGGATGTCGCCGACATATGCCCGGATAAGGGTATTGGTAAGCATGCCCGAGGCTTCTCCTGAATTCTGGGAGACAAGGACTGCGATCCGTTCAGGCGGAATGCTGGACGAGAGAATCCCGGATTCCCGTATGGCCCTGTGCGCAAGCCAGAGGGTAACCCGTGTGGCTTGGGTCATGCTCCTGAAATCGTGGGGGGAGATTCCAAGTTCTTTGCGGTCCACATGAAAATCCAGAAAAGCGCCCACCCTGCAATAGGTTTTATCAGGAGAGTTTGGCCGGGGATCATAAAAACGTGCCTGGTCCCACCGGGAAGGCGGAACCTGGATGATACCGCTTTCCATTGCCAGGCTTGCTGCCCAGACATCCCCAGGACTCTTCCCCAGGGTATTGACAATACTCATCCCGGTAATTGCTATCCGATCACGATCCTCCCTTCCTGGGGCGATTTGCCTGGACGACATTCCAGACCTGGAAGTCCGGGACTCCAAAGTGTTTTCCATCAAATTCACATGGGGTTGATGCATCAGAAGAGTACCCTGGGCCAGCTCACGGTGAAAGGACGATAGATCATGGACCTCACGGATGAGTCCGGCACAGGCCCCGCCCATGAATTGCCCGCGTTCCAGGCAGGCCCGTTCATCCAAAGGCATTGACCCCGGCCTGTCCATACCCCGGGCAGCAGTAAAGAGGCTTCCTGCGGCCATGGTCTCCATTTGCTTCCGGAACGACGTCTCGTCCCTGCGGCCTGCTGCAAATTTCCTCTCAAGGGATAAAACAGCCTCTGTTACAGGTGTCTTCAATGCTCGCACCCGAAGTCCTGTGGAGTGACCGGAAACAATGGTTCCGCCCAAAGGCGATGTCAGAATCATCCGCTGATAAAGGGGGGTCAAAGCACCTGTTTCAATAATCTCCCGACAGCTCAAATAGGCTGTACCCATCTGGATCGCGTCTGCTTCGAGCATGGCGGCCATGAATGCAGTTTCCCGGTTAAAAATCCCTCCGGCAAGAATCACGCGACAGTTCCCAAACAGGGATGGGGAGCTCTGTTTCATACCCAGCACCATCTGGGCAAGGGTCAGTGTGCTGTGGGTCCCCACGTGGCCGCCGGCCTCATACCCCTCCAGGATAACATAATGAACACCCGCTTTCAGGGCAAGCCTCAACAGGGCCTCATCCGGAGCGATATACATGACCTCGATACCGCACTCCAGCAATTCTCTTATGGGCGAAAGGTCACCGCCTGCGATTACGACAAACCGGGGCCTGTGTTTCTTTATCCAGGCCAGATGAATGTTTTTAAAAGGGTTTTCAGAAAGAGCGATAAAGTTGACTGCATAGGGGTGTGAACCCATTGTTTTCGGCAGGTGGCCAAGTCTTTTATCAAGGGTCTCAGCATCCATCATGCCAAGGGCGATGGTGGGCAGTCCACCGGCATGGGCAACATTTAAAGCAAACTCCGGAACATCGGTAATCCAGGACATGGCACCCTGGATAAAGGGGTACACGGTTCCCATTTCTTTGGCTGCAGGGCTGTCCATAAAACAATTTTTTTTTGCCCAGGCAAGGCCGCAAAACTTATGGATTTCATGGATAAAGGCCTTTACGGCATCCTCGGTTTTGCTCCCGAAACGCCTGGCAAACATCTCGGCAAAGGCGGTTTCCACACCCAGGAAGATAAGTTCTTCCGGGCTGAAAAGGCTGGTCAGGGGATGAAGCGCCTTGGCATTCACCCGGCTTATGAAGTCCTGGCGACTTTCCTCCCTGGTTTTTTCTTCGTACAAAGAGTCCTCAACTCTCCTGATTTCCTTGAACGCAACCGAATTTCCCTTATTGAAAAAACGACAGGGGACTCCGAGGCCCAGACCGGCCAGGTCTGTGGAATCCAGGCGGAGTTTCAAGAGCCGTTCACGTTGAAGATCATCAATGGCAACCATGTCTGTGAGCCAGTGGAGGCTCTCAAAAATGATGCCGGCTGACCCGGTGTACAGGAAGGCCGCTGCAGCTTCAGGGGTGAAAACACCTCCCCAGATGAGAATATCCAAAGGGGTTGAAGATGAGCGGAGTATTTCTTTTGCCATGGAATAGAGTGTCAGGGTTGTTTCTTTGCTGACGAATCCTGCGGCTTCACATCCCTTCAGGACAATGCGGTCGATGCCGGAGTTGTTTTTTACAATCTTTTCCAAAAGACCCATGTCGGTGATGATGGGAAAGCAGCGAATCTTTTTAGAAAGATCCATCAATCTCTGTAATAAAGGGGAATCTCCCTGGGAAAACTCAGGAAAACACTCTACCCAAAGGCCATGTACCTCTGCTCTTTTTAATAGCTGTCCCAGGGAAGGATCCATCAACACAGCGGCAGAAATTTTGACATCCCTGATGCCCCCTGCAGGGGAAACCCTTTGCAGGAAAGGACCCAAGAGATCCATCCCCATCATGGAACAATCAAAAACAGCCGCACTGCCGCTCTGCCTAGCCATTTTTGTCACCGCCGGGGTGAGTTCCTCAGGCCGCCAGACAAAACCGATGGTGGAATCTTGATAGTCAACTGACATATTTTATGTCCTTTGCTTTAACTAAGGGGCGTCCCCGAAAAGCTCTTGATCTCATTAAGTTTATAAGAAACAGCTTTTAGCTGTTAGCTAATGGCTAATGGCTATCGTGTTTCATCCTTCTTTGGGGCCGGATGCCATCTCTCGTTCCGGCCGTGCCGGTTATAAAGGTTTTCTGTATATTCGATATTTCTTGTGCACTTTTGCACCGGCTTCCTCTATCAAAGAGTTTATCCCCTCATTATCCTCAAGTGTCCAGCCCATTTCCATATGCTGATATTTTTTCTTCCCTCTCACAACCTCCAGGATGTGGTGAAAGGCCAGCATGGGCAGCCCCATTTGCCGGTATTTCTCCTTGATCCCGAACATGAACATCATCAGTCCCAGGACTTCATGGCGATACAAAAAATACTTCAGCAGTCCCAGAAGGCCTATTTTACCGTTGAACCGCTTGATCAAGGGGTTGAAGTCGGGAAAAACCAGGCAAAACGCTACGGGTTCATCCTCTAAATAGATAAAAAAAGCCATGTCTGGATCTGTAAATTCCATTATGGCCTTTCCAATATCCTGCATCTCGTTCTTACTCAAGGGAACGAAACCCCAGTTGTCAGACCATGCATCGTTGTAGATTTCCCGGATCAAGGCAATCTCAGTGTCTGCATTTCTGGGTTTGAAGTGGTGGATGCGAATCCCTTTTTTTCTGGCAATCCGTTCAGCAATACTATCCATCCAGTCCGGAAGCTTATATTCCCGTTTTATCAGGAAAGACAGGAGATCCTTTTCTTTGGTAAAACCGCAGGTTTCGACCAGCGCCGGATAGTAAGGCGGATTATAGGTCATCATCAGGGAGGGCGGAGAGTCGAACCCTTGGATGAGCAGCCCTGCTTCGTGATTGGTCGACGGATTGAGCGGACCTCTGATAAAGCTCATCCCCCTGGTCTGGGCCCACAAGGCCGCAGAAGAAAACAAAGCAGCAGCAGCCTCTGGATCATCAATACATTCAAAGAATCCCCAGATCCCCATTTGTTCATTATGAAACTGGTTGTACCGGCCATCAATAATACCGGCAATCCTTCCCAGGGTATCCGAACCCCGTCGTGCCAGAAAGAGAATGCGTTCTGAATTCTCCCAAAAAGGGTGCCTTAGGGGATCCAGCATTCGGCGGACCTCTTTTTTGATCGGAGGGACCCAGTTGGGATAATCCCCATAGATCTTCCAGGGAAGTTCAATGAAATCGGTTAACTCAGATCCGCCTTCCACTGTAATGATTTCAATCTCAGCCATGAATATCCCTTTAATGAGGTTACGATTTCAAATCTTTATGGTTTTGACAAAAACACGCAGACAATGATCTTTACCATTTGACCCATCATCTGCGAATTTATTTACTAGTCTTATAAGACTTCAAACTTCATGCCATAGTTCAAACATTTGATTTTTCATTGCGCATCCTTTTGATTTATAAAAAGAAACAAAATAAAAATCAGTGATAAATCAGTACCCGATAAGCAGATATCGACAAGGTCATATTTGACCATTATGTCATATATGGCCATTTGTCTGCAATTTACGTAACTTCTCAATAAATATTGAAAAAACCATATAAAATGCTTAAATGTGTCTTTTTTTCGAATGTGTGTGGTGGACTCTGAAAAGATCATTACAAGAATTTATTCCAACAAACCAGCGACCTGGAAGACATGGTGCAGGCTCTATTAATCCAGGCATGATATTTGAATATATCGAAGCAAGTAGAATCAAACAGCGGCCAGAAAAACAAGGAAAATGTTATGTCAAAAAATTTTAGCGCAAAACCTGCGCCACACTCCATTTCATTCTATGTAATACTGGGAATGACGTTATTTGTCGTTATTAAAACATTCTCGCTGCTTTCTCCCATTCTGCTATCTTTCCTGCTGGTAATGCTGATTTCCCTTGCGGTTAATCCGGTTATTTCCAAAATGCGGGGATTGACAGGCGGAAGAAAAAAGCCGACAGGGTTGGTCGTGGTAATATTGATAGCGGTTATAGCTTTGGCAGGCTGGTCTCTGTTTGGACCAATGAAGGCCTCCATCATAAAAATTTCAGGTGCAGTGCCTGGGTATTGGGAAAACTTGCAAAAACCCCTGATCAAATTGGAGCAGCAGGCAATTATTTTCGAGAATAAACTTCAGAGTGAGGTCAGTACGGAAATCGCCCGGGAAAACAAGGGTGAGGGTAAGCCCGAAACAGTAGCTGAAAAGAATGCATCACTGGCGTCTAAACCTTCTGAAGACTCGAATTCTATTCGCTCCCGTCTGAATGGGATGATTCAGGATATGCTCAGCAGTTTCACTGCAGTGGCCTTTAACGGGGCTCAAATACTGGTTGTACTGGTAACGGTATTTTTTGGAGTCGTTTTTATGCTCATGAATCCCAGGCCCGTGTTTGGGGCAATATTTTCCTTGTTGCCCGAGGAACACCACAACAAAGCCATGATCATCCTGCGCCGTATAGGGGAATTTGTACCTGCCTGGGCCGGGGCAACACTTTTTGGAATGCTGATCATGGGCTTTTTGGTATTTGTGCTCATGTGGCCGATTTTTGGTTTAATGGATGCGCTGGTCCTGGGGCTTATGGCGGGGATTTTCGAAGCGATTCCCTTTCTTGGTCCAATCCTCAGCGCCTTGCCCGCCCTCTTGCTCGCCCTAGGGAAAGGGGGGATGACCCCGCTGTGGGTCATATTGGCCTATACTGCCGTGCAGGCATTGGAGAACAATGTGATCCTGCCCTTCCTCATGGCACACAAAATGAGACTGCACCCCCTGGCGGTAATCTTTTCCATGCTCTTGTGTGTGGCTGCCTTCGGTGTGCTGGGGGTTCTGGTGGCGGCACCCCTTGTTGCAATTGTGAGCATTATGCATGATGAACTTTATCGAAAGCGCTTTCTTCCATCGATAACGGACGCAGACCTCGATCTCCTGGCGGGAATTGCGTTGCACGAACAGCAGCCTTCCGACAAGTGATGTCCCGGGCTTGCTTTATAGCCCCCTCTGGTTATCCTGACCGGAACGCGAAAAAGTCCATGAATCCCTTGACCTTCTTTGAACAACATTTTATTACATAAAAAGACTTTGGACCGTATTTTGTCAGAAAAAACAAGGTATGCATAGCCCTGGGAATCTCTTTTTTGAGAAAAGAACACATTCTCTGGACAAAGGAAAAGAGTACATTATGAGGCAAAAGAAATCTTTTTAAAGACCAGGATATTTACTATCTCCACCTGAAAAAAATGTGTAAATCAGAAACAAAACTGATGTGTGAACTGCGCATGAAAAAAAAGGATGGCACTCCCATTGATGTTCAACTGAAAAGTTCGGTTGTCCCGGACAAATCCGGCAAACCCCTTGAGTACCGTATGACAATTGTTGACACCCAGTTAAATAATACACTATAATGGTTCATGGTCGTAAATAATACTTCCTGCCTGGCACCGCAAAGTCGCCGCTCAATCAAACGTTCGTCCAGAGAAACGAATGGGTCTTTTACGATTTAAATTTGTAAAGACAAGGCAAAGTTGTTGTTTCAATACCACAGGAAAAACTTCGGTTAGTCAACAACGTCCCATTGTCGGGTATTCCGGCAGTGCACCTGTCACGCGATATTATCTAAAGGAATGCAAGGAATGGCTTTTGTCGAAAATGTCAAACTTATAAGGAAAAAAACAAAATGAATATTTTGCTGGTCTATCCGAAGTTCCCCGAAACCTTCTGGTCTTTCACACATGCCGTTGCATTTATCGGGAAAAAAGCCGCATTCCCTCCATTGGGCCTTCTTACTGTGGCAGCTCTATTACCCGGGGAATGGTCCAAACGTCTTGTGGACATGAATGTGGACCGCTTGAAAGATGATGATATTTTATGGGCAGACCTGGTTTTTATCGGGGCAATGGCGGTACAACGTACATCCACTATCCAGGTAATAGACCGGTGCAGATCATTGAACGCAACCATTGCTGCAGGCGGACCGCTTTTTACATCAGAGCCGGATGATTTCAAGGACGTTGATCATCTTGTTCTTGATGAAGCCGAACTTACATTGCCACGGTTTTTGTCGGATCTTGAAAATGATCAACCAAAAAAGATTTACAGAGCAGAAGGGTTCTGTGATCTTACCCAAACCCCCTTCCCGTTGTGGAATTTGTTAAAAATTAAGCGCTATGCATCCATGAGTATACAGTTTTCCAGGGGATGCCCGTTTAACTGCGATTTTTGTAATGTAACAACCCTGTTCGGCCACAGGCCACGGTTAAAAACAACCGCTCAGATCATTCTTGAACTGGATAATATTTATTCTCTGGGCTGGCGTAGCAGTATTTTTTTTGTTGACGATAATTTTATCGGCAATAAACGATTTTTAAAAGAAGAGCTGCTGCCTGGCTTGATCCAGTGGCGAAAGGATAAAAAAGGATGCGCCTTTTTCACGGAATCTTCCATCAACCTGGCAGATGACGAAGAGCTCCTCAGCATGATGGTAAAGGCGGGTTTTGATTCTGTGTTCATCGGAATTGAGTCCCCGGATGAGGTATCTTTAAAAGAATGCAAAAAGAACCAGAATACAAACAGAGACCTGCTGGACAGCGTCTCCAGAATCAACCGATCCGGGCTGCAGGTCATGGGCGGCTTCATTGTTGGATTCGACAATGATAAGGCCTCTATTTTTCAGAGCCAGATCGATTTTATTCAAACAAGCGGGATTGTGACGGCAATGGTTGGAATGCTCCAGGCCATTCCTGGAACACGACTTTTTGAGCGGCTTAAGGGTCAGAATCGTCTATCTGAACAGTTTTCCGGCGACAATGTAAACGGTACGACGAACATTATTCCTAAAATGGGTATGGAAAAACTGTCCAGGGGATATCAATTGATCATGAAACAGATTTATTCACCTAAATACTACTACCAAAGGGTCAGGACTCTGCTAAAGGAGCTCAAAGCACCTGAGGTAATTGAGCCTTTAAACCTTCAACGGTTTTTATCCATTTTTCGTTCTGGAGTAAGGCTCGGCATTCTAGGTAAAGAACGTTTTCATTTCTGGTATCTCATCATCTGGACCTTGATTAGAAAACCAAAGCTCATTTCAACAGCGTTAGCCCTATCCATATATGGCTATCACTACAGGAAAATATGCGAACGATATATTTATTAAAAAAAGGAGAAAAGTCATGAAATTTAAAAAACTGATTGTGCTTATGTTCGTTGTATTTGCACTTTTACTGATTGGTTGTGAAAAGAACGGTCCCGCTGAAAATGCGGGCAAGAAGATCGATAATGCAGTTGAAAATGCGGGTGATAAAATGGGTGATGCAGTTGAAAAAACAGGCGATAAGATTAAGGACATGGGCGACAGCATAAAAGACAGTACTAACTAAGGATAGATGCATGCCCAAAATGTTTTTGAATATTTTTACCAAACTCATGGATTCCATCCGTGAACCGCTTTTACTGCTTGATGCCGAGTTAAAGGTTGTTAAGGCCAATGATTCTTTTTACAGGACCTTTAGCGTTAAGCCTGAAAACACCGAAGGGGTCTTGATATATGATCTTGGTAACGGGCAATGGAAAATCCCCAGACTAAAAAAACTGCTTGAAGAAATTCTTCCGGAAAATGCCATGTTCAACGATTTTGAAGTGAAACATGATTTTGAACACATCGGCCCGAAGATAATGCATCTCAACGTCAGAAAAATTTATAAGGATCATATCAAGTTGATCCTGCTGGCTATAGAAGATATAACCGAACAGGAACATTATAAACATCATCTTGAAAAATTGGTTGAAAACAGGACTGCCGAGCTCACAAAGGCCAAACAAACGGCGGAAGAAAAAAAGCTTGCCGCAGAAAATGCCCTGGATGAAATAAAAGAACTCAAAGAACAGCTGGAAGCAGAACGGGCATACCTGAAAGAAGAAATCAAGCTGGAACACAACCATGAGAACATTATCGGCAGCAGTGATATGCTCAAATACGTCCTTTACAAGATTGAGCAGATAGCCCAGAGCAATACAACAGTTTTGATTCTTGGGGAGACCGGAACCGGTAAAGAACTTATTGCCAGAGCCATTCACGGTTTCAGCAAACGAAAAGACAAAGCCCTGGTAAAAGTCAATTGCGCAGCATTACCAGCCAATCTCATAGAAAATGAATTGTTCGGTCATGAAAAAGGGGCTTTTACCGGTTCTGATCGGCGACAGCTGGGGAGATTTGAAGTTGCCGATGGCGCAACCCTTTTTTTGGATGAAATTGGCGAACTTCCCCTGGAACAACAGTCAAAACTGCTTCGTGTTCTCCAGGATGGTGAATTTGAACGGCTGGGAAGTTCAAAAACCATCAAGGTGAACGTCAGGATCATTACGGCAACAAATCGAAATCTTGAGGAAGAGGTTGAAAAGGGACGGTTTAGAAGTGATCTCTGGTATCGATTGAATGTGTTCCCGATTACCATGCCCCCGCTTCGCGAAAGAGTAGCAGACATACCCCTTTTGGTAGATTTTTATGTCCAGAAGATATCCAAACGACTGGGAAAAGCCATTGATCATATTCCCATAAATGTTATGAACTCCATTGAAACTTATCATTGGCCCGGCAATGTCCGCGAACTGGAGAACGTACTTGAACGGGCGGTTATCAACTCTTCCAGCTCAAAACTTCACCTGGTTGATGAGCTTGACAAACCCTATAAATATTTAGGTAAAAATCTAAAAACTTTGGAGGCGATTGAACGCGACTATATTATAAGTGTTCTTAAGCAGACCCATTGGAAAGTCAGCGGTAGCAACAGCGCCGCCCAGATTCTCGGCCTTAACCGCAGCACCCTGCGTGGCCGTATGCGCAAATTAAACATTACCAGACCCTGATTCTATAACTGGAGGGCTGAAAGGTCATATATGGCCCTTTGGTGAAACCAGACCCTGTTTCAATCCTTGCGCTACCCTGCAGATACAAAGTTCAAGTTTGTTTCCACGATTACTTTCACTGGATCATCAAATTTTTTATGACCCACACGTCCTTACGGACACAACGAAGAATCAAACAGCGTCCATGGAGGGGCTTAGGTTGTTGAAGCCATCCCTTTTGTGCCGGGTGCTGATCGGTTTTATACTGCTCATAATAATGTATGGAGTATCCCTGGCTAAAGTTCAGAAACCTGGCACGGAACTTGAATATAAGCTTGTTTCATTAATCCTTAAACGAACCAGAACAACAAAAGTGTTTCATAATTGCGATGATCACTCAGACATCACAATTTAAGTTAGTCAACGATCAAACTATGAACAGAGAGAAAAAAATGATCAGGAAAAATTTTATTGCAGCGGTCAGTCTATCCATTTTAATGCTGGCAGCTGGTACCATCCATGCCGGTCAGACCCAGGGAGACAGTTCCCTTTTCCTCAGTGGTGGCTTTATATCGCTATGAATGGTTCTTTGACGAGCTTACCATCAACGATATTGAAGACACCAGCAGCGACGGCAACCATGTTGTGACCATTGGTTTAGGATTTGTTTTCTAGACCTCCCCCCCCCCCAGGGGTCACCCAGGGGGGTCACATGGTCGAAACACCTCTGCGGTCTGAGCTGTTCAGTTACTCCCAGATGAGGGAACACGACTGTGGCATACAAAGCCCTGGAAAGGGGCTGGGAGTACTGACGGCAGGCAGGGGGACAAAACAAACCAGAATAACAACCGGTGGCCATTTTCAGGAGGGTCAGGAACTTGTACTCGTTGATGATGGTTGGGAACATGGGGTGGAGGTACTGGTGTGAGCAAATCATATCATCATTAATTTAAATTATACCTAAAAGTTGCACTCATGTTTTTTACTTTTGAACAAATTGGTTATTAAACTAGTTGGTTGTGATGACTTTTTTAAGTTTACTACTCACCATAACATGCAGGGTTCAAAACTAAAAATCATGAGCCCTGCGGGAGCGTAATTTGACCGGATCTGCTTCGTTGCCAGGCACTTGCGGTAGACGACTACAGCGGCATGCCTGGCGTCTTGCATATTCGGTCAAATTACGCTTGCAACATTTAGGTTATAAATTTTACGAATAGATCGCATCTCAACCAAGATAAAAAAGGAGAAAAACATGTGGAAAAATCTTATCAAAGCCGGGGGAACTGTAATGATTTTAAATGAATTGGTAAAAAAGGCAAGTGAGATAAAACAGTCACAGGTAAAAGCTCTAGGGCGTGCCAGGACAAAGAATGTGGCGATAGGGGTAGGCATTGGAACCGTTCTAGGGGTAGCAGTTGGCATTTTGTTCGCTCCAAAAGCCGGTAAGGAAACCCGGCAGCAGATTGTGGAAGAAACCGGTAAGGTAGCAAAAAGCATGAAAGAGAATATGGGTGCGGTAAAAACAAAAATTGCTGACTCAGTTAAAGAAACGGGCTCGAAACTGCATGAAACCGGTGCACAAGGCATTGATGCTGTAAAAGAATCTTTGAAGGAAAAGGAGGATAGCAAATCCGCAAACAGTAAAAAATAACTACTTTACAGTAAAAAAGGAAAGCTTGCATGCAAACATCCATTACGCTGAGTGAGCTGGGAGATTTTATTGTCTTTGTTTTGATTTTAATGGTGGGCGGATACATTCTGGTGACGTTAAAAGACATAAATGCGTTGCTTGGGGAAATCAAACAGACGGTTGAAAAAAACAAAGATCATATCAATCAGATTATTCCAAATATCAATGAAATCTCAAAAAATTCCGTGATAATCAGCAACGACTTAAAAACAAGTGTCAACGAGGTTGGAGAGTCAATTAAAATGATATCCCGGGAAACAATAGATGCCGCTGTGACGATTAATGAAACGGTGAATCGCCTGACACAATATACCAATTCAATGGGGGAAATTGTAAAGGCGATTGCAAGTCTTTTTTCGTCGGATAAAAAATAACCCGCACGACCAGAAAGAGGTCAGGATAGATAAGAACACTGCACACATGATACTTCAAGTCTGCAATCCATGCAGAAATGTATTCGGAGAAACAGATGGGCTTTTTACGATTTAACTCTGTACATACAAGGCAAAGTCAACAACCTCCGGCAGAGCCGGAGGTTTGTATTGTGAATCGCTAAAAGCGATCTTTTCCTCAACTGGCCGTATATCGCTTCCGGTATTTTGGAATCACGACAGGGCTCTGAACATAGGTCCCATATAGCCATAGGTCATATATAACCTCACCTTGTGAAATCCCAATCAAGTTTTGCAAAAGTTACAAAAAGTATTGTTCTTACTGCCCCTAAGGTATGAGGCATTCCTGGTTAAGAATCAAAGATCTGGCACGGAACTTGAACAAGTATGGATAGAGACCTGTGAATGCTGGCAATTATAAGCTGTTAAACCATGGGAGCGATTTTTTTTAAAAAACATCCTAAACCCGGTTTGACTCTGCAAATGCAGGGCAAAAAAAATTCAGTCGGTCAGTCAACAACGTTGCATTGTCGGTTATTCCAATAATGCATTTATCAACACAAGATCATATAAAGGAGTAAAGTTATGAAAAGAGCAACAGTAATAAGGCATTGTCTTATAGGGCTAGTTTTGGCTGCATTCGTTGCTGGATGTGGGGGGACATGGAAAAAGGAAAGTACTGGAGAGTATGTTGATAATACTGTCCTTACCTCCAAGGTTAAGGCGGCAATTTTCAATGACCCCATGCTCAAGGTTCTTCAGATTAATGTAGAATCCTTCAAGGGGGTCGTTCAACTGAGCGGTTTCGTAGATTCTAAAATGGCCTCTGACAGGGCTGTGGAATTAGCACGCACAGTAAAAGGGGTTGAATCCGTCAAAAACGATATAGTCGTCAAGTAGGTTCTTGAAAAAACAGGAGAATTGCCATGAAATCAAGCACAAGGGATAAAGCAGAAGGTAAGATGCACAAGGTAAAAGGCAAGATCAAAGCGACTGTTGGAAAGGCCCTAGGGAATCCCGATCTGGAAGCTGAAGGAAAAGTTGAAAAATTTGAGGGACAAGTGCAGGAAAAACTCGGCCAGATCAAAAAAATCTTGGACAAGTAGAATAAAACAAGGAGTATTTAATGGGATGATCTCAATGATTCTGGTCAAAATAACACTAACAGCGCATCCAGAAAAACGAATGGAACTTTTCCAAACCCTTTTTTCATTGATCGAACCGGTAAAAAAAGAAAAAGGTTGCAGCAGCTATGCCATATTTTGTGACATCACAGACAAAAACAGCTTTTGTATCCTAGAAGAATGGACAAACCAAAACTATTTGAACCATCATTTAAAATCACTTAGGTTCGACGTGTTGCTTGGGACAAAGCCCCTTTTATTAACCCCCCCAATTGTACAGATTCACACACCTAACCATAGTCAGGGAATGGCTTATGTTGAAGATGTCAGAACCAAAGGAAAAGAATAAAACAAAAGGAGTAATCTTATGCTTTCCTGGTCAATATTATTTTTAATCGTTGCAATCATTGCCGGAGTTCTGGGTTTTGGAGGTATTGCCGGTACTGCCATCGGAATTGCAAAGATACTGTTTGTTCTCTTTTTAATCCTGTTCGTTGTATCTTTGATCTTAGGCAGAAGGCCACGTGTCTGATCCCTTGTCTGTAAAAAAGGGACTCACTCTCTTAACCCCCATGTCCTGGGACACAACGAACGATGAAACACGATAGCAATTAGCTGTTAGCTAAAAGCTAATGGCTAATGGCTAACAGCTAAAAGCTGTTTCTTATAAACAAACAGTAAGGAACGGGGTTAACTGTTTCACAATCAATGTCTGGGAGTAAAATTTTCAGGTCCTTAGTTATTTCTTGTAATAACCAGAAGGGGCACAACTTACAAAGGATTGATATCCTCCGGCATGCCGGGTCACGCAATTTCAAAAGGAAACGTCATGGAAACAAACTACGAATCTGAAAAAATCAAAAATATTTTATCCGAGGCCGACGAGCTGCTCAATCAGTTGAACTCAGGGCTCATCGAAGACATGGAAGAGACCCAGCGAACCCAAATTGAAATCCATGCCAATAAGTTGAAACAAAGAAAACTTGAGGTTCAGGAAAAAATTAAAAAAGACAAAACATCAGATCCCAGTTCCTATGGAGAAGGAATGCACGCGGCCATTGATGAAATTGTGACGGCCATGAAGGCCCTGACACGCTATCTGACCTGATTTTGGTCAAGCCCCTTTGAGTAAAGGGAAAAAATGGAGATGGATGTTTTCCTTTCGAAAACTGATCGATATCTCGGTATTCTGGGTGTTACCAGAGATCCTCTGGTCTCATCGGACATAATCAAAGATCCCCGTGCCTCGATTGTGGATTTGAACATGACCCAGGTTGTGGATGGGGATTTTCTTAAGGTTATGAGTTGGTACGATAATGAATGGGGATATGCGAATCAGATGGTCAGGACAGCAATGCAAATGATTGAACAGGCAT
>JAVEQI010000037.1:26210-31030 GCA_034007745.1 Desulfobacterium sp.
ATTGTGGATTTGAACATGACCCAGGTTGTGGATGGGGATTTTCTTAAGGTTATGAGTTGGTACGATAATGAATGGGGATATGCGAATCAGATGGTCAGGACAGCAATGCAAATGATTGAACAGGCATAACACAAGACCCCGTTGCCCCGACAACAAGACCAAAAACTTGATCATCGAATAAAACTGGATGATTGAAGAGTCACATATAACCATTTTGTGCCTGCTACTGCTAAACTCCATATTGTGCATAAGATCAAGACAGAAAAGTGAACTATATATTTATTAAAAAAGGAAATTGTGCCATGAATTTAAAAAAAATCGTCATTCTGTTGACATTGATGGTTGTCATCAGCATAACTTCAGTCCATGCCCAGAAAAATTCAACCTCTGATATCTGGCTGGAATCTAAAATTACAACCACCTATACCCTAAACGAGCATTTAAGCCCATTTGATATCACCGTTGACGTTAAGGATGGGGTTGCCACCCTGGAAGGAGAGGTAGATTCCTCTGTGGAAAAATCACTTGCCCTTGAAATTGTTAAGGGCATTGAAGGGATAAAAAGCGTTAAGGACAATATAAAGATAGCCCCTTCTGTCCGAAAAGAGAAATCATCCAATTTTATGACCAATGTCCGCAATGCGAGCATGGTTGCAAGGGTAAAATCCAATCTTTTATGGAATCAGGAAACCAGCGGCATGGATATCAATGTGGATGCAGATGGCAGCACAGTGACACTTAGCGGAACGGTTTCATCCGAGATGGAGAAAAAACTGGCCGTACAGCTGGCTGGAAACACCAGTGGGGTTTTTCATGTTAACGATCAACTCTTAGTTGAAAAAGAAACCCCAGTCCCAACGCTTGGTGAGAAAATAGACCAGACAGTAGCAAAAACCGAAAAGGTGGTTTCAGACACATGGATCACCACAAAAGTAAAGTCCCGGCTCCTGTTTGACAAAGAGACTGACAGCCTGGATATTAATGTTACCACAAAAGATGCTGTTGTAACCCTTGAGGGTTCGGTCGCCAATAAACTTAAAAAAGACTACGCCGTAAAGCTTACTGAAAATACAGTGAACGTAAAAAAAGTTGTCGATAAATTACATATTAAACAATAAATCCATTTTAAAAGGAGCGATATTATGCTTTCCTGGGCAATATTTTTTTTAATCATTGCAATCATTGCCGGTGTCCTGGGTTTTGGGGGCCTTGCCGGTACTGCCGTTGGAATTGCAAAGATACTGTTTGTTCTCTTTTTAATCCTGTTCGTTGTATCTTTGGTATTGGGCAGGCGGCCCGCTATAGCGCTCATTTAAATTAAGACGGTTTCGCTCGGATAAACTGAGACGTTGATTCACAGCGTGAATCCACACAGAAAGCATTTTTTTTCCAAGGAGTCTTTTTTTTAAACATCGACTTGTATGGACACCCTGGGGACCAGCTCCACCTGACCACTCATTGATTTAGGAGGTAGGTTGTCACGGAGGTTGTAGAGACTCCCAATTTGGGCGTCTCTACGTTGCATCAGTTAAACCTGACGTAATCTATGCATTTCCAAAATGGTCGTATCTAAGGGCATAAGGGTCGCACAGGTCGAAAGGTTTATGGTTGATTTTTTAATAATTAGGGATGTATAAATTTTATTCTTTCACCTAAGGATATCGCTCGAAAAATTGTACAAGTTTCCCACGCTCAGGAACTGGAAACATGATACGAGACATTCATGGCCCTGCCATCTGCACTTGAGGCGAAGTTTAGTTCATCAACAGAGGCACATTAATGTTAATGGCATAATATAACTTATATGTTTTGGCCCATCTACTTCAGAGCATAAAAGGCCCATTAGGTCTGCCATTGGACCTTTAATGCGCCTTCCAGATGAAGCACTAACTTTTTAAAAATTTGGTTGGCGCTATTTATGCCCAATTTATTTAATCGGCGGCCGCTATCACCAAAAACCACCTCAAACCAGAACAGGAGAACTATTATGAAATCTTTTAAAACCCTAGTTGCTTTACCACTCATTACCGGTTTATTTATAGTCGGATGTGCTGTCCGGCAACCGGTCCAGCCAATTCCCGATTTTACCCCAACCATGTTTAATTCAAACGATTATGTTTCTTCCCTGGATAATTTCCTGATCATCCTGGATGCATCCAGTTCCATGAATGACATGTACAAAGGAAATAAAAAATTCGTCACTGCCCGGGAAATTGTAAAACACCTGAGTCAAACCCTGCCGGAACTGGACCAGAATGCAGGTCTCAGGTCTTTTGGGCACAAGCCACAAATATCTGATAAACTGACGGTTCTTTTTTACGGCATGGAAAACTACACCCAGAAGGGTTTGAATGAAAAATTAAGCCTGGTTTCAAGTGCGGGTGGCACTAGTCCCATGCATACGGCCCTGACTGCAGCTGGAGAGGATCTTAAAACTTTTTCCGGTAAAACCGCTGTTGTAATTATCAGTGACGGCCAGGAAGCAATGGGATTAAAGTCCCCCATAACTCTGAAAAGAGCCCAGACGCTGAAGAATCAAATGGGGGCAGATCTTTGTTTTTATCCCATCTTTGTCGGTGATGATGAAAAAGGGATTATCCTGATGGAAAAAATTGCCAGGATCGGCGAGTGCGGCTTTGTCACCAAAGCGGATAAATTGATGACAGGCAGCGGCATGGGTGAGTTTGTACAGGATGTTTTCCTGACTAAAAAACCCATGGTTAAAGCACCGGCACCGGCACCCGCTCCCAAAGTAGTTGCTCCTCCGGCGGTTGAGCAAGTATGGGTAGTGGATGAAGCCTATTTCGATTTTGATAAAATTATCATCAAACCGGCAGGTTTTGAGTTTCTTGACAAGGTGGTCAGTATTTGGAAGTCCCGCCCCGAGCTTTTTATCAAAATCCAGGGCCATACAGATAGCATCGGCACCAGGGAGTATAATGACGTCCTTTCCCTAAGACGGGCCGAGGCTGTAAAAGCCTATCTCATTAACCAGGGGATTGATAAGAAATACCTGTCCTGCGAAGGATTGGCATTTTCGAAACCCGTGGCGTCCAACAAAACTGCTGAAGGCCGTGCATTAAACAGACGTGTTGAACTTTATCCAGTCACGAAATAGAGATTTTTTAAAAAGAACAATTGTAAACAGGTATTTCCAGGGCCGATTGCCTGCTCCTGGGGATGGTTTCTCTAATAATATCAAAGGAGGTTTAAATGAAGGATAAACGTAAAGCCTATGAGGAAAAGCTGGATGCACAATTTGAGGAATGGAAAGCTCAAATTGCGCTTCTCAAGGCCAGGGCGGACAAGGCCAAAGCCGATGTCAAAATTGAATACTACAAAAAAATCGAAGCGTTGGAGCGCAAGCAGGAAGTTGCAGGTACAAAGCTCCGGGAGCTGAAAAACGCAGGAGACGAGGTATGGGAAGAGTTAAAAACAGGCATGGAAAAAGCCTGGGATGAAGTCAAGACTGCCTATCACAAGACAGCCTCAAAGTTCAAATGAGCAATTGAAAGATTGCGAACCATCGTATGAATCCACACCCAAAAGGCCGGGGATAGCTTTATTATTAATCTTAATGTCTTGAAACCCGGCCTTTTTGACTGACTATCGATTCGAATTGAAAAAAAGGAGGAATGACATGAAAATCAAGAAAGGATTTTACTGATGTTCGTTGTATTTGCATTTTTACTGGTTGGTTGTGCAAAGGGAGGACCAGCTGAAAGTGCGGGTAAGAAGATCGATAATACTATTGAAGAAACAGGTAATAAAATTAGTGACATGGGCGACAGTATAAAAAACAGCACTAACTAAAACAGGAGACAAAAATGAAAAAAATAAACGGATTGATATTAAGTTTGTTCGTCTGCTTCCAATTATGCGGTTGTGGCGCATTGATTGCTGGAGGCGCAGCCGCAGGAGCAACATATGTCTATACAGCGGGATGGGTGGAAAAAAATTATACCGCCAATGTGGATAAGGTTTATAAGGCATCTTTAATCGCTGCTGAAAAAATGGGTATGGTTATTGAAACAAAAACCATATCCGTGGTCTCAGCCGAAATTAAGGCTGTAAAGGGTGATAAGGAATATTGGTTTAAAATGGAAGAAAAATCACAAAACCTGACAACCCTTTCCATTCGCGAAGGAGTTATGGGAAACAAGGAAGCATCCCAGGCAATACATAAAAAGATTGAAAAGTTACTCTGATTCTTATCATCCCCTTCTGGATTAAACATTCAGAAGGGGGTCTATGTGGTCATATTTTGTACCCACAAGCACCGATGCACCCCAGGCCACTAAAAAAAACTCCCAATATATGCTGTTTTAATTATTTGATTGATACCACCTCATTCAGCCAAGGCTGAATTCTAATTTAAAAGTTACAAAAACAATGATATATTGTTTTTGTAACTTAGAAGTGAAACGTAGATAGGAGAAGTTCATGACCACTCATACGAACATTGACATGACCATTAAAATTGGAGGGGCAGCCGGCCAGGGCATGCAGGGATGCAGGTTTTTATATCATGGCGATCAACGATTTTGAGTCCCGCATCCGGGGAGGTCACAGTTTTTTTCAGATGCGCATCAGTGATAAACCAGTTCATGCGTCCCATCACAGGGTGGATCTTTTGATTGCCCTTAATCGAGAGACCTGGGATCTGCACAAGGATCAATTACAGGACGATGGGTTTGCTATCCTGGAGGTGCCCCTTGAGTCTTCATCCAAACAGGTTGTTGAGGTTGAATTTTCGACCCTTGCCAAGGAAATCGGCAGCAGTCTCTACTCCAATACCGTTGCCGCTGCTGCCGGCCTGT
>JAVEQI010000055.1:0-6197 GCA_034007745.1 Desulfobacterium sp.
CGTATCAACCAGATTATGTTTTTAATAATCTGGGCGAGCTCGACCCTGAAACTATTTTATCAAGAAGGAACAGGGTTGAAAAATAAACGGCATTATTCGCCTCTAACCGGCCAGACATGAAATTCAGGATGCGGCTTGTAGCCGACGCCGATGTTTCCGTCTTGTGTATATAGAGTCCAGGCATAGGAAGGCTCATAACAGCTGGTTGTAGAAGACCAGTAAAAAGGGCGTAATGATTTAAAGAGGTGTTTTCCGGCAATAGCCGGGGAATGGGTGTTTATATCGATAAGGCTTTCCAGTTCCCGGATATTGGGCAGCCGCCAGTCCTTATAACCTGCTCTTTTTTCTTGATTGATTAGTTTAATTCCGATCAGCGCTTCTGACCAGGTAACTTCTTTTTCCAGGAAATCTGCATCCTGCAGCCAGGACAACCCTGTGACCTGGTCCACGACCATATCTTCTGACAGGACAAATCGATTCTGGGGTGAAACCTTGTTTTTACCGGGTTTATCATTTTGGGGAGTGCTGTCATGGACGGGCCAGACCATATAAGATCCATGGATCATGCCTTTTACGACTCTCCCTCCTCCCAGATGGACATACCAGGCCTGATCGGAATATCTTGCGCAGGGTGTTGCCGTCCAGTAGTATCCATTAAATATATTGAAAAACAGATCAGACTGGACAATGGCTGGATTGACCCGGTCATGACTGATCAGACTGAACAGTTCAGACCGGCTGGGAAGTCTCCATTGGTTCAATCCATATTGGCCGGCTGCATTCATTTGTTTTACAAAACCAAAGGCCTCAGGCCAGGAAAGTGGAAAATCACTCAACCCTGCATCCCTTGCCCAGATAAGGTTGGTCAATCGGTCTGTGACAATTTTTTTGTGTTCAATAAAACGGGGTTTTGGCCACGCTTTTCCTTTCCGGGTATCTCCATCCTGGCCGGTTCCAGTGCAGGGAATGATTTGCCCTTTGGCGTCATAACATTGAATTTGATCTGTTTGAAATAGACTCAAGCGGCGTCTCCTTTTTTAGCGACCAAAAGCAAAGGTCATAATATCTCTCCTTATTAATCCTGCGATATTGCAATGGCTTTTTCCGGATCATAATCGTGAAAAACAAGGGGGCCTTTTTCAAGTCCCTTTATGCGGGATGTAAAATCTGGTTTTTCGGCTTGATAAAAGATCCCGATGGGGATGGCATCCCCCCATTCCATGGCCAGGTTCATGGCCTGCGTAAAATTTTCAGGGTCAGGATTGTCTGCTTCATATACCCTTTTTTTATACCATTCAAAGGTGTTGATTTTATTAAACGACACACAGGGCTGCATGATATCAATGAGGCTCAAGCCTTTATGGTTCATGGCTCTTTGTATGAGGCTGCTTAAATGATCCTTGTTGCCGGAAAATCCCCGGGCAACAAATCCTGCACCCAGACTCAGGGCCACGGCAGGTCCGTTGAACGGTTCTGATATGACCCCATCTGGTTGAAGGGAGGTTGTCATGCCAAGGCCTGATGTGGGGGATGCCTGACCCTTTGTCAGGCCGTAGACCTGATTGTTGTGCACGAGCAGCGTCAGGTCAGTGTTCCGCCTGATGGCATGCATGAAATGGTTGCCGCCCTCACCATAACAATCACCATCTCCTGAATTTACTATTATTTTCAGATCATGATTGGCAAGTTTTGCTCCCAGAGCCAGGGGCAGTGCCCTTCCATGAAGACTGTGAAACATATTGCAGTTTAAAAAATGGGGGGTTTTGGCTGCCTGACCGATTCCGGAAATGATCAGGATCTTTTCCGGCGAGATACCCTGTGCTGCCAAGGCATCTTTCATGGCTTCCAGAATTCCGAAATTTCCACATCCCGGACACCACTGGTTTTGATATTCTGAATTAAAATCTTCTGGGGTAACCATATCAATTTTTCTCCTTTTGTTTAACCGCATCCATGATCTCTATCGGATAAAAGGGCCTGCCATCATATTTGAGTATGGCATGGGTGTATGAAATACCTGTTTGCTCTTTTAACAGATGTCCGAACTGGGCACCTGAATTTTGTTCCACCGTAATAATGGTTTTAACAGGGTCTTGTAAAAGGGATTCGACAACTGTGGTGGGGAAGGGCCACAGGTCTGTGAATAAAAGACAGCCAACATCCATTCCCTGGTTGCGGAGACCTTCCACTGATTCTTTGATACTGCCGGATGTTGATCCCCACCCCAGAAGCATTGTTTTTGCTTCGGGGAACAAGGCTTGGGGTGGAGACATTTCCCTGATCATATCCGGCAGCTTTGACTTGCGTTTGTTGACCATGGCGTTTCTGTTATCAATATCCTCGGTGATATGACCGTCTTCCCTGTGTTCATCGCTGGATACCACGACCCTGGCAGCGCCTGTGCAGGGCAGTGCCCTGGGCGAAATCCCGGAGGGTGTCAACTTATACCGGCTGTAGTTTTTCGGATCCATAAGATCTTTATCCCGGGCAATAAACCGTTCCACCTTTTGGGGAAACGTAAATGAATGTTCCAGTAAAAAAATCGAGTCCGCCAGATATTGATCCACAAGGATAATTGCCGGAACCTGGTATTTCTCAGACAGGGCAAATGCCTTTTGGGTGATCTCAAAAGCTTCTATGAGGCTGCCCGGTGCAAAGACAAAGCGTGGGAAATCGTCCTGGGAGGCATGGATGGTAAATAAAAGATCACCCTGGGCCGTGCGGGTCGGCAGGCCTGTGGCAGGGCCGGGCCGCTGGGCATCGACAATGACAATGGGGGTTTCTGTAATGGCTGCAAGGCCAAGGCCTTCTGTCATGAGGCAGAATCCGCCGCCCGAGGTGGCGGTCATGGCCCTGGCACCGGCAAACGAAGCGCCGATAACCATGTTAACAGCTGCAATTTCATCCTCTGCCTGTTCCACCACAAGGGGAAGGCGGTTTGTCCAGCCGGTAAGATGCTGCATGATACCGGTTGCAGGGGACATGGGATAAAATGCCGCTACTCTACAGTCTGATGCAACGGCACCCAGGGCAACCGCCCGGGAACCATCCATGATCTGACCCTTGGGATGAGATGTCTTTAAAAACGGTTGCCGGGAAAATCGAATATCCTTGACCGCATCATATCCCAAACGGGCGGCTTTGATATTTTTTTGGATAATATCGTCTTTTTTTCCGGCAAACTGCCTGGTAAGCAGAGCGTCAATCTTCTCAAAAGAGGCCCCCAGGATTGACAGGCCGGCAGCAGCGGCAACGGTATTGGAGTAGAGACTGCTGCCGATTTCCTTGGCAAGGGTCGAAAATTCAACCTCAACAACCTGTTTGGATGAAGACTCAAGGGGCACCTCCAGGATAGCAAATCCATCGTCCTGTAATTGATCCTTATGCAGATCCCAGGTCTCTCGATTAAGGGCAATCAAAAGATCCACCCTGTGATGGGGCGCATGAACTGGTTTATCACTGATGCGCATCTGAAAAAAACTGTGACCTCCCCGGATGCGGGACTCAAAATCGTTGATCGCCATGATATAAAAACCTGCGTCCCGACATGCCCTGGCCAAAAGATCTCCAATCGTCTGTATCCCCTGGCCGGCTGCTCCGCCAATTTTAATGGTCATGTCAATGTTCGTATCAGTGTTCATATGATTGGTCATGAACTGCTCCTTTTAAAAACAATATGGGGTTAATGTGTAAATTGCGTTGAATTGAATTTATTTTCAATCACCCCTAAAAACAAAATATGATTACCTGTATATTTTGAATCAAAGGCATGCATTCCTAAGCATCATTTGTCGTATCTGATGATTAAAAGATTATAGATAATCCTAAAGGGCCTCAATGACTGCTGAATTCATACTCAAGTTTCGGGCTAAACGTAACAAATTTTGATTTTTCGTCCTAGTATGTTAAATTATAAGAGAATAATTACATCAATGGATCATGGCCGGAGAAGAGAACTATCATAAAAACAGATCATATATAGCCATATAAACATATATGACCTGTTTCGACCATCTATAAAATTAATTTTTGAGTTTCCGATTACTATAACTAAATGTTTTGGTGAGGTACTAAACTTAAAAAAGTCATCACAACTAACCAATTTAATAATCAATTTGTTCAAAAATGAAAAATAATTAATGCAATTTTTAGGTACAACGCTTACTCGGCGGATGGATTGCCCCCATCTTCCTGTTTACTGGCCTATCAGGTGTTTGTTATTTTGTTTGTGGCGAAATTCGGATAAGTGCCGGTAAATTTCAACCCGCGCCCGGTTGATGCCGCCGATTGGTCGATGTTCAATTTAGGTCATATATAACAAGAATATTGACTAAAGTCTCCCCTCAGGCTATTGAGTGGGAACAAATAATTTTTTCCAGTTTTCAAAGAACGAAACGCAAGATTTAGGGCAGCCTATTTTGTCACATGGAATAAGCTATGAAAGATAAAAAAATTATTTCCACTGAAAACAAATCCTCCGAACTTCGAGAGAAGTCTACTTCCAGCGAGATAGGTGCTTTTCTCAAGGCTGCCGGCGAGGCCGCAGTGTCACAAAGCGGGAGATTGATTTTTGCTCTGGATGCAACCATGAGTCGACAGCCAACTTGGGACCAGGCTGTCACTATCCAGGGTTCTATGTTCGATGCGGTAGGCAAGGCTGGTGGTTTGTCGGTTCAGCTGGTATTTTTTCGAGGCATTGATGAGTGCCGGGCTTCGAAATGGGTCATTAATGCCGCGGCACTGCGTGATTTGATGCTCGGTATTCAATGTCTAAGTGGACAAACACAGATTGCAAAAGTCCTTGATCATGCCTATCGTGAAACCACTAAAGCAAAGGTCTCTGCACTGGTTTTCATTGGGGATGCCATTGAGGAGGACATTCACTTGCTTTGTCAAAAAGCGGGAGAACTCGGTTTAAAAGGAGTGCGCTGTTTTTTTTTTCAGGATGGGTATGATGTTGATGTCGAAAATGGCTTTCGGGAAATGGTCCGTCTAACTGGCGGCGCTTATTTTCATCTTGGATCTGATTCGGCAAAAGAACTCGCCGATTTGCTTGGTGCGGTTGCCGTATATGCGAGGGGAGGTTTGAAAGCACTTTCCAACAGTGGCAAATTGGAGGCTCGTTTACTCCTTGATCAAATGGCAAAATGATTTTTCACCTTTTTTCGTCTGGGAAATGAATGCTCCTGTATCTTTTTTTTCTGTTGTTTGCGGTGATCGGCCTTTTCTGGCTGATTACCATACCAGCCAGGCAAAGAATAGCTGTCTTTTCGAATGCCTTGCCGATATTAGTCATTGTAGTGGGAAGCTTCTTGACCCTGTTACGTCGTGGGGTAATTGGAATTCCCCTGTTTATTATTGGAGTTTCATGGTGGCGACGCAATCGTTCTAAACGACCGATCAGTTCCGCTGAAGGGCAAAAATCGACTGTCCGTTCGGCAAACCTCGAGATGGAACTTGATCACGATACCGGGGAAATGGACGGCACTGTATTGACTGGTCGTATGCAAGGGGTTAGTTTGTCCTCACTGAGTGAAGAGGAGATTTTGTCGCTTTACTTTGATTTTCGTTCCGATACAGACAGTATCTCCTTGCTTGAATCTTTTCTTGATAGATACTACCCCGATTGGCGTGATCATGCTGATTCCGATGCTTTTAGAAACCACCATAAGGATAGATCAGGTTTTGACAATATGACCAGAAGGGAAGCCTACCAGATACTTGGTATTGATTCAAGTGCTTCGCAGGAGGAAATTCACCAAGCCTGGAGGCAACTCATAAAAGGGGTTCATCCTGATAGCGGAGGCTCGGCTTTTCTGGCCGCAAAAATTAATACCGCCAGGGATATTCTTTTGGATTAGGGAACATAATATAATTTTTCACATAACTCTCGCATAAGGGACAAATCCCGGGGGTTGAAACTTCTTCCCGGGTGGGAATGGTGGGGGCAGGTTACTCTCAGGTTCCGTGCCAGGTTTTTAAAGTTCGGCCAGAGGTTGTAATTATGCGTGAAGAGACCAGAAGTTACCAAAAATCATTTATATTGGATATGGACGGGGTTGTGTATACTGGTTCAAAATTGATTCCCGGGGCAAAAGAATTTATAAACAAGCTGCAGCAGGGGAGTTACAATTTTCTATTTTTAACAAACAATTCATATTATATCCCGTTGGAACTGAGAGGTCGACTCCTGGACA
>JAVEQI010000005.1:0-111948 GCA_034007745.1 Desulfobacterium sp.
GGGATGCCATGGACGGTCAGTCCCTTTTTTCAGGGTAGAACAATGTATTGCCTGGATTTGTTGGCCACACTTTGAATATCGTCCAGTGTGTGACAATTCTGGCAGCGCAGCTGGAAAAGAAAACTGGCCCCGGCCCGGTGCTTGCCCGGGCTGGTCAGATGTTGCAGTCCCACGGCCCCCGGCATATATACAGCGGTTTTAAAGGGATCGATTTCATCCCAGTTGACCCCACTCACGTCCGTTACCGGAATCACCTTGATCTCGGCGGCAGATGCCTGGTTTCCCAGCTTGTAGGGAAGGGAAATATGGTGCCACAGACGGGCCGCAGAAATATCGTGAACGGAAAAGGCCATGTTGTAGACCGTTTCCTTGAGCAGACCCGAAAGATCCACATCATCCATCAGGTCATCGTCATTCCCGGTTTTCAGATCACGCAAAAGGGTCACGGTCCAGATGTTGTTCCGGTAGTCAAACTCCCTTGTGGAGGTGATGTCGTGCTGGCTGGAATCATAGATAAACCCCACTGTACGGGTTATGCGTGCGCCGGGTTTCATTTTTTTCACAATATCATCCAGCAGGGCCGTTGCCTGGTCCGGGGTGGTGATGCCCAACTGATCGGTCCAGAACGCTTCCCAGCCGGGGGTGTAGTCCGGCCTTTCCATATCGCCTGCCAGATAGAGCAGGTAGTGAACGTCAATGGCGTTCACCTTGTCTTCAGAGTCAAAATCGTAATCCTGATAGATTACCTTCATGGGGATGTAATCCAGGCTTTCAATAGCAGTGAGTGCGTCCCGGGTTGTGATCAGCTTCCCGGTTTCATCGGCCAGAAAATAGTTCTTGAATACTACCTTTGGTGGGTTGAAAACAAACCGGGGCAGGGGTGCGCCCTTCCAGACGCCGCCCTCCAGGGGCTGGTCCTCCCGCAGGCGGTCTCCCTTGGCACGCACCCAGTTGGTGGGCGGGGTTCCCAGCGAATCACGCTTACGTCCGGCATATTCGGTCTGGAATTTCCCCCGGCTCACATAGGTGTCTTCAGCATAGCCCATGGGGCCGCTTCGGGCGCCCCGCCAGTGCCACATGTCCAGGCCAAAGGCATTCACGTCCTCATCCCCGTTAGCCAGCACGTAATGCCGGCTGTCTTTGGTGTTCAACGGCATCTCATTCATGTCCATGTGACAGGAGATATAGCAGCCCACACTGTCAAAGCCTTTAACCGGTTTTTGCGGATCCTCGAACATGATGGAGAGGCGGTCCTCCTCGAAATTTTCAGGGTCCGGCACCTGGGCCCATTTCTCGCCGTCAAAGGCGATCAGATTCCTGAACTGCCCGGCAAACGTCTTGGAACTCTCCCACTGGAAGTTCAGGGCGATTCTTTCCTGATCCATGGCGGCTCGTACTTCGATCCCCACTACGGGGGTCTGGGGGTGGGAAGTAGGCCCGCGGTCTCCCACCGTTATTTTCCGGGGATCTTCGCAGCCCATCACAAGGATAACCAGAAACATTGCCAGTATGGTAATTCTTTTGTGCATCATGGGAAACATCTCCTTTTTCTAAAGTGTGCTTTCTGCCGGATGTACAACCGTGCGATCCAGGGACAGGTATTTTTCTCCAACTATGTAAATCAATGCTGTTGCCGCAACTGTTCCTGCAATCAGGCCCCATTCGCTGGGTGTGCTGGTGTAGGCGGCAATGGAACCGTCAATGGACTGACGCAGCTGACCGGCGATTACAAATATATGCTTGTCCATGTACATGCCGATCAAAACCAAAAAACCGGCCAGCTCAATCCAGCCGGGTTTTCTTTTGGTACGGGTGAGCAGCAGCAGAAAAGGGATCACAATACCGATTCCAAGAAAGAGAACCCAGAACTGAAGGCTGTAGGGGGATGAAACAACGAAAAATGCGTCTGGAACCTTGGCGTACACGGAGGCGATGAGCCGCCATACGGTAAAGACAAGGCCGATGCCCAGCAGCACCGTCAGAATGGTTCCTAGCTCCCGAAGGGCCTGCTCCAGATCCTCGCCCATGGGCCGGCCGTTCAGATAATAGGTAAGAACCGTCACAGAGATCATGGCTGCGATGCCCGAGATCACCGATGAAAAGACAAACCACACAGGGGTCCCGCTGCCGAACCACAGGGTCCTGTCCAGAATCACCGAGAAAATTCCCCCCAGAATACTGGTAGCCACCACGGCTGCGATCAGGGTGATCACGGAAAACATGAAGGCCATTTTTGCACGGCCGTTATGAATGGCCAGAAACTCCAGCATCAGAAGCACCAGGTAGATCCCGTAGACCGTGCCCATCCACCATAAGGGGGAGGTAAAGCCCGGGTGCAGGATAAAATGATGGACCCGGCTGAACTGTCCCAGATCCATGGCCAGCATGGCAAGAGACGGCACCAGAAAGGAAATCGCCATAAAATGGGCCCGTTTCTGAAGCAGTTGGAACCGCCGGATTTTGAGCAGCTCAAAAAAGTTGGCGGTGAGACACAGGCCGCTGGCGGTCAGGGCCAGGAAAACATACCCGGCGATGATGATGTTCCAGGGGATTTGGTCCGAGGAGGCGAAAACGGTCTGTCCCTTGAGCTGGATCTTTACAGCACTGAAGATACCCAGGGCCAGCAGGGCCAGGAGAATGACCATCACCAGGTAAATCAATGGGATTTTGCGGGATGCCGGTTGATTGTTTTTCATGGATTAAACCCTCCTTTCCGTTTTTGGCAGGCCGTAGTAGATCTGGGGATGTGTCAATTTTTCCGGCAGCAGCGCAACGCCCTTGCTGGTAAAAATCATCCGGGACACTTCACTGTCCGGATCATTTAGATCACCGAAATACCGCGCCTGGGCCGGACAGGCTTCGGTGCAGGCGGTGGTGATATTTCCGGCATCGATCCGGTGTTGACAGAACGTGCACTTGAGCACCACACCGCCAGGGTAGGTTCCCCCGGACGGATTGGGCCAGCGAAAGGTGAAGGGAGGTTGCTTGTTGAAATGGCGGATCTGGTAGGGGCAGGCCTGCATGCAGTATTTGCAACCGATGCACCGGGTCAGATCCTGGACCACGATCCCATCCTCCCGTTTATAGGTAGCCTGCACCGGGCAGACCGGTACACAGGCCGGATCTTCGCAATGCATGCACTGCATGGGCTGGAAATAGGTATCAAGATAGGACCCTCGGGATACCTCCATGGTCAGCACATCGATGTACCCGATGCCCCGGGGGGTGCTGTTCTCCCGGATGCAGGCGATGGTGCAGGCATTGCAGCCCACACATTTTTCAAGATCGATAAACATGCCGTAGCGAGGGCCTTCGCCTTTTTTCTCAACCGCAGGCAAGGGTGTTTCCGCCCTGGGCGTCAAAGGAATCGTCAAGCTGACGGCAGTGGAAATTCCCGCCGCACCGGCCCCTTGAATAAAAGTCCTTCTGGAAATTGCCATTTGATCCTCCTTGTCGGATTTGATGATAGGATGCGTTCCTGGCGTTAATTTTTTTATAAAAAGCAGCTTTTAGCTGTTAGCATTTAGCTCTCAGTTAACAGCTAAATGCCAACAGCTATTGTGTTTCATTTATTCAGATTGCTGATTCTGGTCAAGGATGGGGAAGGTGGCTCCGGCTTCGGGGAAAACAGCCACCCGACTGTTTGTTTTCATCATTCCGGCTGCCCGGTCGATCACCTCCTGGGGATGATGGAACTGTTTAAACATGGCAAGGCGTTTGACCTCATGGTCACCCAGGGTCGGCACATGGAACAAAAGTTCATACTGACGGATCAAGTGCATGGAGTAGTATAGAAGAAATTTTTCCTCTACATTTATACCGGGCTTTACAGTTTCAAGGAACCAAAGGGTTCTCCTGGGGCCAAGAAGCCTGAGAATTCGTTTGAGAAGCCACTGGGGAAGGGAACGATCGGGAAGAACGATATCGTCAAGTCCGTTTTCAGCCTTGAGGAATCCCATGACAACCCCTCCGGTTTTAAGGGCCGGCAGAGAATTTGCCACCCCCTTCATGCTCTGTTTGAAGTTAAAGTCCATGGGAAAAGAGTTGACGATGATTCCATCCACAGGCTCTTTAAGAAAACGTCCTGAATGGCCAATGTTAAATTCCACCCCTTTTCGGTGAACCTTGACTGCATCTCCAGAAAAGGCGGCAACAATGGCTCCAGAACGATCAAGGCAGACATTGACACAGAAAATGGGGGCATTGATAAAAGAACAGGCCTCCTCAAGATCCAGGCGGAACGAGTTGTCTTCCGGTGCCATGCCCACCCGGTTTACCAGATAGGGAGGCCGGGAAATAAGCGCATGGTGAACGCCGATACAGTTGGCGGAAGCCAGACCCGGGAGAATGTTTTTCAGCCCTCCGCCAAAACCTGCCCAGAGGTGGGGTTCCACAAGCCCCAGGGAAATGATGAAATCAGCTTCAAAAAGGGCCCGGTTAAGCTCCACAGGCGTTCCCCTTGAAGTGGTGCCAAAGTTATATGTTTTGTTTTCATCAAAGGCATCGTGGTTTTTCCAGGTGATTTTTGCAAGTGCCTGTTTGCCAACTTTTTCTTCCATCTGGTTTTGGGTCATGGCCGTATGGATGCCAAGGGCCGACATCAGGATGATGCTGCCCAAATCAGCCCCGGCCCGTTCAAGGCGGTCAAGGATCTGCTTGAAAAAACGATGAGCCGGGGTTGGGCGGGTGTTGTCGTCCACAATTAGGAGTATCTTTTTCTTCTTTAAGTCCATGGCTTCAAGGGGTGCCATGGCAATGGGACTGTCAAGGGTTTGTTCAATCAGAAGGGATTCATCCATCACCGTTTCTTGCTGGTGGGGTTTGGATAGGGGGCCCGGCCATAGAAGATCCCAGGAGTCTGGGATTCTGAGATCAAGGAAGTCGCCTCCCCAGGGTAACTGAATATTCACGATGTTCTCCTGCTGTTTTATTAACCGGAACGACCGAACCAACGAATGACCAACGGCCACAATGATCAATGATGTTCTGTCATTAGTGATACCCCTTACCATTGATCGTTGTCAAGAGACTCGTCGTAAACCCGGCAATTCCCATTAACGAGAATTCCCGTTGGGATTTTTTTCCATGTTAAAAAATTATGATTTCTGGTATTCTCGCATCAAATTGATTTTAAAGACAAGGGACTTGGAGATTAATTATTGGTTTCCAAGTCCCTGATTATTGGGGGAACTTATGGGAAAATCTGTACAGCGGGAAATTCTATCTCAATCCTTGGAATTTAAGCAGTTCTGGCAAAAAAAAGGTCCCTTCCGGTATGCCCTGACAAGCAGGGAATATCCACCCGTTTTGCTGGATCTTGACGAGTGGATCTTTTCAGATGATTTGAAATCGCTGTTAAAGGAACTGATGCAGTGGGAACAGAGAAAAATGAAGATTGTGTGGGCACCTTTTAATCCTAAAAAGACAAACATTTTAAAACCCGATGAGCTGACACCCTGGAGAATCTTAAATTTTCCCCAGGAATGGGAAAGCGCTGTCTGTTCGGCATTCACCCCGGTTGGCTACCTGACCAAAGAGGTTACGGGGGATAGTAATTCCAACAATCCATTAGATGAGCTTACAGATATTGAACAGGCTTTTTTTAACCTGCTTTCCGTTCAGGTCAATTTTATTGGATATGTACTCCTGGGACCTGAGCCTCTGCTGTCGCCTGATTCTGCCTTTGTGGAGGATTATTTGCGGGAATGGGTGGAGGATGAGGGTCAGTAGGCAGTAGGTAGTGGGGGAGTAGTACAATCGAAGGTCAACTATCTACTACTTACTATCTACTGTTTTACAATGGAAAAGATTACTGGGAGAAGGTGAAGGGAGCGGTTTACCTCAACGGTGGGTTTTACCTCCCATTCAGTGCATAGAGCTTTACCGTTTAAAAGGGTGTTTATTTCGTCTTTGACCCTGTCAAGGTTGATGACGGGATGACGCGAAAACACCGTTGGAAGACCAAAGGTAAGGTTGCAGGCAAGGCATTTGCCCGGGCGTTGTTTTAAGTGGAATTCAAATATGAGTTTGTTGGCCTCTATTTTTGAAAACCTCAGGCTTATGTCATAGGCACCTTCGGAGGCATCACCGTAAAGGGCCTCAAAAAAGATGTCAGCTTTATCAGCGGGGAAAATTTTATCCAACCGTTCGTCTGTAAAAAGATCCATAGCATCAGTCTTATTCATGATGATAATATCTCTCCAAGGTTAACATTTATCAAATTAAAATTCAGGACCCAGGATTCAGTGCTGCTTCTGCTCAATTTATTTAATCTGCGGTCCTCAAGAACCCAGCAAAGCTACAGCATTTATTCTTTTTGTGCAAGGGCTTAAATTTTTCCTGTAACGATGAGGCATTCAAGTATTTGGGTATAATCAATGCCGGCGACTTTAAAACCTTTGGTGCCATACTTCATGTTTGCCTCGATAACCATTGGTTTTCCCTGGTATTCCATGATGTCAAGCCCCACGTCGTCCCAGTTACACAGCCTTGCCGTTTCAAGGGCAAGTTCCATAGCCTGGCAGGAAAGATCTGAAAAGTCTATTGTCCCTCCCTGGGAGATGTTTGTCCGAAATTCGTTGTCTTTTGCCCTTCGCCAGAAGGCAAGTACGATCTGTCTGCCGATTACGATCACCCTCATATCCCTGTCACATGGCAGATATTCCTGGATATAGGCAGGTCCGGGAATTTTCAAATAGGTATCAAGATCCCTGGGTGTATTTATCAGAAAAACCCCTTTCCCCTTTGATGAGCCCCTGGGAATTTTAGCAATAAACGGAAAGCTGAAAAAATCGGTGATGGTCCGCTTCTGGTTTTTTCCATAAAAGAGCCTTGTTCTGGGGTGGGGTATACCGAGGAGTTTGAACATGGCGGTCTGCTTGATTTTGTCCAGGGCAAATGCGTAGTTGTCAACGCTCGGGAAAGTTTTTTTACCCATGGCGCTGAACAGACCTGCATAAAAGGCCGTGGGCCAGTAAATGGTTGGGGCACGGCGAATAAGGTCCATTTCCCGGTCGGTATAATCGCAGAAGTTGGGTTTGAATCCAAGGGTCGTGACGATTTTACTTCGCCCAAGCCTGGAACCAATGGCAACTGGGGGCACACACTCCCGTTTACCTGGCAGGGGCAATATGGGCTGCGTGTGGGGGGAATCTAAGGATTTCATGGGCCCTCAACGATATCCGTTGGGGTTGTTTTTCTGCCACCGCCATGAATCAGAACACATCTCATCAAGGGATTTTCCCGCCTTCCACCCAAGTTCGGCTTCAGCCTTGGAAGGGTCGGCCCAGCAGGCGGCGATATCACCTGCTCTTCTCGGGGAGATGACAAAGGGGATCGTCTGTTCTGAGGCCCGCTCAAATCCTCTGATCATTTCAAGGACCGAGTTACCCCTTCCCGTACCAAGATTGTAGGTCACGACCCCAGGGTTTGTCATCAGCTTGGGGATGGCCTTGATGTGGCCGGATGCAAGGTCGGATACGTGGATATAGTCTCTAACGCCCGTGCCGTCCGGAGTGTTGTAGTCGTCGCCAAACACCTTGACCCTGGCAAGTTTTCCAACGGCTACCTGGGTGATATAAGGTACAAGATTGTTGGGAATGCCGTTGGGATCTTCACCGATAAGCCCGCTTTCATGGGCGCCCACGGGGTTGAAGTATCGCAAAAGTGCAATGTTCCAGGCGTTATCAGATTGATAAAGGTCTTTTAAAATCTCTTCGATCATCAGTTTTGTCCGGCCGTAGGGGTTGGTCACGCTCAAGGGGAAATCCTCTTTAATGGGAAGGGTTGCTGGATCACCATAAACCGTTGCCGATGAGCTGAACACAATATTTTTAACCGAAAACCTGGCCATTGTCTCAAGGAGTATCAGGGTGCCTGTGATGTTATTATGATAATAGGCAAGGGGGATTTCAACGGATTCGCCCACGGCTTTTTTCCCGGCAAAATGGATTACTGCGTCAAAGGGATGTTGAGCATGGGTCTTAAAAACCTCTGTCAACCCCTCCTTGTCAAGAAGGTCAGCCCTGTGGAAGGCCAGGGCTTTACCGGTGATGGTTTCAACCCGTTTCAGGGATTCTTCACAGCTGTTTGAAAGATTGTCCAGCACAGCAACCTCCCACCCCTGATTTAAAAGATCAATGCAGGTGTGACTCCCGATATATCCGGCTCCACCTGTTACAAGAATTTTCATATAGGTTTGTCCTGGTTAATTTCCCTTGAACCCTTCAAGATGAATTGATACTCTTCTATAATTTTATTTGTAAAAATGATTGTTATACAAAAACAGGGAGGTGTCAATGATCAGCTTCAATGGGATAGGAATAATTCATTCCCCCCACAGAGAACCAAAGGGTACGCCAATCCAGCCTACAGGTGCAGCTGAGTTTAAAGGAAAGGTGGAGGTTTTTCCTGAGTTTCAAGAGGGTCTTGCCGATCTCGACGGGTTTGAAAGGATTATTCTGATTTATCATTTTCACCTTTCAAATGGGTTTGAACTCATGGCTAAGCCTTTTCTGGATGATCAAAAACGCGGGCTTTTTTCCACCCGGGCCCCCAAACGACCCAACCCCCTGGGACTCTCCATTGTTCGGCTGCTTGGAGTCGAAAACAACATCCTTCATATCCAGGGCATTGATATCGTGGACAAGACCCCCTTGATAGATATTAAACCCTATGTGCCACAATTTGACTCTTTTCCTGATTCCAGGGCAGGGTGGATCGATGCTGCTCACCTGTCAGCCAGATCTGTTCGGGCAGATGACCGGTTTAAATAGTATTTACAATTTCTGGGACATCTTGACATACTTCCCCATTGGGAGTAGGTTTAGTGCTTTAATATAAACAATCAAAGGGGAGGATACAATGACTGAGATTATAGATATTAAGGCAAGGGAAATTCTTGATTCCCGGGGAAATCCAACGGTTGAGGTCGACGTTGTACTGGCCTGTGGAGCACAGGGACGCGCGGCAGTACCTTCGGGAGCTTCAACTGGAACCCGTGAAGCCCTTGAGATGAGAGATAATGATTCAACTCGTTTCCTCGGCAAGGGGGTATTAAAAGCCGTTGCCAATGTTAACGAGGTGATAGCCCCTGAAATAATAGGCTTTGACACCCTGGATCAGGCAGGGCTTGACAGAACCATGATCGACATGGACGGCACGGAAAACAAATCCCGCCTTGGCGCAAATGCAATACTAGGCGTCTCCATGGCAGCCTGCCGGGCCGCAGCCAAGGCAGCAGAGATTCCCCTTTACCGGCACATTGGTGGAATTAACGCAAGAATTCTTCCCGTTCCCATGATGAACATCATCAACGGCGGAGCCCACGCAGCCAATAATCTGGACATTCAGGAGTTCATGATTCTTCCCTTTGGTGCATGTTCCTTTTGTGAAGCTGTGCGCATGGGGGCCGAGACCTTTCATAATTTAAGTAAAATTTTAAAGAAAGAGGGGCTCAGCACGGCCGTGGGAGATGAGGGCGGCTTTGCCCCGAATCTTAAATCCAATGAAGAGGCCATCGAGTATATCATCAAAGCCATTGAAGAGGCAGGGTACAGGCCTGGCAAGGATATAGGCATTGCCCTTGATGCAGCTGCAAGCGAATTTTATAAAAATGGAAAATATGTGTTTGAATCAGAGGGTCAGTCCCTTACGGCTGAAGAGCTGGTGGACTACTATGAGTCCCTCATGACCAGATATCCCCTTTACTCGGTTGAGGATGGTCTTGCCGAGGGGGACTGGGCCGGGTGGCAGATGATGACAACCAGACTCGGGGAATCCCTCCAGATTGTGGGCGATGATGTCTTTGTGACCAACCCGGATATCTTCCGACGGGGAATCGCCGAAGGAATTGGAAATTCAATCCTTATCAAACTCAATCAGATAGGAACAGTAACCGAAACCCTTGATACCATACAGATGGCAAAGGCATCGGGATACACCACGGTGATCTCCCATCGATCCGGTGAAACCGAAGACACCTTTATTGCTGATCTCGCCCTGGCAGTTAATGCGGGTCAGATCAAGACAGGTTCTCTCTCCAGAAGCGACAGGGTGGCAAAGTACAATCAGCTCATGCGCATTGAAGAGGCCCTTGGCGTTGGTGCAAGTTTCCCGGATGATCTGTTTGTATAAACCGATGTCTGATACCACCAAGTATATATTTGTTACAGGGGGTGTCGTATCCTCCCTTGGAAAGGGGCTTGCCTCCGCAGCTATTGGCATGCTCCTTGAGAGCCGGGGACTCAGCATAACTATCCAGAAACTGGACCCCTATATCAATGTGGACCCCGGCACCATGAATCCGTTTCAGCACGGCGAGGTCTTTGTCACAGACGACGGGGCGGAAACAGACCTTGACCTTGGACATTACGAGCGGTTCACAAGGGCAAAGCTTGGGAAAAACAACAATTTTACCACGGGCAAGATCTACCATTCCGTCATTACCAAGGAAAGAAGGGGGGACTACCTGGGAGGAACAGTCCAGGTTATTCCCCACATAACGGACGAGATAAAGCGCTGTATCTCCCTTGTGGCCCATGGGGTGGATGTGGTCATAGTTGAAATCGGCGGCACCATAGGCGACATAGAATCCCTGCCGTTTCTTGAGGCCATCCGCCAGTTAAAGGCAGATCTTGGCCGCAACAACGTAATTTACATCCACCTGACCCTGGTTCCCTATATCAGCACTGCAGGGGAACTCAAAACCAAACCCACCCAGCACAGCGTTAAGGAACTAAGGGGCATCGGTATTCAGCCGGATATCCTTCTATGCCGCACGGATCGCTTTCTTTCCCCTGAAATCAAGGCAAAGATTGCCCTTTTCTGTAATATTGACGATGATTGCGTGTTCACGGCCAAGGATGTGGACTGCATCTATGAGGTTCCCCTGGTCTACAACAAGGAGGGCCTTGGAGATAAGATCCTCCAGAAGCTCAACATCTGGGCCAGGGCTCCCCGGCTTGAAGAGTGGCGGGACATGGTAGACAAATTTAAAAATCCACGATCCAGGGTGACAATTGCCATTGTGGGTAAGTATGTGGATCTCACCGAATCCTACAAGAGCCTGAACGAGGCTCTCACCCACGGCGGAATTGCCAACGAATCAAGCGTGGAGCTCGTGTTTGTGGACTCTTCAACCCTTAACCTTGAAAACTATCAGGAGATCCTTGAAAAGGCCGATGGAATACTCGTACCCGGCGGTTTTGGCCCAAGGGGAATTGAGGGAAAGATTCTGGCTGTGACCTATGCCAGGAAAAACAAGGTGCCCTTTTTCGGTATCTGCCTTGGTATGCACATGGCCGTGGTGGAATTTGCAAGGAACGTGGCCGGCATGGAAGATGCCCATGGAACAGAGTTTAATCCGCGCACCCCATATCCTGTCATCTATCTCATGACAGAATGGTTTGATGAGCGTTCAAAAAAGATTGAAAAACGCGACAACCTGTCAGAAAAGGGCGGCACCATGCGCCTTGGAGCCTACCCCTGCGAACTTGTTGATGATTCGTTGGCCATGAATGCCTACGGGATAAAATCCATATCTGAAAGACACCGCCACAGGTATGAGTTCAACAATGAATATCGAAAAAACCTTGAGGAGGCGGGGCTTGTGATCAGCGGCACATCGCCGGATAAAACCCTTGTGGAAATTGTGGAATTAAAGGATCATCCCTGGTTTCTGGCCTGCCAGTTTCATCCCGAGTTTAAATCCAGACCTGAAGAGCCCCACCCGCTGTTCAGGGAGTTTATACGTGCTGCCCTGAAAAACAAATAGCTGTAAGCTATTAGCTTTTAGCTGTAACCTAAAAGTTGCACTCATGTTTTTTACTTTTGAACAAATTGGTTATTAAATTAGTTGGTTGTGATGACTTTTTTAAGTTTACTACTCACCATAACATGCAGGGTTCAAAACTAAAAATCATGAGCCCTGCGGGAGCGTAATTTGACCGGATCTGCTTCGTTGCCAGGCACTTGCGGTAGACGACTACAGCGGCATGCCTGGCGTCTTGCATATTCGGTCAAATTACGTTTGCAACATTTAGGTGTAAGCTATTAACAGCTTAAAGCTAACCGCTAAAGCTAACCGCTGACCGCTTCTATCTTCTCAGCAATCTTTTCAGCCGAGTCACCAAAAAGAGTTTCGATACTCACAAGATCAAGGAGCTTATCGTCCCATTTAAGCTTTTCTGACTCAAGGATGATATCTTTTATCCTTGCATGTTTGCCGCCAAGGGCCTTGGTCTTCTTTAACAGGGACACCTCTTTTGCCGTCTTGAATCCCACATTTAATGAAAGGATATTTTCAATTACTACCGACCGGTTGGCAACAGATGAGAAAACCGGTATTACAAGTATGCTGCGGTTATCTTTTCTGCCCCTGCCGATATAGACATTTCCCTCTTTTACTATGATATTCTTGGTGCCCTTGAGCTGGGGATCATTTTCTACCCGGGAGACTTCGTTTGCAAGGATGCCGGTTTTTGCAACAACCTCGATTCTGGTTTCAGACGTAGGCTCACCAAGAAGGGTAAGGCCGGAAATTTTGTAAAGAAGGCCTCCCTTGATCTGGCCAATCACCTGCTGGAGGTTTTTCAGTACCATTACATTTTTGTTGGTAAGCTGGGAGATGCTTATGCCGTGGACGGCAAGTTCATCAAAAATTATTCCCTCAAAGGTCTCGCTGATTCTGCTGGTTCCGACTGTTACCGTTTTAGCCTGGTGTTTTATCGCATCCACCGGCCTTGCCATTGCGTTGATCGCCTCGCCCATGCTTTCAAAAAAGGTGTTGAGCATATTGGAGGGGGTTCCCTTTCTGGAGAAATCCATTTCAAAATCAGACACAGGAAGCCTGCCCGAGAGATATTTCAAGACAAGGGTTATGTTGGTTGCATTATCTATACCCAGGGCCGATGGAAAGAGTTTCGCCCTGCGTCGTTTTGAAAATTCTGCATAAAATTTGGCAATGCTTTCCCTGAATTTTTTTTCAAGGATTACCTCGTAGATGTCCCGGCCCATGGTTTTAAACTCATTCAGCAGCTCCTCTATCTGCCTTCTTGCCGAATACATGAACTGGGACCCTTCGTTAATGGCAAGGGAAGCATAGTATCCCCATAGATGACCGACCAGGGTGTTGAGGATCGGGGCCAGGTGTTCTGGTGCGTGGGGGATCTTGAATACATCGTCACCATAGGGGTCGAACCTGTTTTCTCCCTGGGTGGTGATGACCACCGTTGCGGCTTTATGGGCGTGGAATATGGCCGTGTCCTTGATGATATCCCCGAGTACGCTCTCCCTTGTTCCTGCGGCGCAGATTATGATCAAAGGTTCGCTTGAAAGATCTATATGCTTTTTGTCCTCTACAAAATCAGATGAAATGGTCTTGTAGCAAAGTTCCGACAGTTTAATCCTGATTTCATCGGCCGAGGTTTTGTTGGATCCGCTTCCAACCGTGGCCCAGTACTCTTTTTTCACCGACAGGCGATTAGCCGAGATCTGGATGGCCTCCCGCATATCAAGGATCTGCCTCATTTTTCCTGGAATGGCAGACAGCTCTTGAATTTCCCGGGTAATTCCTTCCCCGGTCATGGTTCCTAAAAGGGCAGCAATATGGAGGCCGAGGATGGTCCCTGCCGTGATCTGGGAGTAAAATGCTTTGGTCGAAGCCACGGACATTTCAATGTCTCTCCCGCTGCTCGTATAGAGGACCCCGTCGGCCTTAAAGCTCAGGTCCGAATCCCTTCTGTTCACTATGGCAAGGGTATGTGCCCCCCTTGATTTGACCATGTCAACGCATCGATTGGTATCAGTGGTAGTACCGGACTGGCTGATGGCAATAACAAGAACCCTGTCCATGGTGTTCTTTTCTCCATCCCTGCCGTTCAGGGCAAATCCGGACAGTTCCGAAGATTTCATCGCTCTTATTACAATGTCGCATTTTGCAAGGTAGGCGGAAAGAATGTGGGCACATCCCTGGGCTGCAATTCCTGCCGTTCCCTGGCCGATAAAAAGAATACTTTTGATCCTGCGCTGCGTAAGGTCAGATTCCAGCCGTTCAGAGATGACAGATCTCGATAGGATGGTCTTGTAAAGGCCCGTCTCGGTTGAGGTTTTCCATTTGTTTTGAAGGGTCTTCTCAACCGAAGTAGGGGCCTCTGATATTTCCTTTAAAAAATAGTGGGGAAAGTTCTGACGATCGATGTCTCTTCCTGTGATCTGACTCTTCTGGACACTTGATTCGGTGATCTCGATGGGGGTGCTGTCGTAGGTGTATGACTCGATTTTCGTTATATCCCCTGAATTCTTCTGGTCAAGGATAATGATCTGTCCCCTTTGTTCACCGTTAAGCTTAAAAAAGGTCTGGGTCTCCTCCACAACACCGTAGAGCTCAGATGCGGCAATGTAGTGATCGTTAGCGATTCCGATGAACAGGGCCTGGCCGCTGCCCCTTCTTGCAAGAAAGAGCTTTCCAGGGGCAAGGTCCGTGTGCATGCTGATGGCATGGGAGCCATGGAAATCGTTGACAGCCAATCTAAAGGCCTCGTCAATTGTCTCACCCTGCCTGAGATAATGTTCTACCTGGAGGGGAATAATCTTGGTGTCTGTGGTTATTTCAGGTGCGATGGCATCGTACCTGTGTTCATAGTCGTTCTTAAGCTCAAGGAAATTATCGATATCTCCGTTAAGGCAGACATGGATGATGCCGCTTTTATGGATTGCTTTATCCGTTGGTTCATTATCCACCGGGTGACAGTTGGCCTCGGTGATGTCCCCCACTGAGGCCCAGCGTGTGTGGGCCGATACAGTGCTTAATTCAGGGTTTGATCTGACAATCAGATGTAGAATCTGGTCGTTTCGGACCTGGTTTCGAAGAAACGTGACATTGTCTCCCAGGGCGCCGATTTCTGCTGCAAATTTGTAGACAATGGCTATGCTGACCCTTGGACACTGATTGAGTTGATCCTGACCAGACAGGTCCTGAGCCGTCGAAGGGATATAGTTGATGGTGATGCTGTCGTTGACAAGAACTGTCCTGTTGGTTCTCTGGCGAAGCTGATCGTCAAAACCTGCCTGGGTAAGTGCCCCGCGGAAACGTTCAAATGCCACCCCTGAGAATGTGAACAAAAGGGAGATTCCGGCAGAATCTCTTCCCCTCACTTCAAGTCGATCGATACTGTTGAGGATGGCATTGATTTTTTTAAAGGTTTTAACCTCTTCCAGGGTTATTTCTGTGAGTGGGACAGCCGTAAGAGACTGAACCTTTTTAAGGTTTTCCAGCACTTCATTTTCAAGGCACCAGATGATGTCCTGGAGGGTTTCAATAGCCAGGGTGATCGTATCGACCTCTGCCGGGGACAGGTCGGTCATCTTTTCTTTAAAGGTCTTTTTTTCTTCTGTTGCAAGTTCGTTCATGGAGTCCACAAGGGTCAACAGGAAGTTTTGTCTGGAATCATCGGAAAAGAGTTCAAAAAAAGGGGTCAGGGTTTTAAGACTCCGAGCCTCATCAAGAAAATCCCGGAGGTTCTTCTGCCCGGAAAGGTAATAGTCCCCAAGGTCAATGGCCTTTCCCAGGCATAGGGAAAGGGTATTTTCGGTTAAACAATCAACCCTTTGCTGAATGGAAACTGAATCAAAGTAATGCTCTTTTGAGGGGGCTTTATAGCTTACCAGGGCCGATAGTCCGCAGCACAGGGCGTTGGGTTCAACCGGCAGCAGAACAAGGGTGTTTTCCCTTGCCCGATTCAGGGGGATACCAAATTGGATTTGCATGGAAAATAATCTTGAAAGCTTATTTTTAAGCAGGGCTATATGTGGAGTAAAGCCTGACATTTAATCCTCCGTTAAGGATATTTAACCGCGGTTGGCGTTAGTTTTGTTGTTAGATGCAAAGTATGAGTTAAAGTAATGCTTGAACATTATTCTTGCGTAGGTCGCAGCTCTGGTACCTATGTATTTTCGATGACCCACTACAACTGCCAAGGCAAGGCTCTTTTCTCCATTTTTTTCCTTGGCAAAACCTGTAAACCAGTCGTACCTGACCGTATTTTCACGGTTGCTCAGGGAACCTGTTTTGCCGCCCATTTCAAGCCTTGAAAGGGTTGAGTCTTTTTCTGCCCCTTTAAAGGCTCGCCTGGCTGTGCCCCGCAGGATGGTTTCTGCCATCATGGTCCTCAAAGCCATTGCCGTCTCAGGGGATATTGCCTTTTGAACGGAAGACGTTGCGCCGGTGTAGATAACGTTGCCTCTAGTATCTGTTATCTGTTTAACCATGGAGGGTAATGGGCGATTTCCCCGGTTCACTATGGTTGAGGCGAGCATGGCCCCGAACATGGGAGAGATTGTGGTGGTTTTGTTGAATCCGCATCCGACCTCAGCCAGCTGAAAGGCGCTGTCCGTCAAAACAAAACTGCCTGAATCAAAGGGGAAATCCGTCTCCACCCCCTGGTTGAATCCAAACGCTGTGGCATAAAGGGCAAGTTTCTCAGGACCAAGACCTGTTGAGGCAATTTTACCGAAAACAGGGTTTATGGATTCGGCAAAGGCGCTGGCAAGGGTCACCTCTGTAGTGTGGCGATTGCGGGTATCTGTCAGCTGGCGCTTGTACAGGGTGTACTTCCCGCCGTTAAAGCTAAGGGGGGTCTTAGGGGTGTATCCCATAGTTTCAACGGCAGTGGCAGCGGTCACGATCTTGAATATACTTGCCGCAGGATAGTCGCCCATTGTGCAGGGGTTGGCCTCTGGATCATCAAGGTCAAATCCTGCCATGGCAACTATTTTTCCGGTAAAGGGATCCATAGCCACAAGGCCAATTCTCTGGGGTTTCCCCCGGGTAAGAGTCTTAAGCTTTTCAAGATTCTGAATGAGAAGTCCCTGAAGGGAAGTGTCAAGGGTCGTCTCAACAAAAAATTTTTCTGTTTCCCCCTGAATTACAATTTTTGGTGTTTCTGAATTAACAAGGATGGATGGATCAAGAAGGGCCCTTACATCATCTCGTGTCAGAAGTACCTGCCGGGGGGCATTCTGAGGCTTCTTTTCCGCTTCAGCCTTTAAAAATGCCGCCGGAATCGGTATGTCAAGCTTGATTTTAGTGGATAGATTTTCCTTAACATCCGTAACCATCTGGCCAAAATTTCCAAGGGGCGTTGTTTCGATGGCAACCATAAACCCGACTGCCGTTATAGAAAAAAGTAAGAACTTGAACAGCCTTGGCATTATCTTCTTTTTTCTGGAGTTGAGCATCAGGTCCGATTGAAATTTTCGCCACCCTTCATTTTTGTTCTGGCTGTACAATTTCATTCTTAATCCCTCGAGTTATGTAAGTTCTGGACTTTTTTCCTAAACTGCTATTTTTCTTGATCATATATGTTAAAAAGAGACTTACCCTCCATGCCTGCTCATTTTTCTTTGCCCAAAAGCTCTGGGGCCGTTATTTTTTTCCCGGCAGACATATCAATTCTTGGAAACAGAACAGGAGTCTTTTCAACCAGGGTCCCTGCCTTTACCCCGTGCCAGGGTAATATTTCCGCCATGGTATAATATTCTTGCCGACCCTGTGAGTCATAATTCAAATTAGAACTGTCTGGATGAGATCCGGGCTTTATGTTGAGTACTGTCAGCATCTTATCCGAAGTTTCGGGCATGATGGGGTAGATAAGACAGGATACCGTTCTCAAGCCTTGGACTAGGTTATACATTACAGTTGCAAGCGCAGGTTTTTTTTCAGGATCCTTTGCAAGGGCCCATGGGGCCTGGGTGTCGATGTACCGATTCATACTGCTTACAAATTCCCACACACTGGTTAATGCCCGGTGGAACTCGGTTGCCTCCATGTGAACGGCAAATTTTTCCACACACTCCCTGGCCGACTGCTCAAGGGAGAGCTCCCTGTCAAGCTCCATGTCAACACCTGGGGTCCTGCCCTCAAAATAGCGGTGAACCATGGAGATCACCCGGGAGAAAAGGTTGCCAAGATCGTTTGCAAGATCCGAATTGATCCTTTGCACCATGGTGTCTTCGGTGAAGTTGGAGTCAAGCCCGAATACCATCTCCCGCATGAGGAAATATCGAAAGGTATCCACCCCATAGTTTTCGATGATCTCAACGGGATCCGTCACATTGCCGATGCTCTTTGACATTTTGGAACCGCCCACGTTCCAGAAACCGTGGACATTGAGGCTGTGATAGGGCTCTATTCCAGCTGCCTTGAGCATGCAGGGCCAGTAAATGCCGTGGGGCTTGATGATGTCCTTTGCAACAAAATGCCGGGTGTTGGGCCAGAACCTGTTGAACAAATCTCCGTCGGGATATCCCAGGGCCGAGATATAGTTGGTAAGGGCGTCAAACCAGACATAGGTAACATATTCCTGGTCAAAGGGGAGGGTGATTCCCCAGGTAAGCCTGGTCTTTGGTCTTGAGATGCAAAGATCCTCCAGGGGTTCTTTAAGAAACGAAAGCACCTCGTTTCGATACCTTTCCGGCCGGATGAAATCCGGATTGCTTTTGATATGGTCAATGAGCCATTCCTGGTATTTGCCCATGGCAAAAAAGTAGTTGGACTCCCTGATCTTTTTTGGAACGGTCCCATGGTCCGGGCACCGCCCATCCACAAGTTCACGTTCCTGGTAAAAACGCTCACACCCAAAGCAGTAGATGCCCTCATATTCGCTGAAATAAATATCGCCTGACTCGTAGATTTTGGTCAGAAGGTTTTCCACCACCCTGATATGATTAGGGTCTGTTGTTCGGATAAAGCTGTCGTTGCTGATATTGAGTCTCGGCCACAGGTCTTTGAACAGAGCGCTTATCCTGTCTACATAGGTCCTGGGTGATGTCTCTTCCCTGGTCGCAGCTTCTACTATCTTGTCACCGTGCTCGTCTGTTCCGGTCAAAAAATAGGTCGGACCCTGACACATCCTGTTGTAGCGGGCAGCAACATCCGTTGCGATAGTGGTATAGGCGTGCCCCAGGTGGGGTTTGGCATTTACATAGTAAATGGGTGTTGTGAAAAAACAGGGGGCCCCTGTGGCTGAATCATTTATCTTCATTGATCAACTCATTTCCTTTGCTTAGACTTTTTATGTCAGCTTCTAGTTCAGAACCATCCTCAAGGCGGAGGGTGATCGTCTGCCTTAGAACATTCTGACGAATCACCTTGCCTGGTCCCTTGGGAGTTTCAATGATTTTTCCGGGTTTTGGGAGCTCTTTCTTCAGCAGCTTATAGGTTTTATTTTCAAAGGTGAGGCAGCACATGAGACGTCCGCAAAGACCGGATATTTTGGTGGGGTTGAGGGAAAGCCCCTGTTCCTTGGCCATTTTAATAGACACAGGTTCAAAATTTTTCAAGAATGAAGAGCAGCAGATCTCCCGGCCGCACCTTCCGAGTCCCCCGCATTGTTTTGACTGGTTGCGGATGCCAACCTGACGCATCTCAATGCGGATTCGAAACTCCTTGACAAGGATCTTGACAAGTTCTCTGAAATCCACCCGGCCTTCAGCCGTATAAAAAAAGGTGAGTTTAGATGTGTCAAAGGTGCTTTCAACGCTGAACAGGTTCATCTTAAGCCCAAGCTTTGAAATACACCCCTGACAAAAGCTGAGGGCCTCCTGTTCAATCTGTTTGTTTTGTTCAAGCTTTTGAAAATCTGCCTCCGTTGCTATTCTATACACTTTTTTGAGCTGTTTTCTCTGCTTTTCAGGGTCAAAATCCCCAGGTGGTGTTGTTACAACGCCAAACCCAAGTCCCTGTTCAGTTTCAACGATCACCCTGTCCCCTGTGTTAAGGACAAAGACACCGCAGTCAAAATCATATATTTTACCGGCAGGTTTGAAACGGACACCTGCAATTTTTGTCATGGTCTTCTCCTGGTGTGGTATGAAAGGGCTCATTACGGGATCAGGTATATTGCCCAGCTGGCATGAGTGTAAACAAAAACGCCTCCAAGGTCAATCGTACGCCTGCATTGGCCTTTATTTTTTTTCGGGTCCGGCCAAGTTCATCTATCCAGCCTAGGGCCTGCCGGGTCGAAACGCAAGGGGCTGTTCTGCTTATAAGTGTTTGAAAGTCAAGATTGATTATAATTCCAGGATTGTGGTTAAACACAACTATATCCCGTAATAGACTTTCAAGGATAGTAAGGGTTTCGTCCATGGTTTCCGAAGTCTTACTGAGACGTTCTGCGAGGGCAAGAGCTAAAGTTCCAGGTTCATTGCCGCTGATCAGGGAGGAGGTTGCAGTGATGATCCATTCCCTTGTTTTTGGCAAATTAATTAAATCGTCACTTTTTGAAATATCTTCAGCGCCTGCAAATTTCAGGGCCTTTTCTAGGCTGCCCCTGGCAAGGGATGCAGCAATTTTTGCCATGGTTCTATCCACACGGTGGTCAATGATAAGGATCTGTTCCATCCTGTTTTGATCCATGGGCAAAAATTTTACCTGGCGGCACCGGGACAGTATAGTTGGCAAAAGAGTGTCGGTTCCTTCTGCCGTGAGAACAAAAAAGGTACGCTCGGGCGGTTCTTCAAGAATCTTTAAAAGTGCGTTTGAAGCCTCTTTGTTCATGGTGTCAGCCCCTTGAATTAAAACCATGCGAAACTTTGCCTCGTGGGGCTTTGCCTTGATCTGGCCATAAATCTCTCTGATCTGTGCAATTTTAATTGTTTCTTTTATCGAATCTACACAGATGATATCAGGATGAACCGCTGCAAGCATTTTTTTACACGACCTGCATTGGTTGCAGGCAGGCTTTTTATCGGTTTTTTCCGCCTGGCAGTTTAGACTCCTTGCAAACAAATGGGCAGTTTGAATTTTTCCCAGGCCCTGGTTTCCGATAAATAAAAGAGCATTGGGGATTTTAAGCGTTGTCAGCAGAATTAAAAGCTCCCGGGGCAGTTCGGCTCCATCCCTTATTGTACAGCATGACTTTGCAAGGGGATTTAATTCCATAAATTCCACAGATTAAATGTCAACCCGTTCTTTTAATTCTTTTCCGCATTTGAAGAACGGAAGTTTTTTGGCCGGGATGGTTACCTTGGCTCCGGTCTTGGGGTTTCTACCCGTGTAACTTTTATACTCTTTGATAAAAAAACTGCAGAAGCCCCTGATTTCTACCCGCTCTTCATTGGACAGGGCCTCAGTCAAAGAATCAAAAAAAATTTCAACCACTTTAGCGGCCTCGGTTTTTGTAAGATCAGCCCTCTGTTTAAGGACAGAAATCAGCTCAAGTTTATTCATAGATCCTCTTTCATATTTTATGGCTATTATCTGGATCAGGTATATTCGCAACCAGTGTGCGAGACCGTTTTTCCAAAAAAAACAACTCCCGGGTGAATGCAAACCCTATCTAAACAAATTTTTATACTATGTCAAGGAGTTAGGCATGATATGCGGGACTGCCTCTAGATCCTGTCTATCGATTTCAACCCCTGCAAACTGGCCCAGGGTTTCTATTTTTATAATTACCCTGTCCTGGCCCTTATAGCGAAGGAACTCACCTGTAATCCCTGAAAAAGGCCCTCGAATCACCAGCATCTTCTCACCCTGCTTCAGGGTGTTGATGGAACCGCTGATCACATCAAGACCGCTTTGGGTAATGATCTTGAGAGATTCAATATGGGGTGATGGAACGGGAACAGGACCTGAAGAATATCCCAAAAGACGAACTGCCCCCATGGTCTTGAGTACGCTCAACTGTTCATGGGGATCAAGGGTTATGTTAACAAAAAGATAGCCTGGAAACAACGGGACATCTATCATCTTTCGTCTGTCCTTTCGTCCGCTTTTTTTTTTTATTTTTGGAAGAAACGCCTCTATGGATTTTTTCTGAATGTCTTTGAATACAGCGGTTTCAAAACGACTCCGTGTCAAAAGGGTGTACCATGATTTTTCCTGACTCATTTTTCGCCAAACTCTCCAATTCCATAAAGATTTATGATGAACCCTATCGAACGGTCATCTGGTTTGTCTCGATAGGCAAGAACCAATGACCAGCATTGTTTATGATACTCAACTCCGGTGGCGGTTTCAATCTTATCCCTATTGAAAAGATCATTTTCATGGATTAAAAATGCATTGAGCCTGGGGGTGATGGTAGCCGAAAGCCGTGCGTAAATGGTCTCAGAGGGGTCCTGTTTTACAGGTTCAAACCGTTCTCGCTTATATCGATGCATTAGTTGCAGCGAGTTTTTCTTACTGCCTTTGAGGGTAAAACCTGTGTTGTACTGCATGAATTGGTTGTCCCTGGGTGACCAGTCCGCATCCATTTCAAGGGAAAGCCAGGTAAACGGGGAGAACTCGCCTTCAAGACTGATGTCTGAGAAAGACTCGTTAAAGTCTTTTCTAACTTCATCCTCGTACAAGGTAAGGTCGTCAAGGTAATAGGTCTGAAACAGCTTTACCCTGGCGAATTCATGGTAAACATAATCGGAGGATGTGGTTTGAACGGTGTTTTTTTCTGGAGGGGCATCAATTTTGGCCGCCCCAGGGGGCGACTCTGTTGGGGCAGGTTTGATTTTCTTTGAGGTAAACCGGTTGGTCACGGACCAGGTTACCTGGTTTTGCCTCGCAATTCTGTCCTGGTTATTAAAAAACGGGAGATCATCCTGATTAACATCCGGGATGTAGCTGTATTCTAGGGCCGGAATTAGATCATGCTTGATCTTTTCGCAAAACCTGTTGCCTGGTGGGGGTGTAAAGACCCGGGAAAACCGGGTGGAAACATCAAGATTTAACTTAACGAGTTCCCTGTGGCTGAACCCTTCGTTGGTGGCCTGGTTAAGGGTGTATTCGTCTGAGTACCAGGCGGTTTGCCTGAGGCCGATGGAGGGTTCAATATCTAAAAATTTGCCCGCCCGCATGGGGTAATAGATGGCTGGATAGATCTCTGACTTCTGGCCGTTGACCAGGGAGTCTGTAGTGTCTTTTCGAAAAAAGTTATTGTACCCCGCTTCAAGGTCATAATAAATGTTACTTTCATTTATCTGCTGGCGAACAGTGGTGAAGGTAAAGGACGGCAGGGTCTGAAGTGTGGTGTCATCCTGGTTAAGGCGTCTTGCAATAACGTTGTCATACCAGTCAACGTTCATGTTCAGACTGTAGGCATCCCAGGTTCGGTTCAGGTTAAGCCGGTTGGCCCGGGTGGTGTCGTCAAAGTCGTCCAGTCCCCTGCCGAAGTTTTTAATAAAAGCCTCGTGGGAACCTGTGAAGCCTGTGTATCCATCCTTAAACTCGTGAAGATAGTCGGCGTCGCTCACTATATCGAGATCAAGCTTAGCCTGCCACCCTGTGGCAAGGGCCTGGTTGTGCTTAAGCCTGAACCAGTAACGATCGGTATTGCTCCTTTGGGGAGTTGCCGTGTAGCTGAAATCTTCGGTAGCCGAAGTTCCGTCATCAATTTTCTGATCGTCAAGATAATCAAAGAGCACTGTTCCCCTTGATTTGTTGTCAAGAATATAACGATATTCAACCCCGAGTTTTACTCCCCTCTTTTCCATATAATCGGCATAAATGGTAGCGTCGCTGGCTCGATTGATTGCAAGAAAAAGGGGTAAATTCAGCTCAAGCCCCTTTCTATCGGAAAGTGAATATTCCGGCAGGAGCAATCCTGTCTGGCGCTTTGTCTTTGCAGGGAATCCCATAATGGGAGTGTAAAGGGTCGGAATCTTTCCTGCATAAAGGGTTGCATGTTTTGCCACCCCATAACCGCCAACGGTCACACGAACATTTCTGGCTGTAATTTGCCAGTCAGGCCTGTCTGTGTCACACGAGGTAAGGGAAGCCTGTTCTGCAAGAAATTTGTCCCTGCCTGTTTTTTCAATTTTTTCACCCCGGATGTAAAAATTGTTCTCCTGAATAAAGATGGTGCCATCATAGATGGTTCCTATCTCAGTTGCAAGATTGATATCAAGGGCTTCGCAGGTCACGGTGTCCTCACCTGATATGAGGAGCACATGGCCCCGTGCCCTGGCATCGTTGGTGAGGCGATTAAACTCCACATGGTCAGCTTCAAGCCTGGTTGTACCTCCCTTGATAATAACATCTCCATCGGCAATATATAGCCCCTTCTCATAGTCGTGTGTTCCCCTTTCGGCTGAAATGTGCCAGTTGACATGGGGGTCTGGCTTGTCAATGAGTGCCTGAGAAGTTGAAGGCAAAACAATCAAGAACAGGAGCAGGAACAATTGTAAAATGACAGCCTTATGTCTTGGAGATGGAGGTTTTTCCATGGTTTTTAGTCGCAGATTTTATAGTGTTGGTTCTTATTTTTGCACTTTACTAAAATTTGCTGTATAAAGCCATTTTAAGATTAAAATGTCAAGTAAAGTCAGGAGCAGCTTATGTTTATCACCCTTGAAGGGATTGAAGGTTCAGGTAAGACGACTCAGTTGAAGCGGTTGGCAAGCCTGCTATGCCAAAACGGATATCCAACCGTTGTCACAAGAGAACCTGGAGACACAGCCATTGGAAGGGCAATACGCACTATTCTCTTAAATCCCGAAAATAACGAGATGTCCGATTTGTGTGAGCTTTTTCTTTACGGGGCAGACCGGGCCCAGCATCTTTCCGAGGTTGTTATTCCGGCCCTTTCCTCGGGTAAAACTGTTGTCTGTGACAGGTTTATCGATGCCACAACAGTCTATCAGGGGGCGGCCCGGGGAATTTCCAAAGAGCTGATCGACATTGTTCATTCCGTGGTTGCAAAGGATTTAAGGCCCGACCTCACCATTTTGTTTGACCTTGACCCTGAAACAGGCCTTGCACGAACAGAAAAAGCTTTGGCAGACGGTGCAAGATCCTTTGACGAAAGCCGGTTTGAAAGGGAGGCCCTGGAATTCCACCGGCGGGTAAGAAAGGGATACCTTGCCCTTGCCGCTGCAGAACGGGACCGCTTTCTTGTGATTGATGCAGGCAAAACCCCGGAACAAGTATTCAATGCAATAGTGTCAGGGATGAACAAACGTCTTGGTATTGATCTTGTTGAGTCCCATTCAGATCCTTATACTTTCAAGATGCATCCCGGTAACAGAGGATAACGAAAAATGACCAATTCAATTATTGATTCCATCGGCAACACACCCCTGGTTAAAATACGACATATGAATCCCGTTCCAGGGGTCACTATTTTTGCCAAACTAGAGTATTTAAACCCCGGCGGGTCCATCAAGGACAGGGCGGCCCTGTCCATGATCGAGCAGGGTGAAAAAAGCGGCGAGCTTTGTCCCGGAAAAACGGTGATCGAGGCTACCAGCGGAAACACAGGGATTGGTCTTGCCATGATCTGTTCGATCAAGGGCTATCCTTTGCTTTTGACCATGTCTGAATCGGCAAGTCAGGAAAGAAAGAGCATTCTCAGGGCAAGGGGAGCTGAAATAAGGCTTACCCCGGGTCACCTCGGGTCAGACGGCGCCATCGAAGAGGTATACCGCCTTGCCAGGGAAAATCCAGACGTCTATTTCATGACCGACCAGTACAACAACCCTGCCAACTGGCTTGCCCATTATAGAACAACGGCCCCTGAAATCTGGGAGCAGACCTGCGGAAGGGTCACAAGCGTCGTTGCATCGCTCGGAACCAGCGGAACGCTCATGGGAATCTCCCGGCGGTTAAAGGAGCTGAATCCCCTGATACGGATCATTGCTGCCGAACCCTACCTCGGCCACGGGATTCAGGGCCTTAAGAACATGAAGGAATCTTATATACCGGATCTTTTTGACAAAAAAAGACTGGATGAAAAGGTAAACATCGACGATGAAACCGCCTTTGAAACTGCCCGAATGTTGGCAAAAAAAGAGGGGCTCTTTGTTGGTATGAGCAGCGGGGCCGCCATGGCCGTTGCCCTGGCCGAGGCAGCGAAGATCAAAAAGGGCACGGTTGTGGTGATTTTCCCCGACGGGGGAGAACGCTATCTTTCAACATCCCTCTTCCAGGTCAAGGACAATATAAACCTGTCACTTTACAACACATTGACCCGCAGCTGTGAGCCGTTTCAACCAAAGGCCCAGGGTAAGGCATCCATTTATACCTGTGGACCAACGGTTCATAAGCCCATGGACCCGACCCGATTAAGACGTTTTGTTGCAACGGATCTTCTGGTACGCTACCTTGAATACCGGGGACTCAGCGTCAACCATGTGGTAAATATAACCGACCTCGATGATCAGACCATAAAGGGGTCTGAACATGAAAGCTTGACGGTTTCTGAATTTACACGCCCCCACATTGAAACATTTAAAGGTGATCTCAACCGCCTGGGGATAAGGCCGGCCCAGGCTTACCCCCTGGTGTCTGAAAATATTCAAGAAATGGTAGCCGTTGCTGAAGGTCTCGTTGAAAAGGGATTTGCCTATGAAAAGCTCAACTCTGTTTATTTTGATATTTCAAGCCTTGAGGGATATGGCTCTCTTTCAGGAGTAGACCTTGACAAGATAAGGGTGGGGGCAACCGTTGATCTGGATGATTATGCCAAGGACAACCCAAGGGATTTTACCCTTTTAAAAAGGGTAGGGCTTTCTGAGCTTAAGAGGGGGGTGTGCGTCAGAACAAAGTGGGGCAATGTAAGACCATCCCTTCATCTTCAGTGTACGGCCCTTTCCATGAAATATCTTGGTGCGGGTTTTGACATTCACACGGGTTCAAAAGAACTACTGTTTCCCCACCACGAAAACGAAAATGCCATGTCAAGGGCCCTTACCGGACAACCCCTTGCAAGGATCTGGATGCACTGCGACAGTATCATTTATGACGGCAGTTTTGAAGAAAAAAGCCTCGGCAATATTGACCTTGCTCTTCTTAAGCGACTTGGCTGGGAACCAAGGGTTGTAAGGTTTTTGCTGCTGTCTTGCCACTATCGTAAACCCCTTACCTTTTCAAGCGAGGCTCTGTATGATGCAGGAAGAGGCCTTGACCGGTTTGATCGCTTTATCCAGGCCCTGTACCGAGTCAGGGGTGACAAACCCTTTGAAGAGCTTTCCCAGCTTCTCCATGAGATTCACCATGGATTTGTCAGCGCCATGGACGATGATCTGAAAATTTCAGGAGTGCTTGCAGTGTTATTCAAAGGGGTTAAAACCCTGAACTCTCTCATGGCCGAAAACCGCATCGATCAAGAAGGTGCGGCAAGGGTTCTGGCCATGTTCAGGGATATAGACCGGGTGCTGAATATATTTGAATTTAAGCCCGGGGACGAAGTCACCTGCGAAGTTCCCAGCGAGGTTTCCAACCTCATTGAAAAGCGGACGGCTGCCAGGGCGTGCGGGGACTTTGCCCTTGCAGATCGACTCAGAGACGAAATCAAGGCCCTTGGTGGTCAGATTAATGACAAAAAAGCATGACCTAAATGTGAGACTTAAATAAATGAAACCTCTGTTTTTTCCCTTTACCCATGTTACCCAAGAGGATATGACGGCAATGCTGACCTGTTTTAAGGGGTTCTGCCATTTAAGCGTCAGCAGGCCAGAAAAAAACATATCCCAGAACCCGGCCGTTGAGGTTTTTCGGCCGTCCGACCAGGAGGTCGGCTCAGCCCTTGCCATGGTAGAGGATTATCGTCAATGGGCAGAGATCAACCGGGGCAGGGCAGGGCAGCTGAAAACCCGTGTGCCTGACACCCCCTATTTTACAAGCGACTCCGGAATTTCCACCCTTAAATCTTCCATTGAAAGGGGTGCCGGGTTTGGAGCAGAGCCAAACTCCGAATCTGATAAGTTCCAGGAGGCTTTTGTAAAAGCCCTTGTTTTTTTAAGGATGGCCCAGGAGTCTGACTGTGAGACCGATCAGATTGATAAGGGGTTTACCTCCATCATCAAACAGGAGGCCGCTCTTTTTTCAGCCCTGAAGGGCAATGGCCTGCCCCTTGCTGATAGCCCAGCTCTTCCGGGGGACCATTTTGTTCAGGAGATTGACAGGGGTGGTACAATGACAGAACAGAGGATTTTATCGTGGGGCTGTTTTTTTAAAAAAAGAATGGAGATCTCAAATCATGATGAGCTCTTTCTCCCCGTCAGTACAAGCCCTGCCGTTCTGGATTATTTTAAATCAACGGCAAAAAAGTCTACAAAGGTCCTTGACATTGGTAATTTTAAAGTGCATGAAGGGTCATGTGACCAGGCAGATTCCTGGAAAAGTCGTTTAAACGAGGTCATCGAGGACGCTGTTCTTGGTAAGGCCAGGGATGGAAAACAACTGATAGAGGCAGATGACGGCTGTGCCTTTTGGGCTGATATTCAGCTCTATCTTTTTTCAGGCAGTGGGTTGGATGATATATTCTGCCCTTCGGTACAAAAGGGTAGAAATAACAGACTGATCCAGGGCAAAGGAGGAGAAATTCCCATTTGCTTTGTTCATGTGAAGAATAAAAATGCTTGATTTGATGGGTTACCTGTTATAATAGGCGCTCTTGTTAGTGTTATTTATAATAGACTTTACGTTCAATGTTAATTTTTTTTATGGAGGCTTTAAAAAATGGCTTTTAATCCAATTGTTGATGAGTCAAAGTGTGTTGGTTGTGAAGAGTGTGTTGATGTATGCCCTGTAGAGGTTTTTGAGATGCAGAACGAGAAGTCCGTGCCTGTTAATGCCGAAGAGTGCATGGGCTGCGAGAGCTGCGTTGAAGTATGTGAGGAAGGTGCCATCGTTATAGAGGAGGACTAATCCTTCTCACACAAGGATTTTTCTGCACAGACAAGTTAGACTAAAGCCCTTGAAGAAGCCCGTAACGGCCTTCTCCAGGGGCTTTGTTTGTATGAAAAAGTAGTTGCTGGGTACTGGGTAATGGGTACTGGGTTTTGGGTGTTACTACCCAGCAACTAATACCCAACACCCAATACCCGCCATTCTTCACCTGTTTTTGTATAATCCACACGTCCTTACGGACACAACGAACGATGAAACACGATAGCCCTTAGCCGTTAACTAATCGCTAACAACTAAAAGCTGTTTCTAATAAAAAAATTCGTTACCCATTTTCAAAAGTAAGAAAATTTCCTACAGAAAAATCAGAAATCTCCCCATTGTTCCTTGGTGCCATTACTGCTACTTTGTTCAAATGGAGGTGTATCTCCTTAGTTCCCAAACCCAAAATGATCATCAATCTGATCAACAACCGGCTCAGTTTTACAACAAACAGGAGGATTTTATGGGACGCAAACAGATCGTAGCCAGTCTTGCCGTTGTTTTATTCCTAGGTGCATCCATGCTTTTTACCCAGTCTGCCTTTGCAAGGGAGAGGATTGTCTTTGGCGGTGGGCCTGCCGGAGGTACCTTTCAGGTGGTTGCAAATGCAATTCAGGTGTACAAACCCCTTAAAGATGTGAAGGAATTCAGGATTCAGGCCCAGTCATCTGGAGGTTCAATTGAGAATCTTAGAAAGACTAACGCCAACCGCCAGCAGATGAGCGTTGTTTACTCGGGCGAATTATGGCAAGGCCGTAATGGAAAATTGAAGAACGATTCCATTAAATATGAGAATGTTCTTGCCGTGTCCTATCTGTATGGAGCACCTGCCCAGCTTGTTGTGAAAAAGGGATCAGGTATTAAAAGTGTAAAAGACCTTGTGGGGAAAAAAGTCGGCGTTGGTAATGCAGGGTCAGGTGCCTTTGCAAGTTGTGATCTTTTTTTCAACCATATGAAGGTGTGGGATAAAATCGAACGTAATGCCATGGGTTATGATGATGCGTCCCAGGCATTTGGCAACAATCAGCTGGATGCCTTTTGGTTGCTTGTAGGCTATCCAACCGGTGCCGTGATCATGGCTGCCCAGACCAACGATATCGAACTTATCAACCTTGACCAGGATGCCATTGACAGCGGATTCTACACTGAATACCCTTACTTTAAAAAATTTCTCATTCCCGCCAATACCTATAAGGGTGTCACCGTTGACACACCTACATTCCAGGATTCGACCCTCTGGGTTGCAAGTTCAGAGGTTCCTGCGGACACGGTCTATAAGATACTCTCCATTATTTACTCTGACGATGGCCTCAAACACATGGTTGGCCAGAAAAAGACCTTTGCTGAGATGAGTATTGCAGCGGGCGTCAATGGAATCGTTACCCCCCTTCATCCAGGTGCCGAGCGCTTCTGGAAGGAAAAGGGCATATTAAAATAAGATCTTGCCTGGGGACGGTATCCATATCCGTCCCCAACCTTGTTAATTCTGCTAATCATTTCAATTCAAAATAGGCAGGCCAATTGTGTATGAAAAACTAAACAGGTATGAACAGATACTTTTTGACGCATGTTCGGTTATTCTTGTCCTTTTTTACGCCTATGCAGCCGTGATCAAGCCCATGGCAACCCAGTATCACAGGGGTGTCTACGTAATCATCACCTATCTTCTCATCTTTTTGATCTACCGTTCAAAATCCAAGATCATGCGTATTGTAGATTATTGTCTCATGGTCCTCTCAGTTGGTTCCATAGGTTACTGGATCTTCAACTTTGAGACGATCAACTACCGCACAGGGGCTGAAACAGAGCTTGACATGGTGATTGCCATTGTCGGGGTTCTCATCGGCATCGAGCTTGCGAGAAGGGTGGTGGGCACCGTATTTGTCTTTATCGGGGTGGTGATGCTTGTCTATGGCATTTATGGTTATAATGCGCCGGATCTTATCTCCCATGCTGGAGCTCCTTTTACCGAGCTTTGTGTCAGCATCTTTTACAAGAGTGACGGTGTGTTCGGCGTCATGGCAAGCGTCCTTTCCACTTATGTGATTCTTTTTGTTCTGTTTGGTGCCTTTCTTGAAAAATCAGGTGCTCAAAAGTTTTTCATTGACTGGCCCCTTGCTGCCGTAGGCCATAAAATTGGAGGGCCTGCCAAGGTATCGGTCATTGCATCTGGCCTCATGGGATCTATTTCAGGCAGCGCCATTGCAAATACTGTATCAACGGGCATGTTCACCATTCCCATGATGAAAAAGGCCGGGTTCAGGCCCCATGTGGCAGGTGCCATTGAGCCTGCCGCTTCCATCGGCGGGATGTTCATGCCGCCAATCATGGGGGCTGGCGGTTTTATCATGGCGGAACTCACAGGTCTTCCCTATTCACGGATCATGCTGGTGTCCATCTTTCCCGCCTTAATGTATTTTTTTTCGGTGTTTGTCATTGTTCATTATGAGGCAAAGATGCACAACATCGTGGGGGAAAAATCCAAACACTCAGCAATGGAGATCCTGAAAAGAGAGTGGTTTTACACCCTCCCCCTGGTTGTTATAACCATCTTTATGCTGACAGGTTATTCTCCAGCCTACTCGGCAGTTCTGGGTATTACAACCTGTATTGTGATCTCCTATTTCAGGCGGGAAACCCGTATAGATCTCCCACGTTTTATCCAGGCTTCAAGGGAGGGGACAATCAACAGCCTGAAGATCGGTGCCACCGTAGGTATCATCGGCATCATTATCGGGGTGCTTACCTTTTCAGGGTTAGTGCTCACCTTTGCAGACATCATGATCGAGCTTGCAGGTGGTTCATTGCTCCTGACTCTTTTTCTCATCGCTTTTGCATCCCTGATCCTTGGCATGGGGGTCCCGGTCACTGCCGCCTACCTGATAACCGCTGTTGTTGCAGTTCCGGCCCTTACCCATCTCGGTGTGAACGAGCTTGCAGCCCATATGATCGTCTACTGGCTATCCCAGGATTCAAACATAACGCCGCCAGTCTGTATTGCAGCTTTTGCAGGCGCTACCATTGCAAAGGCAAACATGTGGAAAACCGCCTTTACGGCATTTAAATTTGCCAAATTCCTTTACATTGGCCCCTTGATCTTTGCCTATGTACCGGGCTTTTCCCTGGATGGCTCTTACATGGACATTGTCAAGACGTACATATATGTGTTTTTTGGAACATGGCTCTATGGGTGGGCGATGAGCGGTATCTGGATAGGGTCAATCAAAAGAGCTTTTACCCGAGCGGTCAACTAATTTTAGGTTTATTTTAGATTAATCGGCAGGAGATAAACAGAACGCCATGATATTACCCGAAGTTAAAATAGAAAACATCCTTTATGCAACGGACCTGTCGGACAGTGCGCGCCATGCCTTTGCCTATGCCGTCAGCCTTGCCGAGCACTATGGGGCAAAGATAACCATTCTCCATGTCATCCCGGAACTCCATGATTCCCTTGAAAAAAACCTACTCGGCTATGTATCCAAGGATGTCTGGGATGAAATTAAGGTTAGAAATCTCCAGGAGACCCGGCATTCACTTATCGGTAAAAAACGGGACAACGTGATGATTCACGAGGTGCTGGCACGTTTTTCCGACGAGGTGAAGCGTGAATCAACGGCTGAAAAAGTATTTGCCGATGAGATAGTCATTGACCGGGGAAACCCTGTAAGGCAGATTCTAAAACAGTCTGAAGAAAGGGATTGCGATATCATTGTCATGGGCACTCACGGCCAGAGCACCCTTGCCGATGTAGTGGTGGGAAGTATTACCAGACGGGTATTAAGAAGGTCTAAAAAACCGGTGCTGGTTGTGAGGTTGCCGGAAAATAAAAGATAATTAAACTTTAAAAACCCCCAAATATCCACGCATCCCTGAGCGATTCTCGTTTTAGGGATGCGTGGACTATTGCAAGAAAATCCCTTCGAGAAATTTCAACGCCGCCCATGGAGACGAGATGCTCGCTCCTGACCTGGCAGTCAATAAGGTTAAATTTTTTTTCCACAAGCGAACGGTCCAGAGCAGCCAGGGCAACCTTTGAACTGTCATCCATGGTTGAAAACATGGATTCCCCAAAGAAACAGCCGCCCAGGGCTATACCATAGAGCCCCCCCACAAGTGTTCCATCCTTCCACGTTTCAACGGAGTGACCATATCCTCTCCTGTGTAAATCACAATAGGCATCAATCATCTCCGGCACAAGCCAGGTGCCACCATGACCTGGGCGGTTGCGTAGATCAGCACAGGCGTTTATAACCCGGTTAAACGCCTGATCCATGGTGACGGTATAGACCTTTCTTCTGATCTTTTTTTGAAGGCTCCTGGAGACCCTTACCTTGCCTGGAAAGATCACAAGCCTTGGGTCGGGGGACCACCAGAGAGGCGGGTCATCCTCGGAGAACCAGGGAAAAATTCCGTTCTGGTAGGCGGCAAGGAGCCTCTCAGGGGTGAGGTCTCCTCCAACACAGAGGAGACCGTCATGCCTTGCAAGTGCAGGATTTGGAAATACAGGTCTGTCAGAGAGTCTGAAAACCGGCATTCACTGTTTAAAGCTGAAGGTAAGTGCGTCGTTTTTAAGCCCAAGGGTTACCTTGCCACCCTTTTCAAGGGCCCCGAACAGTATCTCGTTGGTCAGCTTGTCCTTGATCTCTGTCTGAATTAGCCGATCCAGGGGTCGTGCTCCAAATTTTGGATCAAACCCTTTCCTGGCAAGCCAGGCTCTTACCCTTTGGGGATACTGAATTGATATCTTTTTGGGTTTTAAAAGGTCCCTCAGTTCCTGCATGTTTTTATCGACGATAAGCTCCATGATCTTCTGGGAGAGCGAGTGGAATTGTACAACGGCATCCAGCCGATTTCTAAATTCAGGGCTGAACGTATTTTCAACGGCCTTTGCACCCTTGGCGTCAATATCCAGGAGCTGGTCCCCGAAACCGATGCGGTTGGTGCTCATCTCCCTTGCCCCTGCGTTGGAGGTCATGATGATTATGACGTTCCTGAAATCGGCCGCCTTTCCGTTGTTGTCAGTCAGGGTGGCATAATCCATCACCTGGAGCAGGATGTTAAAGAGATCCGGGTGGGCCTTTTCGATCTCGTCCAGGAGCAGAACGCAGTGGGGGTGTTTTCTTACGTTGTCTGTGAGTATTCCACCCTGGTCAAAACCAACATAGCCTGGCGGTGCCCCGATGAGCCTTGATACGGCATGTTTTTCCATGTATTCACTCATGTCAAACCTTAGAAATTCAATTCCAAGATTTGCGGCAAGCTGCTTTGCTACCTCGGTTTTTCCAACGCCTGTGGGACCGGTAAAGAGAAACGAACCAATGGGCCGTCCAGGCGATGAGAGCCCGGCCCTTGAGCGCTTGATAGAGGTGGCCAGAGTCTCGATGGCATGGTCCTGGCCAAAGATAGTCTGGGCGAGCTTTTCATCAAGCTTTTCGAGGTTGTTTTTATCAGATGCCGTGACATTCTGGGCCGGAATCTTGGCCATCTTTGCAACGGTTCTCTCAATATCAAGGGGATGAACCTTTGTCCGCCTTGAAGACCCTGACAGTCTTATAAATGAGCCTGTCTCGTCCATCACATCAATGGCCTTGTCCGGCAGGAACCTGTCGTTAATGTGCTTTGCCGCAAGGCGTGCACAGGCCTCAATGGCCTCGTCAGTGTATTCAAGCCCGTGATGCTCCTCATAGCAACCCTTGAGACCCTTGAGGATCTCGATGGTCTCCTCCACCGTTGGTTCTGCAACTTCGATTTTCTCAAAACGGCGGGACAGTGCCCTGTCCTTTTCAAAGAAATTCTTGTACTCCTCATAGGTGGTAGACCCAAGGCAGCGAAGTGATCCCGAAGAAAGGGCCGGCTTCAGGATGTTGGATGCGTCCATGGACCCGCTGCTTGTGGCTCCCGCTCCCACAACAGTGTGAATTTCATCAATAACCAGCAGGGCATTTTCTTTCTCCTCAAGGGCTGAGATCACATCCTTGAGGCGCTGTTCAAAGTCTCCCCGGTATTTGGTACCGGCCAGTAACGACCCCATGTCAAGGGAGAACATCTCTGAATTTTTGAGGAAATCAGGTACGTCATTATTAAAAGCCTTGAGGGCAATTCCTTCGGCAATAGCTGTTTTTCCTACGCCTGGATCACCCACGAAGACGGGGTTGTTCTTGCGTCTTCTGCACAGCACCTGCATGGCCCGCTGGGTTTCATTTTCCCTTCCGATGAGGGGATCTATTTTGCCAAGACTTGCCTTTTCAATAAGATTGGTCGTAAAAAGGGCCAGGGGATCGGGTTTTCCTGATTTTTTTGGCTGTTTCCCCGGACGTGTAAACCCCTGGTCAGATCTTCCAAGGGTGGCGGCGGCCTTGGGCGGAAGGTCAGTACCGTGGGAGATATAGTTCAGGACATCTAGGCGTGTTATTCCTTCAGCCTCAAGGAAATAAGCGGCATGGGAATCTTTTTCCTGGAAGATAGATGCAATGATATCCCCAAGGCTCACCTGATTCTTTTCAGATGATCGGGCATGGTTGATGGCCCTCTGGATCATTCGCTGGAAACCTATTGTCTGCTGGAGAACATACTCCTCCCCCTCGGCCATAACAGTCATCTTTTCTTCAAAAAAAGTGTTGAGATTTTTCTTTATAACTTCCGGATCACCACCACATTTCTCAATGGTTTCAGAACCGGTTTCATTGTTTAAAATTGCATAGAGGACATGTTCAACGCAGACATACTCGTGGCGTCTTTTTTTGGCTTCCCTTACGGCCGACCCGAGGGTTGCGCTCAGCTCTTTGCTTATCATGTGGTTACTCCTTCTCCATAGTGCTCTTTAAAGGGAATCCCTGCTCCCTTGCCAGGTGATGAACAGTATTTACCTTGGTCTCTGCAACTTCCCTTGTGTAGGACCCGCAAACACCCTTTCCCTGATTATGTATATTAAGCATGATTAAGGACGCTTTTTCAAGGGATTTCCCAAAAACCGTCACAAGAACCTGTACGACAAACTCCATGGTGGTGTAATCGTCATTGTGAAGAATGACCCTGTACATGGGCGGAAAGTCTTCCCTTAAGTCAACTTCCGACCTGATTTTTTTCTTTGTTTTTGTTTCGTCTAAACCCATATCTTTTTTTAAATCCCACAACATTTTTTATACTTTTTACCGCTGCCGCAGGGGCATGGATCGTTACGCCCGACCTTATCCCCGGAATGACGAATCGGTTTTTTGACACTCGGGCCATCGGAATGGGAAAATACCAGATTCTCCTGCCTGGGTTTTTTAATGGGTTCAAGGGGTTGACTTTGGGCTATCTGAATTCTGAAGAATATTGCAAGGGTCTCCTCCTTGATCCTCTCAACAAGATCCTCAAACATCTCATAGCCCTCTTTTTTGTATATGACCAGAGGATTCTGCTGGGCATAACCCCTGAGGCCTATTCCCTCCTTAAGATGATCCATGTTCAGGAGATGATCCTTCCAGAGGCTGTCAACGGTCTGGAGCATGATGTATCGTTCAAGACGCCGGGTGTCAGTTTCCCCCAGAAGGGCCTCTCTTGCCCGGTAGGCCTCCCCGGCGGTCGATTCAATAAGTTCACCAAGGGCGTCTGCGGTAAGATCCTGGCAGACCTCTTCGGACAGATCCATGTCAATGTTAAACTGTTTCTTGACGGCATCCTTTAACCCTTCAAGATCCCACTCCATAACGTGCTGCTTGTCATCCCGGTACATGGCATGGATCTGCCACGAACGGTCCTGGACCATCTCCATGAACAGGGCAGAAAGATCGGTATCCGTCAGGATCTGGCGTCGCTGGCGGTAGATAACCTCCCGCTGCTGGTTCATCACATCATCATACTCAATGAGCTGCTTTCTGATTTCAAAGTTGTGCCCCTCAACCTTGGACTGGGCATTTTCAATTGCCCGGCTGATCAGCCCGTGTTCAATGGGTTCGCCCTCGTCGATGCCGAGTTTGTTCATAATGGCGGTAATTCTGTCGCCGCCGAAAATCCTTAGAAGATCATCCTCGAGGGAAAGATAAAAGCGTGACGAACCAGGATCACCCTGGCGGCCTGAACGGCCCCTCAGCTGGTTGTCGATTCGCCTTGATTCATGGCGGCTAGTGCCAAGGATGTGAAGACCGCCAAGTTCCTTTACCCCTTCTCCAAGCACAATGTCGGTTCCCCGGCCGGCCATGTTGGTCGAGATGGTTACAGCCCCCTTCTGGCCTGCATTAGCTACGATCTCAGCCTCTGCCTTGTGGTGCTTGGCATTAAGAACTGTATGGGGAATCCCCTTTTTTTTCAGTTTATCACTGAGATCTTCGGACACATCGATGGATATGGTTCCCACAAGAACCGGCTGGCCTTTTTTGTGAAGGGCAATGATCTCCTGGATGGCTGCCAGATATTTTTCCTTCTTGGTCTTATATATAAGATCTGGAAAGTCTTTCCTGACCATGGGCATGTTGGTTGGGATGACCATCACGTCGAGATCGTAGATTTTTTTGAACTCTGCGGCTTCTGTTTCTGCAGTTCCGGTCATGCCCGAAAGCTTGGTGTACATCCTGAAGAAATTCTGAAACGTGATCGAGGCAAGGGTCTGGTTCTCATTGGCTATTTTTACCCCCTCCTTTGCCTCCAGGGCCTGGTGAAGGCCTTCGCTGTAACGTCTTCCCGTCATTAAACGGCCTGTGAATTCATCAACGATCACAACCTCATCGTTCTTGACTATATAGTCCACGTCCTTTTTGAAAAGAGTGTGGGCCTTGATGGCCTGATTAAGGTGGTGGAGGATCTCTATATTGGCAGGATCGTAGAGGTTCTCAACTCCAAGAAGCTTTTCTCCAAGGGCTACTCCTTCCTCAGAAAGGGTTGAACTCTTTGCCTTTTCATCCACGTTGTAGTGAATGTCTGGTTTGAAAGCCGAAATAATGGCATCAGTTTGAGAGTAGAGTGCCGTGGATTTTTCCGCAGGTCCAGAGATGATGAGCGGGGTTCTTGCCTCGTCAATCAGAATACTGTCCACCTCATCCACAATGGCAAAGTTGAGCTCTTTCTGGGCCAGGGAGTCACGGTCAAACTTCATGTTATCCCTTAAATAGTCAAACCCGAACTCGTTGTTAGTACCATAGGTTATGTCAGCTTCATAGGCTTTTTTTCTCTCTTCGTCCGTAAGATCATGGACTATGACTCCCACGGTGAGCCCCAGAAAGTTGTAGATGCCGCTCATCCATTCGGCATCGCGCATGGCAAGGTAGTCGTTCACAGTTACAATGTGAACTCCTTTTCCGGAAAGGGCGTTCAAGTATGCGGGAAGAGTTGCGGCAAGGGTCTTTCCCTCACCTGTTTTCATTTCGGCAATCATACCCCGGTGAAGGGCAATTCCTCCGATGAGCTGGGAGTCAAAATGGCGCATCTTCAAAGTTCGAAGGGACGCTTCCCTTACCAGGGAAAAGGCTTCACACATAAGATCATCAAGGGTTTCACCATTGGCAACTCTCTGTTTAAAGCTCGATGTTGTTTCGGTAAATTCTGAATCGGCAAGTTTCTGGAACCGGGGCTCAAGGGCATTGATTCTGTCTACCAGGGGCTGCATCTTTTTTACAGCCCTTTCATTGCTAGAACCAAACACTCGTGTAAGAAAATTAAGTACCATATGGATTTTTTACCTTTAACATAATGGTTAGGAGTTCCAAAAAGTTACATTGGGGCTTCCTGGTTGAGTTAGTTGTACTAAACATATAAGCACTATTTCAAAAAGTTAAATTGTTTTTTCAATAAAGATTATGGATCAATCAGGATTCTGGGAAAGGGAACAGGATAATGTCAGCTGTTTCAGTTGAGGATATAACGTTCAGGATTTACAGGTGCCCCGTTTATTCTGACCTCATAGTGAACATGGGGTCCTGTGGTTCGGCCTGTATTGCCCATGAGACCCATGATGTCACCCCAGAAAACGAAGCCTTTTTAAGCCTTGAGTAATCATATCCAACATAGGCAGAGGTTGACAGCATCATAAGGGAGACGAACATAAGGAACGTAAGCTGTGTCTTTGACACGGTGAACTCGCGTATGTCTGAAGTTGAGCCTAGGTGAGGCCATATTTTTATTTTCTTTTTCATATTTGCCTTTTAGTTAAATCAAATAAAAGCACCTGTCAAGATTTCTTGCAGCTTACCAGCACTTCTAATTCTGGTTTTACACTAAAACTACAGGCAACAGTCGGTATCCCCACTCTGAAGTCCAAAACTAAAATTACCGCCTACAACCAACTATCCACTACCAACTATCTACTCCTTACAGCGCCCCCTGGAAAAGCTCAAGCCCTGCCTTTTCTGCCAGACCGAACATGATATTCATGTTTTGAACGGCTTGGCCGGCTGCTCCTTTAAGAAGATTGTCAATGGCCGACACAAGGATGAGCTGACCGGATTTTTCATCTAGGTGGCATCCGATATCGCAGAAGTTGGTCCCCCGAACATGGCGGATGTCTGGGAATTCATCCTGGGGAAGCACCCTTATGAAGGTTTCCGATTGGTATTGGGCCAGGAGGGCGTCTCTTACCATGGATTGGGTAATTCCTGTTTTTACACGGGCATAGGTTGTGGTGAGCATCCCCCGGGTCAGGGGCAGAAGATGGGGGACAAAGGTGATGGCAACCGGTTTTTTTGCTTCAAGACTTATAACCTCTTCCATTTCAGGAACATGGCGGTGACTCCCGATCTTGTAGGGCTTGAATGACTCGTTGACCTCGCAGAAATGGGTGCCAAGGGACGCTGCGCGACCGGCACCGCTGACCCCTGATTTGGCGTCTGAGATAATGCCCCAGGTGTCAATAATTTCCTGTCTGACAAGGGGAAGAAGGGGGAGAAGGACGCTTGTGGGATAACATCCCGGGTTTCCAACAAGATTTGAACCGATAATTTTCTCCCTGAAAAGTTCACTCAAACCATAGACAGCCTGGTTTAAGAATTCCTTTGCCGAATGCTTCTGGTAGGCTGCCTCATAGGCTGAGACATCTTGAAACCTGAAATCAGCAGAAAGATCAACCACCTTTACCCCATTTTTCATCAATTCAGGTGCATAGTTCATTGAAACCTTGTGGGGAAGGGCAAGAAAGATACAGTCGGCACGCTGGCTTATGGCCGTGGTGTCAAGGGTTTCGCAGGTAAGGTCCACAACGCCTCTCATGGAGGGGAATACATCCTGAATGGCCCTTCCCGAGTAGGATTGTGAGGTTACAGCCACAAGTTCGGCCCCTGGATGACCGGTTATTAGTTTTACAAGTTCTGCTCCAGTGTAACCTGTAGCCCCTGCAATGGCGACTTTGATCATTTTTTTCTCTCCTGTGCCCTCTGTTTTCCATACCGGTCCATCACCGGCTGGGATAAAATAATTTTCAGTGACTTTAACAGACGGTTCGGTTCTTTTCAAGTGAAGAATGGTGTGCTACTATGCCTATAACCCACGCGTCCTGGCGGACACAACGAAGGATGAAACTCGATAACTAATAGCTAATAGCTAAAAGCTGTTTCTTAATAAAAACCAAATTTAGAATTACTGAACGGAGATGGAGATCGTTTAATGAAGGTAAGTATTTTATCAACCGGAGATGAAATCATGTCCGGGGGGGTGGTTGACACCAACTCTTCTTTTCTTGCCGCAGCACTTTTGAGCCTCGGGTTGAAGGTTGACCGGTTTGTTGCCGTTGGCGATGATCTCCAGACCATGAGTCGAACAATTTCGGAGCTGGCCAGGGAAACCGATTTTCTGATTGTGACTGGAGGATTGGGCCCCACCAGTGATGACATGACAGCGGAGGCAGCAGCAGGAGCTTTGAAGGTCAGAACTGTTCTCAACAATGAGGCCCTTGACCTTATCAAGGCTTTTTTTGCCGGCAAAGGGTGGACCATGAGTCAGTCCAACCAGAAGCAGGCAATGCTCCCCGAGGGCTCCCTGGTCATCGATAACAGGGTTGGCACGGCTCCCGGGTTTTGTCTTTCTATTTCAGGCTGCCAATGTTTTTTCCTGCCCGGGGTACCAGAAGAGATGAAGAAGATGGCAGGCGAGTTTGTTCTGCCTTGGATTTACCACCATGCCGGGCTGTCCCCGGATCTGAAGCCCATGGACCTTACCCCAGAGACGATTATTGTATTTGGCCTGCCCGAATCTGAGGTCGGGGAGCTGTTAAAGGATCTTCCCAGGCTATTCCCGGGCGTAAGACCGGGATTCAGGGCGGATTTCCCCCTGATCCAGGTAAAGCTTTATCCTGAACCCGGAAGGGGTGTGGAGGGGAAAAAGGTCTTTGACCGGGCAAAGTCGTTTATTGTCGACACCCTTGGTCACCGGGTGGTCTCCTTGGATGGCCTTACCTTGCAGGAGGAAGTGGGCAGGCTCCTTGTTCAACAAAAGGCTACCCTGGCCCTTGCCGAAAGCTGTACTGGCGGTCTTGTGGCAAATATGATCACGGATGTTGCCGGAAGTTCCGACTATTTTCTCTTCTCCGGAGTCACCTACTCAAACGAGGCCAAGGTTCGTGTTCTGGGCGTAAGCCAGGCAACCATTGACAAACACGGGGCTGTATCCGAAGAAACAGCAGAAGCGATGGCAGTGGGGGTCAGGCGTTTGACCAGGGCCACCTATGGTGTTTCAACCTCGGGCATTGCAGGCCCGGGCGGAGCAACTCCGGGGAAACCTGTGGGAACGGTTTGTATCGGCGTTGCAGGGCCTAGTTGCTGTGCGACAAGGCGCTATGTTTTTTCCTTTGAAAATCGAATTTTGAACAAGCAGATGTTTGCCGTACGGGCACTTGGGGATCTTAGGTACAGGATGCTCAAGGAAACAGGCAGCGCTTGAACCAGTTGGCCGTTTTCCAGGCAAAGTCCTGCTGGTGATCCTTATCGGACATCCTGTGCCCGCCATTGGCATGGATGACAAGTTCTTTTGGATCCTGTGCAAGGTCAAAGAGCATCTGGGCGTTTTCAACGGGAACCACCTCGTCTTTTGAGCCGTGGAAGATAAGGAGGTTGTGAACCTTTGCCGCAGATCCGGTGATATCAAAGAGCAGATTTTCTTCGAAAAACTCAAAGGGCAGGGCAGGGCGGTGGTCATTTCCCTCAAAGGGGATGACTTTTATGGTCCGGCTTACTATCGGGGCCGCACACACAACCGCCCCCAGCGGGGAAATACCCTGGGCTTCAAGCCGGGACCAGGCCTCGATGGCCGTGGCACCTCCAAGACTGCTGCCAAAGAGGGCTAGACTCCCGTTTGTAAGGCCAAGGGTGAGAACATGGTTGACTCCAGCTACGAGATCCCTAACCCTTATGTCAAGGGAGGTGTCGTTTTCAAATCGTCCCTGGCTTTTGCCGCACCCCCTGTGGTCAAACCTAAAGAATGCAATGCCAAGCCCTGGCAGAAGACTGGCAAGAAGCTTCTGCTTGGCTGAATCCATACTCCCTTCGAGCCCATGGGATCCTATTACAAAGGGTGGGTGCGGGGTGTTCGGAAGGTGGAGGACACCGCTCAGGGTCATGTTATCGCAGGTAAATGTGACCTGTTCTGATCGCATATTCATCCTTGTTTTTATGGCACAAAAAATGTAAAGTCTCAAGGTTATTTTAATAATGAAACAGGAAACCAATGAAAATACAAAAGAAAAAGCCGGTTGAACTTGAAATCATCGATCTTGCCTTTGGAGGCAAAGGTCTTGCCAAACCTGATGGTTATCCCATATTTGTGGATCGTACCGTGCCCGGGGACACGATCACTGCCAGGATTACCAGAAAGAAGAAAAGCTTTGCAGAGGCTCAGCTGGTGTCAATCGAGAAACCTTCCCCCCTCAGGCAGGACCCTCCCTGTCAGTATGCCAATCATTGCGGAGGCTGCCGTTGGCAGACCCTTGGCTATGAAACCCAGCTTGAATACAAACAGCGCCACGTGGTTGAATCCCTCGAACACATCGGTCTTTTAAAGGGAATTGAGGTACTGCCGGTGATTCCTTCCAAAAAGATTTTCGAGTTCAGAAACAAAATGGAGTTCTCCTGCACCACCAGCCGCTGGCTTATGCCCGAAGAGCTTGAAAATCCCGACATTAAAAAAGGATTCGGCCTGGGGCTCCACGTTCCCGGAACCTTTGACCGCATCCTTGACATTGACCGCTGTCTTATCCAGCCCGAAATGGGCAACGAGATAATGGAGCATGTGAGACGCTATATCCTGGAATCAGGGGTTCCGGCCTATGGCCTTCGATCCCACGAGGGGTTCTGGCGTTTTCTAATGCTCAAAAGCTCGACGGCCTTTAACACCTGGATGGTCAATATCGTGACAAAAGAGAAGAACGACGCCCTTCTCCTTCCCCTTGCCCAAAGCCTTAAGGAGACTTTTCCCTCCATCGTCTCCATCGTAAACAATGTTACGGCCAAAAAGGCCGGTGTCGCAACCGGGGACTATGAAAAACTCCTCCTGGGTGAACGGTTTATCCGGGAAAAACTCGGCAGGTTCACCTTTGAAATTTCAGCCAACAGCTTTTTCCAGACCAACACCACGGGGGCGGAACAGCTCTATTCCCTAGTCTCTGAATATGCCGATCTCAAGGGTGACGAAACCGTTGTGGATCTTTATTCAGGTACTGGAACGATTCCCATCTGGTTGTCCGACCGGGCAAAAAAAGTTATAGGCATCGAAATTGTCGAGAGCGCTGTCCTGGATGCAAGGAAAAATGCCGCCCTGAACAACGTTGAAAATTGTGAGTTTTTTGTAGGGGATATCAAAGATGTCCTGCCCCGGCTCGATGCCGGCTGTGATGTGATGATCATCGATCCTCCAAGGGCGGGAATGCACAAGGATGTGGTGGCCCAGGTCATGGCCATTGCACCGCACAGGATTGTTTATGTCTCGTGCAATCCTGCAACCCTTGCCAGGGATCTTGGTATGCTTAAAGAGCGCTATCGGGTGGTCAAGGTTCAGCCTGTGGATATGTTTCCCCACACCTTTCATATAGAATCTGTAGCTTTGCTTGAAGCTTTATAGCTATCCCTTGATTTCTTTTGAACTGGAAGGTATTAAACCTGGAATAGAGTGCTTTTTTAAATGTATTATGCTGGGAGAAAAAAGATATGGAACAAACAAAATTTAGAGTTCTGCTGGCCTATGACGGCTCTGAACTTGCCATTGATGCGGCTCGATACGTGGGCATGGTATTTCCGCCCGAGACAACAGAGGTAGTTGTCTTTTACGTGGAGAGCAAGATCCCCCGTTCTTTCTGGGAAATGGAAAGGGATCTGGATTTCAGGTTTAAAACCCCGGAAATAAGGGCAAGCATGACCGAACGGTACAGACTTGTAAAGGAATGCATGGACAAGGCCAGGGAGATCTTGGAAGGTAAGGGGTTCCCCCCTGAAGCTATTGTCACCAAGATTCACACCAAGGAGCAGGGTGTAGTGCGTGATATTGTTCAGGAGTCCCGCCAGGGGTATGATGCTGTCGTGGTAGGTCGAAAGGGGTTCTCACGTCTCAAGGATCTCCTGCTTGGATCTGTGCCCGTGAAACTTCTTGGAAAAATCAAGAGTATTCCCCTTATCGTCGTGGGAGGTATTCCAAGGCATAAGAATGTTTTGATCGCCTTTGACGGTACCCGTGAGGCGGTCGAGGCTGTTCGCAGGATGGGTCGTCTCATCAACAGCCAGGGGTGTAAGCTGCTTCTCTGCCACGCATTTAAAACAGGCTCTGCTGTGGAGACGAACGTAAACCTGAAAGACAACGAGTTTTTCAAGCCTTCTGTCGAGTGCCTCACAAGTGCAGGATTTACAGAAGGACAGCTCACCTGTGAATTCATCTCAAGTGAGGGGGATCTCACCAATAATATTGTTAAAAGAGCCCAAGAGGGAGGTTATGAAATTATCGTCATTGGACGTCGAAATCTTACCTTCCTGAAACAAATTTTCCATGGCAGGGTAGGGGACAAGATCTTCCAGGCTGCAGACAACCAGGTGGTCTGGATTGTGCAGTAGCTTTCAGCAGGAGCCAGGTGAAGATAAACTTGACACTCGTTTCCATTGCTGATAAAAAAATTAACTCTTTGTTAACCTATCGACAGATGTAAAATCTGGTGGAGCGAATAAAAATTATGGGCCTTTTCAGTTCAAAAGAATACCCTGGAAGGGGGAGTTTCCCCCATGGAATACACCCTCCCGGAAATAAATTTTATTCTGCTGAAGCGCAGGTCGAGGTAGTTCCAGTTCCAGACAAGGTTGTTCTTCCGCTTTTACAGCATATTGGCGCACCGTGTGAACCTGTTGTGAAACCACGGCAGAAGGTTGTCTGTGGAGAAATGGTTGGTGAGGGACAGTCCTTTGTCTCTGCCTCCCTTCATTCTCCGGTTGAAGGTGTTGTCAAAAAAATAGGTATGGCCACCCTTCCCAGCGGCCGTCGTCTTCCGACCATTGAGATCAAAACTGAAGGCGAGCAAAAACCATGCAGCATTCTGTGGGACGAACTTACCAGCCCGGACTGGTCCCTTTCCACCATACCCGATTTTCCGCCGGACGAGATCTCACGCCTGATCCACGCCGCAGGGATCGTAGGCCTGGGAGGTGCAGCCTTTCCAACCCACGTTAAGGTGATGCCCAACGAGAGGCGTTTAATCGATACCCTGCTTGTGAACGGGTGTGAATGTGAGCCTTATCTTACCTGCGATTATCGTCTTATGCGAGAAGCTCCCCACGCAATCGTAGCGGGGTCGCTGCTGGCGGGGAGAGCCGTTTCTGCAAAGGAAATTTACATCTGCATCGAGGACAACAAACCCGAAGCCATAGAGGCTCTGAAGCTTGCCACCAGAAACACCGTGGTCGAGGTGGCCGTTGTACGTACAAAGTATCCCCAGGGAAGTGAAAAACAGCTGGTAAGGGCGGTCCTTGACCTTGATGTGCCCCTTGGAGGACTTCCTTCAGACGTGGGTGTTGCCATGAGCAACGTCGGCACCATGGCTGCGGTTGCAAGGGCAGTCCTTAAAGGAGCGCCCCTGACCCACAGGGTCATCAGCGTCACCGGCGGCGGCGTTGTTACTCCAAAAAACCTCTTTGTCCCCATCGGCATCTCCACGGGTGAACTCATTGATTATTGCGGCGGCCTGACCCTTGATGCAGAAAGAGTTATAGCCGGCGGACCCATGATGGGATTTGCCTTTTCAGACCTTACAACCCCCGTGACCAAGGGAACAAGCGGTATCACCATACTCTCCCATGCTGAAATTGCAAAGGGCGAGGAAACAGCCTGTGTGCGCTGCGGACGCTGTGTAGATGCCTGTCCCATGAAACTTGTTCCCACCCGTCTTGCCATGGCAGCGCGGTACAAAGACACAGCCCTTGCCCGCCGGTATAATATCAATGCATGTTTTGAATGCGGCAGCTGTACCTATGTCTGTCCCGCCAATATCAAGCTTGTCCAGTTGATTCGCACGGGAAAGGCCCAGGTAGCGGCAACAAAGAAAAGATAAGGAGCCAGATCATTGTCAAATTTAAGTGAAACAACGGAAACGGCGGCCCAGGGTCCAACCCTGAATGTGGCTCCTTCTCCCCACGTATCCGACAACACCTTTACCACACAGCGGATGATGACCGATGTTCTTATCGGGCTCACCCCCCTTGTGGCAATGTCGGTGTTCATGTTCAGGTGGCTTGCGGTTCAGCAGGTTGCCATCTGCGTTATAAGCTGCCTTGCGGCCGAGGCGATCTTTGTCCGGATGCGCGGCAAGAGAATCACCCTCATGGACTGTTCGGCAGCGGTCACAGGAATCATCCTGGCCCTCTCCCTTCCCGCCACTGCCCCCTGGTTTGTAGGAGCCCTTGCCTCGGTTATTGCCATGGGCATCGGCAAGATTTTGTTTGGAGGGCTTGGCATGAACATCTTTAACCCGGCAATGGTCGGAAGAGCCTTTGTGATGATCGCCTTTGCAAGCCTTATGGGTGCCGGGGCCTATGAGAATTCAGCGTCATCCATTGATGCGCTCTCCCAGGCAACCCCCCTCAATCTCCTCAAGGGCAGCGGAGTTACCACATCGACCTTTGATCTGTTCTTCGGGTTTACCAATGGTTCCATTGGGGAAACAAGTGCCCTTGCCGCCATCATCGGCGGTCTGTTTTTGTGCATCAGACGCACGGCCTCCTGGGAGATCCCGGTGGGGGTTATTGCCTGTGTGGGGGTGATAGCAGGTTTTGCAGATCTTTCAGCCGGAGCTGGCGGCCAACTTTTCCTTCATCACATCTTTGGGGGAGCCCTTTTGTTCGGCGCTTTTTTCATTGCTACAGACCCCGTAACTTCCCCACTGACGCCCAGGGGTAAATTTATCTTTGGTGCGGGCACAGGTTTCTTTATCATGGTCATAAGGCTGTTCAGCGGATATCCAGAAGGAGTTATGTTTGCCATCCTTCTCATGAATGCCGTGACCCCCCTTATTAATCGGTGGACAATTCCACGTCCCCTGGGAGATGCCTGATATGAAATCTATTTTTGAAACCAACCTTGGTCAGGCCTGGCTTGTGCTGCTTCTGGCAATAATATTCGGCTCATCTCTTGCCGGAGTCCAGGCAGCCCTTGGTCCCAGGATCGAAGAAAATAAGTTAAGAGAGACCCTGGAAAAGGTGCCGGTTGTAATCCTTGGTCAGACGGCGGTAGACGAGCTTCAAGCCAAAGAGCAAACCCTTACAATCTTACCCAACACCGTTTCTGTGACCAGGCAGGGGGTGACAAAGTTTTACACCCTGTACCGGGCCGACTTTGCTGACGGCACCACGGCGGGATGGGTTGCCAAGACCTCGGGCCAGGGCTACGCCGACAGGATAGAACTTCTGGTAGGCATGGATCAGAATGCTGAAAAGGTTACCGGACTCTTTATCTTGGACCAGAAGGAGACTCCTGGACTTGGCAACAAGATAGTCGAGGATGCCTGGCGTGACCAGTATAGCGGCAAGTCCACTGCCACGCCTTTTACCGTGGTCAAGCTCCCCAGGGGCGGAGAAAATGAGATCGACGCCATCTCAGGTGCCACCATCTCTTCTGATGCCGTGACAAACCTGGTAAACCAGGCGGTTTCAGACCTGAAACCCCGGGTGGCTGAACTAAAAACACCCGAACCTAAGGGGGTCAACTAATGCCAGATCAACCCACCGCCTCCGAGCGGTTCCTACAGGGCATCCTGCCGGAAAACCCAGTTTATCGTCAGCTCCTGGGACTATGTCCCACCCTTGCCGTTACAAACGGCATGCAGCCCGCCATCACCATGGCCGTATCCGTGGCCTTTGTGCTTGTGTGTGCCAACCTTGTGATCAGCCTGATCCGGAACCTCTTAAAGCCTCATCTGCGGATCGTCATTTTCACCCTGACCATTGCCACATTTGTGACCATTGCCGACAAGGTCCTTGCCGCCTATCTCTACCAGATGAGCAAAACCCTTGGGCCCTATATTCCGCTGATCATTGTAAACTGCATCATCATTTGCCGATGTGAGGTGTGTGCCTCTAAACAGTCGCCGTTCATCGCAGTGTCCGACGCCCTGGGTCAGTCCATCGGGTTCGGCCTTGCCCTTTCAAGCATTGCGGCAGTCAGGGAAATCCTTGGGACCGGCGGGCTTTTCGGGGTCCAACTTCTGCCTGCTGCATGGCCTGACTGGGTCATTATGGTACTTCCTCCGGGGGCTTTCATCACCCTGGGACTGCTGCTTGGATTTGTCAACTGGCTGTCCATGCGTAAAAAAGGAGGACGTATATGAACTATCTTGTGGATATTATTCTGATCGCCCTCAGTGCTGCGGTTATCAACAACTTTGTACTGTACTATTTCGTGGGTATCTGCCCGTTCATCGGTGTGTCAAGACGGGTGGATATGGCCTTTGGCATGGGATGTGCTGTTACCTTTGTAATCAGCATTGCAGCCTTTCTAAGCTGGACCATTACCACCATGGTGTTGATTCCCGGCGCCCCTTTGTCTTCATTTATCGGTGGTTTTTTCATGTCAAAAGAGGCTGCCGCAACAATTGATCTCACCGTTTTAAGTTACATTGTCTACATATTTTCCATCTCATCTTCGGTTCAGTTTGTGGAGATGTATGTAAGGAAATTTTTCCCGGCCCTTTACAAGTCATTTGGCGTGTTTCTTCCTTTGATCACCACCAACTGTGCCATTCTCTTTGCCTGTCTGACCATCATGAGCAACGTGGTGGGAGTCGAAAATCCCGCAGATGTCTGGGACCTTGGCAAATCCCTTATCCTGGCGCTCTTTGGCGGAATCGGCTTTACCATCGCGATTGTGATCATGTCCGGCATTCGTGAAGATCTCGATATTTGCGATGTCCCGAAACCGTTCAAGGGAGCTGCTATCACCCTTGTGATCGGCGGCATTCTGGCCCTTGCCTTCATGGGCTTTACCGGAGTTGACTCAGGCTTGAGAAAGGCAATGACCAGGGTTCCGGAGACAGCCATTGTTGTTTCCACACAACCTTCTGCTCACACGGCTATGATAGATGAATTCATCCGGGGAGATATGAATAAATGATTGAGATAACCATAGGCATTGCCGCAGGCACCATGCTTGGCATGGCAGTGATTATGTCATACATACTCGGCTGGGCTAACAAGAAATTCCGGGTCGAGGTGGATCCAAGAGTCGAGTCTGTTCTCGAAATTCTTCCCGGAGCCAACTGCGGGGGGTGCAGCTATCTTGGATGCAGTGAATATGCCGTTGCCGTAGCAACGGACAATGCACCGGTTAATCGATGCCCCGTGGGCGGTGAGAGCTGTGCCCTTGCCATTGCCAAGATCATGGGTGTTGAGGCTGGAGCAATCATTCCCCACCGTGCAATTGTCCATTGCGGAGCAAAGAAAGAAGATCGACTGGGCAGAACCGAATACAGGGGTGAACACCTATGCGCTGCCGCAACCCTTGTGGCCGGCGTCCAGGGATGTACATTCGGTTGTCTTGGGTTTGGCGACTGCGTTGACTCCTGCAAGTACGACGCCATCCATGTGATAGACGGCCTCGCCGTTGTGGATTATGACAACTGCATCGGATGCGGAGCCTGTGTCAAGGCCTGCCCCAGAGCAATTATTACCATGACAGATTTCCATGAGCCTCAGATTCCAACAGTTAAGTGTTCCAACAGGGACAAGGGAAAAGATGTGACATCTGTGTGTAATCGAGGCTGTATCGGCTGCAGGATCTGCGCAAAGACGGCTCCCGATCTGTTTGTGATGAACGGCAATATAGCCGTTGCAAATCACGAAGAGTACCGTGAAGAGATGGGTGCCAGTGCTTTGGAGGCCATTGAAAAATGTCCTAAGGATTGTATTGGGTATATCGGTATGAATTAGTGGGTTGTACATGTTTGTTTGAATTTTGCTGCAAACTAATAAAAAGGTCGTCCGCGGATAATGTCCATGGGCGACCTTTCTTGTTCGGTTCGTTAGGACCGCAAATTTAATAAGTTGAAGGGACTCTATTCTTCTTTTTTATCAGAGGCTATAGACATCCTCGCCCTTTATTACCTTGATGGTGTTCTGGGCTAGAATCTCAATGGCCTTGTCAATGTTATCGAATCTGAAGATCATTATGGCGTTTTTACCATGGGGATTGGCAAATGCATACATATACTCAACATTGATCCCTTCCCTTGTGAGGGGATCAAGGACCTGGTTGAGACCGCCTGGATTATCATCTACCTCAACGGCGATAACGTCTGTTTTTCCCACGGTGAACCCCTCATCCTTGAGGACCTTTTCAGCCTTTTGATTGTCGTTGACAATCAGCCTCAGAATACCAAAATCAGTGGTGTCGGCAAGGGAAAGTGCCCTGATGTTGACATTTGCATCCCTCAGGGTTGCGGTAACTTCCGCAAGGCGTCCCGCTTTGTTTTCAAGAAATATTGATATTTGTTCGGCTCGCATATTAATTTTCTCCTTGTTTGTTTTATATGAAACAGCTTTTAGCTGTTAGCTAAATGCTAACGGTTAACAGCTATCGTTGTATCTGGATGCATACCTCGCTCCGGCCATGTGCCGGTTATAACTTTCGGTTGTCAATTACGCGGACGGCCTTGCCCTGGCTTCGTTCAATGGTTCTTGATTCAACTAACCTTACCTTGGCGGAAACCCCCAGGTACTCTTTGATGTCGTTGGATATTTTACCTTCCATGATCTGCAGGTTCTTGATCTCATCGGAGAAAATCCGGTCGCTGACCTCGACCCTGACCGTCAGCGTATCGAGGTTGCCGGCCTTATCAACAACAAGCTGATAGTGGGGCAGAATGTTTTCATTTTTCATGAGAACGCTTTCGATCTGGGATGGGAAGACGTTGACACCCCGGATGATGAGCATATCGTCGGTCCTGCCCGTTACCTTTTTCATACGCACGTGGGTTCTGCCGCAGAGGCAGGGTTCCGGATTCAAAGAGGTAATATCCCGGGTTCTGTAGCGAATAATGGGAAAGGCCTCCTTGGTTATGGATGTAAAGACAAGCTCGCCTGTTTCACCGTAATCAAGGACCTTCCCGGTTTCCGGATCAATGATCTCAGGGATAAAGTGATCCTCAAAGATATGAAGCCCATTCTGGGCCTGGATGCACTCGATGCTCACACCCGGTCCCATTATCTCCGAAAGACCATAAATATCCATGGCCTTGAGATTGAGCCTTGTTTCGATCTCATGACGCATGGTTTCAGACCATGGTTCAGCTCCAAAAATGCCGGCTTTAAAGCTCAGGTCCTTGAAGAAAATGCCCATCTCTTCGGCAACCTCTGCAAGGTGAAGAATGTAGGAGGGAGTACCGGTGAGAATGGTGGGCTTGAAATCCCTCATGATTATTATCTGGCGTTTTGTGTTGCCGCCAGACACGGGGATTACCGAGGCACCGAGGCGTTCAACACCATAGTGTACACCGAGGCCGCCTGTGAACAATCCATAGCCATAGGCGTTGTGGACAATATCCTGGCTTGTGGCACCGCCTGCTGCAAGGCATCTTGCCATGAGTTCAGACCAGGTCTCGATATCCCGGCGGGTGTATCCAACAACAGTGGGGCTGCCTGTGGTGCCAGAGCTTGCGTGGATGCGGATTACATTTTCCATGGGAACGGCAAACATGCCATAGGGGTAGTTGTCCCTCAGATCCTGTTTCGTGGTAAAAGGGAGACGCTCAAGGTCCCTGAGTGTCTTGATGTCCGAGGGTGAGATGCCGGCTTTTTTAAAACTTTCCCGGTAAAAGGGAACCGTGGCATAGACTCTTTCCAGGGTGGTTTTAAGTCGTGACAGCTGGATGGCTTTAAGGGCCTCCCTTGGCATTGTTTCAAAGTCCATGTTGAAAATCGGCATTAAAAAAATCTCCTTGATTTATATATGTTTTACAGGAACTTGGCCTTTCTTTTTTCAAGAAAAGCCTGGGTTCCTTCTTTTGCGTCGGGACTTGCCATACAGAGGGCAAAGGCGTTGATCTCAATTTTACAGCCTGTTTCAAGGTCGACGGACAGACCGTTATGTATAGATTCCTTAGCCGCCTGAATGCAGACCCGGCCCTTTAAGGCCATGGCTTTGGCCGTTTTCATAACTGTTTCCATGAGATCTTCTGGTGTGCAGACCTGGTTTACAAGCCCATAGGTCAGGGCCTCAGATGCGGAAAAGGTCTTGCCGGTAAAGATGAGTTCTTTTGCCCTGTTCGGTCCCACAACCCTTGCCAGGCGCTGGGTCCCGCCAAATCCTGGAATGATGCCAAGGGTGATTTCCGGAAGCCCGAACACAGCCTTTTCAGAGGCGTAGATAAAGTCACAGGCAAGGGCGACCTCCGTGCCTCCGCCCAGGGCAAAACCGTTCACAGCCGCAATGACCGGAATGGGAAGGGTCTCCATGCGGGCAAATGTCCTGTGACCGAGTTTTGCAAAACGTTTGGCCCCGAGAGCATCAAGTTTTGTAAGTTCTGAGATGTCGGCTCCCGCTACAAAAGCCTTGTCTCCAGCTCCTGTCAGCACAAGGGCCCTTACCCCCTGATCCTGTTCAACAAGGTCAAGCACGGCTCCCATCTCTAGAATCAGTTCATGGTTCAGTGCATTGAGGGCCTTGGGGCGATTAAAGGTCAAAGTACCAATGGTGTCGGAAACATCAAAATTCAAGTGTTTGAAAGTCATTATTTACTCCTTTATTCAGTTATTTAATGTTAGGAACTCGGAAACAAAGAATTACCCAATCCCGCCTCTCTTTAAGCTCGTCCTCCATACTGCATCTGACTCCACTACACACCCCAACTAACTACCCCCAACCACCCACTACCCCCTACCCACTACCTACTATCGGGGATTAGTCTCCCTTATGTACTTTTCCACCCCGTCAATGATAGCCTCACACAGATCCTCCTGGTAGGCAGCACTCACAAGGCGCTTGCATTCTGTCTGATTGCTCAAGAAAGAGGTCTCTACTAGAATGGATGGCATTCTTGCCCCGAGAAGAACATAAAAGGGGGCCTGCTTTACACCGAGGTTTTTAATATCAGAATATTTTCGTTCAAGACTTGCGCACATGGATGTCTGAACTTTGCCTGCAAGACGGCTTGATTCGTTGATCTTTGCATTTTTCATCAAATCGTTGAGAATGGATTCAAGATCGCTGATGTTTTTCCGGCTGGTTGCATTCTCCCTTGCCGCAACTTCAATGGCCTCGTCGTCCGTGGCAAGGTTGAGGAAATAAGTCTCCAGGCCATGGGCGTTTTTGTTTAAAGCTGCATTGCAGTGAAGGGAGATAAACAGGTCAGCTTTTTTGGTGTTTGCAATGGCAGTTCGTTCTTCAAGGGTAAGATAGGTATCTGTTGAGCGTGTGAGGATAACATCGCACTTGAGGCGGTCGCGCATACGTGCGGCAAGGCGCTTTGATATAGCGAGCACCACGTCTTTTTCCCATACGTTTTTAAGATAACCGGGAGCTCCGGGATCTTTGCCCCCATGGCCAGGATCTATGACTATTCTGCGAACTCCAAGGGCCAGTTGTTTTGTAATGGCAGAGCTCAGATTCTTGCTGGTTGTCACAGGGATATTGTTCTGGGATGCAGCCACCTTGCCGCCGTTCTCCTTTGCCCATACGTCGATCACAAGCCTGAAGGGGTCATTGAGCGAGAAGACCTTGTAGTTGTCAAAGGCCTTGATATCAATCACCACCCGAACCGAATGGGGGGTATACTGGCCTGCCCTTGCCTGAATTAAAAGATCGTCGTTAATGGCCGTGTGTCTGGGTACATTTTCACCAAGACGTGAACCCTGGAGATCAACGTAGAGACGCTGGGGCATGTTGATGGCAGGATCACGTTTGAGCAGATGATGCACAAAGGGTCTGCTGTCATCTGCATCTATAACCACCCTTGTGTATTCAGGAGTTGACCAGAATCTGAGACCAGTAACCAGGGTGTCGATTCCAGGGGAGGAGGGCGGACCAGGTTCAGGCCTTGGTAAGGGTTTTAGCTTTGGTAAGGGGTTTAGCCTAGGTAAAGGAGAAGGAGGAGGAGGAGGAGAAACAGCTTTTACAGGGGCATCTTGCCCCTTGAACGTCTGCTGTTTAAGTGAATTTTTTTTACTGGTTCTGTTTTTTTCAGCATTTTCAAAAGCTATTTTCTTTAAAAGATGATTTGCCTTCTCTTTATATGCGCTTTGGGGATAATGGCCCTGAATTCGGTTGAGGAGATCGACAGCTTCGGTTCTATCACTGGTGCGTTGGGAAAGACTGCTGAGCTCAAGGTATAACTGGGCAGTTCTGTACATTCCAGCCGGAGCCCAGGGACTTTGGGGAAAGTCTGCATACACCCTCTGGTAAAGTTCGATGCAGTTGACCCAGGCCTGCCTCGAGTTCTGCTTTGCAGGTTCTTTTTTTAATTTTAAAAAACATAAATCCGCACTGTTGTACTGCTGCTGGGCAGTAAGAGAGGCACAGGAGCAGGGAAGAATCAATCCTAGGAGAATAAATACAACAAGGGCCGGCAGGGAGTAGCGTAGTTTTATCATGGGTTAGATCAATGCCTTTGATCTGATTTTCTGCTTCAGATCATTGATAAAATTCAAGGCGTCAATGGGCGTCATGGTCGAGATGTCGGTTTCCTCAAGGGCTTTGATGATATCGTCGTGGTCATTCCTTGCAAAGAGGTCCATCTGCTGCTGTCTGGTCGCTGACCTGTCAGTATTGTTCTGTCCGGCTGATTCCCTGTCCCTTGTCCTTGTCTTGATTCTGGTCTTTGCCTGCTGATTCATGCCCTTGGGTTGACTCCACGGCTGTTCCTGCTGAGATCCCTGGGCCTTTTCCGTTGCGGCAAGGATCTGCTTTGCCTTGTTGATTACAGCATCCGGTACACCCGCAAGGCGGGCCACCTGGATTCCATAGCTCTTGTTTGTGCCTCCCTGGACAAGCCTTCGTAAAAAAATGATGTTGTCGTTGAATTCTTTCACGGCAATGTTGAAGTTCTTGATCCTGGGTTTGAGCTGCTCAAGCTTTGTCAGCTCATGGTAATGGGTGGCAAAAAGTGTCTTTACCCCCTTACCGTCAAGGTCATGAAGATACTCGGCAACGGCCCAGGCGATGCTCATGCCGTCAAAGGTCGAGGTCCCCCTGCCGATCTCGTCGAGGATAACAAGGCTGTTTTCCCTGGCGTTGTTTACAATGTTTGCAGTTTCCTCCATTTCAACCATAAAGGTACTCTGGCCGAGGGAGAGGTTGTCAAGGGCTCCTACCCTGGTGAATATTCTATCGATTATGCAGAGATCGGCTCGGGCTGCAGGCACAAACGAACCCATTTGAGCCATGAGGGAGATAAGGGCCACCTGGCGGAGAACGGTTGACTTTCCGGCCATGTTGGGACCGGTGATGATAAGAACCTGGTCGCTTGTATTGTCAAGACGCAGGGAGTTGGGTATGTAGCGCTCGCCCCTGATCATTTTTTCAACAACTGGATGGCGGCCCTCCTCGATGTCAAGCACCTGATTCTCGTTAAGAAGGGGTCTTACGTAGTTATTTTCCTCGGCCGCCGTTGCAAGCCCCATCACCACATCAACCCCTGCAAGAAAACCGGCCATCTTGAGTATGGACGGGGTTTGCCGGGAGATTTGTCCCCTTATATCGCAAAAGAGCTCATATTCCAGGGTTGAGCGTCGATCCTGGGCGTTGAGAACCTTAGACTCCATCTCCTTAAGTTCATCAGTGATGAATCGTTCTGCATTGACCAGGGTCTGTTTTCTGATGTAGTGGGCGGGCACCTCACGGGCCTGAATTTTAGAGACCTCGATAAAATAGCCGAACACCTTGTTGAACTTGATTTTAAGCGAGCTTAATCCTGTGGTTTCCTTTTCCTTTGCGCCGGTCTTTGCGATCCAGGATCGGCCGTCCCTTGCGATCTCCAGGATCTCGTCAAGCTCGCCGCTGTAACCGTCGCAGATCATGCCTCCATCTGTTACAGCTAAAGGGGCATCCTCCCTGATGGCCCGGTTGATGAGATCGGCAAGAGAGGAAAGTTCGGTTAATATCTTTTGCCGGTCTTCGATAAAAGAGCCATGGAAAAGGGGTGCTGAAAGATGGTCTAATTTCTTGAACAAAAGGGGCAGCTTGTAAAGGGAGGTTTTAAGGGCCGTAAGGTCCCTCGGGTTTGCATGGCCCATGGTGATTTTGCTTGCCAGACGTTCAAGGTCATACACATCCTTCAGATGGTTTCTTATGCTGATGCGAAGACCTGGATTTTCCTTTGCCTGGGCAACGGCATCAAGGCGGTCCTGGATTTTGTCAATACAGATAAGGGGGTAGCGTATCCACGCTTTGAGCAACCGGCCGCCCATGGCAGTTATGGTTTGGTCAACGACGCTGATGAGGCTCCCCTTTTTGCCGCTGGTCTGGATGTTTTTTAAAAGCTCCAGGTTTTTACAGGATCGGTCGTCAATGACGAGGTAGGAGTTCAGCTCATACCGTTCAAGGGATAGAACATGGTCTGTCTCCTGGAGCTGGGTTTCATGGACATAGGCAAGAATGGCCCCGGCAGCCGCAGTGCCCGCCGTTAGATCCTCGCATCCGAAACCCTCAAGACTTCTTGTGCGAAACTTATCCTTTAACCTGTCCCGGGCCGATTCAAGCTCAAAGTTTTCATTGCTGACAAAGGTTATTTGAATCTGGTCAAAGGCCTGGACCAAAAGCCTGTGGGAGGGGTCCCCTTTAAACGAGGCGGGCATGAGGATTTCCCTTGTATCGATTTTCAGGGCCTCGTCAATGAGGGTCGAAGGAATTCTGCCATTGGCAGCTTGGATCTCGGTTGTTCTGAACATGCCGGTTGAGATGTCAAGGCAGGCAAGCCCTGCAAACCCCTGACATACGCACACGGCGGCAAGAAAATTGTTGGATTTTTTATCGAGGAGCTCCTCGTTCAGAATCATACCGGGGGTGATCACCCTGACCACCTCCCTTCGGACAAGTCCTTTTGCAGATTTGGGATCTTCCACCTGCTCGCATACTGCAACCTTTAAGCCGTTTTCAATCAGTCTTGCAATGTAGGTGTCTGCTGCCCTGTGGGGAATCCCGCACATGGGAATGGGGTTGTCCTGGTTCTTGTTCCTTGAGGTGAGCGCGATCTCAAGAATGGGGGAAGCCTTTACTGCATCATCATGGAACATTTCATAAAAATCCCCCATTCGGTAGAAGAGGATTGCATCTTCATACCTCTTTTTTATGGAGAGATACTGTTCCATCATGGGAGTTTCTTTTTTAACGGTCATGGTGGGCAACGCCTGGGATTATGCTCGCTCCTCTTTTTCAATCACAATGGCCCCATCCGCTTCTCCATCCAGATCCTTTTCCAGCTCAACTGTCCCTTGCCGGTTGTAGGGGTCATTCCTGAATTTCTCAAGGTCCTTTTTCAGTACGGCAATCTTGTCAAGATGGGAATCAATGGTGGCGTTAAGCGCCTTTATGGTTCGGTTCGATCGTAGTTTTAAAGATAAGCCGTAAAATCCTGCCACAAGAATACCTATCACAAAAAAGATTGCGTAATAAAAAATATTCTGAATACCGGGGGTTGTCCAATGCCAGGTATCAACCCCGAGATTCAGAGACAAGGTCTGCATGGCAAAGAAATATTCTCGGTTCTGGTAGATGATGAGCCCGGCAAATACCAGTATGATGAATCCCAAAAAAAGCTTGATCTTTTTCATTAGCAGTCTCCATTCTATTCATTGTCAGATTTTCAGGTTAAAATGCACTGGGATCATAGATCAGTTTTCTATTTTTTTCAATTAATCTTTTTATTCATATTACCCCATGGGGTTGAAAAGTTTCACCACCCCGGGATCAGGTTCACCCATGATCTGCCAGTCAATCTTTTTGTCCTGTATCAGGGTTGCTATTTCCATGAGGGAAATGTGGAGGTGGCAGTGTATCCCTGATTTTTTAGCTGTGGTGTCGGCAATCCTGCCTATAATTTCATTTTGTTCAACATCTTTCCCGGGAACAATGGATTCTGATACCTTGAGGTGGGAGTACACTGAGACCCCCCTTGAAATGGAGTTTGAACAATGTTGGATAATTACCGATTGACCGAGGAAGTCGTCACAGACGTTAATGATCCTCCCTCCTGCCATGGCTGGAATCCGGGTGGTTGTTTCAAGCCATTCAAGTTTACCCGATCGATTCATAAAAACACCTATATCAAGGCCCTCGTGCTTTGCTTGGCGAGTGCCAAAATCAGCCCACCACTTTTTCCGGCTCAAAAAAAGCATGCCCTGGTGGAAGACCCACCGGCCGGAATGGGCGACGGGAAGGGTGTTGATCCGTGCAATGGCGTCAAGGTAGGCTGTAATCGGTGGTAACTTCAATTTTATTCGTGTGCCCTTAAAACAATTTTATGGGCCATGAGGTTAATGTCCTCTATGGTTCCCGCAACCTCCTGGTTTTCCCCCAAAAGACCCCTTAAAAGAAACCGGTTTTCACCGCAGGGGGTTATTGCCGCAACATTTTCCATCACAAGGGTCTCTGCCCCGTCGGTTTTGAGATATACACTTGATTCACACATAGTCTTCTCCTTTTATTCAGATTTACCAGGAAATTAAATCTATCAGAGGCCGGTTGTCCGTGTCAAACTCAATAACTGTTCTTCAACAGTTATTAAAGACGGACAAGTTCAACCTCTCCCCAGGCCCCAAGGGTTTTTCCCTTGATAACGATGATACCTGAGACACCGGGAATTTCAACTCCCCGGTCAATTGCCCGTTGAACGTCGGTTTCGGTTTGAACAATATTTCCAAGGGCAGTTGCCGCCGCATCGGCAAGGGAGCAGGAGCTTGAGATCACGGTTACGGCATCTGCACGTCCAAAGCTTTTTGAGTGCCCCAGGGTGCCCGAAGATGTACAAAGGGCGACGGAAGAGTTCCCTGCCTTGATGCGCACCCCGGTTCCCATGCTCAGGGGCGAATTTCCAGCATAGATGCCAAACACCGCATCAGTGTCGAGCTTCATGAAAATATCCCCTCCGTTTTCGACTATAACTTCAGAAGAGGCGGTAAGGAGTGCCTTGCCGGTAAACTCGGCAACGGCCCCTGCAACCGCAGCCATGGGGCCTACATTGCAAAGGGCTGCCGCCCTTATCATCTCCATTACGATGGGTGGTGCGGGAAACTTTTCCCTTAAAGGGACAAAAGAGGTTAAAAACCGGGGATCAACGGCAAGGTAGGATTCGATCATCTCCCTTGCATGGAGAGCTGCCCGGACAGCCTGTTCTGCAAGATTTGACCGGGCCTGGATGTAAAGATCTGTCTCCTTTACCGTTGCCTTGAACGAAACAAGACCCTGCCTTTTTGACTGGGTGCGATAGGTCCGGTTCTGGAACATGGGTTATTTCTCGATATAGTGGGGCCGCATTGATTCGGGGGCCTGGCGGATGAAAAAAGAATCGGTCATTCCGGCAATGAAGTCCCTTACAATTTCGCCATGGGAATGATTCAACAGGTACTCGTCGGACAGTCCCTCGTAAAAACTAAAAAGCGGGGCTGACATGGGTTTGCCTGTTTCAAGATCGTTAAGGTAGGTTTCAAAGAGATAACGATAGATCTTTTTGACCGGTTCAAGGTGCTGTTTGATTTCGGGATTTGTATAAATTCTCGTATAGTTGAACGCCTTCAACTGCCTCAGGGCCTCGGACACATCCTGGGTGAAGGTTAGAAATGGCTGTCCATGGCTGTTGGAAATAAGGTTGGTAGTAAGGTTGTACACAATGGTGCCGTTGGTAGTTCCAAGCAGCCTTTGAGAAATTTGCGGCAGATCCGATCTTTTGATCAGGCTGAGACGCAGGGCATCTTCCATATCCCTGCCCACATAGGCAATTGTGTCGGCTATTCTTACGACGCATCCCTCAAGGGTCATTGGTATGGGATCTGGATTTTTCTGGGTCTTCATCTCTTTCAGAGATCGGTCAAACTCAGAAAAATCCTTTGCACGTTCGGGCTTCAGCTCAGTCAAGTGAACTTCACCGTTGTGGCATAGAATAGCATCAAGGGTCTGAAGGGTTAAATTCCAGCCTTTTGTGCTGCGCTCAAGCTGCTCAAGAAACTGGATGCTCTGGAGGTTGTGGTGAAAGAAACCTGCCCCGTTTTCAAAGCACAATTCCGAGAGGATGCGTTCTCCGTCATGGCCAAAGGGTGGGTGGCCAAGGTCGTGGCCAAGGCTTGCCGCCTCGATGAGGTCTTCGTTGAGGCCGAGGAATCGGCCGATGGTACGTGCTATTCTTGACACCAGCTGGACATGGAGGACCCTGTGGGTAATATGATCGTTCCGGATAAGGGAAAAGACCTGGGTCTTGTCATTATAACGGGTGTAGGCAAGGGAATTGAGTATGCGATCGGCATCAAGGCTGAACGCCTGGCGATAACAGTTCCTTCCCTGCATTTCGGATGATCTTCGCAGACCATCCTGGCTGAACGAAGCCAGGGGGGATAAAAATTTCCTTTCTCGCTGATCAAGGAGATCCTTCATCCACCCCAGGTTTATGTGTGTATTTTTCAATCAGTCCCGCTAAAGCTGTTTTAAGATGTTTTCAACAACTGTTTGAAATGCCTTTGAAAACTCGCTTTCTTCATCTTCCATGACAATGGGCATTCCTTGATCCCCTGATTTGACAACCCCAAGGTCAAAGGGGATGGAACCGAGAAAATTCATGCCTTCCTGGTCTGCAGTTGCCTTGCCGCCGCCGCTCTTGAAAAGCTCAATGCCCTTGTCGCAGTGGGGACATTTAAACGGCCCCATATTTTCCACGATACCAAGCATTTCCATCTTTACCGTTCGGCAAAAGGAAATTGACTTTCTCACGTCTGCAAGGGCGACCTCCTGGGGGGTAGTTATAACAACTGCCTTGGCGTCCTTGATTGTTTGAATCACGGTTAGGGGTTCGTCACCCGTGCCTGGAGGGGCGTCGATGATGAGGAAATCAAGATCTCCCCATTCCACGGAACCAACAAATTGTTTGATCATTCCGGTTTTTGCAGGACCTCTCCAGATTATGGCCTGGTTTTTATCCTGCATCAATGCCTGGATTGACACAATTTTCAGATTCTCACCGACCATTTTGGGCATCAGAAGCTTATTCTGGGAAATATCTAAAAGTTCTGTCATTCCAAACATCTGTGCTATGGACGGGCCGTGAAGATCCACATCCATGAGACCTGTTTTAAATCCTTTTTTGGCAAGGCTTGCCGCAAGGTTGGCAGAAACGCTGCTCTTGCCTACGCCGCCTTTTCCGCTCAGGACAAAGATTTTGTTCTTTATCTTTGAAAGGGAAGTTTTGATCATTTCTTCCTGAAGATCTTCCTGGGATTTCTGTTTGTTCTGGGAAGGGCAGCCTCCGCCTTTCTTAGCCTTGTCCATATTCTCGTAAAGCATGTTTTATTACCTCTCCGGTAAATTAGGGGTTATTAACAATAACTCATTTATAATTATCATTGTTCAGTTTCTGTCAAGACAAATATTGACGCATTTACAGGAAGGTCCGGGTAGAAACTTATGATCTTGAGAGTCATTGTTCTTCCCGAAGAGTCCTGGACAAAGGTTGTCCCTGGAATCAGATAAGGACCTTGGGGTTTAAGGTCAGAGCGACTGACCTGGTAGGAGGACTTACCGTTCCTTGCCACAGGCTCAAACTGAACAATTTGCCCATCATTGTCAAACAGGATCCTTGCCAAGGTCCCCCGCCATTTTCGTGACAGTAGAAGTGTTGTTGAATCACTCTCTCCGGCGGGTATTATTTCTTCCCGGTCAAAGGGTTCCAGGGGAAGCCTGCCCGATAAAAGGGTTATGATATCCCTGATGCGGATGGGCAGGGACACCATAGACTTTAAAGAGGGGTTGGGGGCATTGATGGTGTGGCGCCCATGGCGACCAGTGTGGGAGACAAACGTAACCTTCTCTCCGTCTGCAAAGATGGTTTCAACGGGGAATCCTGATTCCAGAACGGTGATGCGGATTTTATCAGGAAGAAGGGCGGCCCAGGCAATTTTAAACTGTTGGCGGGTATTGTTATCGGTAAGGATCATATGGGCAGTACCCTTAACAGTTGCAAGTCCCTGGTTGATTGAACTTGCCTCCCTTGCAAGGCTTGCAGCCTTGGCGGATATCTCCACTGTTTTCTGGGGTATTAGACCTGCACATCCTGACAAGAAAAAAGAGATCCCTCCGATCAGAAGGATAAAAATGAGCGGACTATTTTTATTCATTCAACAGCTGTTCCAGGTCCTGGATTTTGGCATCAAGATCAGAATTTTCGTCGTTTGATTTTGATCTTGCCTTTTTATAGGTTTCAAGGGCCTCCTTCAGGCGGTCCGACTTTAGATAAGCATCACCAAGATGCTCGGTGATCATAGGGTCGGCATCGGTAAGGTCAACGGCCCGCTCAAGCATGGAAACTGCCTTTGCAAAAAGACCCTGCCTGTAATAGACCCATCCAAGGCTGTCCGTGATAAAACCATCTTCAGGCTTAAGGGTCAGGGCCTTTAAAATAAGTGCTTCGGCAATGTCGAGGTTTTCTCCCATATCTGCATAGGTGTACCCAAGGTAGTTAAGGGCGTTTGCATTGTTCGGGTCAAGTTCAATTACCCTTTGCATGGACTGGATGCACGCAGATTTCTGTCCGATTTTATCCTGGACAACGCCCAGCCTGAATATAAGGTTCACGTTGTCTGGAGATCTTTCTATCCCCTCGCTTAAAATGGTGATCGCCTTTGCATGGGCATTAATTCCCTCATAAAATGCCGACAAATAGATAACAATATCCAGATCATCGGGAAGTTCACGATGTTTGACTTCCAGAAAATCAATGGCTTTGTCTTTAAGCTCGTTTTCATAGTAGGATAGAGCAATGTGGACAATGCTCTTTTTGTAATATTCAGAGGCGGGATTTACCCTCAGGAAATGATAAATGGATTTTCGGGTCTGCTTCAAGGCTTCGTAGGCTATTCCCGAAAGATACTCGAGTGTCGACGATTCCTGGGGCGTTCCTTTGAGCATTCCTGTAAAGGCAATAGCAGCCTCTTTAAACCTTTTCTTCCCCAGCAGTTCACTTGAGGCCACCATGATGATTCTTTGATCTTCAATGCTCCGTTCCCCGATCCTGGCAAGCATTTCCGAAGCTTTTTTTTCTTGACCATGGGTGTGGTAAAAAAGCGAAAGTTCCAATTCAGCCATGATGTTGTCATTGTCGATCTCAAGAATTTCCAGGTAGAGTCTGATCGTCTCTGGAATGGTTCTATCGCTGTCCTGGTTCTCGAAAATCGAGATCAGTTCAAATCTTGGTTCCAGCAGAGTGGGATTGATCTCTAATGTTTTTAAAAACTCCTTTTCTGCGTATTCTGGATTGTTTTTTATAGAATGAACCCTGCCCAGGAAAAAATGAGCCGCATAGGAATCGGGAAAATGCTCGGCCATTTTTGAGTATAACCTAAAGGCCTCATCTATGTCATCACCATCCATAAGCATCTGGCCCAGATAAAGATAGGCGTTCTCCTTGTCAGGGTCGAGTTGAAGTACCTTCTGGTAAATCTCTTTTGCCTCGTCATTATGGTTCAGCATCTGCCTTAGTTTGCCCTCGATTAAAAGAGAATCAGTATCTTCCGGTTCGAGTTTCACAAGCTGCTGGGCAACCTTCAGGGCTTTACCTGTGTTTTTTTTATGAAGGTAAAGGGCGATGAGTTCTTTTTTTAAAAACGAGGAGGCTGGGTCCAGGTTAACCGCATTGATCAGTTCGTCAATGGCATAGTCAAAGTCTCCAGCCCTCATATGAAGCTCCGAACGAATGTAGTGGAAGTATGGGGACTCTACCCCTTCGTCTCTCTGCAGGGCCTGTTTTTTTTCAGGGACAGCAGTGTCCACCGCCTTAACAGGAGTGGGTCTGGGTGTACAGGCCGTAACCGCAAGGATCAGCACAATAAGAAGATACAGGAAGAACATCTGTCTTCCTGGTTTGCCCTGTCCTGGACTTGTCCGGAAAACAATTCCAGATTCAAGGCCTGATTTTAGTTTGGGCAACAAACCCGAACGTACAGGGTTAATTATTGCTGTGGTCATAGGCGTCAAAATCGGGCATCTCATTTTTAAAGTATTCTTTCATTTTTTTTATGATGTTGTTTTCTACCTGCCTTACCCGCTCACGGGAAATATTGTACTCTTCGCCGATCTCCTGCAGGGTCTGGGGATCGTCTGAGAAGATTCTCTTTGTAAAGATATCCATTTCCCGCTGGTTCAGTGTGGCGGTAAACTCCTTGACCCTTGTATGGAGAATGTCTTCGATCTGTTTTTTTGCCACCTTATCTTCGGTGGAGTCGGTTTCCACGTTGATAAATTCAATCCGTTCCGTATCAGAATCATTTCTAAGGGGTTCGTCAAGGGAGAGATCCCAGCCGTCGAGGCGCTGGTCCATTTCAATAACCTCCTTTTCCGACACCCCCATGCGCTGGGAAAGAAGTTTGGGGCCCGGGTCAAACCCCTCATCAATAAGTTTTTGCTTTTCCTTTCTCAGCCGGAAAAAGAGCTTGCGCTGTCCCTGGGTAGTTCCAATTTTTACAAGACGCCAGTTGTCCATGATGAACTTTAAAATATATGCCTTTATCCAGAAAGAGGCATAGTAGGAGAACTTGACATTTTTGTAGGGATCAAATTTTTTAACCGCCTTGACAAGACCAATATTGCCCTCCTGAATAAGATCCAGAAGGTTCTGCATCCAGACACGCTGGAAATCAAGGGCAATCTTAACAACAAGCCTGAGGTTGGATGTCACCATTATATAGGCGGCATCGCTGTCATTCTCTTCTTGTATTTTGGTCCCGAGATCCACCTCCTCTTCTCTTGTGAGAAGCCTGTACCTGTTTATCTCGGCAAGGTAACTCTGAAGAGGATCTGCTTTAACAAGGGCTTTGGTTGAAGATGTGTTTTTTTTGACCTTTGGTACAAGGTAACCTTTTCGTGAGTATTTTTCTTCAACACCGGTATCTGGTGTAGCTATTTTAGCTTTGTTTTTGCTCATAACACTCCCTGCAATTGTTTCTTAAGGGTTAATACGCATTCTTTCCATGATATACTAAAAGCAGATAAATATCGATCAAAAAAAATAACCGGTTGTTTTGTTCTTTTTCTGTGGACACACCCAGGTTGATTTGGTATAAGTCCCCCGTGTTTGCGCCTGTAGCTCAGCTGGATAGAGCAACGGACTTCTAATCCGTAGGCCACAGGTTCGAGTCCTGTCAGGCGCACCAATAACCCCAAGGCTTTCAGCGTTTTCCCTTAAAAGACTTTTTTATCCATGGCCTACATAAGCTTCTGTTCTTTTGATCTGTCCCGGGTATCAAAAAGGTCAAGCTAAACTTGGTCTTCCTGGATCAGGCTGGAAAAGACCACCCCGGTTTTTGTGTACTCTTTCCCAGGTTGAAAGATTTGCTTCAGCAATTCTCTTCCATGGCTTATCAACTCGGATGTGTCGCTCGTAGGTGTGGGCAGCAGCGCTGTTTTGGAGTTATAGTAGCAGGGTTGGGATTTGAAACGACTCGTCATCACATACACGATTATTGTCTCGGCAGAGCTTTTCTGGTGCCTTAACTTTTCCGCAGCCCGGGAGATGTAGAGTGCCAGAGCCTGGAACAGTTCATCAAAGATCTTTGCTGGTGTTTTAAAAGAGCGGGAAACAGACACAGATTTTCGTCTTGTTGGAATGTCTTCCAGGGGGTAGCAGGACTCTCCTGCAAGCTCTTTCTGCATTCTAATACCATTGATCCTCATTTTCTGCCGAATCAAGCATGAAGGGGCTGCTTTGAAGTCCAGGGCGGTTTTTATCCCCCGGGAGCTAAAAAAAAGGCCCAACCTCCTGCTTATTCCCCAGATTTCTTGGACCGGAGTTTTTTCCAGGGCAAGGTTCTTGTAGTGTGTTGCGGTTAGATCGAGCACACCATTGGCCTTTGGTGATTTCTTTGCAATACGGTTAGCAATCTTTGCAAGGGTTTTGGTGGGTACAATACCAATAGATACAGGAATACCCGTATCCCTTTGCACTGTATAGCGCATTTTTCTGGCATGTTCTGCAAGGTTTGTGAACTTGAAATCCGTAAAATCAAGGAAAGCTTCATCAATGGAATAGACTTCTATGGCCGGGGTGAATTGAGCGAGGGTCTGCATCACCCGGTTGGACATATCCCCATAAAGGGGGTAGTTGGATGAGAATACACGTACACCATTGGCCTCAACAATGGGTTTGATATAGAAGAAGGGCTGGCCCATACAAATGCCCAGGGCTTTGGCTTCGTTGGATCGTGCAACGGCACAGCCGTCATTGTTGGAAAGAACAATGACAGGTTTACCCGCAAGCCCAGGATTAAATACCCGTTCGCAGGAGACATAAAAGTTGTTGCAGTCCACCAGGGCAAAAACCGTCATACATTAAACCTTATGCATCACATTGGTAACAACGCCCCAAATCTCCAGGGATTTTCCCCGGTTATTTCAATTGGCCGGTAGCGTTCGTTTTCAATCTCAAGAAAAACCAGGCTGTCTCGGTATCTAAGGCGCTTTACCGTTATCTCACCATCTATGACGGCGATGACAATTTTCTTGTCGCAGGGTCCCAGGGATCGGTCAACAATGAGAATATCACCGGGGTGAATACCGGCATTGATCATGGAATCACCGCTGACCCGTACAAAGAAAGTAGCAGCCGGATGTTTAATATGGAAAACCTGCCTCCACACAGGAGAAGCAGACGGAACAACTTATGTCGGTTGAAGTGTCGGGGATGAGTATCGTGTTCATTAAAATCCTGTTGGGCCTATAGAATAAATGTAAATTTCAGGAGCTATGCCTTGCGGCTCAAGGTATAGTATAACTTGTCGGGGTATAATGCAAGGTCTCCCTCTGGGACAGGATAGGTAATTTGAATGTTTATACTCTGTTAACAAACAGGTCGTCCGTCATGAATGTATCATCTGTCCATTGCCCTTTGTCCAGGCCAAACGGGCCCCCTCCGACAATAGTTGTCATAGGTGAAAAAGTGCCCGGTGCCTTGAATTCAACAGTTGTTCCCAGGGCATCTCCCACTGCCAGGCCTATTAAACATCCCTGATAACGATTCTGAATTGGAGTCATCGATTTTCCTTCCAGTTAAGTATGTAACGCTGCTGTTCTTTTGTGTATGGGGACTTTCGCAACGAAGGTTTGGGGTATTGCTTCCAAATTTCGCTGAGGCGTAATAGTGCCGACTCACCGCTCAAACCATGTCTCACTAACCAGCATTCAACAATCAAACCCGTTCGGCCAACTCCACCCCAGCAATGGAGATACACGTATTCTCCCCCAAGGAGTTTGTCGGGAATCACCCAATAACAGTTTTCAATTTTTTGCTACATGGTTTTCTTGTACCTCACAGGTTTATTGCCAACATTTTGATTTCTCTTTTCACTCTGAAGATTCTTTTCCTAAAAGAGTCGGTCAGTAATGAATATACTAATACTCGATTATCAAGTTTTTAAATATGGAAATAGACAGGGGTCGGTCGGGTCAACTATAGATTAAGAAGGTTAATCAAGGGTTTCTTTGAAGACTGGAAGGCAAGTGAAGGTTGGGAGAAATTGACCAAACATACAGGCAAAGAAGACCAGATCTGACGGACACAGATCTCCGTAATTAACTTTAATTAAAAAATCAACACTTTCCTGTTCTTATGATCCAAGGGAAAAAATTACTCAGTGTTAAGGAACACAGAAACCATCTGTTTTAGCACAAAATCCGGCGTTAGAATTGGTATTCACTCGTCATAATTTCTGCACCCCCATGGCTAATTTTTACTATGATCTCTTTCGATAACTTTCTTCCCCCAGGATAAGGATTTCCGAGTTGTAAACGAGTCGGTCTGCAATCGCCGTAGCGGCGGTGGTTCCATCAAAGATGTTTCCCCCTTGCCCAGTGGAAGTTAACCAATTTCGTCTTTTGAAACCTGACAAGGGATAGCCGGAAGCAGGTAGCATTAAATAATGCACCGGGGGAAGCGGGGAAAAAACCTGTGACACACACTTTCATTGTTCTTGCATCGGAACAAAAGATGTGTAAAAATCCGGCCACAATAAACCAGAAGGAACATGATAATGACAGAAGAGTCGATTAGCAATGAGTGTACTGATCCAACCCAGTTCATGACCATTGAGATTCCCTGTGTCCTTGCCGAGAGGATCGATCGATATGCCAAAGAAATTGAACGACGGTCACGGGGGTTATGATTGAGGCCCTGGATAAGTTTTTACGCAACATTGATTAAAAGGCTACCCATGGAAGATAAGTTTTTTGAAGAGGACAAAAGCATTTTCGGTGATGATGACGTTTTTGACTTGTCCCCTATGGTCTGGATGTTTTTTTGAGAAAACAGGAATGATTTTATGAACAGACCTAATAAAAACGAACTGATTTCTTTCAAAAAACATAGGACTTACGAGTCATGGAAGATTTACTTAAAATTATAGGTTATTCATTTTTTTCTGGGATAACAGTATTTTTCGGAGGATATTTTTCACTATTATTTGAAAAATTTTTTGGACAGGGAATTATCAAAGAAGAGATTGTCCATACATCAATTGCATTTGGCGGGGGAATAATAATTGCCGCTGTTGCCTTTGTCCTGGCCCCAAAAGGTATAGACGAATTACCCCTGATTCCCCTTGCAGTCATATTTTTATCAGGTGCAGTTTCTTTCTTTTTTTTGGATAGAGCCATAGAAAAAAATGGTGGATCAATGTCTCAACTATTAGCAATGTTGATGGATTTTGTTCCAGAAGCTATCGCATTAGGCGCAGTATTTGCCACGGATAATAATGCTGGGTTGTTGCTGGCAATTTTTATAGGCCTTCAAAACCTTCCGGAATCGTTTAACTCATATATAGATTTGCGCAAAAGTGGGTACAGCTCAAAAAAATGTTTAATAATTTTATTTTTGCTTAGTTTCTCAGGAATAATTGCAGCCATCACGGGGAATATTTTCTTGGGGAACCTTCCACAGTTAACCGCATCGTTGATGCTGTTCTCCAGTGGTGGGATTCTGTATCTAATCTTTCAGGATATTGCACCGATGTCAAAATTGGAGAAAAGCTGGTTTCCGGCGCTTGGTGTAAATTTGGGGTTTCTCGTGGGGATGATCGGACAAAAAATACTAGGATAGAACCTGAAGTTGATATTTTTTTTGATAGAAAAATAGGCCTTGATCATCGTTTCGGCCAATGCAATGGTCATCCGGGTGGGGTCAGGCTTGCGGACACAACGAAGAATGAAACATAAGAGCTGTTAGCAGTTAGTCGTTAGCTAAAAGCTGTTTCTTATAAAAATGATTAACAAAATAGGGAATGAATTTTATGAAAACATTTAGAAAAGAACTATGGTTTGAAATACCAACAAGAAGGGCTTTCATGAACATCACACCTGATGTTCAAGAATGCATTAATGAAAGCGGTGTAACTGAAGGACTTGTACTGATAAACGCAATGCATATCACTGCATCCGTATTTATAAATGATGACGAACCAGGATTACATCACGATTATGATATCTGGCTCGAAAAATTAGCTCCCCATGAACCGGTGTCAGGATATAAGCATAATGTGGGTGAAGATAATGCAGATGCCCACATGAAAAGGCAAATCATGGGCAGAGAAAGTGTGGTTGCCATTACGGAGGGAAAACTTGATTTCGGCACATGGGAACAGATTTTTTATGGTGAGTTCGATGGCAGAAGAAAAAAACGGGTGCTGGTTAAAATAATCGGGGAATAGTACCTTTACCTTTGGGGCTAACTTGGTCATTGTTTCAATTTATCCAGGAGGGATCACCCGTCAAACCATCTACAATGGCAAGTGGACGAAGTCAGAACCAATCCCCATTTGTGAATTAATCTGTTACCTGAAAACTGCATTCATGGTGATATCTTTTAGTCAGGCGATTAAACGGAAATAGACCCTTTCCGGAAATCAGTCCTGCCCATCATTGCGTTAACTAAAACCGGGCGTCCTTTTATTGCGGACTGCTTTGCGTCTGCCAGCACCTTGCCTATTTCATTATTATCCTTTATCACCATCCCGTCTGCAGCCAATGCGTCCGCAATTTTATGATAATCGCTGTATTCCAGGGTCGTTGCAACATCATCATGGAAGATCTCGACCTGGTCCCGGGCAATCTGGGTCCAGCCGGCATCATTGCCGATCACGGTAATAATGGGAAGGTTATGCCGGACAAAGGTGTCCTGCTCCATGAGGCCGTACCCGGCAGCGCCGTCACCGTACAACAGCCAGACTTCGGCTTCCGGGTGGACGAGTTTTGCTGCAATGGCAAAACCCGCACCCACCCCAAGCGTGCCGTATGGCCCTGGATCCATCCAGGCGAGGGGGCCGCGGGGCTTGAGAATATATGACGCAGTGGCGATAAAGTCACCGCCATCCCCGATCACGACGCTGTTTTCCTCCATGGCATCATCGATTGCCGCACACAGGCGCAGGGGGTTGGTATATTCAGTTTGAGCGTCCATGTATTCAGCAATTTTATCGGTTCCTCCCTTTTCCCGCAGGTTTAACCGGTTGATCCAGGGAGTAAAATGGTGCCGGTCAAACTGAGTTTCGGACGTCAGCTTCAGCAAAAACGTACACGGATCAGCCACCACGGCCAAATCCGGCTTCAGATTCAGTCGAAGGTCTGTTTTGCTTCGGTTGACGCCGACATAGAACGCATCTTTTCCAATACTTTTTCCATAATTCAATCGAAAATCACAGGGCATTCCGGCAATCAGGATCAGATCCGCCTCTTTGAGCGCCGGGGTGCGGCCATGCCGGAACTGCATGGCGCACTGGTCACCCACCAAACCCCTTGCCATCCCTGTCAGAAACATCGGTACGCCGAACGATCGAAGCTGGTCTGACAGGCGGTGGAGCAGGCGGGGGTTGAGGGCTACCTGGCTTCCGATCACCATTACCGGTGATTGCGCCTGTTTTATTCTTTGAAGCACTGCCTCCAGGTCATCTGAATCCACAAAGAACGGTTTGATCTCTTCTTTTTCCGCAAGTTCAAGATCTTTTGCCGAACAGGCGAACATTTTATCCACGTGTCGGCGAAGGTACCAGCGGGTGACCCGATCAATCACTCCCCTGGAGTCGCCAGCCCCCTTTGTATACCACTCCCGTACAAGGGCCGGATCATAGAGCAGGTCCAGGGGGCACTCAATAAATACCGGGCCGGGGATTCCAGAGACCGCCACATCAAAAGCCTCTTCCAGCACCGGAACAATATCGCAGTCCTGATGAATTGTTGATGACCATTTCACGAGGGTTTCCATCAGTTTCATCTGTTCGATGTCCTGGAGCGCACCCCTACCTTTTAACACTGTTGCCGGTGCCCCTCCGAGCAACACCAGGGGCGACTGGGCCATCTGGGCATTTTTAATCGCAGTGATGGAGTTGGTGACCCCTGGTCCCGCAGTCACCGCTGCCACACCGGGAGTGCCGGTCAGCCGGGAAACTGCATCAGCGGCAAACACAGCCGTGGGCTCCTGACGGACGTCAATTACCCTGATACCGGCCTTTTTGGCGCCTACCAGAATCGGAGAAATATGCCCGCCGCACAGTGTGAAAATAAATTCAACTCCCTGATTCTTCAATACTTGTGCAATCTTTTCGCCGCCATTCATGTCTGTGGCCCTGGGTTAATGTCATTTATTTGTCAGCCTGTATGCGTTTAACCTTTGAAACAACAGATCATATTCATCTTCATATTCTAAAAGATCAAGCATATTTAATCTGCATTCATAAGCTTTGAAATCGATACGCTGAATCAAATCGGAGGGGCAATTGTGACGATGATCCGCATTTTTGTGTCCGCCAGGACACCATGGGGTTCTCTTATCTCTGATACTAGGATATCACCTGTGTTCGCTGGAATTCTGGCATCGTTTTCTCCGAGAAACCAGCCATTCCCCTCCAATACCTGGATGGACAACTCCCCATCTAAATCATGGGAATGAACCGGAAACGTAACCCCGGCATCAAGGTTGAAATTAATGATCTTGAAAAACTCTGAGGTTTCAACCAAAAAGAACCGTTTCATGGCTCCCGGTGTAAATTCATTGGTTTCCGTAAGCTTAAAAACTTTCATGGAAAATCTCCTTTCAAACGAGGTTATAACGAGGTTATAAGGTAAAGTCCCAAATTTGCCGGGGAGTATCCCAAAGCTTTTCATTTGGGAAAATATGAAAATTTCCAGTGCTGTGAGCCGTTTTATGGTCCCAGAAAAAGAGATTCTCAATAAACATTAATAGGAAAGTTAAACCATAAATCTACAATTGCAAGATAAAATCCACACTCAAGAGATGTTGAAAGTTTTTCCTGATGTCTGGGGGGACACAAAACCTGTGAAATCAACATTTATGGCTTTTAGTCAGTTATTTTGCCAAAATCTGGATTGTTGAAATATTGTCTATGGGAACTACACATCTCTCGACCTTTGTTGAAAAAAAGATGTATCTCCTTATATGCACATTCCTCAACACCAGATGGGTTCCGGTGTCTGAAAGATCGGCAACATCGGCATGGGAAAAACATTTGGTGTTCAGGACCGAATCTTTGTTCTTGAATACCAGTTTGATTTTTTTGTCCACCAGGTTCAGGTAGTCACTAACTTTTTCGAGTTTGAGAAGGCCTTCGATTTGAAATTGAACTTTTCTGTTGGTCATTAGACTGCCTGTGTTTTCCGTTTTAGAGATGGCCCATGTCCTGGTGGATAAACGGGCAAACGAACTCTTATTTATCCAAAACCTCTCGTATTTTTTGGGAAAATTCCTTAATAAGATCCGCCTTGATTTCCATATGCTGGATAGTCCTGATTTACACATTGTTTGGGTTATTCAATCCATAATTATTAAATATAGTCTGCTTTGTGAACTTATTCAATCTCAAAAAAGACAAGGTTAGATTGTGGAGGTGGTGCGGACCTTTTTTATCCTTGTATCGGTTAATTATATCCATTATCTTAAATGCTGAATTTTACAGATACCATAGAACTTAAAAGCAATCATTAAGGAAGGGAAATGTCATTAGAAGCTGTTATTGATTATTTCTCAGAACACAATATGGACCATTGTGTTATGGTTTTGGAACATTCCACGGCAACAGTTGAAAAAACTGCAGAGGCCCATGGAGTAGAAATTATCCCGGCTGCTGGAAGCAAGTATTCTTAAATACGATTGACCCTGGAAGAACTTCAAAAACATTCAAACTGTAAAGAGTTGGTGGATGTTTGTAAAGAAACTCTGCCATGTGTGGGGAAATGAAAAACTTATTTTCTTCAATTCCAGGCTCTCTTGAAAATGAGATGTTTGAGGATTTACTAAAGCATGACAATGTTCGGATAGAGCGGATACTCTCCAAGGGTCAATCATCACCAGCTGAAGGCTGGTATGACCAGGTGGAGCATGAGTGGGTGGCCGTGTTAGAAGGATGTGGGGTTGTCTCCTTTGAAGATGGTAGCGAAATTAAGCTGTCAAAGGGGGATTACCTCAATATCCCAGCCCATGTAAAACATAGGGTTAAATGGACTGACCCTGATAGGATCACTATCTGGCTTGCCATATTTTATAAAAATTAAGCTGCCCATAGCTTGTCATTCTTCTTTCCATGGGCAGCAATACCACCTTGGGAATCGGATAGGTCATAGACACGAAGGGTGAGAGGATGTTTCAGATGAAATGACTCCAGGTGCCAGAACAAAAAACACAACAAAAACCCAGACAAGACCGGGGAAAGTTTTATGATTATTATGCTGTTTCAAAGAAATCAGATCCGGGGGTAGGGCGTTTGGATTCAGTAACTATTTCCCCTGTATTTGCAATAACTTGAACCGCGCGATCATCGTAGAGTCTTATCATGTCATAATCTTTTACGTTGGTCACCTCAAGGTTAGGAAGTCCATTTTTTACAAGCCAGGCTTTTACCAGCTGCACCTGGTTGCTATCTCCGGCCCGGGCAGTGAATATTTTGACCTTAACGCCGTTATTTACCATGGACTTCACAAGACCGAGCATCTTTGGAACAGGCTCTCCGACCCTTGCAAGGGAGAGATTTCTGTCTGACCTTGCAAGGGTTCCGTCAAGGTCAACACCGATCCACTCCTGGGAAAGAAAACTATCAAAAGTTTCACCAGCAGGCTCTGAGTGGTGCTTGGTCGAATCCTGCTTTGGTTTTCGAAAGAACTCTTTGAACACCTTAAACATTATAGGTCCAGCTGGTTATACACAATAAATCCTTCTGTGTATTCTGTTTTTTAACGTGCATTTCGTGGTCCCACTCGCTTTAACCTAATCCCTTGTACCACCAAAAATATGAAGCAGCATGAGAAACATGTTGATAAAATCAAGGTAAAGGGTCAAGGCTCCCATGATGGCGCCTTTGCGCACAATAGATCCGGACAGGCCTTCTGGCTGGGTCATTGCCATGGTTTTGAGTTTCTGAGTATCATAGGCAGTAAGACCGACAAAGACGATCACGCCGATGTAGGAGATCACCATGGTCATGGCAGGGCTTCTCAAAAACATGTTCACAAGGGAGGCAATGATAATGCCGATCAGCCCCATCATCATGAATCCGCCCATGGAGGTAAGATCACGCTTTGTGACCATGCCGTAGACGCTGCATGCAGAAAAGGTTAAGGCACAGATGAAAAAGGTGGAAACTATCGAAGAGCTCGTATAGATCAGGAAGATGGATGACAGGGTCACGCCGTTGAGCGCCGAATAAAGCACAAAAAGCCCGGTAGCCGTTGAGGCCTCGAGCTTTTGAACCCTGGCGCTGAGAAAAAAGACAAGGCCAAGCTGACCGATAATCAAACCAAAGAAAAGAAGCTGGTTGCCGAAAATGGCCCGCATTATGGTTTCATTTCCCGACACATAATAGGCCGTAAAGCCGGTTAAGGCAAGTCCTATGGCCATCCAGTTGTATACGCTCCGGATAAACGAGTTGACCCTGACAAGGGTTGCTGTATTGTTAAATGTTGACTGGGTACTCATGAATTAAAACCTCCTGAAAATTTTTTATGGGAATTTTCCACCGAACAAGCGGCGGTCTTTCTTTGTTGCTGTTTATTATCACACGAATATAACACAGGTGGATTTCATTTCAAGTCTTTAACATCTTGTGGTGTTCTTTTGACGGCAGTTCTGTCTCGGTAACGTTATCCACCTGTTAAAAAAGGAGCAGCGATAAATACATACACAATACAAAAGTTTACATAATATGTATTATCGACCAACGATATCTGGTGACATCTGTTGAATTTGTTGTTCACATACCAATTTTCATTGTTATTCTCCGCCCTCTGTTTTATAAATAACTCTTTGTCGATGCATAGATGGTAAGGATTAAAGATAAAGACCATGGTTCAGGTAAATGATTTTAGACAGATATTCACGGTTTCAAAACTCACAGGTGCAATAAAATCCCTTGTTGAGGAGAGCTTCCCCCTTGTGTGGATTACGGGTGAGATTTCTAATTTTTCCCTGCCGGCATCGGGTCATGCCTATTTTTCCCTGAAGGATGCCAATTCTGTTATCTCAGGTGTAATGTTTCGAAACCAGCAAAAGCGTTTAAGGTTCACCCCTGAAAACGGCATGAAAATTATTGGCATGGGCAGACTCAGCCTTTACGAGCCAAGGGGCACCTACCAGATTATCTTTGAGCACATGGAGCCTTCCGGCACTGGAGCCCTCCAGGCTGCCTTTGAGCAGCTCAAACAAAAGCTAAGCCTTGAAGGCCTGTTTGATCAGGATAGAAAGAGAACACTACCCTATCTTCCTGAAAAAATAAGCATTATTACCTCCCCAACCGGAGCCGTTATCCGGGATATCATCAACGTTTCAACCCGGCGTTTCCCAAATATTGCCCTTGAGATTGTTCCGGTCAAGGTTCAGGGTGTCGGTGCCGACGCTGAAATTGCTGAGGCTGTTGCCCTTGTAAACAGGATGGCGGCAAGCGACCTCATTATAGTGGCAAGAGGCGGCGGTTCCCTTGAGGACCTTGTTGCCTTTAATTCAGAAACAGTTGCAAGGGCCATCTTTAACTCAACCATCCCTGTTATCTCAGCCGTTGGCCATGAGACTGATTTCACCATTTCCGACTTTGTGGCCGATATAAGGGCCCCTACTCCGTCGGCCGCGGCCGAACTTGCCCTTCCTGAAAAGAGTGCCCTCCTCTCTCGAATCATGGAACAACGGGCAACGATCCTGCGGGCAATCGTCCAGAAACAGGCTTCCATGCGGGAGCGAATTCTTGATTTTACCTCAAGATTAAAGGATCCCAAGCGTTCCGTGGATGACCTGCGGTTCAAACTTGAAGACCTTGAATCAAGGATGGCGAGATTGATCCACAAAAGAACAGCCGCCTCCAGGGAGCGCCTTGACTGGTTTGTTCATGCACTTTTTACAAATTCACCTGCCCGCCAGATACTCCACGAACGGGAAACTGTAAAAACCCGAACCTCCCGCCTTGAAAAGGCAATGACCACGATTCTGGAACGCTACAAGGGATGCGTAAACGAACTAACGGCAAGACTTGGGACCTTGGGCCCCATGGGGGTGCTTGACCGGGGATACAGCATCACAAGAACCTATCCTGACAAGAGTATTGTCATGGATTCGGCAGAAATTGAAATAGATAATACAGTGGAGATTATCCTTGCCCAGGGAAAACTTTACTGTGAGGTAAAAGAGAAAAAATGACCAAAAAAAAGACATTTGAATCGTCCATGGCCGAGCTTGAAAAGATCGTAAAAGAGCTTGAATCGGGTAACCTTTCCCTTGAAAAGGCGGTCTCCCTCTTTGAGCAGGGAAAGAAGGTATCTGATTTCTGCCTGAAAAAGCTTGACGAGACTGAGGCTAAAATAACCCTTCTCATGACCGATGACAAGGGCAACATAACCCAAGAGCTGTTCAGCAATGAATGATTTTGACTTTAATACGTATCTGAAGACCAGGCAGAACCTTATCAATGGGAGGCTCAATACTATATTTGCGGCCCTTGATCCCCAGCGGGAGCTTATCTGTGCCATGACCCACTCCCTCATGGCTGGCGGGAAGAGACTCAGGCCCATTCTCTGTCTTGCCGCATTTGAGGCATGCTTCAGGGATACGTCTGAACCTCTGCTGCCGGATGAAAGTCCTGCCATGCCTGCCGCCTGCGCCCTTGAGATGATCCACACTTATTCCCTTATCCATGACGATCTTCCAGCCATGGACAATGATGATCTGAGGCGGGGGGTACCCACCTGTCACAGGGCCTTCAGTGAATCCTCTGCCATCCTTGCAGGTGACGGACTTCTGACCCACGCCTTTCAGATTCTTGCTCAACCAGAATCGTTATTTGCCGTGTATCCAGATTCCCAGGTCCGCCTTGAAATTGTGGCCATTATTTCCGATGCAGCAGGGGTGAATGGCATGGTGGAGGGCCAGATTCTTGACATGATTGCCCAGAGCAGCAGCGAAACTGTCCCTTCCCTCGAGTTATTGACCCGTATCCATACCTTGAAGACCGAGCGTATGATACGGGCCAGTGTTCTTGCGGGAGCGGTTTCAGCCGGGGCAGACAAGACCATGCGGGACAGACTTATAATTTATGCGGAAAAAACAGGGCTTGCCTTTCAGATCGTGGACGACATCCTGGATGTGGAAGGTGATCCAAAGGAGATGGGAAAAACCGCTGGATCCGACCTGGGCAATCACAAGATGACATTTCCTTCAATCATGGGACTAGGCGCTTCTAAAAAATATGCCCATGACCTTATACAAGAGGCAGTTAAAGCCCTTGACCTGTTTGAACCTAAAAAGGCCCTGCCCCTTAAGGCCATTGCAGAATATATCCTCTCCCGAAAAGGTTGAGGATAAGGAGAAATAAGAATTTTGAGTTTGCTTAAAAATATCAAAAACGGACAGGATTTAAAACAACTCTCCAGAAAAGAGCTACCGCTCCTGGCCCGGGAAATCCGTGAGAGAATCATTGAGGTAGTATCAAAAAACGGAGGCCACCTTGCCTCAAGCCTTGGTGTCGTGGAGCTGACCCTTGCAATACATTACGTGTTTGACATCCCCCTTGACACCCTTGTTTGGGACGTGGGGCATCAGGCATACGCCCACAAGCTTTTGACCGGCAGGGAGGAGAAATTTGACACCCTTCGCCAGTATAAGGGAATAACCGGATTTACTAAAATGAGCGAAAGCCCCTGTGACGGTTTTACCGTGGGCCATTCAAGCACCTCCATATCGGCAGGCCTGGGCATTGCCATGGGCCGTCACCTGAAGGGCCGGGACGGCAAGGTTATTTCGGTCATAGGAGACGGCTCACTCACCGCAGGCCTTGCCTTTGAAGGTCTTAATCAGGCAGGAGACTCAAAACGTAATTTCCTGGTAATTCTAAATGACAATGACATGTCCATTGCCCCCAATGTGGGAGCCCTCTCTTCGTTTCTAAGCCGCACATTTTCTTCGAAATACCTCCAGAACATAAAAAAAGAGTTCGGAATCTTTTTAAAGTCCCTGCCCGGCATCGGGGACGAGATGTATAGAATTGCAAAACGTTCTGAAGAGTCGTTCAAGGCCTTTGTAACTCCGGGAATGCTGTTTGAGGCGTTCAACTTCGACTATTTCGGACCGATCAACGGCCATAACCTGACCCACCTCATCGACATCCTGGAAAACATCAAAAAACACAACGAACCCGTGCTTCTCCATGTGATAACAAAAAAGGGAAAAGGATATGCTCCTGCTGAAAACAACCCGGTTTATTTCCACGGGGTCGGTTCCTTCAACATCGATACTGGCGGGTGTGTTAAAAAGGGGGGAAAGACCCCCTCGTACACGGACATATTCGGCTGCACCATGGTCGAACTTGCCGGAAAAGACCCTGAAATTGTTGCAGTAACGGCTGCCATGCCGGAAGGTACAGGGCTGAAAAAATTTGCCGATCTGTATCCGGATAGATTTTTCGATGTGGGCATTGCAGAACAGCATGCAGTCACCTTTGCCGCAGGCCTTGCCACCCAGGGGTTAAAACCCGTGGTGGCTATTTATTCAACCTTCATGCAGAGGGCCTACGACCAGATCCTCCATGATGTGTGCGTGGAAGCTCTCCCCGTTGTACTTGCCCTTGACCGGGGCGGAATTGTGGGGCAGGACGGTCCGACCCACCACGGTCTGTTCGACTACAGTTACCTTAGAAATATGCCCAACATGACCATCATGGCACCAAAGGATGAAAACGAACTTGCAAGGATGGTGAAAACTGCCGTTGACCATGACGGGCCCATTGCCATTCATTACCCAAGGGGCAAGGGCCAGGGTGTGACCGTGGAGCCGGACATAAAACCTATTGCCATCGGCCGGGCAGAGACACTCCTTCAAGGCAAAGATGTTACCATCCTTGCCATTGGCCGCATGGTGGGCGAAGCCCTTGATGCCGCCCTTGAACTTGCAGCCCTTGGTATATCATGTGGAGTTATCAATGCCCGGTTTGTCAAACCTCTGGACAAAGCACTGATCCTCGATACGATCGGAAAAACAGGGGCTATAGTAACGGCTGAAGAACATGTTCTGGATGGCGGATTTGGCAGCGCAGTCCTGGAGCTCCTGGCTGACAACGACGCACTCAACTGCCGGGTAAGGCGGGTCGGCATCAGGGATACATTTGTCGAACACGGGCCCCAGGAAATCCTGCGGGCCGAATACGGGGTTGATGCCGCAGCCATTGTACGGGCCGTAAGGGAGATCGTTTGACAAAAAACAAAAAGCGTCTTGACCTGCTGCTTGTGGAGCGCAACCTTGTTCAGTCAAGGGAAAGGGCAAAGGCTGTGATAATGGCCGGCCAGGTCCTGGTCAATGACCTTGTGGTTGACAAGGCTGGAACCCCTGCTGCAACCGATGCTAGGATTGTCCTGCGGGGCGAAGATATCCCCTTTGTGAGCCGGGGCGGACTAAAATTAGACCACGCTATCAGGCACCTCCATCTGACTGTCAAGGATTTTATCTGCCTTGACATCGGGGCATCCACGGGCGGATTTACCGACTGTCTGCTCAAGAACGGTGCCGCCTTTGTCCATGCCGTTGATGTGGGGTATGGCCAGCTTGACTGGTCCCTGAGACAGGACCCAAGGGTTGACGTGATTGAACGTACCAATATCCGCTACATGGATTTCGACCGCATCGGCCGTACCGTTGATCTTGTAACCATTGACACCTCTTTTATATCGTTGAAAATCGTGGTGCCTGCGGCTGAAAAATTCATGCATGGGGGTACCAGAATTCTGGCCCTGATCAAACCCCAGTTTGAGGCAGGAAAATCACGGATCGGCAAAGGAGGTGTTGTCAGGGATCCAAAGGTAAGAGAAGAAATTGTGCGGGAAATAAGCGAGTTTTTTACCCTCAGGGGATATGAGACAGGAGAGGTCATCCCCTCGCCTGTTCCTGGCCCCAAGGGAAACCTGGAATTTATAATATCCTTGCGGTATTCAGAAGATATATGTAACAAGGTATAAGCTATTTTACCAACAACCGGCACTGCCGGAGTGTAAAAGACTTGGTTTAAGGAACTTGGAGTAAGAGACTTGGCCTGAGGTGTCGCTCGGCCACAACGTACTAGGAAACTCATCTGCTGGTGACGTCCCGGCTGGAATTTCCCATAAAACTGGAAAAGGAGCTCTAATGACTGAACAAATCGACAAAATGAGAAATTTATCCCTGGCAGGTCATGGAGGTGCGGGTAAAACTTCTTTGGCTGAAGCAATGCTCTTTAAGGCAGGTGTTTTAACCCGGCTCGGACGGGTTGAAGAGGGTAACACCGCCATGGACTTTCAGCCTGAAGAAGTGAAAAAACAGCAAAGTGTGAGTTCGTCTTTTCACAAATTGTCCTGGAAAAAACATTCCATTACGCTTATGGACACCCCTGGGGATCAAAATTTTTTTTCATCTGCAAAGATCTGCATGCCTGCGTCCGATGCTGTAATTCTTCTGATCGATGGTGTTGACGGACCTTCCGCCATGACCGAAGAGGCTGCCGCCTGTGTGGCTTTCCACAAGCTTCCCTGCGTGCTTTTTATAAATAAGCTTGATCGTGAGCGGTCAGACTTTGAGGCGGCCGTTGCAGCCTCAACTTCATCGTTGAAGCTGAAAACAGTCGTCACCCACCTTCCCATTGGCGCTGCCGAAGGGTTTAAGGGTTTGGTTGATGTCATATCCAACAAGGCCTACGTATATGACGATGCAGGCAAGGTTGAAATCATTGACGTTCCCTCTGAAATGGCAGATGACGTGGACCTTGCCCGGGAGACCTTCATCGAAAGCGTGGCAGAGCTGGATGACGAACTTCTTGAAAGCTACCTTGAGGGCGAAACCATACCCCAGGAAGACCTTATAAAGGTCTTTAAACAGGGATTCCATTCGGCTCAACTTGTCCCTGTGATCGGCGGTTCTGCGACAAAACCTGTGGGCATTGATCTGCTGCTGGACTTTATCAACGACTACCTTCCATCACCAAAGGACAGGGGGGCATGGACGGCCCTTGATGAAAACGAAACAGAGGTTGAAATAGCTCCTGATCCAGATGCGCCGTTCTGCGGGTTTGTGTTCAACACCATAGTCGACCCCTATGCCGGAAGGCTGTCATTGATCCGGGTCATCTCGGGAACCCTTGGAAAAGAGGGCAATTTCTTCAACGTCAACAAGGACACCAAAGAACGGTACACCCAGCTTCTTGAAGTTCTGGGCAAAGAGCAGAAACCCGTCCAGAATGCGGTACCAGGCTCCATTGTGGCCGTTGCCAAACTAAAAGAAACCAAGACCGGTGACACCCTCACATTTGACCAGCATCTCAAAATCACCCCCCCTGCCCCCATGCCTCCGGTAATTTCCTTTGCCGTATCATCCAAAGAGAAGGGGGATGAGGACAAGATCCACGGTGCCTTGAGAAAAATCATGGAAGAAGACACTGCCCTTCAACTCAAGAGAGAGGTCGAGACAAACGAAACCATTCTTTCCGGCCGGGGCCTTGTTCACATCGAAACCACCATTGAAAAGATCAAGCGTAAATTCAACGTCGAAATGGTCATCTCAACTCCAAAGGTTCCCTACAGAGAAACCTTTAAGAAAAAGATAAGGGTCCAGGGACGTCACAAGAAACAGTCCGGAGGTCATGGACAGTTTGGCGACTGCTGGATTATTCTCGAACCTCTGCCCAAGGGATCGGGATTTGAATTTGTGGACAAGATCGTTGGCGGTTCGATTCCCAAGACCTATATCCCAGCCGTTGAAAAGGGTGTTTACGAAGCCTCCCAAAAGGGTATTCTTGCAGGCTTTCCCTGTGTGGATTTCAGGGTCACAGTTGATGACGGTTCCTACCATTCCGTGGATTCATCTGAAATGGCATTCAAGATAGCAGGCTCCGTGGCCTTTAAAAAAGCGGCCGAAGGTGCAAAGCCCACCCTCCTAGAGCCGATCATGAAGATTTCGATCCTGATTCCCGATGAGTACACCGGAGATATTATGGGCGATCTTAACTCAAGGCGGGGCCGGGTCCTCGGCATGGACACCGAGGGTGATAAACAGGTGATCAATGCCCACGTCCCCATGGCCGAGATTTTGAGATATGCGCCTGACCTGCGCTCCATGACCGGTGGAAGGGGTACTTTCCACATGGAATTTGACCATTACGATGAGGTACCGGGTGAGCTTTCCGCCAAGGTGCTGGAAAAGATCATTGCCGAACGTGAAGAGTAAATAGTTGCCGGGTTTTGTTCCTTGACCCGGCATGCCAAACATAGAGACGCCTGTATTGGGCGTCTCTGATCTGTGCACCCCAGGGGAGATGGTATTTTCGTTTATATAGGACAGCCCAGACCTGCTCCATGGTGGTGAGGCTATTCTTCCATCATTTTTGTCCTGTAATGAGATCTAACACCTCTTGGTACTTGGCTGAGGTTCCGGCGATGACTTCTTTTGGAAGTCTTGGTCCCGGGGCCTTCTGGTCCCAGCCGGATGAGATGAGCCAGTCCCTTACAAACTGCTTGTCATAGCTCTTTTGTGACCCTCCCGGTGCATAGGTATCCATTGGCCAAAACCTCGATGAGTCCGGGGTCATAACCTCGTCAATCAGGACTATCGCATCGTCCACGATTCCAAACTCGAACTTGGTGTCGGCAATTATGATTCCTCGCTCAAGGGCAAGTTGTGCCCCCCTTTTGTAAATCTCGAGGCTCAGGTCCCTGAGGGTTTCCGCCCGCTCCTGACCGATGAGGTCAATGGTTTTGGCAAAATCGATGTTGATGTCGTGATCCCCGACCTCGGCCTTGGTCGAGGGGGTATAGATGGGTTCTGGAAGCCGGTCTGACTGAATAAGGCCCCTGGGAAGAGTGATGCCACAAAGGGTGCCGTTCTTCTGGTAGGATTTCCATCCGGAGCCTGAAATATATCCCCGGACAATGCACTCCACCGGCAGGGGTTCTGCTTTTTTAACAAGCATGGTACGCCCCTCCAGAATATCCCCATAGGGCTTGCAGACTTCCGGAAAATCGGCCACATCCGTTGAGATAAGATGGTTTTTTACAAGCCCTGACATCTGTTTAAACCAGAAGGCGGAGATCTGTGTGAGCACCCTCCCCTTTCCTGGAATGCCGTCTGGAAGAACAACGTCAAAGGCTGAAAGCCTGTCGGTTGTCACCATTAAGTATGCATCATCAGTGTCATAGATATCCCTTACCTTGCCCTTTCTGATCAGTTTTAAATCTGCAAATTGTGTCTCAAGAACCGTTCTGTCCATATTTTTATCCATCAAGCTCTCCTCAAATTTTTAAATAGGCATAAAGCCGCCCCCTTAGACTCCCCTTCAGAATTGACAGTCAGGGTCAGGAAGGCGACACCTATATGTACCATAACCTTACCTGGTTTTCCATTCTAAAGAAAATAGTCTTGCAATTAAATATCCATATGATAATTGATTGGTGTTCAACAATGGGAACAGTTGTGTGCTATAATATGTTGATCTTCATTGAAAAAGCAATTTGGATACATCTTTTAATTTTTTAAATGGGTATTTGAAAATTATGGATATGGAAAACTGGGATTGGGACATCGGGAAGCGCAAAATAGCGGATTTTTCCGTTTGGCAGGAACGTTTTTCTTACCTTGAGGAACCCTGTGCAAGTCCTGATGGAGAAAGTATTGCTGCTGTTATCAGAAATGATGAAGAAGAGTTTACCGTTTCTACCCAGAAATCAGATCAGGAAATAAAAGTCTGGAAAAACGGCTATGACAAGGTCTGGAACCTCAGATATGGGCCTGACGCAAGGCTTTCCGCCTTTATATCCGACACAGGGGAATGGACCGTTTCAACGGATGACACACCCTGGACAAACACCTTTGACTTTGCCTGGGACATGACCGCAACCTCCGGGGGAGAACACTTGGCTGTATCGGTTCAAAAGGATCTTGAATACGCCGTTGCCGTCAATGATACGCCCTGGGCCGCAAGCTTTTCCCGCCTCACCGGCATGACCCTGAGCCCTGACGGTCTGCATTCAGCTGCAGTTGTTGAAACTGAACCTTTGCTTGAAACCGAAATTTTCAAGTTCAGAAAAGGATGCTATTCGGTTGCCGTTGACGGCAAAGCCTGGAAGGAGAGCTTTATGAACGTATGGGAGCCGTGTTTTTCCAGCAACGGTGCCCGCACGGCAGCATCGGTCAGGACTAATTATCTGGACTACACAATCGCTGTTGACGGCAAAGTGTGGAAGAAAAATTACAGGTCGGTGTGGGCTCCGGTATTTTTTCCTGGCACAGATGAGGTTGTGGCCCCTGTAAAAGAGGATGGGCAGTGGACCCTTGCCGACAAGGAAGGAGCGATCTGGGACACCTCATTTTATCAACTTTGGCACCCGGCCTTTGCAGGTGAGGAAAATAACATATGGGCCATTGTTTCACCGAAGTATGGGCTCTGGACAGTGGCTCTGGACGGAAAACCCTGGGATGCAAAATTTAACGAGTTAGTGACCGATCTTTCCCTTTCCCTGGATGGTCAGCGGGCTGGATGCGTTTTCAAGCACGACGGCAAATGGGGCATAGCCGTGGACGGCAAACCCTGGCAGGGGCGGTTTGACATGGCCTGGCAGCCTGTTTTCTGCCCTGATGCAACCCATGTAGCGGCAAAGGTGGAAATCAACGGCAAATACACCCTAGTTATCAATGGAACTGTTCTTGATCGAAAATTTACACGTCTTGAAATGCCAATTTTCAGCCAGGACGGCAGACGGCTCCTGATCAGAGGAATTGAAAAAAACATTTTTTACCGGGAAATCATTGACCTTGGTCAACTATCCGGTCAAATATCTGGTTGATTATAAGGAGACTCTGATATGCACGATATTTACACTTTTGTCACAGGCCCCCTGGCATGGTTCTCCTTTGCCATTTTCCTGGGCGGCAGCCTCTTTAGATTCGTAAGTCTGTTCAGGCTTGCCCGAAAAAAAGACAGGGCCGTTTTTGAGTACATGAGCCTTAAATTTGCCCTGCGATCCATTACCCGATGGCTCACCCCTTTTGCCACTCACAATATGCGTATCAATCCTGCCATGACAATTGTCACCTTTGCCTTTCACATCTGTCTCTTCCTGGCACCGCTCTTTGTGTTTGCCCATGTAATCCTGATCTACGAGAGCTTTGGCATAAGCTATCCCTCACTGCCCAATGGGGTTGCGGATGTTTTTTCCATTGTGGTCATCCTCTCCTGTGTCTTTTTTGCCGGAAGAAGGATAATGCTGCCAGAAGTAAAATATCTCACCACCTGGGTTGACATTGCTCTTCTACTGGTGGTGGCGGCACCTTTTTTAACGGGTGTCTGGGCCTTTCATCAATGGGCTGGGTTTGAAATCATGACCCTTGTCCACATTTTATCAGGCGAACTCATGCTTGTCCTCATTCCGTTTACAAAATTGTTTCACATGTTTTTGTTTCCCTTTATCCGGGGGTATATGGGGTCTGAGTTCGGCGGCGTAAGAATGGCTAAGGACTGGTAGGGAACAGCTCTGCACCCCCCGCAACAGCAGTCAAAACAACCATATTAAATAAAGGATCGGTTTTTCATGAGTGATTCAAAACCAATCACAGAAAGTATCAACGAGGACAAGGGAATCATGGCCGGAGTGGAACAGCTCTCGCCTGAAAAAATAGAACGGATCATCAACGAGGTTATTGATAAGGAAACTGGCGCTAAGCTAAAGGTTTACGTGGACACCTGCGTCCATTGCGGGCTTTGCAGTGACGGGTGTCATTTTTTCATCTCAAGGGACAGGGACCCCAGATTTTCTCCGGCCGGCAAGGTCAAGCAGACCATGTGGGAGATCATGCGCAAAAAAGGGCGGGTATCCCCCGAATTCATCAAGCAGGCCGCAGTGGTCGCCTATACCCAGTGCAACCTGTGCAAGCGCTGCGCCATGTACTGCCCCTTTGGCATAGACATCGCCTATGTACTCTCGGTGATGCGCAGGATCTGCCACAGGCTGGGAGTGGTTCCCCTTTACATCCAGGACACGGCCCACAGCCATTCTGTGACCGCCAACCAGATGTGGGTAAAGGACGACGAGTGGATAGATACCCTCATGTGGCAGGAGGAGGAGGCAAGGGACGAGATGCCCAACCTGAGGATCCCCCTGGACGTTGAGGGCAGCAACACCTTTTACTCGGTCATCGGCCCCGAACCCAAATTCAGGGCCCAGCTGATCTACCAGGCCGCCATGATAATGGAGGCGGCAGGCGAAAGCTGGACCATGCCTTCCTCTCCCGGGTGGGACAATTCAGACATGTGCATGTTCACCGGCGATTATGACATGATGGAAAGGCTTAAAAAGATTCATTTTGAGACTGCCTTGGGCCTCAAGGTCAAAAGAATCGTCATGGGCGAATGCGGCCATGCCTTTCGATCGGTCTACGACATGGGCAACCGGGCATTGGGATGGAAAATGCCCCCCATCCCAGTCATCCATGCCATCGAATATTACCATGAGATCTTTGCCCAGGAAAAGATAAAGATCAAAAAGAAGTTTGAACGGCCCGTCACCCTCCACGACCCGTGCAATATCGTCAGGGGAAGGGGGCTTCACCACATGGCGAGAAACGTGGTCAACGCCACCTGCAAGACCTTTATCGAGATGACGCCCAACTGCGAGCATAACTACTGCTGCGGTGCCGGCGGCGGGGTGATCAACTGCGGCCCTCCGTTCAAGAATGCCCGGGTGGAAAGCAGCAAGGTAAAGGCGGAACAGCTCTTTGCCGCCAAGGCAAAGGGGGCCGAGGTGGTCATTGCCCCTTGTCACAACTGCCATGGAGGCCTTGAAGACATAATTCACCACTATGGGGTCGACATGGAGCTTAAGTTCCTCGGAGACATTATCTATGAAATCATGGAAATACCTGGAGAGCATTAGATAGTAGGTAGTGGGCAGTAAATGGTAAATAGTAGACAGTGGGTAGTGGATGGTAAATGGTAGGTACTGCCTACTACCTACTAATTAAAAGGGGGAAGTTCTATTGACTGACAAAGTAAAAAAATATATTTTCATAATTATGGCATCTGCCCTTGTTCTTGGGCCATTCACAGCCTGGGCAGAAGAGTGCATGAACATTGACGAGGCTGTTTTCATCAATAAGACAAGGCCCTTTGTCTGCTTTGTCCACGATGAGCACAATTATAATGCAGGAATTGAAGAGTGCGATGTCTGCCACCATCTATACGAGGATGGAAAGCTTTTAGAAGGTGAAATCAGCGAAGATATGGCCTGCTCAGAGTGCCATGGGTCAAGGGATGACCCTAAACATTTCGAACTTATCGCAACCTACCATGACCGCTGTCGGTCCTGTCATCTTGACGAGAAAAAGGGGCCTGTCACCTGTGCCGGATGCCACAAAAAGAAAAACAAAAAGGAGACAAAATGACAAAAAAAATACTGGTCGTGGATGACGACCCCGTCATTGTCAAATACCTTGTGAATATCTTCAACGATAACGGATATGAGACCTGTTCTGCAAATGACGGTGCAGAGGCATTTGAAGTGCTTAAAGAGGAAAACCCAGATCTGATAACCCTGGATCTTGAAATGCCCAAGGAGTGGGGCCCCAAATTTTTCAGAAGGCTCTCCAAACAGGAGGCATATAAGGATATTCCCGTCATCGTAATCTCTGGGCTTGCAAGTCGCCATCTGAGCATTGACAAGGCCATAACTTGGTTAACAAAGCCCTTTGATCCTGAAAAACTGATTGGAATTGTTAAAAATACCATTGGGTAACCCCAACAGGGCCGAAAGCAGCTCTTCTGTCTTTAGCCCGGGGAAGACAAAACGGATCCCAGCCATGCTTTTGAACAAGATTCGCCACAGTCTTGTGTTCAAGTTGATCATGATCATGACATTCATATGTCTTGTGGCGATTTCTGTGTGGGCCTACTTCAGCATAAATTACCAGCGGAACAAGGAGATCGAAGACATCCTGGGGGTTGCTGACCGCATCAGTAAAACCATCCGACTTGGAACCCACTACTCGATGATGCTGAACGCCAGGGACGACATACACCAGATCATCCAGAATACGGCAACCCAGCGGGAAATCGAGAACGTAAGGATCTACAACAAACAGGGGTTTATTAAATTTTCCAACATCCCGTCGGAAATCGATACCAAGGCTCAGCCCAAATCTAAGGGATGCATTGTCTGCCACATTCAAGACCCTCCCCTGGTGGAGCTGACCCTTCACCAGAGGAAGAGGATCTTTTCAGACGATTCAGGAGAACGGGTCCTTGGCATCATAACCCCCATCTACAACGAGCCTGCATGCAGCGAACAATGCCATTTCCACGACGCTGCATCCAAGGTGCTGGGCTCCATGGATCTTGTAATTTCCCTGAAGGATACAGATGCTGAAATCATGAAGTATGAGAGAAGCATTGTATTCCTTGCCCTTGCGATCTTTGTTGCTCCCTCTTTTTTTATCTTTATCTTTGTCTACAGATTCGTCATCGGCCCCATCCGCCAGCTCACTGAAGAGACAAAACACATAACCTGCGCCACCAAGATCACCCGGGTCGATTCCCACAGGGACTCTGAAATCGGGCAACTTGCAACTGCGTTCAACACCATGCGCCAACGGATAAACCACCACCAGAAGGAGCTGACCAAGCAAAAAAACGAATACCGGAACCTCTTTGAACGAGTACCCTGCATGATAACGGTCCAGGACAAGGATTTTAAACTGATCAACTTTAACCGGGAGTTTTACAAACGCTACCGCCCCAAGATAGGCGATTTCTGCTACGCCACCTACAAGGGCAGAACAACTAAATGCAGGAACTGTCCGGTTGAAAAGACCCTCAAAGATGGAAAATCCTACTACTCTGAAGAGCAAGGAATCGGGAAAAACGGTACCATGGAACACTGGATAGTAAGAACGAGCCCGGTCAAGAATGCAGCTGGTGAAATCGTTGCAGCTATGGAGATCAACCTTGATATCACCCAGCGAAAAGAGCTTGAACAGAGGGCAGAACTTTCTGAAAAAAAGTACCATGCCATTTTCAACAATATCCCGAATCCGGTTTTTGTCCTTGACAGCGACTCCCTAGCCATCCTTGACTGCAACGAGAGTGTAACCGAGGTGTATGGATATGGGACAGACGAAATTGTCGGTCGATCGTTTACCGAGCTGTTCGACCCTTCCGAACCGACATCCGGTCCGGCATCCGGTCCGCCCCATACAATCGATGCCCTGGTAAAGAGCGCAACCATAATCAACTCGGCAAAACATCGCAAGGCCGACAACCGATCCATGTTTGTTGATATCTGGATCTCACCGTCGGAATATCCAGGTCAGAAGGTTCTCCTTGTCACCACCTCGGACATTACCGAACGTCTGGAAACAGAGAATCAGTTTCTCCAGGCGGCAAAGCTTGCCACCCTGGGAGAGATGGCAACCGGTGTAGCCCATGAGCTTAACCAGCCCCTGTCTGTCATCAAGACAGCCTCAAGCTTCTGCATTGAAAAGGTCAGAAAAACCCAGGAGATCAAGCCCGAGATACTGAAAACTCTGCTGGAAAAGATAGATGCCAATGTGGACCGGGCTTCGAAAATTATTAACCACATGCGCGACTTTGCCAGAAAATCCGACATTAACCTCATCCCGGTAAATGTCGTTAACGTCCTTGAGAGTGCCTATGAGATCTTCAGCCAGCAGCTCAAGGTAAGAGGCATCACTGTTGCCTGGGAGATCACCCCTCCCCTTGCCCCTGTTATGACCGACCCTGGGCGTCTTGAGCAGGTTTTTATCAACCTTCTGATCAATGCCCGGGATGCCATTGAGGCCAAGGCGGAAATCTGTCATAATGATCCTGACCTTGAGAAAAAAATAACGATCAGGGCTTGTCTTGCAGGTGAAAAAGTTTACGTTGAGGTCCAGGATACGGGCACGGGGGTTCCCCGGGAGGTTGCAGAAAAGATCTTTCAGCCTTTTTTCACAACCAAGGAGGTCGGTAAGGGAACCGGCCTTGGACTCTCCATAAGCTATGGAATTATCAAAGAGTGTTCGGGGCAGATAATCATCAAGGAGACCTCAGATAAGGGATCTGTATTCCAGGTGATTCTACCTGCCTACAGAGATAGAGCTAATAGTAGTCAGTAGTCAGTGGGTGGAGGCTGTAGGTTGGTTTTTGTTGCGCTCTACCAACCTACAATGCTATCTACCATTTTGGTGGGAGTTTCAAAAAAACCCACTTGTCCTGACGGACAGAACGAAGAATGAAACTTGAGTAAGGCCACACCTTGTTTTTTGTCTCTTGTTTCAAGTCTCTTGTAATGGAGGAGACAGACGAACCATGCTGAATCATTCTGAAATTCGAGATATCCTCCTTGTTGACGATGAAGAGGATATAAGGGAAGTGCTTGCTATCTCCCTCCAGGACTTGGGGTACAGGGTGACTCTTGCGGAAAATGGTCAAAAAGCCCTGGACCTGTTTGAGACCCGTGGATTTCCCATTGTGCTTACAGATATAAAGATGCCTGTCATGGACGGAATTGAACTGTTAAAAAAAATTAAGGCCATGGCTCCTGATACTGAAATTATCATGATCACAGGCCATGGAGATATGGACCTTGCCATCGAAAGTTTCAGGAACCAGGCTGTTGAATTCATTACAAAACCGGTTGATGTACAAAGTCTTGAGATTGCACTTGAAAGGGTTCAAAAAAAAATCGTCGTAAAAAAACATCTCCTGGATTACACTCACAACCTTGAACGTCTTGTTCTGGAAAAAAGCGAAAAACTCGCAAGCGTTGACCGTGAATCAACAAATGAGCTTGCCACAATCATGGACACCCTTCCCTTAGTAGTTTTCTGCGTTGACCGCACACTTAGAATCACCTCTTCCAATGCCTCGTTCAAGGAGATATTTAATATCGATCCTGAAGCTGCCGGCATCAACGGCTTTTGCCACGAAATCTGCAGAAACTCCGCCATTCCCTGTGAGGGGTGTCCGGCCCTTGAAAGTTTTATTTCGGGAAAACCTGTCCAGGCTGAGGTTACCTACACAACCAGCCGGCAGGCTGACGTTTCTTTCCTGGCCTGGGCATCTCCTGTTGAGGACACCCCGACTTCAATAAGCCCAGACCACGCTGAGGGCATCTCTGACCAGGGGCACCCTTCCCTGGACAGGGTGATAATAGTGGCAACTGACGTAAGCCGGGTGATTGATATTGAAGACCATTTAAAATCCCTTGGCCTCATGCTAGGATCCGTATCCCACGGAATAAAAGGGCTCCTCACAGGTCTTGACGGGGGGCTCTATCTCCTTGATTCGGCCCTTAAGAAGGAAAATCAGCACCTGGCCCAGGAGGGGCTTGATACCATGAAGCTCATGACGTCAAAAATCAGAAAATTGATCCTTGATATCCTTTTTTACACAAAGAAAAGAACCTTTACTAAAGAAACGGTTGATGTAGAAAGATTTGCCCGGGAAATAGTCCAGACAGTCAAACAGCGGCTGGAGTGCACAGGTATAGCCCTTGAACTGAAGCTTCCCCCAGGAAAGCTTGAGTTCATGGCCGATCCCACCTCCCTGCAGTCTGCCGTTGTTAACATCCTGGACAACGCCATTGACGCCTGCCAGGCAAATAAAAAGACTGAGACTCCTGCTGATTCCCCCCAACCAGACCCGAAATCGAAGGAAAAAATTTCGTTCACCGCCGCACAAAAAAATGATATGATAGAATTTATCATCAAAGACACGGGCATTGGCATGTCCGAAGATGAAATCCAAAAGGCCTTTACCCTGTTTCACTCGGGCAAAGAAAAAAAAGGAACCGGACTTGGCCTGTTTATTGCCAAAAAAGTCATATCCCAGCACGGTGGAACCATTCGGGTAGAATCAACCCCCGGTCAGGGAACCACATTTTACATTAGCCTGCCCCTTGGTACTGATTAGATAAATTGAAAAAAAATATTAGAAGAACCATTCGATATAGTGTCCTCACCCTTGCATTTCTTGCGCTGATTCTTACCCTTGCACTGTTTACGTCTGGAATCATGGTTGGGACCCCACGGGGGCAGCAAATTTTAATAGGATTTGTCAACGACCAGATTCCAGGACAGATCAGCCTCAAGAGCCTGGACTTTTCCCTGTCAGACCAGGAAATAAAGATCCAGGGGCTTAACATTCAAGACCCAGTCGGCATGACCGTGGTCGAAGTTGAACAGATTGTGATCGGCTTTGACCTTTCAAAGCTGCCGGATAAAACCATCCATTTCAAAAAAATTGAAATCTCATCCCCAGGCCTTTCCCTTGTTCTGGACGAAGATAACGTCTTGAATCTGGCAGCCTGTTTTGTGGATTCGGGCAAAGAATCAGAACCGGCAACTCCTGAAACTTCAACCGCTGTATTGCCCTTTAACATCGTTGTTGAAAACCTAGTAATCGACCAGGCCGCCCTTGCCTTTCAATCCCAGGACCTTTCGTTTGAAACTGATGAAATTGCCCTTGAAGGATCGGTCAACCTTGCCCGGAAATTTGTCAGGCTAAAACTTTTAACCCGGGACTGGTCTTTTTCTTTGCCTCTGGATGAACCAGACAGGGATGAACCCCACAGGGGCAAAACCTTTAAGGTCGATTCAATCAACCTTGATCTTGCCTTTGATAATGATTCCCTGACAGCAATGGATTTTTCCCTTGGTTCAGCCCTTGCAAATCTTGGAATAAGAGGCTCTGCCACAGATCTTCTTAACATACCCCGGGCCGATCTTAAGCTTGATTTCATGGCAGACCTTGGAGAGATATCATCCATCCTTCCAGCTTCCATTTCCATGGAGGGAACTTTCAAGGGCGAGGCCACACTGACAGGTACAGTGCAGGACCCCGATCTTGTTCTTTTAATTACCTCGGACGGCGGTAAGTTTAAAGATGAATCCTTTGACCGGACAATCCTTGATTTAAAACTTGAAAACCGGGTTCTGACCCTGAAAGAATTAACCACCTCCCTTGACTATGGCAAGGCAACGGCAAGGGCAAATGTGGACCTGACCGAAGTCTTTCCCCAGGGGTTTATGGGCACCCCTTTGCTTGAAAATATTCAGGCAACCCTTGATCTTACGGCAACGGATGCGGGCTATGGAAGCTTTCCCCGGGGGGATGGAAAAATCCTGCTTGCTTTTTCAAATGAAGTTCTCGACATCAAGCAGCTTGATGTAAATCTTCTTGACTCCAATTTTTCCCTGGCTGGAACCATCAAACCCATGGACAAAGGCCGCCTTGCTGCACCTGAAAATTTTGTCACGGACCTTGAGTTTCGTTCGACCAGGATCATCCTTGAAAACCTCCTTGAACCGTTCCTTGCAAGAAAAACCCCTGAACAAAAAACAATCGGCGGTGAGTTTACATTAAACGGTTCAGCCAGGGGAAATCTTGGCAATCCAGCGGTTGTTTTAAACCTTTACGGTGAAAAGATCCTCCTTCCCGGGGCCGGAGATAAAAGCCTGGCAAACAATGAAATAGATGTTCAATTACACCTTAAGGAACAGACCCTTACCCTTAAACGGCTGGCTGCCATGATCGAAGGTGGAACGATTGAAGCTGAGGGGAAAATTGACCTTACCCAGGTATTTCCCAATGGGTTCTTTAGGGAGGTTAACATTGAAAAAATATCGGGAACCCTGGGAGTCAAGGTGGATGATTTCAGCCCTCAACCCATACTTGAGGCCTACAACATACCGGGTGTTCACGGCAAATTATCCCTGGATTTAAACGTTCAAGGCGCCCTTGCTGGCAATCCCCGGGCAACCCTTAACCTGACGGTCAAAAATGCCGGATTTCAAGATTCACCTAGGGCCGATGCAGATTTTAACGTTGAAATTTTAGACGGTTTTATAGAAATAAACGAGGTTAGGGTTACAAACCCCCATGCCAGCCTTACCCTGGATGGCCGAATTAAAATCATGGAAGAATTCCGCCTGCTTGATCCTGGAAAAATGTCAGGGAACCTGAGGCTGAAAACCAACGATGTAGAACTCCGTCCCATCCTTGCCCAGTATAAAGATCTGCCCGAAATTCATGGCATATACTCGCTTGATTTGAATCTGGAAGGAGGGTTTGACGATCCCAGGGCGACCTTTACCCTGACGGCTGCCGATGCAGGGTATTCAGATTTCCCAAAGGCTGATGCGCAAATAGATCTTTTGTTTTTAAATGACCACCTGGAAATAAGTCAGGTTCTTGCTACAAACCCCGATACCACAATTGACCTTAAAGGCCGAATAAAAATGATGCATGAAGGGCAGATCCTGCCCCCGGAAAAAATGGAGATTAAGGTTGACATGAAGGTTGAGCAGTCCGATATAGCCTCTCTTATTGATATTGGCGAACCCCATATTAACCCTAACAATCAGATGGTAAAAATAACCGATAAACAGGGTTTAAGTGCAGCTGTTACGGCAGAGGGAAGCCTTGAACAAAAAATCAAGGTCGTTGCCAAAGGAACAGTGCCCGCCGGGATTGCCCAGCTCTTTACCCAGGAGGTTGCAGGGGTTAAGGGTGAAGTCAATCTGGAAGTGACCGCCCTTGTTGAAAAGGAAATCAAAAACAGCTTGATAACGGGCCGGGTGGTTCTTGATCAAATATCCATGGTCATCGTTGAAACAGAGCAAAAGCTGCACAGTATTAACGGAACCATCCTTGCCGACCAGCAGGGGATAACGATTCAGGAAATAAAGGGTAACCTTGACCGGGGCAGCTTCAAGCTTACAGGCAGGGTGGAGTTGGTGGAACTTTTGCCCGATAGTTTCAAGTTCGAGTTCCAGGCAAGGGATCTGCCCCTTGAGTTGCCAGACAGAATGATCGCTTTGTTCAAGACGGACCTGAAGTTTGACGGTATCCTGGATCAAGGTACTTTGACAAAGGCTGATCTGAGCGGTGAAATCAGACTTTTGTCCGGTGAATGGACGGCGGATTTTAATCTGGAAAAAACCGCCCTTGAAAAAATTATGGGATCCCAGCGCAATCAGCCAAGCTCTTCCGACAAAAGTTCTGACACTATTACCAGGGTTATTGGACTTGATATCCTTGTGCGGGCCGACTCCCCCTTTGTGATCAGCAACAACCTTGCCTATCTCTTTGTAACTCCGGATCTCAAGATAGGCGGAACCGTTGCCAATCCTTCTGTCGCAGGCAGGGCAACCCTTGGACCAGGCAACATCACCTACCAGGGACGGCAGTTCGAAATTACAGAGGCAGGAGTTGATTTTGTAGATCCCTATGGGATCAGACCTGTGATTGACATCATGGCCGAACATCAGGTTCGTGACTGGCGGATTTTTCTGAAACTCACCGGCACCCCGGACAATCTGCTTCTGGAATTGTTGTCCAATCCAAGGGAAGAACACGGCGATATTCTCTCGCTTCTTTTGACCGGAAAAACCACAAACGAGCTGATCAGCTCCGAAGGGGGCACAACCACATCACCCGCATCCCTGGTTGCAGGGTTGGTAGCCACCTCATTTGCAGATCGACTCAAGAAAAACGTAGGGCTTGATGTGTTTGAGCTTGATCTTAAAGAAAACGGTTCCGGTTCCCCCATTGGAGATGTAAACCTCACCGTTGGCAAGGAAATTACCGATAAAATAACCGTGTCCTACGGCATGGAAACCAAGGAGGGGGAGATGATCCAGAAAACAGCCACCGACTATAAGCTGTCGGACCAGTTTTCCCTGTCCGGATTTCAAAATACCCAGGGACACTTTGGAGCTGAAATCCGGTATCGTTTGGAGTTTAAATGAAACAGCGTTTCCTTGTATTGATATATCTTATTTTACTCGTCTTTCAAGGGAGTATCCCCTGTGTTTCAGCAGCTGACCTTCCTGAATCTAATTCTGCTTCCGGGTCTGGATCTGGATCTGACTCTCCTTCCGGCCCTGGCAATGAACCCTGCATTCGAGTGGATAAACTTGATGTCTCAGGCAACAAAAAATTTTCAACCATGCGGCTCAAACTGAGGACCAAACTCTGGTCCTCCACCCTTGTGCCCTTTTCCACCCCTTGCCTCAACCTTGACTGGCTCAAACAGGATAAGCTGAATCTTGTTAGCTTCTATCGTAAAAACGGATTTGCCGATGCTGCTGTCTCCCATGAAATTGTACGGGAAAAAGATGGAGCCGCCCTTAAACTTATTGTAGATGAAGGATTTGAATACCGCATCTCCATCGAGGGTGCTGATTCTTTTTATTCGTGGCAGTTAAACGGAGAGATACCCATCTTTGAGCGGGGAAACCCGGGGGATTCAGGCCTGAGACGAGGGGTGTTGAACATTCGCAAACGATATGTTGACAAAGGATTTAACGATGTTTCTGTCACATTCACCAAAGAAAAAAAGACAGAAAACAACAAAACCTTCTGGGATGTTGTTTACACCATCCAGGAAAGACAGAGAAGCCAGGTGGCATCCATAACCATTGAGGGCAACCACAGCATAGAAACCAAAACAATCAGGGCTGAAATGGGACTTTCGGAAAAGGGGGTACTGAAAAACGACGGCTTTAATCAAAAATTGCTGGAAAATGATTTAAATGCCATCAGGCGTCTCTACCTATCCAGGGGATTTACCCGGGCCGAGATCAATGCAGAGACTAAAACAGAGATTAAGCCGCAAACCAAAACAGAAACCAGGCAGGATATCCAGCCAGGGACCAGAACCGAACAGAAAGAGTCTGATCCTGAGACCATGCCTGAAACAGAACAGCCTTCCATAAAAGTGCACATCACTATCCTTGTCAATGAACAGGCTCAAATGGTGGTACAAGGGGTCAAGATCAAAGGTGGGGAATCCCTTATCGACCAGAATGAAATAATAGAGTCCCTTTCTCTGCGCCCCGGTGAACCATTCAGGCAATACATGATAAAGAGCGATGAAAACACCCTGGCGGCTCTTATTTCAAAAAAAGGGTACCCCCACGTCAAGGTCAAAGGGGAAAAAGCAGCCGGGGATGACGACGCTACCGCCATGCTCTCGTATACCATAGATCCAGGGCCTTTTGTCCGGGTGGGAAAAATCCATTACACGGGCAATACCAAGCTGAAAAGCAAGGTTATGGAGGATCTCCTTAAAATAGAAACCAACGACCCTTTTTCACTCCAGGAGATAGTTGATGCCGAAAAAAGATTGAGATCCATCAGTGTCATCCAATCGGTCAGAATAGAGGCAGGTGATCTAAAGGAAAAAAAGGCAACCGCCGACCTTGAAATAAACGTCAAGGAGCGAGACCCCTACTATGTGGAGGCAGCCTTTGGCCATGACACCCGGAGACTGCTTTATTTTAACGCAGCAACCGGCAACAACAATACCTTTGGCCTGGACATCGACTCATGGATAAAGGCGGAGGTGAGCGGGATCGGGTTTGAAGGTGAAACCGGCATAATGGATCCCTTTTTCCTCAAGACAGACATGACCGGTGCCCTGTCTTTTTTTATTCAAAAACAGGAGGAGCTGAACAACGATTTTGGTATCGAGGCCTGGGGGGTTTCAGGAAACATCACAAAGCCATTGCTGCCCCACCTCCATGCGGGCCTCTCTTTGACCTATGAAAACCGTGCCCGGTATGGTAACGAAGAAAAATTCGACCTGTTAAATGACCCGGAAAAAACCTACAAGACCCGGAACATCCTCAAAACCTCCCTGGTTCTTGCCTATGATACCAGGGACTCTGCAATCCAGCCAACCACCGGATTTTTCTCTTCACTGACTACGGATATCTACACGGGATTTGACACAGACCTTGACGATTTCATGAAGTATTCCCTGGATGTCAGGCGATATCTCACCCCCATGGAAAGATTAACCTTTGCCCTTCGCACCAGGCTTGGATACATCCAGCCTTTTTCCTCAGATAATACCGTGGCAGAGGATCGCCTTTTCTTTATCGGCGGAACATCGGATGTAAGGGGATTCAAGGAGAACATGCTTGCCCATGATCTTGAAATGAATCCGGTCGGGGGCATGTCCATTGTTGCGGCAAGTCTTGAGTCCAGGATCTCCCTGACCCAGAAGATGGAATTGATTCTGTTTATGGACACCGGCAGGCTTGGTGAAACAGGCGACGCTGCAGTTCAAAAGGGCTTTAGATCATCCATTGGCGGCGGGTTGAGCTATGGAACGGTGGTGGGACCCATCACCCTTGTCTACGGCCACAAACTCGACCCCGACGACCAGGAGAGTGCGGGTCGAATTCACTTCTCATTCGGGTACACCTTTTAATCCACCATAAAGCGCCATGGGCAATCATGATTGGCGAATTTAAAAAATATTTCCCTTCTTATTGAGGAGAAGCACCCTTTGTCTTTCTTTTATCCTGATACATTTTAAAATCAGCCTGGTGAACCAGACTTTCCAGGTCATCATCATTATTTGTGGTGACAATAAGTCCGATGGAAATACTGAGCTTCAGTCGACTGTTCATGTTTACTTTTTTTGTATTCTCTTCGAGACGCTGCAGGATTGCATCAGCCAGGACCTGATTACAATCGAGAACAATTGTTAGGAACTCATCTCCTCCCATCCTGATAATAAAATCTGTTTCCCTGAAGGTCTTTCTTAAAGTATCCGCAGTTTTGCGGATGATTTTATCTCCGGCAGCATGGCCCTGGGTATCATTAATAACCTTAAGTCCATTAACATCAAATGAAAAAATAGCTCCAGGATGAATATGAGATTGTTCCCTTATCAACTTATTATAAAAGTTTCGGTTATAAACACCTGTCAGCCCGTCGTGGAAACTGTTGTATTCATGCTGGTTTCTAGACATGGTTAGCTCTTCATATCGGTGGGCATTTGAAAAAGCCAGTGAAGCAACCTTAATTATTGAATCAAAAAGCTCCATATACTTGCTTATGCTGTGGGGAAACAAAAACTCTCCCACCTGGATAATGCCAAATTCCTTTCCACCGGATTCAAGAAGCGCATAAAAAGTATTGCTTTTTTTATCCATATAAAAATTGTTCTTCATAGATAACTGTATTTTTTTAATGTCGTCAGGAAGCTCTGTTGAATCCAGATTCCTAGCCCAGTAGAAGAATTGAGTGGCGCCGAATACCGTCAGCCAGACCTCCTTTAACATGGAAATTACATCTCTTTTATACCCAGCCACCGCAATTCTGGACATTATATTAAGAACCGCTGCATTGTGGGCATTCTGCTGCTGTAACTCCAGAATCTGACTCTCCCCTTCAGACCTTGGGACATGGTTTTTTATACGCCATTCAGAAAGGATTTTTCTGAAAAAGGCTCGCATGGGCTCTAAACTGACAGGTATGATTTTAGAGGGTATTTGCAAATATTCAGAGAGATCTTCCAGGTCTTTTTTTGACGATTTAGAAATGTCTGTATCAAGGAATATGATTTTTTGACACCATTCACCATAAAATTGCCTGGCTGTTTCCCTTGAAAAACCCTGATCTTCAAGATTTGCCTTCCAACGCAAGAGCCATCCCGTGGTTATGACATAGTAGCCTTCTTCAAAAAAGAAACGTGAAATTTGATCGTTTATCAGGTGGGAATAACAAAAAGTTGACTCGTACACCCGGAACCAATCTTTTCCGTAAACATTTTTTCTGGGTGATTTACAAAATTTGCTGCAAATCAAAACAGTATTGGCCGTTAAAGAAGTTTCTGGTGTTTCAGATATGGAAGACGATTTCGAAGAAGGACCTCTGGAACATAATGACGGGAATGAAACAAGTCTGACATCCCTTGCTTTTTCATCTTCTGCAATCGCCTGAAATTCACGCAGATAATTCTCACACACAAGGATATTGAGTTTCTTCAAACGATCTCCCCCATCCCAGAAATGGGATAATGTCCCCATTTCTGAACACCATGGGAGATTGCGAGAAGAACATCCTCCGGAACCTGCCAGGGAATCTCCCCATGGGAATCAGAAAGAATAAAACCTCCTCCAGGAGCGGCTTTTTCTATAACATTTCGAACCATCTTGTCGGCGGTGGAGCTGTCCCATCCTGTCATCTCTATGCCGTTTAAATTACCAATAAGCGATATCTTTCCCATGGAAGCTTTTTTGAGATCAGTCAGATTATCAAATCCACCAACACCAACAGCTCCAGCTCCTGAGTTTATAATCTCATCTATTATGGGCAATGCTCTTCCAGAGGCCATATGGGCAGTCACGGGTGCTTTTATCCCGGCGATTGTCTTTGAATCCACGGGATACCCTGTGGACAGATAGAGATCCCTGTCAATAATATCTGTTGAACAGAGAGGATTAAAATAGCATATGGCTGTGGCCCCGGCTTTTAACTGGGCATTTGCCCAGTCTAAACAGAATTGCTGATTTATCTCCATCAATTTTTTTAACCGAATTTTATCGTGGTAGATAAGATTAATGTATTGCTCAAACCCCATCTGCATAACCGGCAATGAAAAGGGAGACATTACAACGCCTATCAGAGGAATCTCCCCCTGGGCCCTTGAAGCAAGTTCACGGGTTACTTCCAAAACCCGTTGTATCCCCGGGACCTCATAAATATTGGGAACCCAGAGGGAATCAATATCCGAAACCTTCTGAATAACAGGAGTGCCTGAGTTGGGAGGACCTTCAGGAACAAAGAGTGTCTTACCGCCCCAGGCTTCTGTCTCCAGGGCAGCATAAAAGAAAGTATAATAACAGTCTGTCCCATACTTTGCCTGCATCTGCAACTGAGCTTTAATGACATTATCTGCTTTAGAAAAGTACTCTTCCACGGACATCCCTGATTCCCTGGCACCATAGAGGGATAAAAGTAGAAAGAGAGGCACCCTATCTGGCTCTCTATGACTCAAGGAGCTTAAAACCCTTTCCATTGGGGTCATGGCAGTAATCATAAGCCCTCCTTCTGAAGACGATTGAGTACACCGAAAATTTCTCCGGCGTTTCTACAATATGCATGGGCACCGACTTGCGTCCCCAGGGTTTCATCAAGCCTGAAAGGAGCTCCCCCCACAACAAGCTTTACCCCTGGTGACTTGCTGCCCAGCTTTTCCTTCAGCCCTTTGATGGCAAGGGCTGAAGGCAGCATTAATACAGATAACAGGAGAATCTGTATGTTTTTTTCCAGAATGGTTTCTACAATCAGATCAACATCTGCTCCCAGCCCCATATCAATAACCGGGTATCCTTTAGATTTCACCAGGGATTTTACAATTTTCATTCCCAATCCATGGCAATCAAGAAAAACAGCGGTTCCGAGAACAGGAAGAGTGTTAACAACCTCTTCATTTTGTGGAAAAATTTTTTTAACAACCTCTTCAACGATTATGCCGCTCATATAAACCTGGGCCAGGGAGACACTCCCCTGCTCCCAGCCATTCCCAATCTCTTCCAGCACTTGTGTGATTACTTCTCCGGTTTCCTTAAATCCATTTTTAGAATATTCGGCTGTCAGCAATTCAGTGGCAATTGCCTTATCCACAGAGATAAGAGCTTGAAACAGCGCCGTGGTTATTCCCCCCATCTGCTCTGCTTCCAAAAGTTATATTCCATTGTTTCTCTTTCCTCTTATTTTCCTCTTATTATTCAAACCCAATATGCTGGAATTCTAATTTAAAACAGAAAAAATATCAACGTAGAAAACTGGCAAAAGGGCAAGCAGGAGGTGTAGATTTTTTTGGAGACTCCTTACTTGTCATAAAGAACGGTTTGCAGGTGTTGCTCAGATTCTATTACCTGATCCACATCAGTATAATAATATCTGGTTGGATCAATCCCTGTTTCTTCAAGGAACAGGGACATGCGGTTCAGAATACCAATAGAATTTGTCAGCAATGGAAGCAGGCAGTAAACAAATGCAAAGGCTATACCCAACACCAGAATAAATTTTTTTGTTCGAAAAAACAGACTTTGTTCAAGCATGATATCAGCTCCTTATAACCTACACATCCTGACGGACACAACAAACATTGAAACACGTTGGCACTAGCGTCATTCCGCCCAGTTTGGTTATCCTGACCAGAACCGCAAAACGTCGGGGGTCGCTTTGAACCTTCTTAATGCTTTCGCCCCTTTGGTTTTGAACGTTCTGGTCAGGATAACCAAACTGGGCTCTAAAGTCGAGACTCCCACTAGGAAGTTTCAGCGGGAGTCTCTTATAAAAAAAAACGAGGCGGAAGGCCTGCTCCCGCCTCGTTGAATCAGAGCAGAATTAAATCGTTGCTGTGATTTCCGGGAACACCAGGTAAAACATGATATACGCCATGATCAGGGTCAGAACCAAGTTGAGACTCTGGCCGCACACGTAAAGGATCACCGGCTTTCCGCCCTTGAAGTACTTGGAAAGCTCTCTGAAGTTGGTGGAAAGACCAATGGCAGCAAAGGACAGGGCAAAGAACCAGGCTCGAAAGAGACGGGTACCGCCACGAATGACACCTTGATCCAGAAGAGCAGTTCCCATATCCTTACCCATGTTGCTGTCAATCAGTGAGAAGATAATGGAGGCAGCGAGGAATCCCAGTACAAATTTGGGGAACCTGTTCCATATTTCCATTGCACCAACATCCCTGCCGGCCTCACGTTCCACCTTCATAGTCCAATACATTGCAACGCAGAAAGCGGTAACACCGATCATCACATTCTGGATCATCTTGATGGTGGCTGCCACATACATTGCCTTTTCACCCAGGAAAGCACCTGCTGCGGCAACTGCACCGGTGGAATCTATCGTCCCGCCCATCCAGGCGCCGCCAAGGACTTCCGGTATGCCCACTGCCTTTATGAAGGCAGGCAGGGCAATCATCATGATAGCGGTAAAAACCAGGGACATACCGATGGCGAGGGTCAACTCCTCTTTCTTGGCCCGGCAGGCAGATGCAACGGCTATGGCGGCAGATGTGCCGCAGACTGACATATCCGCTGAGATGACGATATTAAGGGTCTTGGAGGGCATCTTCAACACTTTCTGACCGAATATATAGGTGCAGATCAAAACAATGGGGGTGACCACCCAGGCAACGAAGACACCGGGAATGCCTATGGCCATTATCTTACTGAAAAGGACCTCCGCCCCGAGGAGTACCAGACCGGTTTTAATGAAAAACTCCACCTGGCAGGATGGAAGGACCCACTTGGGTGTACCCACGGTATTTGCAATGATCATACCCAGGATAATACCCCAGGCTTCGGCACCTATACCGTATTGTTTGGAAATAGTCTGGCCTCCCAGCAGATAGGCCAGGGTTGCGATCAGGAAGACCACCGTGAATCCCTTGACAAATGGCATGAAACGTTGACCCATAAGGTGGATGCCAGCCCCGAGAATAAGTGCAAAGAAAAGACACAGACCCAGGAGGGTTGGGAGAAAATTATAGGGCTTATTCTCGGTCTTCTTTTTGGCATCTCCGGCAGCCTTGTGAGCTGTTCTCCAAACTGTAATTTTTGCCTTGGCTTCATCGTTGAGCGCGTCATCCTTGAAAGACATACTGGCTGCTGCCTGTTCAGCAATCAACGCCGCAGAGAGTGCCGCTTCACTCCTGGCTTTAGCTTCCTCGTATTTGGGCATGGCTTTTGCATTTAAGGCATTGGCCTGCTTTTCGGTGCGAATAAAACTATCAACAGGATTGCTCTTCCATGACCCTGGGTTTTTTGTCCACTTACCGACAAACTTGCCGAATTCAGAATTAGAGCCTTTTAATTTCAACTTATTGTCCAGGGCTTTATACCAGGCAATGCTTTTGAACGGGACTTTTGCTGATTCTGCCGCCTGAATTTGGTTTGCAGCCTCAATCTTGTTGACAAATTCTTCCCTGGGACCAAAATTAAAATATGCTATTATACAGACCAAAATAATTGAAAACCCAAGCCAGATGGCCAGGTAATCTTCCTTTTTCCATAGGTCCGACCATCTGGCTCGGCCGTCATCAACTACCACATTGCTATCTTTTTCCATAATCTCTATTTGTTCCTTAATTCTTAATTACAGTATAATTTTTCCCATATGCACCCTTTGGTTTAACAGACTATAATCTGCGCTCCTTTGGATCAATTCCGGGGGTGCAAACAAAACGACTGGTTATATATATCAGCCTTGGTCATCATTTCTGCCATTTTGGAAGAAAAACAAAAAATATTAATTTACTATAAGCATTTACCTCACGACCATAAGAGTTTCAGTATAATTACAAATCTTATCCATTAAAGCCAAAAAACAGTGCAGTTTTGCGACCAAAAACAACCTTGTTTTTTTTTAGAAATGTTGGAATACCAGATTGCCGGAACAAATGCAAGCCCTGACATTTCCCAAAACCCCCCGCCTAAAAAAAATCCTGTTGCGCATGATGGTTCAAGCAGGCAAAGAGTTTTTACAAGCTAAGGCCTATCATCAATGGGTGAAGTAATTACGACACAAGCCATACTTCCATTCAAGTACGAAGAAGAAAAACTCAAGCCGGTAGGAGGTTGGATCAATCCTTGTTTCTTCCAGGAACAGGAACATGCGGTTCAGAATACCAATAGAATTTGTCAGCAATGGGAGCAGGCAGTAAAAAAATGCAAAGGCTATACTCAACGCCAGTATATTTTTATTGTTCGATAAAACAGACTTTGTTCAAGCATGATATCAGTTCCTTATAACCTACACGTCCTGATGGACACAACAAATATTGAAACACGTTGGCACTAGCGTCATTCCGCCCCGTTTGATTATCCTGACCAGAACCGCAAAACGTCGGGGGTCGCTTTGAACCTTCTTAATGCTTTCGCCCCTTTGGTTTTGAACGTTCTGGTCAGTATAACCAAACTGGGCTCTAAAGTCGAGACTCCCGCTAGGAAGTTTAAGCGGGAGTTTCTTATAAAAACAAAACGAGGCGGGAGGGCTCCTCCCGCCTCGTTGAATCAGAGCAGAATTAAATCGTTGCTGTGATTTCCGGGAACACCAGGTAAAACATGATATACGCCATGATCAGGGTCAAAACCAGGTTGAGACTCTGGCCGCACACGTAAAGGATCACCGGCTTTCCGCCCTTGAAGTACTTGGAAAGCTCTCTGAAGTTGGTGGAAAGACCAATGGCAGCAAAGGACAGGGCAAAGAACCAGGCTCGAAAGAGACGGGTACCGCCACGAATGACACCTTGATCCAGAAGAGCAGTTCCCATATCCTTACCCATGTTGCTGTCAATCAGTGAGAAGATAATGGAGGCAGCGAGGAATCCCAGTACAAATTTGGGGAACCTGTTCCATATTTCCATTGCACCAACATCCCTGCCGGCCTCACGTTCCACCTTCATAGTCCAATACATTGCAACGCAGAAAGCGGTAACACCGATCATCACATTCTGGATCATCTTGATGGTGGCTGCCACATACATTGCCTTTTCACCCAGGAAAGCACCTGCTGCGGCAACTGCACCGGTGGAATCTATCGTCCCGCCCATCCAGGCGCCGCCAAGGACTTCCGGTATGCCCACTGCCTTTATGAAGGCAGGCAGGGCAATCATCATGATAGCGGTAAAAACCAGGGACATACCGATGGCGAGGGTCAACTCCTCTTTCTTGGCCCGGCAGGCAGATGCAACGGCTATGGCGGCAGATGTGCCGCAGACTGACATATCCGCTGAGATGACGATATTAAGGGTCTTGGAGGGCATCTTCAACACTTTCTGACCGAATATATAGGTGCAGATCAAAACAATGGGGGTGACCACCCAGGCAACAAAGACACCGGGAATGCCTATGGCCATTATCTTACTGAAAAGGACCTCTGCTCCGAGGAGTACCAGACCAGTTTTAATGAAAAACTCCACCTTACAGGAGGGTAGGACCCACTTGGGTGTACCGATGGTATTCGCAATGATCATACCCAGGATAATACCCCAGGCTTCAGCCCCAAAACCATACTGTTTGGAAATCGCCTGTCCTCCAAGCAGATAGGCCAGGGTTGCGACCAGGAAGACCACTGTAAATCCCTTGGCAAAGGACCAGAATTCTTCACCCATGAGGCGGATGCCAGCCCCGAAAATCAGTGTAAAGAAGATACACAGGCAGATGAGGGTCGGAATAAAGTTATAGGGTTTGTTTTCTATCTTTTTTTTGGCATCCCCAGCAGCCTTGTGAGCAGTTCTCCAAACTGTAATTTTTGCCTTGGCTTCATCGTTGAGCGCGTCATCCTTGAAAGACATACTGGCTGCTGCTTGTTCAGCAATCACCGCAGCAGACAGTGCAGCTTCACTCCTGGCTTTAGCTTCCTCGTATTTGGGCATGGCTTTTGCGTTTAAGGCGTTGGCCTGCTTTTCGGTGCGAATAAAACTATCAATAGGATTGCTCTTCCATGACCCTGGGTTTTTTGTCCACTTACCGACAAACTTGCCAAAAGCAGAAGAGGAGGCTTTTAATTTCAACTTATCGTCCAGGGCTTTATACCAGGCAATGCTTTTGAACGGGACTTTTGTTGATTCTGCGGCCTGAATTTGGTTTGCAGCCTCAATCTTGTTGACAAATTCTTCCCTGGGACCAAAATTTAAATATGCTATTATACTTACCAGAATTATGGAAAACCCAAGCCAGATGGCCAGGTAATCCTCCTTTTTCCATAGATCCGACCACCGGGACTTACCGTCATCAACCACAACATTGCTGTCTTTTTCCATAGTTTTGTCGCCTCCTATTCTTGTTACAGTATTATTTCCTAGTATATGTATTCACCGGGATTAATTAACCCGTATCTTTCCCTTTTGATTCAAACACTTCAAATTTCATGCCGCGGATGAACCATTTACTATAAAAAAACTATGCATACACTTAACTCCAACCACCACTACTACATAGTAGTAGGTCCTGGAGTGAAATCCATGCCCCAGAAAAAGAACAAAAGCATTTAATATTTTTCAGACATTGCAAATAAAGCGGGCTAAACCTTTAAATCATTTTTTACAGATTGTAAACAAAATTGACTCCCTATTCTTTAACCTTTTTTTCAACAATTTTAATTTTGATTTCATATTGCAGGCAACGGTATGGGCTGATCAAGAACCACCCTGTTAAAAAGCTGCACCGCTGGAATTTGGAAGACTGTAGATACACCCTAACAATCCTCAGCAACTGATCAATTAATTCATTCGTCAATCGATCAGTTCGCCAAGGCCTGAAGCCCTTTTTGTGCGCTGCTGAACGGCGGTGGCAAGTATCGATTCATTGGGGTTTACAAGGGTAAACCATGACTTTGCCCGGGTGATGCCGGTATATAGAAGCTCCCTTGTAAGAACAGGGGATATGGCATGGGGGAGCACCAGGGCCGTGTGGTCGAATTCAGATCCCTGGGATTTGTGAACTGTCATGGCATAAACAGTTTCCACCTGGGAGAGTCTTGAGGGAAGGACAAGTTTCAGCGATCCATCGCCCATGGAAAACACAACCCTCATCCCCCGGGATGCTGGAACAGTAATACCCATATCTCCGTTCATGAGCCCGAGGCTGTAATCGTTGCGCATCACAAGGATGGGGCGCCCCGGATACCAGCCCTGGGGCTCAGGAATCAGGCTGGATCTAAACAGAATATCTCCAATGGCATGGTTGAGTCCTTCAACACCCCACTCTCCCCGTCTTAAGGGGGTCAGGATCTGGAAGCGGTTAAACTTATTGATGACGGCCATGAGCCAGGCTGTTTCAGACCCAAAGGCCCCGGGGCCCTGGGCTATTGTTTCGAGATAGGCACGATACCCAGGAGGAGTGTCTGCTTTGTCTGATTCCTCTGGATGGCCGTCCAGCACCAGGCGTTTAAAGAGTTTGTCATGGCAGCTTGCAATTGAGAGTCGAAAGAGGTCTGAGAATGAACGATCCCACACCTCTGTAACACCCCTTTTGTCTCCCCTGTTAACGGCTCCTGCAAGGGCACCAATTCCACTTTGTTCGCCAAATCGGTGGCTCTTTCTGAGCACTACAATCTGCTGGTCAATGCTGCGGCCCTGGCCCTGGAAGGGAGAAAGATCAAACCCTGTGGACTCTTTGAGAAAGTCCACTGTTCCAGGGAAATAGCAGGCGTCGGACCTGGTCTGGCAAAGATCTCCAAGAACAGATCCTGCCTCAACCGAGGCAAGCTGATCCTTGTCACCCAGCAGGATCAGCCTTGCCGTCGGGGGAATGGCCTGGAAAAGCGAACTCATCATCTCAAGGTCGATCATGGAAGCTTCATCCACCACAAGAAGGTCCAGATGAAGGGGATTGTTCCGGTTGTGGATGAAATTTCGGGAATCTGGCCGGGAACCAAGAAGCCTGTGAAGGGTAGAAACAGCGGTGGGCATTTTTTCCTGAACCATCTCTGGAAGCCTATCAACGGCCTTGCCGATGGATTCGGTCAACCTGGCCGCAGCCTTGCCCGTGGGGGCTGCAAGGGCAATTCTCAGGGCCCTGCCCCCTTCCATGGCAAGGGTCTGGAGGATTCCTATAAGCTTGACCACCGTGGTTGTTTTTCCCGTGCCCGGACCGCCTGATATGATGCAGAATGCGTTGGCTGCGGCAACGGCAGCGGCAACACTCTGCCAGTGAATCTCGGTTTTTTCGTTTTCCTCCGTGGTCCTCAACCCTGAGAAAATAAGATCAAGGCGCTGTTCAAGATCATTGGGGACCGGGAATTTTTTTTGGGATCGCACATGGATCTCTTCGGCCACCCTGCGGGTATAGTCCCAGTATCGGCGAAGGTAGAGGCGACCTCCTGCAAGGGCAAGGGGTGAGCTGCCCGTTTCTTTGCCCACAAGCGAAGAGGCTGAGAGGCTCTTCGTCCACGTTTCAAAGGTAACATTGGCGAGAACCCTGGAGGGCCTGGGCGTATCCCCCGCAGCCGCCCCCTCTGGAACAAGGCTAAGGGTGGCTTCCGGATCAGCCAGAAGCGCTGCAATATCGAGGCAGATGTGCCCCCTGGAGAGCTGATGGCTCACAAGGGCCGCTCCAAGGAGAACCAGCCAGTCCTCGTTTCGGCCCTGCCGGTTCAGAAAAAGAACAAAGGCACGGTCAAGGGGCCTCAGCCAGCCCAGGGTTGTCCAGGTTTCGATCAACTCAAGGACGTCCCAGGGTTGGTTGACTTGATCATCTATCGGGGATGAGCAGTCATAAAACTCGGTCATATTTCACCTTTTTTGAAAAAGAAGGCACTGGGTTTTGGGTGTTGGGTACTGGGTGTTAACAGCAACTGCTTTTTCATTATTCGTTTTGACAGGACAGCCTGTCATGTGGGTTTTAAAAACTTGACCATCGAGTTAAACCATTCGTGACGAAAAAAGCTTATCAAGGGTTTCGATCAGATCCCTTGAGGGCCGGTCAAAGTAGACTCCCTGCCCCTCCGGGGAGACGCCCCTCAAAAAGAGGTAAACGGCCCCGCCAACATCACGATCATAGTCATAATCTGGTTTTCGTGCCTTTAATAAACGATGAAGGGCCAGGGTGTAGAGCACATATTGAAGGTCATATCGATGGCCTACCATGGCCTGGTTCATGGCCGAAGCTTCATAGGAAGAGCCATCGTCACCCAGGTGGTTGGACTTGTAATCAAGGATGTAGTATTTTTGATTAAAATATAATATAAGGTCGATAAAGCCCTTTACCATGCCGTTTAACAGGTTGGGACTGAGGACTGGCCGCAGGATTTCCGGCAGAACATGGGTTGTTACTAAACGGTCAATTCCGAGGGTCTCTACCCCATGGACGGCAAACATGAACTCCATCTCAGCCCTTGCCTGCCCCTTACCAAGGTCAGAAAGCTTGAAGGCCCCATCGCCAACCTTCAAGGGAATTTTCAGGAGATCCATGAACCAACGGACAAGCACCTCGATCCACTCCGCCCATCCCCTTGAAAGGCAGGCGGATCCAATGTGATCGGCAACCAGGGGTTGATCGTTTGCCACCCTGTCAAATCCCTGGAGAGCTGCCCATTCAAATATATCGTGGAGAAAGGTGCCGGGCTCAGGCCCCCTTGGGAAATCGTGGATGGAAGGGGCCCGGGGATTAGTCCGGGGCATAGAATCCACTGACAGCTCTTCCACTGGCGCCGCATCCATAGGTATCTCAGTCTCCTGGAGCTGTTCCTGGGTCGCAGAGTCAGGGGGCTCAACATTGATTTCAAATCCCGTTTTTCCCCTTTCTGACATGGCGGCGTTTGCAAGTATGCCTGAATAGCTCGTGATCCGCCAATTATCCGGGATGGTGGTGTTAAAGGGGCGGGCCGGCAGGAGCTGTGGCTGACTCTTTCCCTGCTTAAACCTCACAGGTTCAGGTTGAGGTAGAGGCAGGACGGCAATGGAGGTACACACCCCTTTAAGCTCCTTCAAAAGGGCCGGTAATTCAGCAGTTTCAATCATCCTGCCTCCGCTCATCAGATACCCTAGGGCGGATTCATGAAGGGTGGTGGATTCCCCCGACTTGAGGGTTCTGCCCATGACGCCGATCCCGAGGAAGCATGCAAAGCAAGAGCGGGTCAGGGCCACATAGAGCATTCTCAACTCTTCGGCCAGACGCTCCCTGTCAGCTGTTTCAAGGACTTTGGAATCTGGATTCATAAAGATGGCGGGCTTGCCCCCGGGATCATGGCCCTTTACAATGGAGGTATTTCTATTGGTGAGTTTTCTTTCAGTGCAGGCGAAGGGAAGAAACACCAGGGGATACTCAAGCCCCTTGGATTTATGGATTGTTATTACCCGCACGAGTTTTCTGTCGCTTTCAAGGCGGATGATCTCGTCGTCCCCATTACTGTCCGGGTTTCCTATGCGGTCCACAAGCCATCTTATCACTCCTGATTCTCCATCGAGCACGGCCGATTCTGCCTGGAGGATCTCACCGAGATGAAGAAGATTGGTGAGCTTTCGTTCCCCTGTAAGGGTCGATAAAAGAGGGGCTCCCACATTAAACTCAAAAACAAGGGCCCTAACCATGGGCAGCACCCCTTTGGTCTGCCAGATTCCCTGGAACCTTTTAAACTGCTCGACCTTTTTCTCCCATAGAGACTCGTCAAGGGTTAAGGTCTCAAGCTCTTTTATGGAAAGATCCAGGAGCGGTGTTGCAAGGGCGGCCCTAAGGGCCCGCTCGCTGCCGGGATCGAAACAGGCCTTAAGAATATGGACAAGGGCTACGGCCTCGGGGCTGTCAAAAACTGATTCCCGGTCCGACAGGTAAACAGATCGCACGCCTGCGAGATCAAGGGCTGATCGAATGGCCCTGGCTTCAG
>JAVEQI010000006.1:0-106165 GCA_034007745.1 Desulfobacterium sp.
AAAAAACGATGAAATCCTGGAATCTTTTGACTCGTGTTAACTGCCGGATAGGCAGCTTAGAAAAATTCCCCACCACACGATCTATACCCCATCCAGTTAACTGCCGGATAGGCAGCTTAGAAAAAAAAAAAGGAAAAGATTTTGCGGGGCTTATTGTTAACTGCCGGATAGGCAGCTTAGAAATCAATCCAATATTGATATCCTTCCGGGTCTATGTTAACTGCCGGATAGGCAGCTTAGAAATGGCATCAATCAACCTTTCTTCCCCATCAATAGTTAACTGCCGGATAGGCAGCTTAGAAAAACCTGGGGGACAGCAGAATCACCAACCCAGGGTTAACTGCCGGATAGGCAGCTTAGAAATTCGGGCTTTTTGATTCTCCTTCTTCTGTTCTGTTAACTGCCGGATAGGCAGCTTAGAAAAGAGGGATATCAATATTGGAGTAAGGCTTCGAGTTAACTGCCGGATAGGCAGCTTAGAAAACCACAAGTATTAACGGGGGTATTATCACAACGTTAACTGCCGGATAGGCAGCTTAGAAATGTTGGCGGCCCTATGGGTATGTCATGGAATGGTTAACTGCCGGATAGGCAGCTTAGAAAAGGAGAGCTTGAGGCTTTGTTGGATGTATATCGTTAACTGCCGGATAGGCAGCTTAGAAAAAAGCAGGTATGCCTTGCCGGATAAATTCATCGTTAACTGCCGGATAGGCAGCTTAGAAAGTTAAGTGTCGACTCAATGGTACTACAGCGTACGTTAACTGCCGGATAGGCAGCTTAGAAAAATCCAATTTATCTTCGGGCATCGAATCAACAGTTAACTGCCGGATAGGCAGCTTAGAAATATCTGAATGGGGTTAAGGTCTTTACAACATCGTTAACTGCCGGATAGGCAGCTTAGAAATGGGATCGTCAGTGTTGACTTTCCCATCAATAGTTAACTGCCGGATAGGCAGCTTAGAAAATGCAACAGACGGCCCGAACTGGACGACCAACGTTAACTGCCGGATAGGCAGCTTAGAAAAATACTGTTGTGGCTTTTGATGTTGGCACAATGTTAACTGCCGGATAGGCAGCTTAGAAAAAGATGTGGCATCCTCGATGGCCTGAAGCTGTGTTAACTGCCGGATAGGCAGCTTAGAAAAATATTGGAGCAAGGCTTCAAAAACAATGTCCGTTAACTGCCGGATAGGCAGCTTAGAAAAACAAAAATACAAGCGAAGAGCCTTCCCTGTCGTTAACTGCCGGATAGGCAGCTTAGAAAAGAGGTAGGTGACTATTATAACGGGGGTACGTGTTAACTGCCGGATAGGCAGCTTAGAAATGAGCAAGCTCATCCTGTGTTGCAACTGCCTCGTTAACTGCCGGATAGGCAGCTTAGAAAGTACTCAGCCATAATGGATTCCGATGCAAGACGTTAACTGCCGGATAGGCAGCTTAGAAACTTGTAAACTTGATCTTTGCTTGCGCTGATAGGTTAACTGCCGGATAGGCAGCTTAGAAATTTGATTTTGCCCTTTACTTTACCCATATCTCTGTTAACTGCCGGATAGGCAGCTTAGAAAAATAAGGCAGGCAAAGGATATAAAGGCTATTCGTTAACTGCCGGATAGGCAGCTTAGAAAACGAATGATTGCAATAGTCCCGTTTTGCTTTTGTTAACTGCCGGATAGGCAGCTTAGAAACCTCATATGCCCCGGTTGCCCACTTTGTTGTGGTTAACTGCCGGATAGGCAGCTTAGAAACAATGTAGAAACCCTTCTGCGCTGTTATCTCTGTTAACTGCCGGATAGGCAGCTTAGAAAATCACAGGGCTTTACTCCCTTGATATGGTGCCGTTAACTGCCGGATAGGCAGCTTAGAAATATACAGCCTTAAAACAGGGCAAAAAACGTCGGTTAACTGCCGGATAGGCAGCTTAGAAATCCTGGAACATGATTCTTGCCATGTCAGCCACGTTAACTGCCGGATAGGCAGCTTAGAAACTTACAATTGCTTGTAAATGCTCTTCCTGATAGTTAACTGCCGGATAGGCAGCTTAGAAAGGACGCCCCCCGAGCAAGCAATCCATCTGCGTGTTAACTGCCGGATAGGCAGCTTAGAAAACAGAGCTTTAGATTTATTTGCTTAAAAAACTGTTAACTGCCGGATAGGCAGCTTAGAAAGAGGGAAGTTTCAAGCTTCTTCTCCTTTCATAGTTAACTGCCGGATAGGCAGCTTAGAAATTTTGGGGTTTTCGGCATTATTGCTAATCTTAGTTAACTGCCGGATAGGCAGCTTAGAAAAGACTCAGCAGGCGAAGATGCCCTTTGTAGTTGTTAACTGCCGGATAGGCAGCTTAGAAAGCCCAGGGGATGGAGGCTGTTCTTGTCACATAGTTCACTGCCGCACAGGCAGCTTAGAAACATAGACGATTCCCCAAGCGTTCGGTGCAATCGTTCACTGCCGCACAGGCAGCTTAGAAAGTCTACAGAATAAAACCAATCATGCACCGGAAAGTTCACTGCCGCACAGGCAGCTTAGAAAGTCGTTCAGGATGATGGCGTGGGGTGTACAGTGTTCACTGCCGCACAGGCAGCTTAGAAAGTTATAAGTAGCTCCCATGATATCCGAGGCATGTTCACTGCCGCACAGGCAGCTTAGAAAATTATATGATGATTTTAAAGTCTGCAACAACCGTTCACTGCCGCACAGGCAGCTTAGAAAAATGGGTGTTCCACGCCCCTTGGTGCAGATATTTCAACTGTAAACGATGCACCGTAATTTTTCACACAAAAGATGAGGCACTTGAAGCGGGGTTCAAGCCCTGCGGAATCTGCAACCCCTGATCAAGCTATTTTTTATGGGGAGACTTCCAACGAATCCCCACCATTTTCTATGTATTGTGTATGTTCCATGTAAATTTCTGCGTATTTATGCTCAATGGCTTGAACTTCTGAAACGGTTAGTTTCTCGAATTCTTTTTTTCGGGCACGTCTTGAAAGCTTTCCACCATTTTGGGAGAGAAACCTTATGAGTAAATCAACAAGCCTATCAGGCATATCGATATAATTTTTGATAAATTCGTTGAGGAGGTCATACTTTTTTAAGTAATTAACCTCGTCAGGCAGCGTTTTGTTTACCGTTTCCTCAACGCATTCAAATAGAAACTCAGCCTGTTTTGTTGCATCAAAATAACGGTATAGATCCATGGTCTCGTTTAGAACCTCAACATTGTTTTTCTCTGTGGGTCGCCATTCTATTAAGTCGAGTCTCGGCTTTGAATAGTGCTCTAATGTTTTGCGATATTCATCCATTCGCTCCAAAATGACGGCGGATACCGGAAAGATTAACCCTTTTGGGACAAACCCCTTCTCAGCCAGAACATGGTGAAATAGATAACGATGAATCCGGCCGTTTCCATCTTCAAAAGGATGAATAAACACAAAACCAAAGGCAATAAGTGCTGCCATCAGGACAGCGTCAAAATCATCGTCACGAAGAAGCTCATAGGTTTCGATTAAGCCTGTCATAAGCGCTCTTAAATCGTCTGGCCTGGCAGAAACATGACCGGGCATGGGCATGCCTGTCCCACGGTCGTGTTCTCCAACGAACCCACCTTCCATGCGAAGACCTGACTCGATATAGCGATTATCCGGAATAACAATCTGCTGGAGATGTTCGAGTTCAGGAATGGTGAGTTTACGCTCTCCTGCTTCCCCAATTATTCTTCCCCATCGTACCCCCGGCAAGTTGTTGCGGACCCTATGGCGTTTGGACGGATAAGATTTTCCTTCGTATTGTAACTTGCCGTTAACGAGGGAAACAAAATTTCCAGCCCGGGCATCTTCAATATCAAGCTCTTCTCCCCGCAGCCATTCCCATAGGAACCACAACCTGCGGCTGTAAGCGCCGGTTGGCTCTGAGCAAATAATCTCTTGAATTTCTTTAGCTTGAATAATTTGAAATAAAGCATTGAGGAGAGCCAGATCAATGCCCTCATACTTCAAGGCAAAGATCAAATGTCCATAAAGCGTGTCCTGGGGCCTATGACGCGGTGTAAAAATATGCCAGCGTTCATGATCATATCTTTTATGTTTCGTGCCTATTGCACAGAGATAATCAGGAACAGGCACCTTTAAATCATGGGCTAGAATTAAAGCTGAGTATCCAGCTAAACTGCTCCCCTCCTCCAAAGCTGAAAAACCATGAAAAGCAGTTATATCCCGTGAATTTTGATTGTAAATTATCATTTTTATGAATTTCAGTTTGTTTATTCGATCCATAATGGCATGAATAACGATTAGAATCCATGAAAAACGATTACAAAAAAAAGACGCTGTGAATACTGTCCCTCTTTTTTGAACAACGAACAAAGACGATTTAAAAAGTACTTACAAATCGGTTACTTAACAGGGGGAACATTTTATTTTACAAGTCGGAAAAACTTTTTATTTTATTGACTTATTAATGCGTTGTGGTCATTAATAATTAGTTAACTGCCCGATAGGCAATTTAGAGACGGAAGGCTTAGGGAACTTACAAAAAATTGATTTACTTAACGAAAAGGAGCATCGCCATGAACGAAACAGCACCGTCGCAGAAGGCATTCAACCAACTTGCTGAAAGCAAAAGTCCCTATTTACTCCAGCACGCAGATAACCCCGTTTTCCTCTCCATCGGGTATGCCACCTGCCACTGGTGCCATGTCATGGCACATGAATCCTTTGAGGATACTGAAGTCGCCGATTACCTGAACGAACATTTTGTTTCAATCAAAGTCGACGGAGAAGAACGTGCAGAGCAGGTTATGACACCTTCTCCGCCCAGATAATTTCACACCCTATGGCATTTACACAGTTCCTTGCGGCCTATGATTTCATTATCGGTCCAAGCCAGGAGATTGTGGTGGTGGGTGACCCCAAGACAACTTAACTCTGTCCTGGCCTCAACCCGGAACCAAAAGAAACTATCATAAAAAATCTGCGGTCCTTAGCTTTGGATCCACTTCAGTACTTGACCATCTCGTTATAAGCCTGCAATATTTGGAACCTTGGAATGTATTTGAATAGTTGAATGGTCAGCATGGTTTAGCAATAAAGAGAGATATGTCATTTGGATAGAGCTTCAGCAAGAAAAAAAATTGTAGAGTATACAAAGAGACAGCTGACCGGGGCCAGGTTAAGCTTGGAGTTGAAGGACGATAAAGCTCTTTTAAAGAAACACAGGCCTCTGGATAGGTGTTTTACCGGTTTTCTGTTTCCCGTTATCAAGGGCGAAAGCGGCCTGGACAGCATTGATGATGAGAATGACAATGGTAAAGATGAAGACTTTGACTCTGAAGCAAAAGAATCTGAATTAATAAGGGTAAAAAAAGAAAAAAGATACATCCCGCCATCATCGGCCGGGTTCTCTTTCTTTATTACCGGGGATGCAATCAAATTACGCATCTTTTATAATGCCGTTCATTATAAAGTTGGAGCGTCTCGAGACAGTGTAACCCAACAATTTATTGGGAATGCCTGGGCTAAAGAAAAATTTAGCGATGACGGCGGAGAAGAGATAGAATTCACTCCAAAAAGTCCCGTTAAACGGCTGGTCTTTGATGGAAGGGCAAGGATTGATGCCCTATGGCGAGATTATAAAAACGGCTACATCGTCACGATAAGCATGTCAAACAATCAGACTATGGACAGCGAAGCAGCGGGCAAAGAATTTGTTGAGGATCAGAACAAAAAGACTCTCTTTGAGGTGGAGCTGCGCTGTATCGTGGAATCTGGGACCATTGGGGTCTATCCTTCAAAGGACAAGGCCTTGCTGACCGATGAAGAAAGGGAAATCGAGTTAAGATACAAGGATCTGCACATCTATGCAGTCGGCCATGGCACTGCTGTTGACTGGGGTTTAAGCAAAAACAAAAAAACCGATAAAAAATCAGACAGGCGAATGGAAATCTGGATCGATTTCATTCCCACGGTTGAAGTGCCCCAGCTGACGGCAAACACCGGCAAGGATGATGACGGGGCCTTGAAGTTTTCAAACTTAAAAAATTTAGAAAGGGACGATCATGGTGAGATACTTCTGCAGTTGAACGTTTTTGTTAAAAATTATTCGGCCTGGATTAAACGGCAAGGGGAAAAAGCCGATCAGGAGGAGGATCTGGAGGATAAAAAAACCGCACAGAAAATCCTAGAAAGGCAGAACCTGGCCGAACAAAGGATGCAAAGGGGCCTGGAGCTTCTGAAAAACAGCTACAATGTCAGAGTTGCCTTTGCCACAATGAACAGAGCCATGCTCATGCAATGGATATCAAACGATCGAAACAACAATATCACAAAGGAACCCTCCCAGTATAAATGGAGACCGTTTCAGCTGGCTTTTATCCTGATGGTTTTGGAATCTGCCGTAAATGAGGAGAGCGAATACAGGGACACCCTCGATCTGATCTGGTTTCCAACCGGTGGAGGAAAAACAGAGGCGTATCTCGGGCTGATGGGATTTGTTTTTATCCATCGCAGGCTTACATATCCTGCAAGTTACCGCGGAACAGCTGCCATTATGCGATACACCTTGAGGCTTCTCACCTCCCAGCAGTTTTTAAGGGCCAACAAGGTTGTTCTGGCCCTGGAGCTGTTAAGGCAGCAAAACGAGGAGCTGTTTGGCGAAGAACCTTTTTCCACTGGGTTGTGGGTCGGCGGGGCAACTTCGCCAAATACATTTCACCAGGCAAAAAAAGAGGTTCAACAAGGTCGGTTCAGCAACCTTGTCCTTAATAGATGCCCCTGGTGCAATGAAGAGTTTTCAAAGAAAAATTATGTTGCAGACGATGACAAATTTCACTTTACATGCACCAACTCCACGTGTCAGTTTGGTAAAAAGCATAAAAACATAATTCCCTGCAACGTTGTTGATGAGGCGCTTTATGAAAATCCGCCAAGCCTTTTGATCGCAACGGTGGATAAATTTGCAAGGATGACCTGGGAGGAACGAGCGGTAAGTTTCTTTGGGCTGAACAGCAGCAGGCCCCCTGAGCTGATTATCCAGGATGAGCTTCACCTTATCTCCAACGCATTAGGATCAATTGTCGGCCTTTATGAGGTTGCAATAGATACGGTTCTGATTGCAAGGGGAATGAGGGGCAAGTATATTGCCTCAACCGCCACCATAAAAAACGCAGACCGACAGATTAAGGCGCTTTTCGGAAGAGAGGCTGCTATCTTCCCGCCGCCGGGCATTAGGTATGATGATTCTTATTTTGCCAGAACGGTCCCTCTTAATGAAAAGCCGGGCAGGCTGTACGTGGGATATCTTGCCCCCTTACTCTCTACCCAGCGAAGCCTTACTCCCCTTGCTTCCACTCTTTTGTCTGCGCCGGTTGCACTGTTCAAGGATATGGAAGAGCATATGGACAACTGGTGGACCCAGATCATCTACCATGGAAGCCTAAGGGGTGTCAGCAACAGCCGCACGCTTTATCAGAGCGGCATAGCATCTTTTTTTAAGACCCTCACCGTTGAGAATCTCAAGGCTGAAATAGAAGAGGTCCTGCCGGGCTTTATCCCGGACAAGGGAATGAAAAACATTGAAGACTTTCAAAAGATCGATGACCTGGAGATAAGGGGAATAGTTGAAAAACACCTGCCGGTTAGAGAGTTAAATGTCAAAATCCTCACGAGCAACCAAAGCGCCGAGGATAACAGCCTTGTATTCAAGGCCCTTGCAAAACAAAGGGATGAACAGGATGCGGTTGATGTGGCCCTTGCAACCAATATGATTTCAGTGGGCCTTGATGTACCAAGGCTTGCCCTGATGATCATCAATGGCCAACCCCTGACCACGGCGGAGTATATCCAGGCAAGCAGCCGTGTAGGCCGGGGAGAGACCCCGGGGATTGTTTTTGTAAACTACTACAAGACCCAGGCAAGAAGTCTGTCCCACTATGAAAACTTCAGATCCTACCATGACTCATTTTATCGTTTTGTGGAACCCTCAAGTTTAACACCATTTACCTTTCAGGCAAGATCCCGTGCACTGCATGCAGCATTGATCATTGCGTTGAGATACGGGAATGTCGGGCTTTTAAAAAATGATTCTGCGGGAAATTTTGATGCCCGAAACAGCAGGATTAAAAAGATCATACAGACGCTCAAGACTCGAACTGAAATTGCCATTAACAGGAATGATCGAAATGTGATCAACGGGGTCCATGGACACATCGATCAACTGGTTGAGGCGTGGCAGCAGAGGGCTGATTTCTGCCGTGGGAACAGGATCAAACTGGTTTTCCATTCAAAGGACAGGGGGTTCGATAGTCTGATCTGTAATTTTGACGAGCAGAATGGTATGTGGCAGACCCTCCAGTCCATGAGAAATGTTGAAAATTCAGCGTTGATGAAACTTCTGGACGGGATAAAATCTCACAATGAAGAATAAACAGCTCTATACTCCGGTCAGGTTTTCCCATCTTACCTCCTTTGCCGGAATAGGTTCGATTGTAAGGGGTGCAGAGGATAAACTCATGGCAGTTGTGGATACAAGATATTGGACGAATAGATCAGGGGCCATTTCAGCCCAGATCATACCCTATGTTGCAAGGGTTTCCATGGCTCTGGGTATTAACAAAGAGTTGAGGATGCCGCCCACAGCAAAGGAGAACGACAAGGGGAGATTAACGGGAAGTTATCTGCCCGCCGTTATATTCCCAACCTTTGCCGTTTGTAAGAGTTGCGGATTCCTACACCCCAACCCCTGGAGAAAACAGGCCAAAAAATTTAACGAGCGGGTAATATGTGAACATTGCAAGGGGCTCCTCGAACAGGTCACCTGGTGCGCCATCAGCAGCAGGGGGCACCTGGACGATGTGCCATGGCATTATCTCTGTCATTCAAAGTCAGACGGGGGCTGTAGAATCGATTATGAAGCCTCTTACTTGAGGATCGGCACAGATGCAGGGGGCCGAAAAAAGGTAATGTGCACCAGGTGCAACTGCTCTAATCTTTATGGCATAAGTGACAACAAAAGATACCCGCTTCACAAGTATCAACCCTGGATCTTTCAGCAATCACCAAAGCTGGACGAGGAGGACAGTGTAAGAATCCTCGAGGTCAACGATCCACGCATCTATCTTCCCTTACGTGAAAACGCCTTGGTCATCCCGCCTGAATCAAGAATCACCAAGGCCAATCTGGTTGATAAGCTTTACAACAATTCAAAACTTCGCAGGGAAATTGACAGGATAAAAATCCCATTGCTCAGAAACGGAAAGATAAGAGCCCTTGCAACCCGCTTCAGGTGCAGTGTTCAAGAGATAAACAATGCCTTTAAACAAATAGACGCAGGGTATCCGTTTTTTGAAGACAATATCAGGGTGGGTGAACTGTTTGAGGATGAATACAGGGCATTTTTAAAGCTCTGGGATGATATGAGGGATGATGAGGACTTTGTAACCGACCATAGAACTGATCAGTGGAAGGGACTTTTAAGACAGAGTCTGGGGGATGGCCGGAAAAATGACCCAACAGATGATTTACCAGATGAGCTGAAGAATAACCTGCCGGATGATCTATCCGCAATTGTTAAAATGGTGGATCACCATATAATTGCAAAAAGGCTGAGGGAGATCCAGGTTTTCAAAGGGTTTTACCGTGATCCAGGCGAGGAGAACAAAAATCTTGTCCCGCCCGATATTGTTGGAGAATCCGACTGGCTTCCGGCAATCGAACTCTTTGGAGAGGGAGTGTTTTTTACATTGGACGAAGCAATTCTCCTGAAATGGGAGAAACTGTCTGAAGTCAAAAAAAGAGCCGACGAGGTAGCCGAACGATATGAGAAATCCGAGGTGGCGCTAGCTCAAGACATTACTCTAACCCCGAGATTTTTATTGCTCCACACCCTGTCCCACCTGCTTATCAGGGAACTTGAATCGACCTCGGGATATCCTGCGGCATCGCTCAAGGAGAGGATCTACTGCTCAATTAACAGCGCCAGTGACAAAAATATGGCGGGAATCTTGATCTACACCGCCGTTGCCGATATTGTAGGCTCCCTTGGAGGCATTATAGAAAGCGCAGAACCAAACGAATTTTTAGCGTTGCTCGATGGTGCGTTCAAGCATGCCGGGTGGTGTTCCCTTGATCCCGTGTGTACTGAGCATGAGGGACAGGGGCCGGGCTGGCTGAACCGGGCTGCGTGCCACGCCTGCGCCTTGATCCCCGAGCCCGGCTGCCAGTACAACAATCTATTTTTAGACAGAGTGTTTATCAAGGGAAGCGATCATTTGAACATTCCAAATTTTTTGGAGTTTATCATTAAAGGATCCTGATGACTGAAAGAAGATTCAAACTGCCCGGAGAAGAGGAGCTGAACAAGGATCAGGACAGGATCCTCGATCTTCCGGAAAACGGACAGTTTTTGATCGTCGGGGGTCCTGGTACGGGTAAGTCCGTTGTGGCCCTGCTGCGCGCCATGAAATTTCACAAAAACAACAACTATGTTTTCCTGACATACAACCATGTCCTGAACAGTGCGACAAAGCAGCTTGTTAACCTTGATTTAACAACCCTGACCATTAAATCCTGGTTTTGCAAAATGTATCACCATTTTACAGGTGAAGATGTGCCCGAGGATCAACCTTACAAGTATGACTATAACGGGGTGATCAAAAAGTTTCAATCTTTGGAAATGGAACCAAGATCCCTCCATCTGATCATCGATGAGGGCCAGGACATGCCTGTAAAGTTCTATGAGTCACTCATGCATGCAGGGTATGAGAATTTTTTCGTTGTGGCCGACCAGAACCAGCAGATAACCGAAGAGAACTCAAGCAGACAGGAGCTTATGGATATATTGGGGATTGACAGAGACGATGTGATAGAGCTGACTCAGAACTTCAGGAATTCCTACCCTACAGCTCTGTTAGCCAGCCATTTCTTTACCGATCCCGCCAGCCCTGCCCCAGACTTACCCCCGGAATCAAAATCGGCCCTTGGAACCCCGATACTGTATGAATATGAGCATTTTGACGACAGTGTAAGGATGATATTAAGAGAGGCAGACAGGGATGACAGGAACCTCATAGGCGTGGTTGTGGCAAATAACAGCAAGAGGGACAACTATGTCAATGCACTCCTTTCCATGGATGTCACCCTTGATAATCCCCACCCCAGGATTTCCACATATTTGAGCAAAGACAAACAAGATGTGACCCTTGACTTTACCCGGGGCGGAGTTGTGGTTCTCAATGACCGCTCCATAAAGGGATTAGAGTTTGATGTTGTTTTTATTATAGTTGACGGGTTCCAGATTTTTAACAACGATATCGATGGGATGAAAAAGAGATTTTATGTGATGTGTTCAAGGGCAATAAAAAAGCTGGTTCTCGTTAAAGGCAAGGGATATGACGGCGGGATCATCCAGATTCTCCCGGAAGATGAGAGCGTCCTGAAGAGACAGAAGGGTTATTGATGGCTAAGAAAAAAGATCGCTGGTTATTTCCTACCAATACAAACAATTTGAGAATGATACTTGCCCAGGGTCTGCTCGCCTCCCCTGACGGATTTAAAAAATATTATGCAGATGCCCTGGATTTACAGCCGGGGTGGGTTCCCCTATACAGGAACAAAATTCCCAGGGATGTTCTGGAAAAATGTGTGAGTGAAAGGAAAAATCTTACCCAATGTATAATCGAGGTGAATATCAATGGTATAGGGGGAACCGGCAAAACATACCGGGATGGCGAATGGGGTGATGTTAAAATAGACGACATAAATGCGCTCACCCCGGATTCCCTGTATGTTCTGGCACCACTGCCTCTATCCTGTTTTTTGAAACTTCTATTCAAAACAGATGAGGATCAAAAACAGTTTAAGGATATTATCAAACAGCGTGCCAATGTGATACTTGCCGGATTAAAGCTTCAGTCGACAAAACAGGACCAAAAACTCTTCAATTCCAGCAGCACAGGTGAATTTGAGCCGGAACTGTTGACACTGCAGGATTCAGAAAAGTCCTTAAAGCCGACTGACCTGACGGGGAAAAATGGGAAGCCGGAATTACCCGGCATTCCAAACCGAACAATTGTTAATTACAACACAGTATACTCCTTTGGCGGCCTTTTGCTGAATATGTTTTATTTTTCAAAGAACGGCGAATCAACCAATCAGGTATATCATTGGATCAACGCTTCCGGGGATCTGTCAGAGTCTGTTGACAAAGAAATCCGTTTCATTGGCCAGCACTTTAAGCAGCCTGAAAGAGAGCCTGCCCCCCTGCCCCCGGGCGAGCAGATATATTATGGCCTTATAGATATAGCAATAAACAGTGAAAATTTTAAACAGGACATCATCGATTTTCTAGAGTCGGACAAATGGGACGAGAAGATCAAGCCAAGGGTCCATGGTTTGGCAGCCACCCTGAGAAATTTCGAAAAAATCGCAGATAAAACCGTTTCAGAACAATTTAAAGAGGCTGAAACAGGGTTGGAAAAAACTTTACTCATGCTTTTTCTCAGGGAAGATAGCGACGCCCTGATCGACTATAAATTCCAAATGGACATTTTAAACGATCACACCATCACCGAAGAGCTTATCAGCCAGTTTGCCATGGTGTTCGGCATAAGGGCCAAATTCATCAAGTCCCCAGGCTTTATAAGGGAGTTTGAGGGTGTGCAAAACTATATCTCCCATCAGATGGCCGCCTATGCCCATTTGCAGTTAAAGAGTGAAGTACAGTTTAAAGCTCCCCCGGAACCATTGACAATTATGGATATGATAAAGAACAATGAGTTTTGCAAGTGGTTTGCCAGAACAGCAAAGGATGAGACCTGGCTTAGAACAAAAATAACCGTTCCAAGGGGAGATTACAGGTTAAAAATTGAAAACAACAGGATTGAAATAACAGTTGACGGCATAGTCAAAACACCAACGGCTGAATTAATCCAAGAGAAATATTTTGCCTTTATGGTGAATCATAAGATTAAAGAGCATGAGAAATATTTTAAAAAGTATAAAAGATTAAAACAATGAGGTTGATTCCAGCCTCACCATATAAGACCCTCAGCAAGGCAGAATACCATGTATTTGACCGCCTAGGAGAATCTTTTACAGACGATGACGGTTTTTTTGCCTTTCATTCGTTAAACCTGATCGGACATAGGACCAAAAAGTTTGGTGAGGCGGATTTTGTCATTGTCTGCAAATTCGGAGTTTTTGTGCTTGAGGTAAAGGGCGGGGGTGTTCGTCAGGAGGATGGTTGCTGGTACACGGTTGACGGGAACGACCAGGAGTATCAAATTCAAAATCCCTTCAGGCAAGCCGAGACCGCCCTCCATGCAATAAAAAACAAAATTGCAGCCTCTGACAGTTTCAGTCAGCTTAAAATCCCCACAGGGTATGGAGTAATCTTCCCCGATGTAAGGTGGTCACAGCAGGGCTCAGAATGGGATATGTGCATGATCTGCGACTTGAAAAACATGAGAAACTTCGAATCATGGCTGGGAGCTTTCTTTGATTTCTGGCAAAAAAAGCCCGGCAACCATCACAGGCTTTCAAACGAAAACATTGGAGCTTTAAAACAATTTTTAAGACCCGATTTTGAAATTCTAAAGTCTCTATATTCAACCCTTTTAAACCTGGAACAGACGACTGTAGAGCTGACCCGGGAACAGTACAGGTTCCTTGATGCAGTTGCCGCAAACCCAAGGGTGTTATGCTCGGGCGGGGCCGGAACCGGCAAGACCTTTTTAGCCGCTGAACTTGTCAGAAGATTGGCCAGGGAAGACACAAAGATAGTGTTCGTCTGCAAGTCGAACTGGCTTAAAAGATACCTGGAAACAAAAATCATCAATGAGTTCATGGTCATATCCACAATAGATGCCTTAACCTTAGAGACAAAACGGGCGGGCGTTGACCAGTACGACATCCTGATCGTGGATGAAGGCCAGGACCTCTTTAACCTTGATGACATGGAAAGATTAAACACCATGCTCAAAGGCGGATTCCTGGAGGGACAATGGTATATCTTCCATGACATCAATAATCAGGCTGGGTTTTTTTCCAAACCTGCCGCAAAGGTTCTCGAAATGCTGGGAAACTGCAAACCCGCAAGGGTTCTCCTCACGAGGAACTGCAGAAACAGTGCCCCCATAATAAAAAAGGTACAAGACACGCTGGGGCTTGACATGGGAATTTCGGGAACGGGCCATGGTCCGGAGGTTATGGAGGTTGCCGCCGGCGAAGCCAAAGAATACACCAATGCCCTTGAAGGAATGATTGAAAATCTGTTGGAAATCGGCGTGCCCCCGGGTTCCATAACAATTCTCTCCCCATTCAGCTATCACGAGTCAAGCGTGTCAAGCCTGTCCTGCCATGCTAAAAAACACATTGTAAGGCTTGACGATTATTCTGTAAGAGCCTTTCCACCTTCTTGCATATCTTTTGCCCGGATAAAAGACTTTAAAGGCCTGGAAAATGACGCTGTCATAATGATTGACTTAAATAAGCCTGAAATTTCCCATGGCGGTTTCAACAGGACCAGCCACTATGTGGCCATGAGCAGGGCCAGGGGTTTGTTATGTATTCTCTGGAAGTAACTACCCCTTCTGCTCTTTCTGTTCTTACCTAAAAGCATCTGCATGTTTATGCTTAATGACTTGAAGAACAATTACAGCAAGGATGAGAACCTGGATGATTTTATTAAAATACAGGTAACCCCCTTTTGTTTATATCTGCTATTATGTAAAAATAATGGTTTGTGTAACCCCGTCACTGATCAACATTTAACAAAAAGGAGCAGGATTATGGGAAAAAGCGTATACATTGACACCGAGGAATGTGTGGGATGCGAAAGCTGCGTGGAGCTTTGTCCGGACGTTTTTGAATTTGACGATGATACTGAGAAAGCAAAAGTTATCGATCCGAAAGGCGATAAAGACTGCATTGAAGAGGCTATGGAAAGCTGTCCGAGTGATTGCATTCACTGGGACGAAGAGTAACCTGGCAGAAGGCTGCACTAAAACATTAAATCTGGAGAAGTAGGATGAAACGATTAAAAAGCATGATAGTCATTTTGGTGATTATTTCACTGGGATTTCTGACGTTCAGCTGCAACACCATGAAGGGCGTGGGTGAGGATGTGGAAATCATCGGCGAAAAAATCCAAAAAAAAGCCGGATGATTTAAAGGAATGCAGATTTATGCGCTTAGAAACCTGTCCCATCAGCAGCTTTCACCCGAAGATCAAATTTAGATTATAAATCACGATCACTGCGAATGCGCAGAAATGAAGGGAACTTAGGAATCCCGGACTGATATTTGCCGTAGTATTTAAAAGTGATAACTGAGCCGACTGGCGGGGGTGAATCTCTTTCAGCATCGCTGAAGCCGCCGCCAATCTTAAATTTCATCCCGTTGTCCATCTCAACCACCATGGAGCCGAGTCTTCCCTTATTTCTACCCTTGCCCGGCAGGTGGGCCAGAACAACCGCCTCTGCATCCTGATATTTTTTTACTTTCAGGATTTCGGTGCTGCGGCCTGAAGCATACAGGGCATATGGCTTGCGGATGATCAAACCTTCACCACCGAGCTCTTCAACATGGGCCAGGTGTTGTTCGAGCATACCAGGGCTGTTGATCACGATCTGTTGTATGACAAAGGCATAGACAGATGGGTGGGCCGCAAACCACCCCTCGGCTTTGGCTATTCGATCGGTAAAACCTCCGGGTGCGTCGGGCACATCAAAGATTGCCAGTTTCAGTTTCAGCCATCCATCGTGGGGCTTCTCTTTTTTAACGATGGAGACCGTCTGCTCAAAACTTCCCCGTCCACCCCAGATCTCTCCTTCCACGGGAAAAGGAGGCAGCCCCTGGACAAATGCCCTGGGCGGAAAAAAAGCATTACCATTTTTTGATAAAAGCTGCTTGCCGTTCCAGTAACCCCGGACTCCATCAAGCTTTTCACTCATCAGCCATCCTGTCACTTCGACCTGCCCGGTGTAAACCTCCGGCAGCATAGGCTGCCCGGCAAGACCTATACTTTCCGAGACGTTTTTATTGGCAAGCACAAGGACTTCGCCAGGGTCGAAGGCCATTGCCGTACCGGCCCTGACAAGCAAAACTGCAAGGAGAATTCCAAGGGCCAAACCTGTTGCAGCAGGCCTGCTTCCCAATACGTGACCACCCATCTAAACTGTCAGTCTGTCGGATTTGAGGGCATAGGATAGCACAATCCCCACTATAAAGCCGACGGCAAGGTTTGATGCAAGGGTGATCCCGAGCATGATCAGGATCACAAACATATCCTTGCGATCTTTCATGTCAAGGATGGTGAGGCCAAGCTGACATCCCGCAAAGATCAAAAGCACCCCGAGAACTGCAAAAGGAATGAGGTTGACCATCCCAAGGATGCGGGGGCCTAGAAAAATGGCAAGCACAAGAAAAATCAACCCTATCATGAGGTTGGAGCCAGCCGTTCTTGCGCCGAACCGATAATGGGCGGCAAGCCCCCCTGCCCCGTGGCACAGGGGCATTCCACCCACCATAAAGCTAACAAGGTTGGCAAGCCCCATGGTGATGCAAAGGGCCTTGTAGGTGACGCGTTTTGAGTCAAGGCCAAAGTACTCCTGGGAGAGGTCTGCATTGGCCACAACTGCGTTGCCAACAGTCATGGGCAGCTGGGGAAGAACAAGGGCAATCAGGACAAACGAGAAATCAGCCCCCGATGGAAACCCAAAGGGCAGCAGTTCTGGAATGAAGAGTCCTGGGGTAAAAATATTCAGGCCGTCGTAAGTGCCCCACACAAGCCCCAGGACAAGGCCATATAAGACCACCAGAATTCCGGCCGGAAACCGGCGGTTATCGAGGAGAAAAAGGGTGATCACTGCACCAATGATTCCAATGATCCAGCCCACTGGCATTCCACCTATTGCCTGGAGGGTCATATGGGGTTCAGCCAGCCCCTGGGCAACCTGGTACGTTGAAGTACCTGCCATAAACCTCACGCCCTGGGCCACAAGAAGGGTCCCGGTTGCCATTTGAACGCCACGGATGACGGGCTTAGGGATATACCTACCCAGAAGTCCCATGGCTCCGGTTGTCCCGAGCACCAGCAAAATCAGACCGATCAAAAGCCCTGAAGCCCCGATCTGGGAGGGGGTAAGAGATGTTGCAACGGCGTAGGCACCGATCACCTTCATGGGTTGGACAGGCACGGTCACGCCATAGTAGACCCCGGAAAAAACATAAAAGATGCCCACTGAGAGGAACAGGCCATGGGGGCTGAGCCCATTGACCATTATCATGCCGATTGCCAGGGGCAGTATGGTACCGAGATCCCCAAACGATCCGGCAAGTTCCATGCGGTTGAAGACATAACGGTCTGCCATGATACTTCTCCTGTTGATTAATCTGCGGTCCTTAGATTCTATTGGACATCTGACGATATCAAAAAGCCCCGTTAATTTCAATGGTCAGGAAAATTCTGTAGAATTTCTCTGTTCTACCAAAGCTGTTAGCGGTTAGCTTAAAACCTAACAGCTAACAACTAATTTTTATTGGCTTACAAACTCTGGCACAATATTTGAAAAGAAAAGAGCCATGAACACCTCCATGAAAACCATCGTGCAACCATCTGAACCGGCAACAATTTACGGAATTGTCATTCCAACGGATTGGGACGACCGTGGCAATATCCTTAAACTTGCCATTGTCACCTATGACGAAGGCAAAATATTTGTCGTGCCTAACGACCGGGGAACGGCCCTTATGACCTGCCTGAGAAAAGCTGTACAGGTGAAGGGAATAATGAGGCAGGGCAATGGATTTCAAGAAATCGAGATCCACACATTTGCCGTTGATCCGGGTCAATCTGACAAATTCTGACAGGTAGATCCCGGATCAAAATAATGGCAAATATCATGGCCAGCCAATTTTGATTGACAGTCAGGTCCCAGGACTGGTATTTCAACCATTATCATGAAAAACATCCTAGTTTTGTCAACCGACACAAATATTGTCTCCCCCATAACTGAGACTTTTTCATGGGATGACCGGGTTAGCCATGCATCGGATTTCGCGTCAGGAGCAGCAGCCCATAACCAACGGCCCTTTGACCACATCATCGTGGATATGGCCCTTGTTGACACAACTCCTGGGGCCAGAGACATTCATCGAATGATCAATCCTTTTATTACAGTAAATCCCCTTGTTCAATTCATTGCCATGGCCCCCCGGGACCAAGTCCGAAAGGTGGTAAAGGCCGTAAAAGAATGGGCCGATGACTATATCACCATCCCGGTTGATCCGGGTGAGATAGAGCTTGTTATCCAGGAGACAAATCAAGCCATGGTCAAAGACCTGGAGCTTGACTATCTGCGGGATCAATTCTGGAAAACCGAATGGCTGGATGTAGTTCATTCCCGCAACGCCAACATGAAAAAGATCTATGACAGCATCCAGTCCGTGGCACCTACCATTGCAACGGTACTGCTCCTTGGCGAAACAGGCACGGGCAAGGGATTGTTTTCAAGACTCATACACTGGCACAGCCTGAGGTCGGAAAAACCCTTTATTGCGGTCCACTGCGGCGCCATCCCAGACACCCTCCTTGAAAGCGAACTGTTCGGCCATGAAAAGGGAGCCTTTACCGGTGCCGACCGAAGAAAACCTGGAAAGTTTGAGCTGGCCCGGGGCGGAACCATCCTACTGGATGAAATCGGTACCATCACGAATGCGGCCCAGATAAAACTGCTCCAGGTCCTCCAGGACGGCACCTTTTCCAGGGTGGGCGGAGAGCAGCTCATGACTGCCGACGTTAGAATCATTGCCGCCACCAACGCAGATCTCCCAATTATGGTCGACCAGGGAAAATTTAGAAAGGATCTTTACTACCGACTCAACATCTTCCCCATCGAACTTCCCCGCCTTAAGGATCGCCTGGAAGATCTGCCCTATCTTGTGGACGTACTGCTCGCCAAATTAAAGGCCAAATACGGAAAGGACATTTCCCGAATCCATCAAGCCGTGTACGAGGGATTCCAGGACTATGACTGGCCGGGTAATATTCGGGAACTTGAAAACCTCCTGGAACGGGCCTACATCCTTGAAACCGGATCGGTTCTCACCCCTGCAAACTTCCCCCAGGAGATGGTGATGGGCTCCTGGAATACGCCTGTAGAGCCCTGTGACGATGGGCAGCTCTCCCTTGCAGATGCCCGCCACCGGGTTATCCATAAGTTTGAACAGACCTATATCAAGAACCTGCTGAAACAGACCGACGGCAAGATAAGCCCGGCGGCAAAAAAAGCCGGCATCACCCCCAGGCAGCTGAACAGGCTCATTCTGAGGTACAAAATAGATAAAGCCGAATTTAAGCCCAATCCAAAGCCATCCCCTTCCACCAGCACCCCCAACGGCAAAACGACCAATGCCATCTGATTCTCAAACAACTGGAATGGACATTTCATGTCCCCATTTGCCATATCTCCCTGGAAACCGGACTTTTAGCTTCTTATAACCCCCATCTCCTGCGGACACAGCGAACAAATGCCCCTCCCGATCCAGCACTCCAGTGGTCCAAACGATTATCAAAGAATAAAATTTCAACCAGAACCCGTAAGAGGTACGGTGTTTGCAAACGAAGCTTTTTAAAGTTACAGTATCATTTACCACTGGGGAGGGAATTAAAATTTCTTCCCGATAACCAAGGAGAAATCATGGAACATTCTGGTTGTGCAGTCGCAGAAAACCTCATCATGGAAGACGACGAGCCTCCGAGCAGAGGTCTTGTTCCCGACCCTGCGGCCACTCATACGGCCAAAACCCACCCTACTATTTTATTTCGTCCCATCATTAAAACGTCTGTCCAGAGAATGCGCCCGGCCAGATCCAACACTACCCCGGCTACCCGGGCCTTTCGGAAAAAATTCTTTCCAGACATCCTGGACAAGGAGTGGAACGACTGGCAATGGCAGATAGTCCATAGAATAAGGACCCATGAACGTCTGAGCCAGATGCTCAACCTGTCCGGGGAAGAGTTCATGATCAACTCCGAATCCCAGCTGCCCCTGAGCATTACCCCCTATTATCTGAGCCTAATCTCTCCTGACAATCCGGACCAACCCCTTCGAAAGTCCGTGGTACCCACGGTCAATGAGTGGGTCAGGATGGCCTGTGAAGCCGATGATCCCCTGGGTGAAGACCACCAGAGCCCCGTGCCCGGTCTTGTTCACCGGTACCCTGACAGGGTCCTGTTTATGCTCCTGGACTTCTGCTCGACCTATTGCAGATACTGCACCCGGTCAAGGGTTGTGGGGCACGGCGGGATAAACGCCAGCCGGTCAAGGTGGGAGAGGGCCATCGAATATATCGAAAAGACACCGACCATAAGGGACGTTCTCCTTTCAGGCGGCGATCCCCTGACCCTCAGTGACGACCGGCTGGAATGGGTTCTTTCAAGACTTCGCCGCATCCCCCATGTGGAGATCATCCGCCTGGGAACCAAGGTGCCCGCAGTCTTACCCCAGCGCATTACGCCGAAGCTGGTTAAAATGCTCAAACGCTACCATCCCCTGTGGATGAGCCTTCATTTTACCCATCCGGACGAATGCACGCCCGAAACCCACAAGGCCTGCACCATGCTTGCCGATGCAGGAATTCCCCTTGGCTCCCAGACGGTTTTACTGAAGGGGATCAACGACAATGTGGAAACCATGGGCGAGCTTATGCACCGGCTCATGAAGATGAGGGTAAGGCCCTACTATCTCTACCAGTGCGACCCCATAACAGGTTCGGGGCATTTCAGGACACCCATCCAAAAGGGCCTTGAAATCATCCAGGGTCTCAGGGGATTCACATCGGGCTATGCCGTTCCCACCTATGTGGTGGACGCCCCCGGCGGCGGCGGCAAAATTCCTCTGATGCCGGACTATGTAAAAGAGCACACCAGGGATGAGCTTATTCTAACCAACTATGAAAATAAAATCTACAGCTACCCGGACCCGGTAGCTGTTAGCTAAAAACTAACAGCTAAGGAGCTAACAAATGATAATCGGACTGACATACGACCTGCGCCAGGACTACCTGGAAATGGGATACAGTGAGCTTGAAACAGCCGAGTTCGACTCAATCGAAACCATAGAGGCAATTGAACAAGCACTTCAGAGCCTTGGCCACGAAACCATCCGCATCGGCAACGGGATCAGGCTTACGGAACGGCTTGTCCTTGGTGAGCGCTGGGATCTCGTGTTTAACATTGCGGAAGGCCTTCATGGAATCGGGCGGGAAGCCCAGATCCCGGCCATCCTTGACCTTTACAACATTCCCTACACCTTTTCAGACCCCATGGTCATGGCCGTGACCCTTCACAAGGGCATGACCAAACACATTGTCCGGGATGCAGGGCTGGCAACGGCAAACTTCATTGTGGCAGCATCGGACCAGGATGCCTGGAATGTCCCGTTTCTCCCGCCGTTCTTTGTCAAACCCGTGGCCGAAGGAACTGGAATGGGAATAACGGCAAGATCGGTTGTCAAAACCGCCACGGAGCTTCCCGGTGTGTGCCGGGAGCTTGTTCAGGAATTTCACCAGCCCGTTCTCATCGAAGAGTTCCTCACCGGTCGGGAATTCACCGTGGGAATCGTGGGAACGGGCGGCAGGGCCAGGGTCATGGGGACCATGGAGATCCTAGTCCTCGCCGACAGGGAGGATGTGGTGTACTCGTTTGAGAACAAGGAGGGCTGGAAGTCAAGGGTTCAATATCTGCCATTAAGCCCGGCAGTCGATCCCCTGATCCAGGAGGTTGAAGACCTGGCCCTTTCGGCCTGGAAGGTTCTGGGATGTAGGGACGGGGGCCGAATCGACATCCGGTGCGACGGGGCTGGAAGGCCAAACTTCATCGAAGTGAACCCCCTTGCAGGTCTCAGGCCTGAATATTCCGACCTTCCAATTGTGTGTCAGTTTTTTGGGACATCCTATGTCCGGCTGGTTGAAATGATCCTGGAATCGGCCCTGGAGCGAGTCACATTGCTGGAGACTGCATGAAACAAACCATTGCCATTGTCCATAACAGGGTGGGCGACGACCCCCTGCCCGATGAGATGGATGTACTCGTCCAGGTTGAAGCGGTCTCCCAGGCAATATCGAACCTGGGATACAACCCGGTTTCAGTTTCCTGCGATCTTGATCTGTCGGCATTGAAACAGACCCTGACTGCCATGGAACCTGCCGTGGTGTTCAACCTTGTGGAGTCCCTTGACGGCCATGGCCGCCTGATCCAGGTAGTTCCGGCCCTTGTGGAGGCTTTGGGGTTTGCCTATACCGGCTGCCCGGCCGAGGCCATTTATCTCACCTCCCACAAGGCGATGGCCAAGGAACGGATGCGGGCCCTCAATCTGCCCACGGCTGACTGGATCAATCCCCTGCCCCGCCAAATTCCATGGCAGGGATCGATACAGGATATTGGGCCAATTGGCCTTGAACAATCGGACCCTGCCCGAACTGACTTTGACCCATCCAGGACCTGGATAATCAAATCCCTGTGGGAGCATGCCTCCCTGGGACTTGAACAGGAGAACCTGGTAAAGGGTACGGGTCGTGAGATTTCAGCGCTTCTGCCCCAAAAGACCAGAGTCCTTGGCGGAGCCTGTTTTGCCGAGGAATTCATACAGGGAAGGGAGTTCAACATCTCCCTGATGGATACAGACAGCGGTGTGCGGGTGCTTCCCGTGGCTGAAATCATATTCAAGGGGTTTGCCCCTGATCAGCCAAAAATTGTAGGCTACCGTGCCAAGTGGATAGAGGATGCACCGGAATACAACAACACACCGAGGAGTTTTGACTTTTCAGAACAGGACCGAAAGCTTGTCTCCCACCTTGAACGCCTGGCCGTGGAATGCTGGCATGGATTCGGTCTCAGGGGATATGCCCGGGTGGATTTCCGGGTAGACAACCTTGGCAATCCCTATATCCTTGAGGTAAACACCAACCCCTGCATTTCTCCGGACGCCGGGTTTTGTGCAGCCCTTGAGCGGGCCGGAACATCCCATGAACAGGGAATACAAATGATATTAAAAGCCCGGTTGGCTTTTAGCGGTTAGCCGTTAGTTTTCAGCCTTTAGTCCTTAGCCGTCAGTCTAAAAAAAAATGGAAATAAAATATTTAAGAATTTGCCAAAACATGATAATGTTCGGATAAAAAGGATGCTCTCCAAAGGACAATCATCACCAATTGAAGGTTGTGGTAAAGGACCGCCCCCTTACAAAACTATTATCATTATAAAAGGTGAAGGACAATTGGATAAAAAAATTAAAATCATGCCATGCTTAGACATGCAAAATGGACGGGTTGTCAAGGGCGTCCATTTCATGGACATAAAAGACGCGGGTGATCCGGTAGAATGTGCACGGGCTTATTGCGAGAATGGCGCAGACGAACTCGCACTCCTGGACATTACTGCAACGGTGGAGAACAGACCCACGACGCTCGAGGTCATTAGACGCATTGCCGAAGTAACAACCGTGCCGCTTACCGTTGGCGGCGGCATATATGATGTTAAATCGGCTGAAGCGGTACTGCGTGCGGGAGCCGATAAGGTGTCAACCAGCAGCGCCGCCTTTCGGAAACCTGAACTGATCGAAGAAATGGTCAAAGCACTGGGCGCCGAAAAGGTGACGGTAGCCATTGACGTGGATAAGAATGGGGCCATGCCTTCAGGCTATGAAGTCTATATTGACGGCGGACGGACAGCCACCGGCACAGATGCCATCGAATGGGCAAAACGCATTGACGGATACGGAGTTCCGGTAATTTTACCGACAAGCAAAGCAGGGGACGGCGTCCAGACCGGTTATGACCTGCCGGTTATCAAATCAATCAAGCAAGCGGTCTCGGCTGATGTGGTGGCCTCCGGCGGCGCAGGCAAACTGGAGCATTTCTATCAGGCAGTGGAAGCAGGCGCTGCAATTCTGCTTGCCGCGTCTGTGTTTCATTTTGGGATCATCGGAATTAGCGACTTGAAGTGTTATCTGCGTGACCGGGGTGTTGCTATCTGATCAAAATATCGCCAGGGCAATGAGGTAAAGGGAATCTTGAGGTTAGCTGTTAGCTATCAGCTGAAAACCTAACAGTTAAAAGCTAATAGCTGACAGCTAAAATTAACCCCACAGGGAAAAAATGTTTAGAATAAGAAGAATCTTTGACGACGTAATCCCCGTAAACCGGGAGGCCCTTGTCCAGGTGAGGCAGATCCTGAAACAACGCTTTCCCGAGGCATCTGAAACCGAGATCGACCACATTGGAGACAAGCTTAGAAATCCCTTTACCTTAAAGTTCCGACCCATCCTATTTGTGGCGGAAAATATGCGCCATAGGATCATGGGGTTTGCCATGGTGCTCCATGAGCCTGAGATCAACTTCTGCTATCTGGACTGGATCGCAACGGCCACGGAAACCCTCAGGGGAGGGCTCGGCAGCGCCCTTTACGAAAGGGTCAGGAGCGAGTGCTCTTCCCTTGGTGTTAAGGGCCTTTTTTTCGAGTGTCTGCCGGACACCGATCCAGCCTGCGGTCCAGAATTTTTAAAGGATAACGCTGCACGGCTTCGTTTTTACGAGCGTTACGGGGCAAGACCCATGATGGAAACCGCCTATGAGGCGCCTGTCAAGGAGGGTGACACCTGCATGCCCTTCCTCGTCTATGACGGCCTTGGCCGGGACAAACCCCTTGGCCGGAACCACGCCCGCCGGGTGGTCCGGGCCATCCTTGAGCGAAAGTACAAGGATCTCTGCCCCCAGGAGTATGTGGAGTTTGTGGTGTCATCCATAAAGGCCAACCCGGTACAGCTTCGACCTTTCCGCCATATAAAACAGGCCAAGGTCAAGGATACGGTCAACCCGAGCTTTACTGAAAAGATCGCCCTTGTGGTCAACGAGCGCCACGAGATTCACCACATCCATGAACGCGGATATGTGGAAGCCCCGGTGCGGGTCAGGAGTATTTTAAAACATCTTGAAAAAAGTGGTCTGTTTGAATCCATTGCTGCGGAAGATTTTCCCGACACCCACGTCCTCGCAGTCCATGACGCCGATCTTGTCGCCTACCTTGACCGGGCCTGCCAGGAGGTGAGCCCGGGAAAATCCCTCTATCCCTATGTGTTCCCCATTAGAAACAAAACCCGGCCCCCAAGGGAAGCGACCGTGCTTCCCGGTTATTACTGCATAGACACCTTTACCCCGATCAACCGCAACGCCTTTCCAACGGCCAGAAACGGTGCAAATGCCGCCCTGACTGCGGCAAAATCCCTCCTGGACGGACGCAGGATCGCCTATGCCCTTGTGAGGCCCCCAGGTCACCATGCGGAAAGAAGATCCTTTGGCGGATTCTGCTACCTGAACAACACGGCCATTGCAGCCCAGTACCTCAGGGAACAGGGCCGGGTGGCCATCCTTGACATCGACTACCACCATGGAAACGGACAGCAGGATATCTTCTACAACCGCTCGGACATACTTACTGTCTCCATCCACGGTCATCCTGGCTTTGCCTACCCCTACTTCACAGGCTTTGAAGACGAACAGGGAAAAGGGGAAGGCGAAGGGTTCAACATCAACTTCCCCCTTGAGGAGACCATCACAGCAAAGGAGTACCGCAGGACCCTGGCAATGGCCCTGAGGCGTATCGCACAATTTGAACCCGATTTCCTGGTGGTTGCCCTTGGCCTGGATACGGCCCGCCATGATCCCACCGGCACCTGGTCCCTGACTCCGGCGGACTTCAGTGCAAACGGACGGATGATCGGGGAATCCGGACTTCCCATCCTGGTGGTGCAGGAGGGAGGCTACCGAACAAGGAGCCTTGGAACCAATGCCAGAAACTTCTTCCAGGGCATGGCCGAGGTGGTCTTTAAGATCACCGGCCGGAAAACCCTGTACGACCTGAGGCACAAGGGCATGACCCTGAGGTACGAACCCATGCCCCAGGACACGGCCCAGATCGAACAGCTGGTGGAATCAACGGGTTTCTTCAGACCTGACGAGGTGAAAATTGCAGCAGAGCTTGTAAAGGAACGCCTTGAACAGGGTGCAAAGAGCGGATATTACTTCGTCATCGCCCTCAAGGGCGGCAAGGTGATCGGATATGGCTGCTACGGACCCATCCCCTGCACCTTGACAAGCTACGATATATACTGGATCGCCGTGTCACCGGATCTCCAGGGCCAGGGCCTTGGCAAAATACTCCTGCTTGAGATGGAGCGTCTCATTGGCGAAGCAGGCGGATTGAGGATCTATGTGGAGACCTCGACACAGCCTGGATACGCATCCACCCGCTCCTTTTACGAACGATTCGGCTACACCTGCAAGGTTGTGCTGGATGATTTCTACGCTCCAGGAGACGGAAAGGCGATTTACTGCAAATAGATGCCAGCCCCTTTATAAAGACCTGCAAACAGTAGATTCTGAACTTCGCTCAGAATTCAAAGGAGAAAAAGAACTATGAACAAGAAAACATTTCAGGGGAGCAGAATATCGGTCTCCACAAGGTCCATAGACTCTGGGGCTCAATCTTTTCAGTTAGTGTAAAAAGGTTTCTGTAAATTCATTAGAAGTTTCTTTGTCAAAATAGTTTACCATATCAGTAATGTAGGCGTTTGTTCATCAGAAAACTCTTTAATCCTCTATCATTTACCGGTTTTAATCGGAGCTTTCGATCAGCCCCCGCATTATTCTTAACCCAGAACACCATGACACCGGTCTGGAGTGCAGACAACAGTACAAAATAATAGCCTACCCACAGGGGAAGTCCCATTACCATTGGAGTGGATGAATCCCAGGCCCAGAAATCCAAGGAAAGCACAAAAACAGCTCCTAACATATAGAAAAAGGGGTCCTTGAAACAGATCCGTCCAGGCGACCGCCCTGAGACCCCCCCGCAATGTATAGAGCATTATGATTAAAGTAATGAGAACGCAACCGTATAAATAGGGAAGCCCCACAAGTTCTTCCAGGACATATCCCGCCGCCATGGGCTGCAGGGCAAGGTATGGAATGGTAAAGATGATCATTATAAGGGCAAAAAGAAACGACAAAAAACGATTGCCGTACAAATCTTCTATCAGTTCGGGTGGTGTCATCAGATTTTTTTCCAGACCCCTGTGCCAGATTTTACGGCCCAGAATCCAGAAGGTCAGGGCCATGAAACCCGTTCCAAATCCCATGATGGGGAAAAACGCATACCCGTCAAGATATCCGGCACCGGAAGCTCCAAAAACTGTGAATGCTGAAAAATTGGTGGAAACCATTGTACCAAGAAGCACAAGGGTGCCAAGTTTCCGATCTGCAAGAAAATAACTTTCAGGTAATGATTTTAAGTGGATTCTGGCAATGAAACCGATAATGAGCACCGTCAAAAAATAGCCTGTCAAAACAGCAATCTTTGTTATCATAAATCCTCCTTGTAAACATGTTTTTAAGCGGAAGAGGACCTTGATAATAAAAAAACCACCCCCACACGGTTGGGATGGCTTTTACCTGACATAACCTGTTATTGGTTCCTAAATTTCGATTTTACCTGCCAGATATCAACTTTTTCAGCATTTGTCAAAAAAAATCATCGACTATCGATCGTTTTTTCGTGGGAAATAATATATTAGGGATAACAACCGTTAAATTCTTAAATGGAGATTTTCCCCCCTAAAAGAAAGTTTTGCACATCCTCCCCAGTCAGGCATGAGACCTAACTTTGTCTCCGAAAAACATATTACTGTGTCAGGATCAATTATGCGCAGATCGCACCTCAGGGCAAGTTCAGCGCCGCCGCCATAGGCACTGCCAATCAATGCTGCTATGACAGGTAACGGAAGGTTTACAAAACTGTCAACTGCTTTTTGATTGGTGGCGAGGAATTGGAGCAAATCCTGAAGAGCAAATTATCGATACTGCCAATACTGGCATTTCCGATAATTTATAATATTCAGGTGCTGACCAGAAGCTGAAAAAAACGGGAAACAATAAAAACGTTTCACCGAAAAAGCGGGAGAACGCTTGACAGACAGAGGGGAGGGACCATGGCGATTGCTATATGATCATTCGTACTTGCACCCATTGTGTTTAAGCCACCCGCCTATATGCCGACCGCCAGGATCATGGTGTGTCCAGTGAACAATGCCGCCTTTAGAATTCCATTTGTATTCCCCGAAGAACTCTACCTTATCACCTTTTTTCAAAGTTTTTATTTTAGGGGCCAGATCAATGTTGTGTGCAACCAAAAGAGTTTGACCGGAAGACAGACCTATAACGAATCTCTGGTGACGACTACCTTTATTATCATCACTGAGTATATGGCTGACACTGCCAGATCCGCTCACCTGTACATTGCTTAACTGATTCTGATATGCGTCAGCAACCGAATTGCCGCGTTGTATATTTTCACCAGTAAAAACGGAAATGACATCCTGGTTCGTTTGTATATACCCGTAAATTCCAATAGCGATCAATACCACAATAAATATTTTTTTCATTTGGCCCCCGTATACTTCGTGTTCCATGTAACCCACACGTCCTGGCGGACAGAACAAAGTATGAAACACGATAACAGTTAGCTGTTAGCTTAGAGCTAAATGCTAAAAGTTGTTTCTTATAAATTGATGCTGAAAACTGCCAAGACTTATGGCTTTAAACCATGTTTCGTCAAGGCTTAATGTCAAAATCAAGGTTTGCCCCCATGCTCGGAAAGGGGATCTACTGCAAATAAACTTGTAAAACTGTTCGGTTGTGGTAAAAAGACACCATGATTCTTAAACTTTTAAAAATTTTTCTGGCCCCCGTGCTGATACACCAGGGGAAAAAGATGGCCAGGGAAACACCGAGACTTCCCGAGGCCAAGGGTCTGCGAAAAGGGATCCAGGGAAGCGGTGAACGACAAATCCGCTTGCTGATCCTTGGAGACTCGGCCGCAGCAGGCGTAGGCGTTGACCACCAGGACCAGGCCCTTTCAGGTCAGATCCTTGCCTGCTTTGGCCCCCAATACACGGTAGCCTGGGAGTTGATCGCAAAAACCGGAGCCACCACGGCCGGAACCATCAAACATATAAAACCCCTGCCCCCGGCGACATTTGATTATGTCGTCACATCCCTGGGAGTCAACGATGTCAAACGAGGTGTACCTGCGGACAAATGGGCAGAGCAGCAGAAAACATTAATTGCCCTCCTGGGTGACCGGTTCAAGGTCCGCCGGTTTATCATCTCTGCCGTGCCGCCCATGGAACTGTTTCCCGCCATTCCCTGGCCGTTAAACTGGTACCTTGGCCTGTGTGCAGCACGTATGAATAAGACAATCAAAAAATGGTTAAAGACCCAGCCCGATTGCGAATTCATGGAGTTCAACCTGCCCATGGATCCATCCCTCATGGCCTATGACGGTTTTCATCCAGGCCCTCGTCTCCACACCATCTGGGCAAAGGAAATATTTAACAGGATTGATAAATGATACTGATACTCAACATTCTATGGTTCATATTTGGCGGGGGTTTTATAGCGTGGCTGTCCTGGCTCTTGCTCGGAGGCCTTCTCTTTATTACCGTTGCAGGAATTCCCTTTGCCTACGCCGCCTTCAGGATTGCAGGATTTGCCGCATTCCCCTTTGGCAAAGAGCTTGTGGATGTAAGAATTCTGGGGGAACAACGGATTGTCGGTACCTCCCTTGCCAATTTTCTGTGGATTATACTGGCCGGGATCTGGCTTGCAATTTCCCACATCCTCGCCGGAATTTCCCTTTGCCTGACCATAATCGGAATTCCCTTTGGGTTTGCCCACTTCAAGCTTGCCGGAGTATGCTTTGCTCCCCTTGGCAAGAAACCTGTGCCCAGATAAGGATAGGGAGCTTCCAGGCCTTGATGATAATGTGAACCATTTGTCATAATTAGTGTTTGAACGAAAACTCACCCATCTGCTGCGTTGCTGCAAAATTCTGAAATCCTCACGTACAGCAGTACGCTCCGGTTTCAAAATTTTTTGCGCCTTGCATATGGGCGAGTTTTCGCCCAAATACGAGTTTTCGGTCAGCCACTAATTAACGGTTCGACGGGGGTCTGCGTTATTGGAGACTCAATCTTTTGTCAGTCCAGAAAGGCGACCCCAGGGGATCGCCCTATATTAAATCAGAAATTAAATCAGAAATTAAATCAGTTGAAATATTTCATGAACTGCACACGTTCATAAACTGCAGGATCATCTGCCTTAGCCTGACTTAGCTTCCCCCTGAACTCTTGAATGGTATTATACTTATGTGCCTTCATCCAGGTTTCCAGAGTCTGAATTACATCCTTAATGTATGGGATCTTGTTTTTATATAATGCAGACACCATCTGCACAGCCTGGGCACCTGCCAGGATCTGTTTGATAACGCCTTCACCATCATGAATTCCCGATGAGGCTGCAAGATCACATTCAACTCTCTGGGACATGATGGCGATCCAGCGCAGGGACTGTGCTATATCGGAAGGAGCGCTGAAAACAAACGAGGGTTTTATTGTTAATTTTTCAATATCAATATCCGGGCTGAAAAAACGATTAAATAGAACAATTCCGGAAACTCCCGAATTTGAAAGTCTCTGGATCATGTGCCCAAGGTTTGAAAAGTAGTAGCTGATTTTAAGAGATGCGGGTATTGAAATCGCTTTGACAAGCTTCTCCACTATTTCAAAATACATCTCATCCTGTTTCCGGGTGCTTCTTTTAAAATCAGACGGCAGGAAAAACATGTTTAATTCAATTGCATCAGCCCCTACAGCTTCAATTCTCTTTGCAAAATCAATCCACTCATAGGAATAAACACAGTTAATACTGGCAATGACTGGAATGGATGTTTTTGCCTTTGCACCTTGAATCAGATCAATATAGGCATTCAGTTTTTTCCCCCTTAAATGGAAATCAAAATAATCAAACTGCTCCAGGCTGACACCATCCTTTTCTGCCTCCTTGATAACAGCGTCGTACTCAAAAAAAATTTCTTCTTCAAAAATCGATTTTAACACCACTGCACCGGCACCCACCTCCTCGATTTTTTGAATCTTTTCAACAGAATCGGTTAACCCGGAGCTGCCGACAATGATTGGATTTCTAAGGTTTAATCCTAAATACCTGGTTGAAAGATCTACCATTTTCATACCTCCGTCATTTAAAATTACAGTGCCAAACTCAACTTCAGGTGATTGTAAAGGTAGTTAATTGAAAAAAACACGCTGCGACATAAAAGGTGCCGACGAACTTCACAGTTTTTGGTGTTATTTTGTCAAAGCAAGCAAACCGACTAAAAAGAATTCGTCAATGTGAACACTACCTTTTCTAATTTAAAAAATCAAATCAAATTGGCCCCAGATTTACCATTAAAATCTGGATCGCAACCTCTTAACAGGCCAGGGCAATCAGTTAATTTTGAGAAAATTCTGAATGCCGGTAAAAATTATCTGGGCTGCAATGGCTGCGACAAAAAGCCCGGTGATTTTGGGAAGTATCACTAGACCCTGATCTCCGATCAAACGTTTTACTGCGGATGAAAGGTAGAGAAGCACCCCCAGGGAAATAACGGCAAGAAAAAGCGCACCGGCAATCATAATTTTTTCCACCAGCGAACCTGCCTCGGCCCCCATGACCAAAAGTACACCTATAACCCCGGGTCCCACTGTCATGGGCATGGCAAGGGGAACTACGGCAATATCCCGGTTATTTGACTGACTTGCCATATCGTCCTTGTCGGCCAGCATGGACAGGGCCGAAAGGAACAAAATGGTGCCAGCCCCGATCCTGAAAGCGTCAAGGGTTATGCCGAACAGATCAAAGATATATTTACCAAACAGATAGATCACGAACGAGCTGATCATAACGGCAATGGTAACCCTTATGGCAATCCGCTTTTTTTCAAAATCCTGGAAATCCCTGGTAAGCGAGAGGAATGCAGAGAGCACAAAAAAGGGGGTAAAGATGATAAAGATCTTCAAATAATAGTTGATTAATGTCTCTATTTCCACAGTATATTATTTCCTGTTTTTCCGGTAATCGCTGGGCAGAGCATTTGCCATGACAGTGAGAAAAACAATGTGTATAAAGGGAGTGTAAAAATCCAAACCAAAGGAAAAGGGCTTTCAGAGCATTTTGCTCTGAAAGCCCTTTTAAAAATGGTGCCCAGGGACGGAATCGAACCGCCGACACGGGGATTTTCAGTCTCCTGCTCTACCGACTGAGCTACCTAGGCTTAATTCAAACCTGTCCTATATATTTAATTTAGCGACTGATGTCAAGGATAAGTTAACCATCCCCGCAATTCCCGTCAGGGAATGCGGCAGAGATTGCAGAGATTACAGTCGATCATGGGGCAGTCCGGGGTGATTTTTTTGGTTTTTGCCCTTTGGTATTCCCGCCAGAGGAACCCCCGTTTGAGACCTGTGTCAACTATTTCCCAGGGAAAAACCTCATCCCCATTGCGCTCGGTATGAACAATGGCCTCGCAATATCCATCTGCGTTCTTCAGGGCTCTTGACCACCCGTTCCTTGCGGCATCCTCGAGGATGTCTGCCACAGGCCGACCTCCCCTGGAAAGAAGGGCGTTGATCCTTGCCATCCTCAAAGACTCCCATTTAAGACGTATGTTGGGCATCTTTTTCAGACCATCCTGGACAATCTTGAGCCTCTTTTTAAGCAGGGTAATTTTTGCCATGGGGGCCCATTGGAAAGGGGTGGCGGGCTTTGGAATAAATGGGTTGATGCTCAGGGAAAGGGTTCCGATTTTCTGCTTTTTCCGGCTGGCACGGACAAACGCCTCCAGGATCTTCCCGGTGAGGGTTACGATAGCCCGGACATCCCCGTCGTTTTCAAAGGGAAGCCCTATCATATAGTAGAGCTTGAGATTTATGATCCCGGCTCCTACCAGCCGCTCGGCCGCAGAGAGAAGATCTGTTTCGCCGATCTTTTTATTGATGATGGCCCGCATTCTTTCAGACCCTGCCTCCGGGGCTATGGTGGCGGTCTTGACCCCGGATCTCTGGAGGGTTGCGATGAGTTCATCGGTCAGGGCATCGGCCCTTAACGAACTGAAGGAGATTGAGAGATCCTCGGCAATCCCCCTGGCACAAATGGCGTTGATGGCCGGGTGGTCCGAAACAGCGGCACTCACAAGCCCGACCCTGGGGGTCAGCTTCTTTGCCTCTTCAAGGGCACGGGCAACGACATCCTCGGGATAGAACCTTGGGGGCCGGTAGATGAACCCTGCGCTGCAAAACCTGCAACCATGGTGGCAGCCCCTGCCGGTTTCGATCAAAAAGGTGTTTTTAAAGGCCGTATCCGATGTGAGAACCCGGGTGGTGCAGATCTGTTCGAGTTTCTGGACCCGCCTGACCCTTATCCTTTGGGGGGCAAGGTCATTGAGTGTTTCCATGCCGGCAAATTCACCATCCCTGCCAACACTCTCAGCATACCAGGACGGCACATACACCCCTTGAACGGTTGAAGCCAATTGCTCAAAGAGCCTGTGCCTTGGGACCTGGGGGGAGTAAACTCCAAAAAACTGAGGTATCAAAAGCTCAGCCTCGCCGAGGAGCATAAGATCCATGAACGGAGCCAGGGGTTCGGGATTCAAATAAACGGCCACTCCCCCAGCCGCCAAAAGGGGCTGGGTTTCATTCCGATCGGCAGCCCGCAGGGGAATGCCGGACCTTTCGAGCATGGAGATAAGATTCAGGTAATCATTCTCAAACGACACGGAAAAAAAGATTATATCAAAACCTGCAAGTCCCCTGTTACTCTCCACACTCCTGGGTGCAGCTCTTGGGTCGTCTGGCAAAAAAACCCGTTCGGCCGCCACCTGATCAAGATCATTTATCAACCCGTACACTGCCTGGAATCCAAGGCTGGACATGCCTGCCTGATAGGTGTTGGGATACACCAGGGCGGTTCGAATCAATCCCTTCTGTCCCTTGACAATGCTTCCGATTTCAAGGCGTACATTCCCCCTCCTGGCGTGCCTTGACCCGTCTGCCATGTATCAGTCTGCCTGGCGCCGCAAAAAAGTGGGAATCTCCAGGTCTTCCCTGTCCATGGACAGTCCGCGATATGCATTTCTGCCATCCTCACCAACCACCTTTTTCTGCCTGACCATTACGGGTTCTTCGATTTCATTCCAGTTTTGAAGTTCTTCCTGAGTCGGCTCCCTGAGTTTTCCCCTTACAAAGGTATCCTCCTGACCAAAGGTCCTGGCAGACCTGACCTTTGGTCGTGCAGAATCAATGCTGTGGACGTTCTTTGCCTGTCGCTCGCCGCCGCCGATACCCGTTGCAATAACGGTTACACGCATCTCGTCACCAAGGCTCTCGTCAATTGCCTGGCCCCAGATAATCTCCGCATCATCACCCACCTCCTGGTGAATACGGTCAGACGCCTCGGTCATCTCATCAAGGGTGAGGTCGCTGGAACAGGTGATGTTCATGAGAACCCCCCTTGCGCCTGCTATGGAGATATCCTCCAGCAACGGATGGGAAATTGCCCTTTCTGCCGCCTCAACAGCCCTGTTTTCACCCGATGCAATACCGATTCCCATGATGGCCATACCAGCCTTGGACATGGTGGTTCTGACATCGGCAAAGTCAAGATTCACAAGACCCGGCAGCATGATAAGATCTGTGATGCCCTTGACCGAATGGTGGAGAACCTCGTCAGCCTTGACAAACATATCTACCATTCTTGCGCCCTTGCCTGCGATTCCCCTGAGCCGGTCGTTGGGGATGGTAATGACCGTATCGGTGATGTCCCGCAGCCTGTTGATACCTTCCTCAGCCTGGAAAGCCCTTTTTTTACCCTCAAAGGAAAAGGGCTTTGACACAACAGCCACTGTCAGAATACCCAGTTCCTGGCAGATTTCTGCAATAACCGGAGCTGCACCCGTACCGGTTCCGCCGCCCAATCCTGCGGTGATGAAAACCATGTGGCTGCCCTCAAGGGCCGCCCTTATCTCATCCATGTTCTCTTGGGCTGCCTCCCTTCCCACTGCGGGATTGGCACCAGCTCCAAGACCCTGGGTCAGCTCCACCCCAAGCTGAATCTTAAGTTCGGCCCTTGATATTTCAAGGGCCTGGGCATCTGTATTGGCGACGATGAACTTCACGCCCTGAAGATTAGCGTCGATCATGTTATTGACCGCATTTCCACCGGCTCCACCAACACCGATAACCTTGATCATTGCAGATTTTTCACTCTCTACATAGGAAAAATTCATACTCCCCTCCTTCAAGAAACTTGAAACAAGAGACAAGAAACAAAGTTCCGTCCTAATTCAAGTTTTATACTTTGTTGTGTCCGTGAGGACATGTGGGTTATAAAAAACAGCTGTTAGCTGTTATATAACATCTTTAAACCATTGTTTCATTCGTTTTAAAAGCCGCATAAACAGGCCATTATCACCGTCGTCAAAGGCAACTCCAGCGTTTCTGCTGCCGTAAATTACAAGGCCGACCCCGGTTGCAAAGGCAGGATTTTTAACCACATCCTTCAAACCTCCGACCTTCATGACCCTTCCAAGCCTGACCGGCGTGGAAAAGACCCCCTCAACCACATCGGTTATACCGTGTAAAAGAGCCGTTCCTCCGGTGAGGATAATGCCCGACGGAAATGAATTTTCAAGACCGTTGCTGTAGACCTCCCTTTTTAGTATGGAAAACATCTCTTCGACCCTGGGCTCCAGGATCTCAGCCAGGATGTCCTTTGGAAGACTCTTTGAGCCCCGGCCTCCGATTCCGGCAACCTCGATGGTTTCACCGTTGCGGGAACTTTGGCTAAGGCAGGTCCCGTGATCTATCTTTATCTTTTCTGCCTCTGCAAGGGGGGTTCGCAATCCGATGGAAATATCGTTGGTAAGGTTGTGCCCCCCCAGTGCGAGCTCAAAGGTGTGTTTGATGTTGTTTCCCTTGAAAATGGCAAAATCCGTGGTGCCCCCGCCCACATCTGCAAGGGCGCACCCAAGCTCCTTTTCCTCAGGAGACAGAACTGCCTCCCCCGAGGCAAGGGATTCGAGCACTATGTCGCATACGTCGAGCCCCGCCTTGTTGCAGCACTTTACAATGTTCCTTGCAGAGGAGACTGCCCCAGTCACAATGTGAATCTTTGTCTCTAGGCGAACCCCGGTCATGCCCACAGGGTTCTGAATCGCCTCCTGGTCATCCACAATAAACTCCTGGGGGATGACGTGGATGATTTCGCGATCCATTGGAATGGCAACTGCGCTTGCCGCCTCGATCACCCGGTCAACATCGTTCTGGTTTATCTCCTGGCCCTTGATGGCTATAATGCCATGGCTGTTCTGCCCCCGGATGTGGCCGCCTGCAATGCCCACAAACACAGATGAGATACTGCAGCCGGCCATCACCTCCGCATCTATCACGGCTTTTTTGATGGATTCCACAGTTGACTCGATATTGACCACAGCACCTTTTCTCAACCCCCTGGAAGGCGACTCACCAACACCGATAATATTAATCTCACCCTGAACCACCTCACCGACAACGGCACAGATCTTTGTGGTCCCGATGTCAAGCCCCACTATAATTTTACCCTCTTCGTGCAAGTTAAACACCTCCTTTGGTCGTAATTGGCAAAACACCTTTATCTGCAAGGGTTATTGTTACGCTTCTAATGTTAAAAAGATCGATCATGCCCACCCCTTTTCCATCACCCAGAGCTTTTCCTAAAACGTTTCCAGATGCTTCCCAGGATGCATCTGAAGCTGCATCCATGAAATCAAGGATTCGCCGGGCACGGACAAGCTTTGTCTTGAAGCTGTCGAATCCCAACTTAAGGATGACTAACTCACCAGCCATACTGGTGTGGGTTTTAAAAACATCGGTGGTCACCTCAATGCCCAGATCCCTGTCCGCCCTTATCTCCCGAAAGAGCGGAGTACCGTCAAGACCGATGAGTGCCAGCACCCCCCTGTGAAGTTTCCCCTCAAAGCCGTAGGTGGGAGCCGGAACGGTCGAACTGATCGATTGAAGTTCGAGTCCCTGGATCATTGGCAGGTCAGCAGTCAGGGGTTCGCCCTCCGGGTCATAGGGCTTGAAGGGCTGCCCGTCCATGTCAAGGAGCACCTGAAAGTCCCTGGGCAAGAATGCCCTTGCAATGGCCTTTTGCTCTAAAATTCGTATATACAGGAGTGACGGGATCTTACGCTCAAGTGCCGCATCCCTGATCCAGGGATGGGCCGTGAGTCGTTCCCGGGCCGTTTTAAGATTAAGGGCGAGTATACTGTCGCCGGTCTTGACCCCGGCCTGGGCAAGAATCTCAGAATGGCTGAGACGATCGGCCCCGGAAATAGTGACACTCTTTATGTTGAAATAGGTGCTCTGGGTGATAAAATCATGGGCAAAAATCAGCCCAATACTTGAAAGGGCCAGCACCAGCACCAGTAAAATAAACTTCAGCACAAAATCAAGACTGGCCATGAAATCGCTTCCAACAACGGAAACCTCTATATCCGTTGCCAAAAGCTTGTTTTTTCTAACTTTTTTATTCGCCTTCAATTTTCACCTCTGGTTTGAGATCAACATTGAATTTTTTTCTCACCTCGTCCTGGACAATGCGCTTTAAGGTTAATATTTCCAGAGCTGTAGCACCCCCAAGATTGACGATAAAATTACCGTGGATCTTTGAAACCATTGCATTGCCGAACCTTTGTCCCTTGAGGCCCGCCCGGTCAATCAGCAGACCCGCAGGCATGCCACCATCCGGATTTTTAAAAAAACAGCCCGCACTTGCAACTTTTCCTGGCTGACTTGCATGGCGCAGCTCAAGAAGTGAGAGCCACCGGTCTCGAATCTGTTGTTTATCCCCGGCAAAGACTCTAAACCGTGCCCCTAGAACAAACATGCAGGGGTCAAGTGAATCAAACATTATTTTCCGATGGGCAAAACTCAGTTCAGATCTGTCTATTGTAATGATCTTTCCATCCCCGGACACAACTTCAAGGGAGACAAGGATGTCTGCGATGGTGCCGAGGCTGGTTCCTGCGTTCATCATCACAGCTCCGCCCACGGTTCCCGGGATACCTGCACAAAACTCAAACCCAGCCATGCCCCGGTCCATGGCAAAACGTGCAACAGTCCCAAGGATAACTCCTGAAGATGCCGTTATCGTTCCCTCCTGGCCGGTTGTCATGGCAAGGTCAAGGTCTTTATTCATCCTTTTCGTTGTAACAACAAGCCCCCGGATACCCCTGTCCCTGACCAGAAGATTAGTGCCGCTGCCCACAAGGACTACTGGTATGTCAAGGTCCCGGGAACGCTTTATGACTCCGATGAGTTCCCCTTTGGTTGCCGGTGCGAAAAACAGATCTGCTGGTCCGCCCACCTTAAAAGTTGTGTGCCTGGCCATGGGCTCATTTAAGAGGAGGAAAAACTCCCGCTGCAACAGGGCACAGGCCCTGGAAAGGGAACAGGAATCAACTCCCCTTTTTGCGCCGTATTTTACTCTGGATTTCACTCCCGGATACACTCCCAAATTTAATCCCAGGTTATCCACCAGACTCTCTGCCAAATTCACTAGAGGATCTCCAACAGCCGTTCGCCCAGGTTATAAACATCTCCCGCACCAAGGGTCAGAACAAGATCACCAGGATTAAGGGTGCTGGAAAGAATAGATATACATGTCTCAAAATCTTTTACACAGGATACCTGCTTATGGCCGTGCTCCTCGATCCCCCTGCAGAGCTTTAGCGAATCAATTCCTTCGATCGGAGGTTCACTTGCCGCATAGATTGGCAGCACAAACAACAGATCTGACTGGTAAAACGCCCGGGTAAAGTCGTTGAACAGATCCCTGGTTCTTGTAAACCTGTGGGGCTGAAACACCACCACAATCCTTTTATCTGGCCAGGCCTCCCTTACGGCCGCAAGGGTGGTCTTCACCTCAGTGGGGTGATGGCCGTAATCGTCCACCACGGTGATGCCTTTCTTTTCACCTTTTATCTCAAGTCTCCTTGCAACCCCTTCGATTTTCTCAAGGGCTCCTTTGATCACCTTAAAATCAACCTTGAGCTCAAGGGCCACAGCAATGGCTGCCAGGGCGTTGGAAATATTATGCTTGCCTGCAAGGTTCAGGGTAATCTCGCCCAGAACCTCCTTTTTGTGGACCACGGTAAAGCATCCCCTTCTACCAGTAAGGCATATTTCCCTTGCCTCAAGATCTGCCTGGGCGTTAAGGCCAAAGGTGGTGTACCGGGCAGTGATCCTTGGCAGGATCTGCTGGATGTGCTCGTTGTCAAGGCAGAGCACGGCAAGACCGTAAAAGGGAACCGAGTTGATAAACCGGACAAAATTATCCTTGATGTCCTCGATACCATTGTAATAGTCAAGATGTTCAAGATCGATGTTGGTGACGGCTGCAATGGCTGGGGAATACTTCAAAAATGAGCCGTCACTCTCGTCGGCCTCGGCCACGATATAATCGCCCTTGCCGTGGCGAGCGTTTGTGCCAAGGCTCTTTAACAGCCCGCCAACCACAACGGTTGGGTCAAGGCCTGCCTCATTTAAAATGGTTGCCACCATGGATGTGGTGCTGGTCTTGCCGTGGGCTCCTGAAACGGCAATGGCGTATTTTATGCGCATGAGTTCGGCCAGCATTTCAGCCCTGGCTATGGTTCGGATGCATCTTTTTTCTGCCTCGACCACCTCGGGGTTGTCCTTGGCGATGGCCGTTGAGGTAACAACCACATCGGCATCATTTAACTGCTCTGCCCTGTGGCCCTTGAATATGAAGGCTCCAAGGGAGGATAGGCGCTGGGTTATGGGCGAAAGCTTTACGTCTGATCCAGACACCCTGTATCCAAGGCTCAGAAGAAGCTCTGCAATGGCGCTCATGCCGATGCCGCCTATGCCTACAAAATATATGTGGTAGTTTTTCTGGTACATCTAAACTCCTTAAAAGCTTTTAGCTGTTCAAAAGCTGTTCACATAGGTCAACAATTGCACCGGCCGGATCCGGAATTGCCATGCCCCTTGCTGCCCTTCCCATGGCGAGGCGTTTTTCTCGGTCATTCTCCAGGGCCTCAATGGCGATTTTGAGTCGTTCCGGGCTTAACTCCCTGTCCAGGATCATCTCTGCCCCGCCCCTGTTCACAACGGCCTCAGCATTGAAACGCTGGTGGTCGTCGGCGGCATGGGGATAGGGAACCAGAATCGACGGTTTTCCATGGCTGATGATCTCGGAGATGGTTCCGGCACCGGCCCGGGCTACGATGAGATCTGCCCCGGCCATCCGGTCTGGAAGGTCGTCGAAAAAAGCCCTGGCCTCCCCGTTCATATTAAGATCCTGGTATGTTCGAGCCACCTCGGCCTCGTCGGAAACTCCTGTCTGGTGAATAAGGCGAATGGAGGCAGGATCATCCAGAAGAGCCATTGCTCCCATCATGGCCTGGTTGATGGAACGGGCTCCCTGACTTCCGCCGGTGACAAGGAGATTAAAAACAGCCGGGTCAAGTTCCCGGGAGTTTTCAGCCGGGCAATGATCCAAAGGGCTCTTTTCCGCCCCTGCCCCTGCCTCTTTATTTCTGGTTTTGAGTTTACGTACAGGATTGCCGGTGTGGTGAACAACAGCCCGTTTTGACAACCCCCTGGTATCCTCAAAAGAGGTAAACACAAGGTGGCAGACCCGTGACAGGATTCTATTGGTGATCCCGGGAATGGTATTTTGCTCCTGGACAGCAGTCTTAATGCGTAAAAACCTTGCTGCAACCACGACTGGGCCTGAAGAATACCCGCCCACACCGAGGACAAGATCGGGCTTGAACTTTCGAAGAACGGCAATGGCCTGGACCAGGGACAGGGGCAGACGCACCAGGGCGGCAAGTTTTCCCACAAGCCCCCTGCCCTTGATTGGCGAAACGGAAATTGCCGTGTGGGCAAAGCCGTAACAGTCAAGTGTAGATGTCTCAAAGGGCTGCCCTGTTCCCACAAAGAGGATGCGGGTTCCCGGCACCCTGTCTGAAAAAGCCTGGGCAATGGCAATTCCCGGGAAAAGATGACCGCCGGTCTTGCCCCCCGCAATGAGGATGTTAAGGTCCTGCTTATCCATTTTCCACCTTTGCTCCAATGTTCATCAATATCCCCATGAAGGCCATGTTTACAATTAAAGAGGTACCGCCATAGCTTAGAAACGGAAGGGTGAGACCCTTTGTGGGCAGAACACCCATGGCAACACCTGCGTTGATCGCAACCTGGAGACCCAGGGTGATAACCACCCCGGTAGCGACAAACGAGCCGAAAAGATCTGGGGCGTTTCGGGCAATGACCGCCCCCCGCCACAAAATTATGGAGTAAAGAACCAGAGTGGTAAGTACCCCCACAAGTCCGAGTTCCTCACCGATAACCGAAAGAATGAAGTCCGTGTGGGGCTCGGGCAGGTAATGAAGCTTTTGCATCCCGAGGCCGATGCCCTTGCCAAAAATACCGCCCGATCCAAACGCCTTGAGAGAGTGGGTGATCTGGTAGCCCTTGTCCAGGGGATCGTCCCAGGGGTTCATGAAGGCCAGAATCCTGTCCATGCGATAATCCACCCGATAGACAAGAAAATAAACCACGGGCGCGAGGAATGGAACGGGCAGCAACAGATGAACAATTCTGACCCCTGCCACAAACATCATTCCCCAGGTGATACAGCCAATGATTATTACCGTTCCAAAGTCGGGCTGCATGAGGATGAGAATGGAGAGGACCGCCAGGAGAAGCACATGGGGCATGAACCCGACTGAAAAATCCCTGATCATCTCCTGCTTCTTTGAAAGGGAATAGGCAAGGAACAGAACCAGGGCGAGTTTCGTGAATTCTGACGGTTGAAAGGTAAACCCTCCGAAAGTAACCCATCGATGGGCGCCACCGGCTGCATGGCCAAAAAACGGCACCTGGACAGCCACGAGAAGTACAACGGCAAGGCCCATGAAGAAATAGGCAAACACCCGGAAAGCCCGATAGGGGAACGAGGCCGCAGTGAACATGACCCCAAAACTCAGCAGGGCAAAAACTGCCTGGCGCTGCATGTAAAAAAAATTATCTCCAAACCGTGAGACAGCAAGGCTTGAGCTTGCACTGTACACCATCACAATCCCCATGCCCACCAGCAGCAGCACGGGAAAAAGAATGGTGGTCTCACCAAAAAAGGGATGGACGTTTGCGACTTTTTTGCTCATAGATCCTCCCCCTTCAATGCCATAACCCGGGCCTTGAAATCATCACCCCTCTGGCCATAGTTCTCGTACATGTCAAAGCTTGAGCATCCGGGAGAAAGAAGAACCGTGTCCCCCGTGACTGCGAGGCCCGCTGCAACTTCAAGGGCATCGACCATGGAGACCGCATCGAATATTCTAACGCCTGAACATGAACCTGAAGCAGGATCGGCACCAGGGGCGCCACAAAGATCGGCCTTGATCTTCGGGGCCGCCTCTCCCATAACAACAACGGCCTTGACCCGTTGGAGAATCACGGGGAGGAGGGAAGAAAAATTTGTGTCCTTGGATCTGCCCCCAAGGATCAGGATCACCCGGTCAAAACCCTGCAGTGCCCCTTCAACCGCATGGGGATTGGTACCCTTGGAGTCGTTGTAGTACTCCACCCCATGGATGATTGCCACAAACTCGGTTCTATGGACGAGGGGTGAGAAATCGTTCAGAGCCTCCTGTATTCCGACCTTGTTCCCTCCGGCCAGAACAGCTGCAAGGGCTGCGGCAGCAATGTTATCCCGGTTATGGGCTCCCCTTAAGCGGGTGGCCGAAAGATCCAGGGTAAAATCTTCGCCTGGAATTTTTATCTCGATGGTCCGGGAAGAAATATCTGCGTTGGAATTTTCGTTTGTACCAAAGATCAGCGTATTTGTCCTGGTTAATCCTTCCAGGCCGGATGGAATTTCAAGGTTCTGGTTGACAACGGCAAACCCCCGTTCGGACAGGCTGCGGAAGATACTCCACTTGGAATCGGCATAGGCAGAAAAGTCGGGATATCTGTCCAGGTGGTCTTCGGCAAGGTTGAGGAGCACTGCCACGCTGGGAGAGAACACAGTTGCCGCATCAAGTTGAAAGCTGCTCACCTCTGCTACAACAACGTCCTGCTCTTGACCGGATTCCAGGAACTCAACCAGCGGAGTTCCTATGTTGCCGCCGGTAAACACGCTTAAACCGGATTTCTCAAGCATCTCACTCACAAGGGTTGTCACCGTTGTCTTGCCGTTGGTCCCGGTGATGGCAACAAGGGTTTTTTTATTGAAAAAGGAAAAAAGGTCAAGCTCGCCTGTGACCAATACCCCCTTGGCCCTGGCCCGTTTAAAATACTCCATGTCAAGGGGGATTCCCGGGCTTGTAACTATGAGGGCCGCCCGTTCAAAGGTCTCCACTTTATGCCCGCCAGTCTCACACCTTACGCCCATGGCTTCAAGTGGCAGGGTCACATCCGGCCCCAGGGGGCGGGTATCCGTTGCCCTGACCTCAAGATTTTTTGACCGCAAAAACCGCACAATGGCAGCCCCGGAGACTCCAAGACCTGCCACAAGCACGTATCCCCTATCAGGTTGTTCCACCAGGGATTTAATCACGGTTGAAATATTCATTTCAGTTCGCCTAACGAATCTTAAGGGTTGAAAGGGAAATAAGAGCCAGGGTGATCGATATAATCCAGAACCGCACGATTACCTTTGACTCGGGCCACCCCTTGAGTTCAAAGTGGTGGTGCAATGGTGCCATGCGGAACACCCTCTTCCCCTTGGAAAGCTTGAAATAGCCCACCTGGATGATCACAGAAAGGGCCTCGATAACAAACAGGCCGCCCACAATCAGGAGCAGAATCTCCTGCTTGGTTACAACGGCGATGGTTCCAAGCAGGGCCCCAAGGGGTATGGAACCGGTATCCCCCATGAAAACCTGGGCCGGATGGGAGTTAAACCAGAGGAACCCAAGTCCCGCCCCAGCAAGGATTCCGCACACAATGGTGATCTCGCCGCAGGAGGCAATGTGCTTGACCTGGAGGTAGTTGGCGATGGTTATATGACTTGCCACATAGGCAAAGAACATATAGGCGACCCCTGCAATGATGATCGGCCCTATGGCAAGGCCGTCAAGTCCGTCCGTGAGATTCACTGCATTGGAGGTTCCGACGATCACAAGGGTTGCAAAGGGTATATACCAAAGACCAAGATCCGGGGATATCCTCTTCAGGAATGGGATAGTGAGGCTCGTATCAAAGTCAGGACAAAGATAGATAAGCGAGGAAATTGCAAACCCCGCCACGATCTGCACCAGGAACTTTCCCCTGGCCGTGAACCCCATGTTTCTTTTTTTCACCTGCATCAGGTAATCGTCAATGAATCCTATGGCACCAAAAAGAGCCAGGGATAAAAGGGTGATCAAAATATAGTGGTTGCTCAGATCCGCCCACAGGAGGGTCGACACACCAAGGGAAAAGAGTATGAGAATGCCGCCCATGGTCGGAGTTCCCTCTTTTTCGAAATGGGTCTCAGGCCCGTCGTTCTGGATAAACTGACCGATCTGCATCCTTGAAAGTCGCTTGATCACCCAGGGGCCCAACAGGAAACAGATCAAAAAGGCGGTGAGTCCGCCATAGATGGTGCGGAAGGTTATATACCGAAAAAGGTTGAACAGCGAGATCTCGGTGTGCAACGGATAGAGGTAATGAAACAGCATATTCTAATTCCCTAGATGGGGAGACATATCTTCTCCCCGGGCAATGGTTGTGGGTCGTTTCAGGCCGGTCACAATTTTCTCGAGGTGCATGCCCCTGGAACCCTTGACCAGAATCCAGGCCTTCGAAGGAGTCTCTTTGAGAAGATCCGCCAGAATCTCCTCCCGGGTGCCGGCCATTATAGCCTCCCTGGACAACCCTCTTTCAACAGCCCCATGGATCACATGACAGGCCATGGAACCATAGACGTAGAGTTTTGCTACTCCCGATTCTGCCGCAAGGACACCGATTCTACGGTGGAAACCTGGGGCCTGCTCTCCAAGTTCGAGCATGTCACCGAGAACGGCAATGGAGGGGTTTACGCCCGACGCCCGTTCAAGGGTTTCAAGGGCGGCGGTCACGGAACTTGGATTTGCGTTGTAGGCGTCGTCAATGATGGTGGTGTTGTTAAACCCCGGTACAACGTGCATGCGTCCTGGTTCCGGCTCAAATGCCTCAAGGCCCTTTTTGACAATTTCCATGGAAATTCCGGCGGCAAGGGCTGCGCACGCTGCTGCAAGTGCATTGCTGACCATGAAAAGCCCCGGAGTGGGGAGAAGAAGGTCACACGCCCCCCAGGAGGGCGCCTCAAGGGTAAACCCAATGCCGCCGGTTCTGGGCTCTATCTGCCTGGCCTTGACACAATCCCCGGCTTCAGCTGCCGTGGAAAAACAGACAATCTCCCGGATGGCATCGTTGGTCCTGGCGGCTGCCTCAAGGATCTCAAAATTTGAATCATCCAGGTTCAAAACTGCGCTCCCATGCCTTGCTATATGGGGCAAAAGCTCTGCCTTGGCCCTTGCAACACCTTCAACCGTTCCAAGTCCCTCAAGGTGACAGGCGGCGGTGTTTGTTATGACGCCGATGTCGGGAAGGGCAATAGAGGCAAGACGGTCAATCTCCCCCCCATGGTTCATGCCCATCTCCACCACGGCCCATTCATGGTCAAGGCTCAGCTTCAGGAGGGTCAAGGGAAGCCCGATCTCGTTGTTTAGGTTTCCCATGGTTGTGAGTGTGTTGAATCGTCGATGGAAAATCCCACCGGTCATCTTCCGGGTTGAGGTCTTTCCATTGGAGCCTGTGATGGCAACCACCTTAACACCCGCCCTTAACCGCTGGAACCTGGCAAGGTCACCCAGTGCAGTTAAGGTGTTGTCCACACGGAAGAAAACAACGTCAGGCCAGCTGCCTGAAATTTCCTGTTCATTTTGGACTGGAAAGTCCCTTTGAACGACAAAACCCTTGACGCCTCTTTCCGCAAGGTCAGGGATAAAGCTGTGTCCGTCAAATCGTTCTCCCCCTAGAGCCACAAACAGATCCCGGACATGGATGGACCGGGAATCGGTCGAGACCCCTTCAAAGGCGAAACCGCTGTCCTGATCTAACTGCTCAAGGCCCAGGGCCCGTGTGACCTCTTTTACCGTCCAGGGTATGGGCTTATTCATGACTCTTCTCCAGATTTGGACAAACGGGCAAGGGCTTCTAACAGAACCTCTCTGTCATCGAAATGGATGGTGCCTGTCTTTAAAATCTGGTAGTTTTCATGGCCCTTGCCTGCCGCAACCAGGGTGTCCCCGGGGCTTGTGGCCAGCACTGCCCTTTCAAGGGCCTTGCGTCTGTCCGGTTCCACATGAAAGGCCTTTTCGACGTTCAAATCATCAGCTTCAAAGTTTAATCCAGGTTCCGGCCCAAGCTCGGCATGAAGATCTGTGTCTATCCCCTTTATCATATCCCTGATGATAGCCTGGGGATCCTCGCTCCTTGGATTGTCCGAGGTGATTATAACAAAATCACTCAAGGTTACGGCGATTTCGGCCATGATCGGGCGCTTTGAACTATCCCTGTCTCCGCCGCAGCCGACAACCGTTATGATTCTCTTCGGGGCATGAGCCCTGAGGGCTTTAAGGATAGACTCAAGGGCATCAGGGGTATGGGCATAATCCACAAAAACATGACGGCCAAAGGCGGGCTCCACCCTCTCAAGGCGTCCGGGAACACCCCTGCATCCTTCAATTCCTGCAACAATGGCCAATGGATCGATACCGATGCTGTGGGCTGCCCCGGCGGCGGATAGGAGATTTTCCACATTAAACGAACCTGTGAGGACCGAGGTAAAGGGGTATGGTTTTCCCTCGATTTTCAGAATCCCGATTGTGCCGGTTATACTTTGGGACAGATCTGCCGTGGAGATACCTGCGGAGGTGTTTTTTGCCGTGGTAACGACCCGGTAAGTTAAGGCATCACTTAAGGCCTGCCCCCTTGGATCATCTAAGTTGATCACAGCAGCGGCTGCGGACGCCTTGGGACCGCTGGTGAGGATCCGTGTGAAGAATCGCCGCTTGCAGGCAAAATAGCGGCCCATGGTTCTATGGTAGTCCAGGTGATCCTGGGTCAGGTTGGTGAACACCCCGACATCAAAGTAGCTGTTCTTCACCCGCTGAAGGTCGATACCGTGGGATGAGACCTCCATGATCACATGGGTGACACCGGCAGATTTCATACGGGAGAGTATCTCCTGAAGATCGATGGATTCCGGGGTTGTCACACTGTTGTCATAGATCTTGCCCATATACCGGTAGTTCACCGTTCCAATAACCCCGACACTGTGGCCTGCCAGACTGAGAATGCTTTCAAGGATAAAGGCCGTGGTGGTCTTGCCGTTGGTTCCCGTAATCCCGATCATACACAGGGACAGGGAAGGCTCGTCGTAAAAACGTGCGGCAATGGAGGCCATGGCCCTGCGAGTATCGGAGACCTCCACAATATTTTGCCTACCAGGAATCTGTTCCTGAGCAACAATGGCAGCTGCTCCCCTTTTAAATGCGTCGTTAATGTAGTCGTGACCGTCAGTCTTAAATCCCTTCACCGCAATAAAGAGCCCGCCCGGCCTTACATCCCTTGAGTCGTTATGGATGGAGGTAATTTCAGGGTCTGCCCCGGGATCAAACGCCGGAACAAGGCTTCGTCGCCAAAGCGGGGCACAATCTTTTAAAAGATAGGATAGTTTCAACGGTTACACTCCATCTGTCACCCCGGCAAGCACCTGGTCGGTTACAGGATCAGGACCAACATCCGGGGGAATGTTAAGGTAATGAAAGGATTCGGCAACAATGTTCTTAAAGGCCGGTGCCGCTACAACACCGCCATAGTGACTCCCCCGGGGTTCATCAACCACGACCACAACGGCAAGTTCGGGCTTGTTTTCCGGTGCAAACCCTGCAAAAACAGCTGTAAATTTATTTTTGGAGTACCCTTTGCCGTCCTCTGACACCTTCTGGGCCGTGCCGGTCTTGCCGCACACGGAATACCCCGGGATTGCGGCATTGAATCCCGTGCCTTCCCTGGTGACCACGGAACGCATCATCTGCCGGACTTTCTTTGCCGTGGATGGGGAGATCACCTGACGAACCCTCTGGGGTTCAAAGGTCTGATCTGTTTCACCGGTGTTGAAAAGGGTCTTTTTAACGAGAAAAGGACGCATGAGAACCCCGTCGTTTGCAATGGCTGAAAAGGCTGCGGCAAGCTGGACCGCCGAAACGGACATGCCCTGACCAAAGGATATGGCGGCGGTATCAATGGCCTTCCATCTCCGAAAGGGTGATAAAGTACCAGCTGTTTCACCCGGCGAACATATCTCTGTCCGGCTGCCGAACCCGAATCCGGTCAAAGCCTCGTAGAGTCCCTGTTGACCGGTTATTTGAGAAATTTTAACTGCACCTATATTGCTGGAATATTTGATAATCTCCCCCAGGGTCAGCCACCCATAATCATGGGTATCATGGACCGTGTAAGAACCGACCCTGTATTTGCCGTTCTCACAGAAAAAAATAGACGTTGGAGTGCAATACCCCTTTTCCATGGCAGCTGCAGCCAGAAACACCTTCATAACCGAGCCCGGTTCAAAGGGATCTGTCACGGTCCGGTTCCTCCAGAGCTCCCGGGGAAACGCAGAAAAGGCATTGGGATTGAATTCAGGATAAAGAGCCATGGAAAGAATCTCGCCGGTTCCAGGCCGCATGACAACGGCCATTGCAGATTTAGCCTTGAACTTTACCACGGCATCCTTAATGGCAGCCTCAGAAATGTACTGAATGGTTCTGTCTATGGTTAGAACCAGGCCGCCGCCGCTGAGGGTCTCGCTTACATTGTTTTTTCCATCGAGCCTTCTGCCTGCCGCATCCTTGGTGATGGTGACACTGCCCAGTTTACCCTTGAGAACATCATCATACTCATACTCAAGCCCTTCAAGCCCCTTTGAATCAGACCCTGTAAATCCGATAACCTGGGCCGCAAGAGTCCTGTTGGGATAAAAGCGAACCACGTCTTTTTCAAAGGATAGTCCCCGGATTTTAAGGGTCTTGAGTGCATCTGCCTCTGACGGTGAGATCTTGCGCTTGATCCATACAAAATTTTTATCCAGGGGAACTTTTTTCTCAAGCTTCACCGGATCAACTCCCAGAACGGCTGCAACGGACCGCAAATCCTTTGCCGGATTTTCAAGATGCCTCGGGAATACAGCTAGGGAAAGCGCATCAATGGTCGTACCTAACCGTTTGAGATTTCGATCCAGAATTTCTCCTCTCTTACCCTGGATCTTAAGTGTGCCTGTATACTCCCTTTCAGCTCTTCTTGCAAGATCATCGCTGTCAAAGATTTGAATTTTAACGGCATTTGCCCCAAGAACAACCATGAGCGAAAAAAAGAACAATTCGACTATAACTATTCGAACTCCTATTCCTCTGTTTTTCTCTTTGCCCATGGACGTCCTTTTTAGCTATTAGCTGTTAGCTGTTAGCTTTTCAAAAGCCATTACTGTTGTTGCTGATCGTCATTCAAAAACTGTTGTTTGTTTTAAAAACTATTATTAGCTCATAGCTGCTGTTCTTGCTTTTGCTAACAGCTAATATCAATCCATGTAAACGACCTGCCCCTGGTCGGGCATTTCAAGGTTAAGTCTGCTTCTTGCTATTTTTGCTATTCTTTCGGGTGCACCCAGGCGATCAAGCTCAATGACCAACTCCCGCTGGTAGGTTTGTGCACTCTTTTGAGCCTCCTGGGCCAGAAAAATCTGGTATCGGTTGCGCGTGCAGTCAACCCTGACAGCTGTGTATATAAAAAGTTCACATATCAAGAGCACAACAAGGACCAGCCAGCGGCCTGGAACTTTTTTTATCTCCTTTTTTATGATGTTTTTTTTCACCCTGCCTGGAAACTCAACCATGGTTCACATCCTCTGTGCACACCTCAACCTTGCGCTCCTTGCCATAGGGTTTGCCTTAATCTCCTCGGGACTAGGCATAACCGGCTTCTTTGATGCGGATTTCAGACTGGGGGTAAACCCGCACACACACCTTGGAAAATCCCTAGGACAGGTGCATCCCTGCTCAAGGGCTCTGAAACGCTGTTTCACTATCCTGTCTTCTAGGGAATGAAAGGATATGACACAGATCCTCCCCCCTGGATTTAAGATACCCGGCAACGCTTCCATCAGGCGTTCAAGCTGTTCAAGCTCCTGGTTCACGCCGATCCTCAAGGCCTGGAACACCCTGGTTGCCGGATGAATCTTCTGCTTGTGGACTATCTTTGCAGGAAGGGCAGCTCTCACAATGTCGGCAAGTTCTTTGTTTCTGGTTATGGGGGTTCGCTCCCTGTACTGAACGATGGCCCTGGCGATCCTTCTTGACATTCTCTCCTCACCATACTTGAAAAAAAAATCTGCAAGGGCACCTTGGTCTAGCTTATTCACAAGATCTGCAGCCGTTGTTTCTGTGCGCATGTCCATGCGCATATCCAGGGGTTCATCACCCAGAAAACTGAACCCCCTCTGCCCCCTCCTAAGCTGGTGAAGGGAAAGCCCAAGGTCCAGCAGAATACCATCCACCCCATCTATTCCAAGGGAATCGAGAATGACCGGAAGGTTCGAAAAATTGTCATGAACGATCGTTACGCTGGCGGAATTACCCGCAAATACCCGACGGGCGTTTTCAATGGCATCCAGATCCTGGTCGATTCCAATGAGCCGTCCCTGGGGCAGCACAGCCCCAAGACTTGTCACGGCATGACCTGCCCCCCCAAGGGTACAATCCACACAGGTTTCACCCGCCTTGAGCGCCAGACAATCTTGAACCTCAAGGGGCATGACGGATCTATGTTCAAATTCCAATATCTAAAGCCCCTTTTAGAATTTGTTTTAAAGACCAAGGGATGCTATTCCCACTCTTACCTCTTCTTTTTCCAACTCCTGCTCCATCTGTTCGTTTTCCATTGCCCATAGATCCCTGGACCAGATTTCAAAATGGTCCAGAATTCCCACAAGGACAATATCCTTTTCAAGCCCTGCATAGGTCCTGAGGCTTGGAGGAATCAGTATACGGCCCTGTTTGTCACAGTAACATTCACAAGCATTTCCAAGAAAAAAACGTTTGAAGCGCCGCATGTGCTCGCTCTTGGCCGACATGATTTTTCTTTCAATGACCTGCCACTCGTTAAAGGTGTAGGCGTACAGGGTTTTGTCCAGATTTGAAACCACCACACCATCCCCACCACCTGCCCGTATGTCATCCCGGAACCTTGCCGGAATGATTATTCTTCCCTTGGGATCGATGGTATGAAAAGAGCTTCCTCTGAACATTTAGCAGTGTTCCTGTATATTGGACTTTTTTAAACCTACATCCACATTACTCCACATTTAAGCCATAACATTACGAAAACTAAAACTTCTGTCAAGACAAAAAAAATATTTATACCAAAGGCCCTGCAAAACCAACATTTATTTTTTGTGGATGAAAGTGGATGTCAATTTCAAACACGGGTATTTTCTTAGGTTCACAACTTCAGGAAATTCGCAAAATGTCACATACATATCAAAATTAAAATTAAAAATACTGACACAAGGATTTATTATAGACGTGATAAAATGGATGTGCTACCCCATCCCACGTGTGTTTTTTAAAGGACTAAAAGGGATAGGAGCAGATGCGTGGAAGAGCTTGATAAAAAATATGGGTTCTGGACTGCAACGGCCATGGTTGTGGGTATCGTCATTGATTCTGGTGTGTTCTTCAAGGCAGATGACGTCCTCAAGGCTTCGGGGGGCCGTACAAAAAGATATATTTATCCCCTTTCTGATCATTACCCTCATCATCTGCCTTATGGGTCATTATTGCATGAACCCCTTATCTGGAAAGGCCGGCACCCTTTAAATCCTGTTGATTGCCTAGAGCTCCCATGTCCTCACGGGCACAACGAACGCTGAAAAAAAGTTGCTGTTAGCACTCAATACCCGGCACCTTCTTTTTCATACAAAATTCATTGCAGGCCCCATTGAGCCACCTGAAAAACCACCATGCTCACCACTATGGTAAGCAGCAGGTTTTTAGACACCCATCCAACGCCACAGGCCGCAAGGGCACCGATGAGATAGGGATTGCTCAGCTTTAGGTTAAGGGTTTGCCCTTCGGGCATGAGCACACTTGGAACAATGATTGCGGTAAGCACCACGGGGGGGACATACCTCAACCCCCTCTCAAAGAGATCCGGGAATCTAAAACGCCCGGATATGGGAAACATGATATAGCGTATGGCAAAGGTGACTAGGGCCATCCCCGCCACCATATATACCTCATAAAGATTGATACCCATATCAAACATCCCCTGACCTAATTTTTAGCCGTTTTTTGTTTTTTTGAAAGGACCCGTTCACAGAGAAGACCCACGGCAACACCGGCAACGGCCGCCACCATCAACCCCAGTTTATGGGGAAGCCCCGCTGACAAAATTGATACAACTCCCGCGGTGACAACCGAGGCCCACATGGGTTTTGAGACAAGGTAGGGAAGGACTATCCCGATAAATGTCGCAGGCATTGCAAAATCAAGCCCCCACTCGGATATTTCAGGAAATGCCCTGCCCGCTGTAAGACCTAGAAGGGTGCAGAGATTCCAGCTTAAGTACATGAAAACCATTGACCCGAGGTTATAGTAGTGATTGCCCGGAGAACCTGCCATCCGGGTGTAGCGGTTTACAGCCACGGCAAAGGTCTCGTCGGTCAGACCAAACGAGAGCACCACCTTCCACGCCCGGCTTAAACCTTTATAAAAGGGAACCATGGTGGCGCCATAGAGCAGATGACGCAGGTTGACCACAAAGGTGGTCAAAACAATCATTGGCCAGGCCGTGCCTACTGCCACCAGGCCTACACATACAAACTGTGAAGATCCTGCAAATACAAATATGGACAGACCCATGGTGGCGGCAAAGGAAATTCCTGCCGTTGCCGCAAGGGTGCCGAAGATGATGCCAAAGGGAATGGCCCCGACAATCAGGGGAAAGGTGTCCTTTGCCCCTTCCAGGAACAGGACTGATCTGCGGACCGGAAAAATGGTATCTATGGTATCAGGCTGGTTCATTAATTTTTATAATCCTGCAAAAGGGGTTACAGATAAAACGGCTATTTCCAGGAGTCATAAAAATCAGCATTAAACCCGACGACAAAGTTATCCTTTGTCCGAAAGGCCGGGGCCCTTAAATTGCCCGAAGGCCCCATGGCCTGTTTTAAAATCTTTTCTTTATCATCCAGAGTGGGATTCCAGGTCTGCACTTTTTTCCCCTTTGCAGTTACAAGGACAGTAGCATGCTGAATCATCTCCCATGCAGCAGCCCCGTCAAATCGCTCTTTTCGAGCGTCCACAACATTCTTTATTGTCACATTTTTTGCAGCAAGAGCCTCCTGTGCTTTTTTGCACGAGGTTCAGCCCTTACGAATATATGCCCACACTATTTCCATCGAACCCTCCTGAACAATCTGTTCTTTTTATCATGTTTAATCTTCGGTCCTAAGCCAGCCCGTGAGCTGTCGAAATGACCACGCCTTTTCGGTCAAAACCACGTAAAAGGCCCTGCCCCTTTTTCAAGCCTCATAAGCCCTGTCTCAATCAACTCCCTGGGGCATTTAATACTGAGGGCCGGAGTAGTTTTTGACATGGCAGGTTCCTCCCCCGTAAACAGCAGAAAGAACAACAAATGCCTTTGAGTCACCCCTGGATTAAAATCCATCATTTTTTCCTTATCTCTTTTAAAGTCAACCAGTACGAGTTATAAAAATGCAAGTGTTTCAACCTTCGTTGTGTCCATAAGGATATGTGAGTTACATCAATCACCGCCTTTTTTCCCACGGTCAAAGAAATCTTGCAAGTGGTATTGTTTTTTTGCGGCTGTTTATTTTTTTCAAAAACCTGTTATTATTCCTACTATATAATATCTTTACAGACATTAGCTGTTAACAATCAGTTAAGCGCTAACAGCTAAAAGCTAAGAAACCATTCAAGGAGGCAAGAGAATGAACCAGACTGAATTTAAAGCCCTTGTAGTTGAAGAATTATCCCCAGAAGCTTTTACACGAACGGTCAGGACACTGTCCATTGATACTCTTCCCCCGGGGGATTTATTGATCCGGGTCAATTACTCGTCCCTGAACTATAAGGATGCTCTTTCGGCAAGCGGCAACCGAGGGGTAACACGAAAATTCCCCCACACACCGGGAATCGATGCCGCAGGCGTTGTGGTTGAAAGTGCAGCCCGGGAGTTCAAGCAGGGGGACGAGGTGATCGTCACAAGCTACGACCTTGGCATGGAAACCCCTGGCGGATTTGGCCAGTACATCCGGGTACCCTCTGAATGGGCAGTAAAGCTACCCAGGGGCCTCACCCAGAAAGAAAGCATGATGTTTGGCACGGCAGGGTTTACCGCAGGCATGTCTGTGGATCAAATAACCTCCATCCTTGAACCTTCCATGGGGGAAATTCTTGTGACCGGTGCCACGGGCGGAGTCGGAAGTTTGAGCGTTGCCATCCTTTCCGGGCTCGGATTTGAGGTGGTGGGCGTAACAGGGAAAAGGACCGGCGATGATTTTTTAAAGGGCCTTGGTGCAAAGAGAACCATAACCAGGGATGAGGCGACAGACACAACCGGCAAACCCCTTTTAAAGGGCCAGTGGGCCGGGGTGATCGACACGGTGGGTGGTGATATCCTGGCCACAGCCATCAAATCCACACAGCCCTGGGGTATTGTCACCTGCTGCGGCAATGTGGCATCACCGGATCTTCCCATCAACGTCTATCCCTTTATCTTAAGGGGGGTGAGGCTTGTGGGCATAGACTCTCAGAACTGTCCCATGGCCCTTAGAAGGACTGTCTGGGCAAGGCTTGCGAACGATTGGAAGTGCGACACGCTTGAATCCCTTGCCCGGGAGGTAACCCTTGACGGCCTTGACCATGAAATCAATTTGATCCTGGTCGGCAAACAGCAGGGTCGGGTTCTTGTGAAGCTGTGATTAAGGTTAAAAACTTGACCCTCGGGTTAAATGGCGATAATACAACGGATCAAAATAGATAAACCAGAATCAAATTTCCATAATTCGGAGATATTAAATGAAAGAGATTCGTGACAATGCAAGACAACTGATGAAGGGGTACTGCAGGGTCTGCCCCAGGTGCGACGGCAAGGCCTGTGCAGGTGAAGTGCCGGGCATGGGCGGCATTGGAACGGCAGCCTCGTTCAAGGCCAATATCAGCGCCCTGGACAGCTTAAAGTTCAACATGCGGCTTATCCACGATGTTACAGAGCCTGACACCACCACCTCGTTGCTCGGAATCGACCTTGCCCTGCCCGTGCTCGCAGCCCCCATCGGCGGGGTGGTTTTTAATATGGGCGGTAAGGTCACAGAAGAGGAATATATCGAAGGTATAATCCACGGATGCAGATCAAAGGGAATCCTCGGCTGTACAGGCGACGGGGTTCCACCCTTTATCCATGAATCTGGATTTGAGGCGATCCGCAGGGCCGACGGCCACGGCATACCCTTTATAAAGCCATGGGAAGACCAGGAGCTTAACGACAAGTTCAAAAAGGCTGAACAGACAGGGGCAAAGATTGTGGGCATGGACATCGATGCGGCAGGTTTGATAACCCTCAGAAAGATGGGAAGACCAGTGGGACCCAAAACCCTCGATGCCCTAAAAAAAATCATCGCCGCAACCCCCATGCGTTTCATCCTCAAGGGGGTGATGACCCCGGACGAGGCTCTTTTGGCGGTGGAGGCCGGGGCCGACGCAATTGTGGTGTCAAACCACGGGGGAAGGGTCCTTGACCACACCCCGGGAGCTGCCCGGGTTCTGGCGGAAATAGCCGAACGGGTAAAGGGGAAGATCACCATTCTAGCCGACGGGGGAGTCAGGACCGGCGGTGACGTACTCAAGCTTATGGCCCTTGGGGCAGATGCCGTGATGATCGGCAGACCCTTTTCCATTGCCTGTGTTGGCGGCCTCCAGCAGGGGGTGGAGACCTTTATCGACACCATACATCAGGAGCTGAAACAGACCATGGTACTCACTGGAACGGCAGACCTCACCAGGGTAACTCCGGCCATCCTTGCCGGTCAGGGGGTCCCATGCTGAACAATGCCATGGCAAGACTCCTGCCCCTGCTGCCTGAACGACTGGTGTGGATCTTTTCAAAGCGCTATATCGCAGGCATTGACATGAACGACGCATTCAGGGAAGCAAAGGATCTCAACGACCAGGGCGCCATGGTAACCCTGGATCTTCTGGGTGAGTTCATCACCACAATGGATGAGGCCGAAAAAAACACCCAGGCCTACCTTGACCTCATGGACGCCCTTCATCGGTCTGGAATAAACGGCAATCTTTCGGTGAAGCCCACCATGTTCGGACTCCTCATCAACAAGGAGCGCTGCTTTGAACATGTCCGGGAGATCGTCCAAAGGGCAGCAGGGTACAAGAGCTTCATCCGCATTGACATGGAAGACTCTGCCTGCACCTCCATGGAGATAGACATTTTCAGACGGCTCAAAACAGAATTTCCTGGTCATGTAGGCCTGGTCATCCAGGCGTATCTTAAAAGAACTCCAGATGACCTGAAATCTCTCATGGACATTCATACAAAAGAGGCCCCCCTGAACTTCCGGCTTTGCAAGGGGATCTATGTGGAGCCTGGAGCCATTGCCTTTAAGCGCTACGAAGAGATCAACGCCGCCTATGTGGAAAACCTTGAGTTCATTTTTAAGAACAAAATCTATGCAGCCGTTGCAACCCACGATGCCAGACTTGTGGATGCGGCTTTTGATTTGATTGAACGGTATGGTGTACCAAAGAATATGGTCGAGTTCCAGATGCTCTTTGGCGTGACACCAAGTTTGAGGCAATCCATCCTTGACAGGGGCTTTCCCATGCGGATTTACATACCCTTTGGCAGGGACTGGTTCGGATACTCCACAAGAAGGTTAAAGGAGAACCCGGCCATGGTTCAGCATATTGTCAAGGCCTTATTTATGCGGGGTTAATTTTATAATGATCGATCTCAGAAGCGACACAGTAACAAAACCATGTGCCAGGATGAGGGCCGGCATGGCCGGGGCCGAGGTGGGGGACGATGTCTACGGGGAAGACCCCACGGTCAATCGCCTGGAGGCCCTAGCGGCCGGAATCCTGGGCAAGGATGCGGCTTTGTTCTGTTCGTCAGGAACCCAGTCCAACCTTTTAGCCCTCATGAGCCACTGTGCCAGGGGGGACGAATACATAGTGGGCCAGCAGGCCCACACCTATAAGTACGAAGCAGGGGGTGCCGCCGTTCTCGGCAGCATCCAGCCCCAGCCCATCGAACTTGAACAGGACGGCACCCTTGATATTGCAAAGGTTGAACAGTCCATCAAGCCCGACGATTTCCATTTTGCAAAGACCCGCCTCCTCTGTCTCGAAAATACCCAGGCCGGCAAAGTGCTCCCCATGGAGTATATTAAGGCAGCCGCAAATCTTGCCCGGGAAAAAAAATTAAAATTCCACCTGGACGGGGCAAGGATATTCAACGCGGCCGTGAAGTTAAAAATTCCAGCCAAGGCCATTGCCGAGCCATTTGACTCGGTGTCTGTCTGCCTTTCCAAGGGCCTTGGCGCCCCAGTGGGATCTATCCTCTGTGGGAGTAAGTCTCAGATCAATCGGGCCAGGCGATGGCGCAAAATGGTCGGCGGCGGCATGCGCCAGGCAGGCATTCTGGCCTGGGCCGGCATTTTTGCCCTTGAGAACAACATTGAAAGGCTTGCCCAGGACCATGATAATGCTGCCCGTCTCACCGAGGCCCTTGGACAGATTGACGAACTCATCCTGGGCCCGGATTCGGGCCTGACCAACATGGTCTTTGTCCGGATAAAAAGCCGGGCAGACAAGCTTAACTCCTTTATGCACAAGAGGGGCATTGCCATCCCCGAAGGCGATAATCTGAGGCTCGTCACCCACCTCAACGTCTCATCCACGGACATTGACACCGTGGTGACCGCCTTCAAGGATTTTTACCGGTGAACAAGATACTCAAACCAAAGAATTCCGGAGCTGTCGTATTTACCGATGTTGATCAGGTAGAGCAGGGTCTTGCCCTGGCAAACTATATAGCATCGAGAGAGATCTCCACCGTAGTGTTCCTGGCCCTTGCGACGGACAAACCCATTCTTATCGAGGGGCCTGCCGGGGTAGGCAAGACCGAACTTGCCAAGGCCGTTGCCACCTGCCTTGAAAGGCGTCTCATAAGGCTCCAGTGCTACGAGGGACTTGACGAGGCAAAGGCATTGTACGAGTGGGAGTATGCAAAACAGCTCCTCTACACCCAGATGGTAAAAGACAGAATCAACACAGTCATAAAGGATGCCGATACCCTGTCCATTGCCATCGAAAGGATAGCAAGCCAGGAGGACGCCTTTTTCTCAGAGAGGTTTATCCAGCCCCGGCCCCTTCTCCAGGCCATCCTTTCGCCTGAGCCTGTGGTGCTTCTGATTGACGAGGTGGATAAATCAGATCCCGAATTCGAGGCCTTTCTCCTGGAACTGTTGAGTGACTTCCAGGTGACCATACCCGAAATCGGCACAAAAAAACCAGTGACCATCCCCATAGTACTTCTCACCTCCAATAACTACAGGGACATGAGCGATGCCTTAAAGCGCAGGTGCATCCACCTTTACATCGACTACCCCACAAAGGAGAGGGAGATGGAGATCGTCCGGATGAAGCTTCCCGGCATTGACCAGGACCTTGCGGTCCAGCTGATAGATGCCATTACCCGGATACGTGATCTTGACCTCAAGAAAAAGCCCTGCATCTCCGAAACCCTGGACTGGGCAAGGGCACTCATGGCATTAAACGCAAAGGCCCTTACCCCGGACACGGTCACGGACACCCTCAACATCGTTCTCAAATACCGGGAAGACACGGCCCTTGCCCGTCGGGCCATCAACGAAATTATAGGGTAAGGCCTGGAAATGCTCAATATCTTAACCGGATTTGCCGCCTGTTGCAGGGCCTTTGACCTCAGGGTTTCCACAGGTGAAGTGATCGATGCCGCACGCCACCTCGGGCTTGTCAACCTGGCCGATCCGGTCGAATTCCGCCTTGTCCTTCGGGCTAACTTTGTCAAGAGCCGCAGGGACCAGGCCCGGTTTGACTATATATTTGATCTTTTTTTCAACCGGGCCGGAGAAAACGAAGACAACGCTCCTGATTCTGAGACAGAACACATTGTTGCGCTTCTGGATCAGGAGCTTCGACAAAGGAACGACCAGGACTCCTCAGACCAGGATCCCATGGAGCAGGCCCTGGTGGATTTCCTTAACAATGATCCCCTGAACCTCATCGACCGGCTCCATCAAATGCACACAATGGAGGAACCGGCCCAGCGATTCTTTAAGTCCAACATGGGTCAGCTTTCAAACAAGCTGTCCATCATGCTCCAGATCAACGCCTTAAAGTCCAGGATAGATACGCTTGTGGACCAGACCTACCAGGGCCGGGATGCAGCATCGTTAAAAAAGACGTTCACGAATCGCCTGGACCGTGCTCTGGATCTCGTCACCCGGGAGCCAGGAGAGATAAACAACCTCAAGGAACAGGCCGCGGTGAGCGCACCGTCCAATGACCTTGTGTCAGAAAAACCCCTTGCAAACCTCACCCCCCTCGAGGTGAGTCAGATGGAGGCGGTTATTGAAAGGCTAGTTCGAAAGCTTAAGGACCGGGCCTCAAGAAGGTTTGCCGTCAAGAACCGGGGAGCCATCGACATAAAGAAGACCCTCAGGAACTCGGGAAAATACCAGGGGGTGCCCCTCGATATCGTGTTTAAAAACAAACCTCCCAGAAAGAGCAGCATAGTTGCCATTTGCGACGTATCGGGTTCAGTCTGGTCTGGTGCCCGTTTCATGCTGACCCTTCTCTACTCCCTGCACGAATGTTTTTACAGGGTTAAAAGCTTTGTTTTTGTTGCAGACCTTGTCGAGGTGACAGACCTGTTTGACAGTTTGCCCATCAACCATGCCATTGACAGGGCCCTGGGGCAGGAGACCATTAACCGCGATCTTCCCACGGACTACGGCACCATGCTCCAGACCTTCAGGCAGGGCCACATGAAAGACCTCAACCAGAAGACCACCCTGATTATCCTAGGGGACGGCCGTTCCAACTTTCTCAACCCCCAGGCAAACATCCTTGCCCAAATGAGGGAACATTGCCGCAGGATCATCTGGCTCACACCGGAACATGCCCGCACCTGGACCACGGGTGACTGCGAAATCATGGCCTTCAAGGCCCACTGCCACGAGATCAGAACAGTAATGAACCTCAACCACCTAATGGATTTCATCAGGGAACTTGTGGTATAAAAATGGATAAAAAATTTAAAGATTTAGGGGAACGGGCTGCAGACATCTGCCGCAGGCATTGCTGCTCCAAACGATCAGGAACAGCCCCGGATTTTCCACGGGATTCTCAACCTGATCGCCCAAAAGATTTCCCAGTTGATCTGTGGCGGGATCTTGGTCGGGAAAATTTGATGGGGATAATCATTCCCGAGCAATACAAGGGTCTTGGACTTGGGCTTGATGCCCTTGCCCCTGTAACCGAACAGCTCGTTATCTCCGGAGCCTCAATGGGATTTGCCCTTACATTTTTAATCCACCACCTTGTCTGCCACCACTTTATAATAACCCACGCAGACAAGTGCCACCGTGATGCTTTGCTCCCATCCATGGCCAGTGGTGAAGTAACGGCAGCGTTTGCTGTGTCAGAACCCGGAGTCGGCGCCCACCCAAAATATCTCAAGACCCGGGCCAAAAAAAAAGATAAAGATTTAATAATCACCGGTGAAAAGAGCTTTGTGACCAATGCTCCCCTTGCCGACCTCTTTATCGTTATTTCGGTTACAGGAACAAAAAATAACCGCAACCTTTTTTCCGCCGTTATCGTTCCAAGGCAGACCAGCGGTCTCACCGTGGGAAAATCCATGGATATCGGGCGTCTCTATCCCTGCCCCCACGCATCCCTTACCCTTGAACGGTGCAGCGTAAAACAAACTTACGTTACAGGGAAACCTGATCTTGCCTTTGAAACCATGGCCATCCCCTTTAAAAGGCTCGAGGAACTTATGGTGCCGGTGATCGTTTCAGGCGCAATGATCAATCTTTTTAAAACCCTTGGGAGCCGCCTGCCCGTAAATCTTCAAAAAAGCGAGGCGCCAGCCCTTGAAGCCATGGCCTGCCGCCTTTCACAAATGGCCCACAGCAGCATAAAAGAGTGTATGAATCACAGGAACTATAATTTCCCCCCGGCAAAAACCAGGGAGTTTGCCCGAAGGACAGAACAATCCCGGCAATATTTCAGGGATCTGATGCAGAGGGCAAAAATACCCCCGGACAGGAATCAGGACCAGTTCGACAGAGATCTCACCACCTTTTTGGGCCTATTCCATTGATTTTAAGCCCTGCCGGGGGTATTAGTTAGTAGGTAGTGGGTAGTGGCGAAGAATGAAACAGGTGGGCTCTAGTGTCATTCCGCCCCCTTTGGTTCTCCTGACCGGAGCGAGGCACAGATTTTTTACTAAATGTTTAAGGGAATCTAAAATAATGAAGTCAAGCGCACTTGAGGTCAACCTGGCAGATTACCATGTAGATGTAACCATAGATGCGAGATACGCACCACTCCAGGAAATAATGGCCGACTACTATGGTATTTTAAAGAGACTCAACGTCTTTTTAGAAGAACTTTCCCACCCCTATAAAAACTGGGATTTCATCGTCAAAGAGGCCAGAAGCTTCTCCCTTGGTTATTTCCACCTGCTGCGGCCCCATGCTGAAGGTCCCCATGCCGTCCAGATTTTTGCCGATATTTTCTTCAGGACCATTGCCGAAAATAAAGACCGGGGAATTCGGGAGGATGCGGCTGAAAACCTTCTGCTGTTTTTGAAGCAGGTACTGACCGATGCCTCAACGGAAATGCCAAGATTTCTGCCCTGCGTTAAAAACATTCTCGCCCAGACCCTTGAACTTTCAGACACCGAATTTCATCTTTTTGTCACGAGCTATTTTCAACCTGATGGGCTTGCCAGGCTATTGATCAAAATTCTCGACCAACCCCAGTATCAGGAACAGGCCAGGGACACTGGAAGCAGTGAAACCCTGAACAGGTTCCTCATCCGATTTTACGATCTTTCCTTCTCTTACTGGCTGGAGCTTGAGGACCCCCTGGTGTGGATCAAAAAAGAGGCTGCCCCCACTGCCCTGAACAAGCTGTCTGAAGGGTTGATCAGAGACACCTCCCTTGGACAGTTTCTCGCCTGGCAGGAGGAGCTGCGCTCCATGGTCCTTGCCGAACCGCTATACTCCATTGAACTTTCAAAGGAGCTTGTCACCCTTCCCGGATACAAGGACATCGTCACCCTGTTCCGAAAGATGCCGGGTAAGATCAGCCAGAGCATCGACGACGAGATATATAGCAAACGCCTGGAGGTGATGTTTCTCTTTTACATCATGAACACCCCGGGTCTTGCCATGATCCACAAGGACGCCCTGGGGGACATCAACCGTTCCCTTACCTGGCTCATAGGCCATGAAAACTACAAGAACAATCTTGCCATCATCGACAAGACCTTTGAAGTATTGCGCAAACTTGACGGCATATTCCCCCAGACTGTTCTGAACTGCGTGTTAAAGTCCGGCGAAGCCATCTACCTGACCGAGGAGGTGGAGGTAATTAACCACTTCATCGACCAGGTTGTTGATCTTGGATTCCACACGCCCAACATTAAGGGAATGGGCAACGACTGGCAGGTGATCGGCAATGAAACCCATGTTCAGAACATCCGCAACTGGATGGAGCTGATCGGTCAAAAGCCCAAACGGTCGGCCCGTCTAATGTCGGCCCTAATCATCTTTCTATCCTGCGGCGGAGTTTACATCAAGGATACAGACCTCTTCCCAAGGGACATCACCGCCTTTCTCGGCAAAAAAATCGCACCTGTATACAACCTCGTGAAACAGCTTGCACGTCTTTTGCCCGCATTCTTCAACGAAATCGGGGCCGAAGGAAAACTCAGGGACATCTCAACAAAGCTTGACGAGGCGTCCATGCGCAAGGACACTCTGATTCATTTTCTTCGAAAGCAGAGCCATGTGGAGAGCAGCAGCCGGGTGGTTGACTTTATCGAGGCTGTTGTAATATTCTGGCAAACGGCAGACAAGGAGGTTCTCAGGCCCTTTATCCCCCCCATGATTTATGATGAAACAGACGAGACCGGCCCCTACACCCGGGGCATGACAAAAATCTTTTCAGAGCTTGAGAATCAGGGTGTAAACCTGCCCCAGGATCTGTTGACCAAAGGGGAGTCAACCCTTACCGCCATGATCAATCGGGTTGGCGGGGTTTCGGACCTTGACAGGGAGCGGGCCGTTCTTACCCTGGAGTTTTACCGGCTCCTTAACCAGAAGTACAACTTCGACAACATCGAATTTAACAGCTACCTTGCCCAGCTCAAATCCGAAGACCTTCCAGACACTAACAAGCTCAAACAAGCCATGGCCCAGACAGATCTGAAGCTGAAAATTGTCGGGCTGCTGGATTATCTTGCCCAGTTAAAAGAGCTGATCCTGTCCGACCGGACCTTTGAGGTCAGGGAAAACATGTATCACAAGCGTCACATTGCCGTGGACATCCCGTCCGTGTATGGGAGCTACCACGAGGCAAAGTTTGACGCCCTGGGACTTACGCTGCGCATCGAGGCCATTTTAAACGTGCTGTTCGAGGAACTTATCAATTCGATTGATCTGAGCCTCATCACCAAGGCGACCTTTTCCCAGATACTCGAAATCCTTGAACTATTTGCAAAGGCTCTGGGGGTGGACGGCATCTCGTCCAACAGGATGAAAACACAGCTTGAGCTTCTGACCCATTCCATCGGCATCAGGGAATTTTCCTTTACCCAGTACATTGACATCTTCAAGGGGTTTTCCCGGGCCGTCAAAAACATCATTGACGACAACTTCCACACCATCCACGGCAGAAACATCCTCCAGATCATGGAAAAAATGCCCAAAGATCAGATCCTTGAAAAATTTCTACCCAGGGACAAAGAGATTGAAAGGAAAAAATTCGCCCATATGGTTGCGGACATCTTCTTCCGGGACAAGATCGTCACCTCCCTGGGACTCCAGCAGCTGGATGTGTTCCTCAACCGGATCATGAACACCATGTTCCACCAGAGTGAAAAACTGTCTGAGACCCTGCTCAACAAGCTATTCAACTATGACCCCAACAATGCCATGACCGAGATAGGGGACAGGAGGAGAGACACACACCACATCATCCACCTTGGCAACAAGGGACTCAACCTGGTCGAGCTGAAACGCATGGGATGGCAGGTGCCCCCGGGCTTTGTCATCACCACCGAGGCGTTCCGGTGCCAAGAGCTGATCAACACCTATGAATCGGCCAGAAACAACTTCAGAAACCAGATTACGGCCAACCTTGCCATACTTGAACGGAGCACGGGCAAATGTTTCGGCAACCCCAGAAACCCCCTGCTCCTGTCGGTCAGGAGCGGTTCATCCATCTCCCAGCCCGGAATGCTCGAATCCTATATGAACGTGGGCATTAACGAGGAGATCGCCCAGAGCATTGCAAAGATTTCCGGCAACTCCTGGTTTGCCTGGGACTGCTACCGCAGATTCCTCCAGGGATATGGTATGTCCTTCGGCCTTAACCGCAACGACTTTGACTCGATCATGTACAAGTTTAAAAAGAAAAATGGAGTGCCCCTGAAACGGGAATTCACCGGCGAACAGATGAAGCTGCTCTCCATAGCCTATAAGAACATGATTATAGATTCGGGCATTGAGATAGTTGAGAACCCCATTGAACAGCTCTATCTTGCCATTAACAAGGTGTTTACCTCCTGGGACTCCCCCAGGGCCAGGGCCTATCGAAGGATCATCGGGATTTCCGATGAATGGGGCACGGCCGTAACTGTCCAGTCCATGGTTTTCGGGAATATCTCAAGCCAGTCCGGATCCGGGGTTTTTTTCACCCACAGTCCAAGGCTTCCCGGCGACACCCTGAGGCTCTGGGGAGATTTCACCATTGGCAACCAGGGCGAAGATGTGGTGTCCGGACTTGTCAGAACCCTTCCCATATCCGAAATGCAAAGGGAGATCGAACAGCGGGGCAGCGGCATCAGCCTGGAGTCAGGATTTCCAGTACTCTACAGCAACCTCAAGGCCATTGCCCATTCCATCATCTACGACAACCACTGGGATCCCCAGGAGATGGAATTCACCTTTGAAAGCCCGACCTACAAGGACCTCTACCTGCTCCAGACAAGGGACATGTCCGTAAGGGGAAGAAACGTCATCCGATCCTTTGACGTGGAGGACCTGAGCGCCGTTGAGTACCTTGGAAGGGGTATTGGTGTATCAGGCGGCCCCATGAGCGGAAGAATCGTATTCACCCTGGAGGAGATCAAGCGGTGGAGACAGGAGGAGCCCCACATGAAGCTGATCCTGATAAGGGGAGACACTGTGGCCGACGACATCAGGGAAATCTATGCGGCAGACGGCATTCTGACCGCCAGGGGAGGCGTCACCTCCCACGCCTCCGTGGTTGCCCACAGCCTTAAAAAGACCTGCGTGGTCGGCTGTGAAAACCTCATGAGCAATGAAAAAAAGCGCCAGTGCAAATTTGCAAACACCCTCATGAAGTCCGGAGATTTTATCAGCATGGACGGCAGGGAGGGATTAATATATAAGGGATACCTGAAGGTAAACGAACTATAGGAGAAAAACCATGGGCGAAGACAGTTCAAGGATACTTGGGATTAACGGACTCGGAAGAATCGGCAAGCTCACCGTATGGCACCATGTGGGTCGGAGGTTCTTTGACAAAATCGTGGTGAATATCGGCAGGGAGGCGGGCAGATCCCTGAAAGATATTGCCCACTACATTGAAAGGGACACCACCTATGGTCGACTTGAATCATTTCTCCACGGACAGGGAGCCCTGCCCGTTATCAAAGACATTGACGAAGCCTCAGGAACCATGCAGATCAACGGTGTAAAGATCACCATCCTTCGGGACAAACGCAACCCCCGGGATATCGGATGGGGAAATCACGGGGCACGCCTTGTGGTGGACAGCACCGGCCGTTTCCTCGACCCCAACCTCGCCTTTGACGCTCCAGGAGGATCGGTCAGGGGCCATCTTGAGTGCGGAGCACAAAAGGTTGTGGTAAGCGCTCCGTTCAAGGTAAAGGAGGGCGACTCCATGCCCGAAGATGCCATAACAACGGTGATGGGCATCAACGACAAAGATTACGACCCAAGGATTCACACGCTTATCTCCAACGCCTCATGCACCACCAACTGCCTTGCCCACATGATGAAGCCCCAGCTTGACTATTTTGGTGCAGACAGAATTATGTCCGCATCCATGGCAACCGTCCATGCGGCCACCGGATCCCAGCAGGTGCTTGACCGCCTTCCCCAGAGCGGGGCAGCGGATCTTAGAAAGAACCGCAGCATCATGAACAACATTATCCTCACCTCAACCGGTGCTGCAAAGGCCCTGGTCCTGGTAATACCGGAGATGGAGACCATCGGGTTCATGGCAGAGTCGGTAAGAATTCCCACGGCTTCAGGTTCTTTGATCATCCTTGTGCTGAACATCCAGGACACCCCCAAGGATTCGCCAATCAACAGGGCTCTTATAAACAGCCTTTACCAGAAAACCGCGGAAGAAAAGAACGATGGATATCTGATGTTCACCGAACAGCAGAACGTATCGTCGGATATTGTGGGTACCCCAAGGGCCACGGCCATAATAGAGGGCCATGAGACCCATACAAGGACGGCGGAAATAAAAATTGATCTCGGCCAGGTCAAGGGCCTCGATCCCGCAACTCTCAAGACCCTTGACCGAAAAATCGCTCGCATCCCAGTGACCACAGCCGTTATTTACGGCTGGTACGACAATGAGATGGCAAGCTATGTCAACGCCCTTGGGGATAGAACTGTCTCCGTTGCCGAGACCATATGAATACAGCAGTTCAATTTTGACTTTCTTCTTTAGGCGTCAGCCAGTATCACCTTGCTGAACGAAGAAAGTCGGGGGATGTTCAACAGGGCGACACTGGCCGCCGCCCCAACGCTGACATTGCATAATTAGAATTGCTGATATGAATAGTAGGTAGTTGCCTATAGTGTAAAACCAAAATTAGAACTGCTGGAGAATTGTTGTATGACTTGACACTTATTGGGGGATTGTATAAAAAAGTGTTTTAACTTTTGATGTTCAGGAGAACAATGATGGCTGACAAATTTGGAGACAATGGATCTGACAATCAGGAAGAAGCAAGCTTTGCAGAGATGTTTGCCTCCTATGACGCAGAAATTAACCACGATATCCGCCAGGGTGACAAGATAGAGGGAAAAATCATCTCCATCGGTCAAAATGCCGTATATATAAGTACAGGTTCCAAGAGCGACGGAGTGGTGGACAAGGCCGAACTTTTAGACAAGGATGGACAGTTCAACCATGCAGTGGGCGATATGATCTCCCTTTACGTGGTGTCCAAGAACGAGAGCGAAATTACCCTTTCAAAATCCCTGTCAGGTGCCGGCACCGCAACCATGCTCGAAGATGCATCCTATACCCGCACCCCGGTGGAAGGAAAGGTCGCAGGAACCATCAAGGGCGGATTCAACGTCACCATCATGGGTAAAAGGGCCTTCTGCCCGGTAAGCCAGATGGACATAAAGTATGTTGAAGACACGGAATCCTATGTGGGCAGCACATTTGACTTCCTTATCACCCGGTTTGAAGAAGGCGGTCGAAACATCGTGGTTTCCCGCCGGGACCTTCTGAATCTGGAAAATAAAGACCGCCAGGATGCGTTTTTCAAGGAGGCCAGAGAGGGAGAGATAGTCACCGGCAGCGTCACCAAGCTCATGCCCTACGGGGCGTTCATCGAGCTTGTTCCCGGAGTTGAAGGCATGGCCCATATTTCAGAGCTCAGCTGGTCAAGGGTGGACAAAGCAGAAGAGGTTTTAGCCCAGGGGGAGACAGTCAAGGTCAAAATTTTAAAAATCGAGGCCAAGGAGGGAGTAGACATCCCCAAGATATCCCTCTCCATCAAGCAGGCCCTGTCCGAAGATCCCTGGGATTCCCAGGCAGGCACCATTGCCCCTGGGGACCAGCTCACCGGCAAGGTGGTTCGCCTTGCCCCATTTGGTGCCTTTGTTGAGATAGCTCCCGGCATGGACGGGCTGGTTCACCTGAGTGAAATGAGCCATACCCGGAGAATCGTCAAGGCCGACGACGTTGTAACCCTCGGCGAAATGATCCAGGTGGTGGTTAAGGATGTGGACATCGAAAAACGACGCATATCCTTGAGCATCAAGGATGCCCTGGGAGACCCCTGGACCGGAATCTTTGAAAAATATGCCCCCGGCACAATTGTAGAAACAACGGTGGAAAAAAAAGAGCAGTTCGGAATATTCCTCAGTCTGGAACCGGGCGTTACAGGGCTCCTTCCTGCATCTGTAATCTCCAAGGCATCCAAACCTTCGGACTACGACTCGCTAAAGCCCGGAGACAAGGTGACCGTGATGGTAGAATCGGCCGATGAGGAACGACGCCGAATCTCCCTTGCCCCTCCAGAGATGAAGGATTCCGACGAATGGCGAAAGTTTGCCGCTCCCAAAAAGGAGGCAGAACCCATGGGAGACATGGGCGCCCTTCTCATGGAGGCCCTTAAAAATAAGAAGTAGGGCATCCTTCATACCAGCATAAAAGTAATTTGCACTTGTTAACCACGAAAGGCACGAAACAACACGAAAGAGCAAGGCTTCCTTCAAATCAAGGATGCCGGGGAAAAACCCCATTCTTTCGTGTGGTCCGTGCCTTTCGTGGTTAAAGTTTTTTTCTTTGACCTTACTCAAAGCATGAAATGAAAATCAAGGAAGCTCCATAAAAACTTAAAATCTTGTTGGCCGCTAAAAACTTTGACCGGGAAAATAACTGGTGGATTTGAGTTGACAAGAATTTATTTTTTGCATAGATTGATCCCAATTCTGCAATTGAAATTGCAGCCAGTTGCACCGAAAAAATTTTGAGTTGTCAAATCTAGGGCCAAGAAGGTCGGACAGGAGAACCCCCCTGTCCAGATATTCTTGGCCTTTTTTTTATTAAACAGGATACAGAAAATGGCATAACGGATAAAAAAGGAAGGCGGCACAGGGTCCGGTCAAAGAGCCGTGCCGCCTTCCGGGATGAAAACCAATTTCTGTCGATTGCTGATTGTCAGAAAGGCTTTCTCTTTCCTTATAACAGTGTGTTTCTGCTGGGTCAATCAGGATTAACGCCTAACTCCGTAAGTGACTGGCCTGTCTTTTCTGTAAAAAATCAAGGAAATCATTTTATGTCTATCCGAATGGACTTCCGAGCAGGACCTCTGATACTTCATTCAAATTGAAAAATGGTTTCCAAAACCAAAAGGAGAAAAGATATGAGATTCATGCAGCAGTTCCTGGTGGTTTGTCTGGTGATGGCGGCTCTTTCCGCCGGTGCCGGGGAATCCGGCACAGACAGATTGGTTCTGGATGATATCGTGGTAACGGGAACAAAGCTGGTGACCCCTACCAAGCAGACCAACGAAACGGTTTACACGGGAAGTGAAATCACCCGGGATGGTCTGGATGCACAGGGAAGCAGGGCAGCAGTGAGCGTTTATGAGGCGATCAACATTCTTCCCGGAGTCACGGTGGAAAGTATCGATCCATACGGACTGGCCGCCGAGCAGAAAAACATCAGGATCCGGGGGGTTCGCGGATTTCTGGGAGCCATGACCGTAGCAGGCGTACCCAACTACGGCGGCAATCCCATGGGGCCTCGGGAATATATCTACGATATGGAAAACTTCGACAGCATTGCCGTATATAAAGGCGCCGTACCGGCGGATCTGGGCACCGGCGTCGGGGCCCGTGGCGGGGCTGTGGAGCTCAGGCCCAAATGGCCGGAAGAGAAATTTAATATGTCTTTGAGCCAGGGAATCGGCGCCAACAATTACAGCCGAAGCTTTATCCGGCTTGATTCCGGAAACCTGCCCCGAACCGGGACCGGGCTGTCGCTTTCCCTTTCCCATACAGACGCAGAAAAATGGAAAGGCCCCGGTGATCTCGGACCCAGAAAAAATGCAAACCTGATGATACGCCAACCCCTCCCCACCGGCGATGAGGTCAAATTATGGTTTAACGCAAATGACCTGAAACAGGATCTCTACCGGCCGTTGACCTATGGTGAAGCTGTGTCCCTGGGCAATTTTTACAATAAAGACTACAACAGCAGCCTGACCGGCAGCAAGGGCGATGATATTAACTATTACCGATACAACCGGGGCGATTATGTCAACCGGGACTTTATGGCTGAAGTCCCGGTCACGATTTCAGATACTTTCCGGCTTATGTTCAAGCCTTACTACACGGATGAAGACACCGAAATTCTGCAAGGATCTGGTTCCCAGGGCGGAATTGTCATCAAACGGCAACGGGACATTGAAAGGTACGGCATCATAACCCAGCTGGATTCCCGCTTTTCATGGGGTACGGCCTCTGTGGGGTATTGTGCCGAGGTGTCTGACATGATCATCCGGCAGCAGAATTTCGATGCGGTCGCCTTTGCCTTCAAAGGATACGGCATGTATATGAAAAGTGACGACAAAGGGGTGGCGCAGAGTCCGTTTCTGAAACTGGCAGGCAGCATTGGACAATTGGACTGGCAGGCCGGCCTTAAATACTTTCACTACACAGACCCTGCAAGCCAGGGATATGTCGCCTCCGCCCCCGCCTTCAACCTGGTGGCTGCTTCGGATCTTTTCCGGGAAGAAAAAACCTATGGGGAAATTCTTCCGACACTGGGGGTTGCCTACCGGCTGACAGACAACCTGGAGTTGAATGCCAGCTACGGCCGCAACCAGATTCGCCCCTATTCCTATGTCCCGCTGGTCAACATTTACAGCCAGAACCGCGCCACATTTCAGGGGGCAGGGGTAACGCTTAATGATATGTTCAGCGGCTATGACATGGAAATCTCAGACAACTTCGAGGTGGGGGCCCGGTTCAGGATTAACCGGTTCGAGATGGTGCCGACCCTTTTTTATTCCAGGCATCAAAACCTGCTAACCACTGTCTATGACCCAAGGGTGAATCTGAGTTACAACCAGAATGTCGGAGACGCCACCGGATACGGAATCGAAATTGAGTCCAATTTTATGATAAATGACCACTTGAATTTATTTTTCAATCCATCCTATACAGCATTGACTTATGATGACGACCTGATATTCCAAGGAATCACCAGAAATACAAATGGCAAACAGGTGCTGGACACCCCTGAATGGACCGTTAAAACCGGCTTTATATACAACTGGAAAAATTTTCAAGTAATCCCCATGGTCAGGTACATGGGAACCAGGTACGGAGATGCCGAGCACAACGAAAAGATCGATGATTATGTGGTGGCTGATCTGAAAATGGGGTACACTTTCAACAACTTTTCTTTTGTGGACAAACTCAGGCTGTCCCTGGAATTGATCAACCTGTTTGACAAGGAATATGTATCCGTAATCAATGCCAGTGATGACAGCCGGGCTGGAAGCGCCAGCTATTACGTAGGTGCCCCTTTTACGGCAATGATGACGGTATCGTTTGATTTTTAAAAGAACATCACAAAAATTTAAATATTGAGTTGTTAAAGAGGGAGATCTCATGCTTTTTTTCGAATTTTATTGCGAAGCTATAGCGCACGACGAATAAAAACAGATTCCCCGTGTTACTCTTGGCAATTTAGTCATTTAGTCATTAATTGGAATTAAATCTTGAATATTATAGCCCCAAACTTCACAGGTAAAAACCTCTACTCCCTCCCATGTGTCTTTTTTTGGGGTCAAATGTGGCTTGTCACTTTATTGCACATAGATCTGTTGTTGTGTCATCTGAAAGAGGCTATTAATGCAACAAAGCAGATCTCTACCTCTTCACAATTGACAAAAGAATTGTGCTCTTGTACAATTGGTCATGCATACAAAAATGGAGGCAAATATAGATATCGTTATTGATACATCTGCTTTGATTGCAGTGATTGTTGGTGAACCTGACCGCAAGAGAATTATTGAACTAACTGCTGGTAACACACTAAGGACCCGGTTCTATTCCATGGGAAATTGGTAACGCATTCTCTGCTATGTTTAAAAAAAAATATTAAGCCTGGATGAAGCCCGAAAAGGTCTTTTGATTTTTGAGACTATTCCCCTTCGATATATTAAACCCAACTTTGTTAATGCAGTGACAATTTCAAAGCTAACGTTTCCTGATTATTAATTTCTGTTACTTTGTTAAAAAATAGTGTATAGTACTGAAATTACACACTATCAACTTGTGACCGGGATTTGTGTGCCCAGGAAAAATAAAATGGGGTTTTGCTATTTCAATGCCAAAACCTTTAAAAATTAAATCCATTCCTGCTAAAATACCACGTTATGGATGTTTAATGGGCAGACAAAAATCAGGAAACTTCAGTTTTAAAGCAAATCAACATGTATGCATATGATGCCTACTTTATAGATTGCTCGATCAGGCAAAAAGTGCCGTTATTAACCTTGGATCGGCGACTAAAAATGGCAGCCGAAAGCTTAGGCAGCAAGTGAAAATAACCTATACATATTCAGAAGCCAGACAAAAACTTGCCATCGTTCTTGAGCAAGCTGAGGATACAGGAAAAGTCTTGATTCGAAGAAAAGACGGGAGAACCTTTGCTTTGACTCCAGAAAAAACAATTTCTTCTCCTTCTATATGTTCCATCAATTAATGCTGAAATTACGTCGGATGAAATAGTAAATATAGTTCGCAAAGGAAGAGAACGTTAAAGATGAGAGAAAACATATACCTTGTTGATGGAAGCGCCTATCTCTACCGGGCCTTTCATGCCATACGAAGCCTTTCCACATCCACTGGCGTTCCCACTAACGCAACCTTTGGATTTACAAGAATCCTCCTGAAACTGATCAAGGAAAAACAGCCCGAACATGTGGCCGTGTTCTTTGATGTGAAGGGGCCTACCTTTCGTAACGCCATGTTTGATGCCTACAAGGCCAATAGACCGCCCATGCCGGAAGAGCTCAGCGTGCAGATTCCCCATATCAAGGAGATCGTCAAGGCCCTGAATATTCCCATCGTGGAAAAAACCGGTTTTGAGGCCGACGACCTCATCGGCACCTATGCCCGCCTTGCCGAAGAACAGGGGTTTGATGTGGTCATGGTGACAGGGGACAAGGATTTCATGCAGCTTGTGACCGACCATTCCGTGATCTGGGACCCCATGAAAGAAGAGATCATCGACAGCCAGTCGATCTTTGACACCCTGGGACTCACCCCGGTCCAGGTGGTCGACATGCTGGGGCTTGCGGGGGACACCGCAGATAACATCCCTGGAGTTCCAGGGGTAGGTCCCAAAACCGCCCAGAGGCTCATTGCCGAACATGGCAGCATTCAAGGCATTTACGACAATATTGAAACCCTGAAATCAAAAAAAAGCCTGTATGCCAAGCTCCTGGACAACCGGGACCAGGCCTTTTTGAGCCGGGATCTGGTTGCCATTGACCGGGAGGTTGAAGTTGAAATCCCCCTTGAAGAGTTCATCATCTCTCCGTTTGACCATGAACGGCTGGCCGAAATTTTCAAGGAGCTCGAATTCACAAAGCTCTACCAAGAGTTTAAGCCCAAGAAGGCACCTGCCGAAAAAGAGTATATCCTGGTAACAGAGATAGACCGGATAAAAGAACTTGTAAAAGACCTTGAGCGGGCAGATATCCTGAGCGTTGACACGGAAACAACCTCACAGTATCCCATGCTTGCAAAACTTGTGGGCGTCTCCTTTGCCATGGACGACCACAGGGCCTTTTACATCCCCCTCGGTCACACGGGAATGGATGCCGGAAACCAGCCCGACTTTAAACAGGCCATAGAGATCCTGTCCCCCCTCCTTGAAAATCCGGCCGTTAAAAAGGTGGGCCAGAACATCAAGTATGACTACATTGTACTTAAAAACCACGGCATCAGGATGCAGGGGATCGAGTTTGACACCATGATCGCCTCCCACCTGTTGAACCCCTCCCACAGGGGGCATGGCCTGGACAAAATCGCCATGGAACTTCTGGACCACAAGACCACCCCCTACAAGGAGATTACCGGCAGGGGAAAGACCCAGATCGGTTTCAACGAAGTTGAGATCAATGAAGCCTTGAAATACGCGGCAGAGGATGCTGACATCACCCTTCTCTGCTATAAAATCCTCAGGCAAAGACTCGAAGAGAACAAACTCATGAAGTTGATGAACCGGGTGGAGATCCCCCTTGTCACGGTTCTTGCCGACATGGAGATCCACGGCGTCAAGGTTGATGAGGAAAAACTCCTGGAGCTTTCAAAGACCTTTGACCGGGAACTTATGACCCTTGAAGATGAGATCCATCTGCTTGCAGGAGAAACCTTTAACATCAACTCTTCCCAGCAGCTGGGCACCATTTTATTTGAGAAGCTGGGGCTGCCGGTCAAGAAAAAGACCAAGAAAAAGACCGGCTATTCAACGGATGTGGAGGTGCTCAACCAGCTGGCCGAACTCCATGACCTGCCGGCTAAGGTTCTGAGGTACAGATCCCTTGGGAAGCTTAAATCCACCTATTCCGACGCCCTCCAGGAGCTTATCAATCCTGATACGGGAAGAATCCACACCTCATTCAATCAGGCCATAACGGCAACGGGGAGGCTCTCAAGCTCAGACCCCAATCTTCAGAACATCCCCATCCGTACAGAAGAGGGAAAAATGATCAGGGAGGCGTTCATTCCGGAACAGGGGCACATTCTTGTTGCAGCCGACTACTCCCAGATCGAACTGAGGCTCCTTGCCCACTTTGCCGATGACAAAATTCTGATCGAAGCTTTTAACAACAACGAAGATATCCACACCAGAACGGCAGCCGAGGTGTTCCAGGCATTTCCCGAAATGATAACCGAAGATTTAAGACGCCAGGCAAAGGCGATCAACTTTGGCATCATGTACGGCATGAGCGCCTTTAAGCTTGCAAAGGAGATCGATGTCACAAGAAAAACGGCCCAGACCTACATTGATTCCTACTTTGCAAGGTATGCAGGGGTAAAGAGGTACATCGATGCTACAATTGAACAGGCCAAAAAAACCGGAGAGGTGACAACCATTCTCGGAAGAAAGAGACGGCTCGGCGACATCAACGCCTCCAACCAGAACCTGCGAAAGCTTGCCGAAAGGGCCGCAATCAACACACCGGTCCAGGGGAGTGCTGCTGATCTTATCAAGCTTGCCATGATCAACATGGACAAGGCTTTGAACGAGGCTAAGCTCAAGTCAAAAATGATCCTGTCGGTTCACGACGAAATAATCTTTGAGGTGCCCCTTGGGGAAAAAGATGTCCTTACGGACCTTGCCCGCCAGGTGATGGAAGGGGTCTTTAAATTAAAGGTCCCGCTGAAGGTCAACATCGAGACCGGTAAGAACTGGGCTGTGGCCCATTGACGGCAGGATCAGGAGTTAGACCCATGACCAGGAATTACTCCTGGTCGGTCGATTCCCTGTCCATGCTTTCCTTTACCGTTTCCCTGATGGTAGCATGGATATCCCGGATGGATTCATGCACGTTTGAAGGGGAAAGCCTACCAAGCTCTATGAACTTGACCACGATCTCTTTTGTTGCCCTGAGTATTTGTTCATCCATTGATTTCATGATTGAAGCTGATACCACATAACCCGATGTAAGGTCAATCTGAATAGTTGTCATTGTCCCTGACAATGATTATACTTATTTTTTTATTAAATCAACCAATAACCTTTTTAAGCAAAGCAAGGAAGAATGGACAACTTAGAAGCAGCCGCAGAGATTCAAGGGGTGGACCGTATATTTTCCAACGGAAAAGAGATCATTTTAATCGGAACGGCCCACGTTTCCAAGGAGAGCGCCCGGCTTGTCAACGATGTCATCGTTTCCGAACATCCTGACACCGTGTGTGTGGAGCTGTGCGAGACAAGACTTCGATCCATAAGGGACAAGGATGCCTGGGGTAATATGGACATCATCAAGGTAATCCGGGAGAAAAAGGCCATGTTTCTCCTCATGAACCTTATGCTTGCCTCGTTCCAGAAAAGAATTGCGGCAAAATTTGATATAAAGCCCGGCCAGGAGATGATCAATGCAATTGAGGCTGGTGAAAAAATCGAGGCCCGGATCATCCCGGCTGACCGGGAAATTCAGACCACCTTGACAAGGGTCTGGAGAACCATGGGGCTTTGGGAAAAACTCAAGATGATGTTCCAGATGGTCCTCTCCCTTGGCAACACCGACGAGATCACAGAACAGGAGATCGAACAGATGAAGCAGGAGGATATCCTGCAGACCCTGCTTGCCGACATGAAACGCTCTCACCCCATTCTTGAACGGATACTCATCGACGAGCGGGACCAATACCTTGCCGAAACTATCCGCACGGCCCCTGGGGGCAGAATAGTTGCCGTTGCAGGTGCAGGCCACGTTCCAGGCATCAAACGCTATCTTGAAAACAACACTCAGATCGACATGGATGAACTGACCCGGATACCTAAGGGCGGAAACCTTGGTAAGATTATGAAATGGCTCATCCCCCTTGCCATTATCGGCCTTTTTGCGGCAGGTTTTTTCATCAAGGGCAAGGGGGGCGGAACAGACATGATCTGGCTGTGGATCGCAGCCAACGGCATATTCGCAGGCATTGGAGCCATTGCAGCCATGGCCCACCCCTTGACCATCCTAACATCCATTGTTGCGGCCCCCCTGACATCCCTCAACCCCATGATTGCCGCAGGATGGGTGTCGGGACTTGTGGAGGCTATCTCAAGAAAACCCAAGGTAAAGGACCTTGAGGCGATACCCGTTGACATACTGTCCGTCAGGGGATTCTGGAGGAACAACGTCACCCGGATTCTTCTGGTGGTTGTGTTTACCAACATTGGCAGCTCCATCGGCACCATGGCTGCCATCCCGCTGATGTTAAAGGTAATTGGATAACAAATTCACCCCAGAATTTTACTTGCAAAATCTTGAATGCAATCGGGATACAGCTCCCACTCAAGCTCAAGCCCCTTTTTCTTGACGGTTTCAAGGGTGTCGCCCTCGTCAATGGTAAAAGCACGCTGACCGAGTATGGGGCCAGTATCCTCCCCATAATCCACAAAATGAACAGTGCAGCCCCCCACCCTGCAACCATACCGGAACGTATCACCATACCCGTCCGTTCCTGGAAATGCCGGAAGAAGGGCCGGATGGATATTCATGATCCGGTGCTGGTCAATGTTGATGCGATCGATGAAATAGGGGGTGAGCGTTCGCATGAAACCTGCCAGAACAACAAGATCGACCCTGTGGGGCAGAATCCTGTCAAGAAGGGCCCGCTCAGCAATGGCCCTGGATATCAAAAACTGTTCGAGCTTCTGCCGTCCGGCAGATTCAGGGATTAGATGCTGCTTCTTACGAATCTCGTCAAGATTAAAATCATCCGGGGGAGACGCCTTATCCGGAGCTTTTTTCACCTGTCCAATGATGGCCTTATAGTCAACCACAAAAGTTTCGACCCCTGCCCTTGCGGCTCGCTCAAGCCCTCTGGCTTCAGGGTTATCCGCACCCACGAACACCAGATCCACATCGATCCGTCCCTGGGCTGCGGCATCTATAATGGCCTGTAAATTTGTCCCGCCGCCCGAGATAAGTGCCCCTGCCCTTATTTTCCTTCCCATACCTGTTCCCTCCTGCCTCCCATTTTTTTCAATGAAACACATTCCTTAGCTGTTAGCTTTTAGCTAAATAGAATACCTTACAATCGTTGGGTTTTGTTCCTCAACCCAACCTACTACTATCTGCTAACAGCTAATGACTAACAGCTATCGTGTTTCATGCTTCGTTGTGTCCGCAAAACATGTGGGTTTATGAGAAACAGCTTTTAGCTTTTAGCTCTCAGCTAAAAGCTAAAAGCTAACCGCTAACGGCTAACGGCTATTTTGAGAACAATAATGAAAGAGTCCTCCCAGGATGTCAAGTAAAGACAGGCCAGGATGATATTGACAAAGCAATTTTAAAACCATATATTTACCGGGTGTTTCAAATGACCCTGTAAACAAAGGAAAAAAGTATGTCAGAAATTTTAGAAATAGACGACGATGGTTTTGAAAAAGACGTATTGAACTCAGACAAGCCTGTTGTAGTTGACTTCTGGGCTCCCTGGTGCGGTCCATGCAGAGCCATAGGTCCAATCGTTGAAGAGCTTGAGGCTGCCTATGGAAGTACGGTCAAATTTGTCAAAGTCAATGTTGACGAAAACCCCGTTTCCCCCACAAAGTACGGTATTAAGGCCATCCCCACCCTCATCTTTTTTAAAGACGGCGAAATTGTTGACCAGATCACCGGCATGGTGTCTAAATCAAAGCTTGAAGAGGTTATCAAGGCCCTTTAGCGGCCGGCAAATATTTGAGATAAGGAGAATGCGTCCATGCCAGAGACCGATACAGATTATGAAATTGTAATCATTGGTGCAGGACCTGCAGGACTGACTGCGGGTATTTACGCTGCCCGGGCAAGAATGAAGGTGCTTCTTTTGGAAAAAGCAGTTCCGGGCGGTCAGGTGATCATGACAGACTGGGTTGAGAACTACCCGGGTTTTCCCGAGGGAATCAGTGGATACGACCTCAGTGAAAAAATGCTCACCCAGGCAAAAAACCTGGGCCTTGAAATTTTCACAGAAGAGGTCACCTCCATGGAACTCTCCCCCCAGGTCAAGACCATTCATATGGGAGAAAAAACCATCACGACAAAAAGCCTGATCATCACCACCGGGGCTTCACCCAAACGCCTCAATGCCGGTGAGGAGAAATTCATGGGCAAGGGAGTTTCCTTCTGTGCCACCTGCGATGCTCCGTTCTTCAAGAACAAGACGGTCCTCGCAGTGGGCGGCGGTGACACCGCCATCCAGGAGGCAATATACCTGACAAAGTTTGTCAACAAGGTATATGTCGTCCACCGGCGGGATGAACTCAGGGCCACAAAAATTCTCCAGGAACGGGCCTTTAAGAATGACAAAATCGAATTTGTCTGGGATTCAGTTGTCACGGGCATGGATGGTTTGTTTGGAGTTGAAAATGTTCACGTTAAAAACGTAAAAACCGAGGAAACAAAAACTTTCAAGGTGGACGGCTGCTTTATCTGGGTAGGCACAACCCCGAATACCGAATTTCTAAAAGATGCCCTGGAGCTTGACTCCTGGGGCTTTATTGTTGCAGATCAACATATGGCAACCTCTGTCCCCGGTGTTTTTGCTGCCGGCGATGTGCGAACCACCCCCTTGCGGCAAATTGCCACTGCCGTTGGAGACGCCGCCATTGCGGCTATTTCCGCCGAACACTATATCGAGAATTCATAATATATGAAAAGACTCGCAGCAATCGTATTAATCCTGACCATGTTTACCGCCTCCGGGTTTATCGCCTCCGGCTGCGCCTGGTTCAAAGGCAAGCATGAAATGGAAAAAAGTGCAGAGACCCTTGTTCGCGAAGGATCTTCCCAGTTCAGAAACCGCGATTTCAAGGATGCCATCAAATCATTTACCACCCTGAAAGACTGGTATCCTTTCAGTAAGTATGCGATTCTGGCAGAGTTGAAAATAGCCGATGCCCATTTCCAGCTCAAGGAGTATGATGAAGCCATCTTTGCCTACCAGGATTTTGAAAACCTTCATCCAAAGAATGAGGCCATTCCCTATATCATTTACCAAACAGGACGATGCTGGTTTGAAAGGATAGACACCGTTGACAGGGACCAGAGCTCTACCCTAAAAGCCCTGACTGAATTCAACCGACTGATCCAGCGTTTTCCAGATGCCCCGGAGTCTGCCAGGGCAGCAGAACACGTTGAGGTGTGCATAAAAAGCCTTGCAGGCCATGAACTCTACGTTGCCGAATTTTATTTCAAGGCAAAATACTATAAGGCCGCCATGAAAAGATTTGAGCATCTGTTTGCAAACTTTCCCGACACCAGGGAAGGGAAAGATGCCCTGGCCAGAATCGCCGAGTGTCGAGAAATGATCGCCCAGGGCAAAGACCGGGGTAAAGACGTTGTTCTCGAATAGATCATTAATTTTCTTTACAAGCAATGTTAATTGAGGTATGAATTCCTGGTTAAAGTCTTTTGAGCTTAAAGTTTAAGTTAAATACAGTTTTGATAATATTTTTTTGTCTTTAAGGAGAGCAGTGATGTCCAAGGAATGCAAGATATGCGGTAAAAAACCCATGGTTGGAAACAATGTAAGCCATGCACACAACGTAAACAAAAGAAGGTTCAACCCCAATCTTCAGCGGGTGCGGGCGCTCTTGAACGGCCATGTCAAACGAGTCGATGTATGCACAAGCTGCATCAAGGCCGGCAAGGTAGTCAAGGCTCCCAACATGCCAAGGGTTGCTGACGCTTCCTAATTGTTCGAGACCATCCGCTTGACATCCTTGACCTGCTTTACCTTTCTTATCTCGGCCATGATTTTCCGGAGTCGATCAGTACTCTCCACGGATATGGTAAAATAGGAACTCACCGCACTCAGCTCGGATGTGTCTGTACTTGCGTTAATGATATTTGCATTGTTTTTGGTGATGGCGGAAACAACGTCATTCAAAAGCCCTAACCTGTCGGTGGAGCGCACTCGGATCAACGCGGGATATGACTCGCTGAAGTCATCGCTCCACTCGACTTCAATCAGCCTTTCAGGGGCCATTTTTTGAACGGTGGTGCAGCTTTTTCTATGAACGGTAACTCCTTGTCCCTGGGTGATATACCCAATAATAGGGTCTCCAGGCAAGGGGCTGCAGCATTTTGAAAACCTGATCAGAATATCGTCCAAACCCTTGACAATAATTCCCTCCCTGGTCTTTTTTCGAATATTAGACTTGATAAGCTTATCAAGAATAGAAGGCTCCTGCTGACCTTCCATTTCAGGCAGGGCACGATTCATGATCTGAATCGGCGTAATATTGCCGTGCCCCACATGGGCGATGAGATCCTCCACCTGCTTAAACCCATAGCTTTCCGAAACCTGTTCGATTTCACCGGATTTTAAAAGGGCATTAAAGTTATGTCCCCTTTTCCTGAACTGTTTTTCACACATCTCACGACCAAGACTTATGCTTCTCTCCCTCTCCCTGGTCCTGACCCACTGACGAATCTTGGTCTTGGCCTTTACCGTCTTGACAAAATTAAGCCAGTCCACGCTGGGGTGACTCCCCTTGGATGTGACGATCTCAACCGTATCTCCGGTTTTCAAGCCATGGGTCAGGGTGACAAGCTTGCCGTTTACCCGTGCCCCCGTGCACTGATCTCCCACCTCGGTGTGGATGAGATAGGCAAAATCCACCGGGGTTGCCCCCCTGGGCAGAGTCTTGATCTCTCCATGGGGAGTGAACAGGTAAATCTCGTCGGAGTAAAGGTCGATGCGGACATTTTCCAGAAACTCGTCTGGATCACTGAAATTCTCCTGGTTCTCCACAAGATTTCGAATCCAGGCAAAGGCTTCCCCCGCACTCTCGTCAAAGGTTGTCCCCTGCTTATAGCTCCAGTGGGCGGCAATGCCTGATTCTGCAATGCGATCCATTTCCCGTGTCCGGATCTGCAGCTCCACCCTGTCACCCCTGGGACCTATGACCGTTGTGTGCAGGGACTGGTACATGTTGGGTTTGGGGACTCCGATATAATCCTTGATCTTTCCGGAAATGGGTTTCCACATGGAGTGAATCAACCCCATAACCTCATAACACCTGGAGACAGTATCAACAATAATCCTGAAGGCAACGATATCGTAAATCTCCTCAAACTCAAGGTTCTGGGAGACCATCTTGTGGTAGATGCTGTAATGCTGTTTAAAGCGTCCCTTGATATCTGCCTCAATGTTTGCCTCCCCAAGCTTATGAGTGACCTTTTCCATGACCGTTGCGATATAGCTCTCCTGCTCCTCCTTTGCCCTGTTGACAAGGCGATCGATCTCTGCATATTCCTGGGGATGAGTATATAAAAAAGAGATGTCCTCGAGTTCCTGCTTGATCCAGAAGATACCGAGCCGGGCCGCAATGGGCGCATAAATATCCAGGGTCTCCTGGGCGATGCTCCTCTGCTTTTCCGGACTTTTATGGAATTTCAGGGTTCGCATGTTGTGAATGCGGTCGGCAAGCTTGATAAGAACCACCCTTATATCGTCGGCCATGGCAAGAATCATCTTTCTCAAGCTCTCGGCCTGCTGGGCCGCCTTGGTGGAAAAGGTGAGCTTGGAGATCTTTGTGACACCTGCAACGATGTGGAGAATTCCCGGTCCGAACATCTCCAAGATCTCCTGTTCGGTTGCATGGGTATCCTCGATCACATCGTGGAGAAGCGCTGCGGCAACACTTTCCACATCCAGCTTCATGTCGGCAAGGATGGCGGCCACCTCCAGGGGATGTGAAAGATAGGGCTCTCCTGAAAGCCGCATCTGACCCGCATGGACCCTGGCTGAATATACATAGGCCCGGTCAATGACGTCAAGATCCGCCCCGGGATTGTTTTCAACGATCTTATCGAGGATATCGGTTATTCTTATCATGATTCAAGCCTTTTCCCGGTCAATATGCCTTTGCAAACAACACCCTGCGTCCGCTTGCCTTACCGCAGCAGATGCAGGTTCCCTGCTCCGTGTTCGAGCTGAAGGGGATGCAGCGAATTGTAACGGAAAGCTCGTCCTTTACCTTTGCCTCGCACTCGGCCGATCCACACCAGTGGGCCATGGCAAATCCACCGTGGATGCTGTTCTCATCAGGAGAGGTGAACAAAGCTTTGAATTCAACGGGATCATCGATTACAACGGTGTTTTCTTCCCTAAATGCGAGGGCCCGGTTAAAGAGGTTTTTCTGCATATCCTCGAGTATGGTATCAATGGTGCTGATAAAAACCTCCCTTGAAATCGAGGCTTTTTCGCCGGGTTTCTGGTCCCTTCTGGCAAGATAAACAGAGTCGTTCTCAATGTCCCTTGGTCCGATCTCGGCCCTTAGGGGTATACCCTTCTTGATCCAGTCCCAGGCCCTTGCACCGCCAGTATCCCTGTCGTCTATCTCAACCCTGATCCTTGAACCGTCATAGATCCGATTTGTGAGGGCGTGGGATAGATTCCTGGTGTACTCCATCACTCGGGTCCTGTCCTCTTCGTTTCGAAAAATGGGGAGCAGCACCACATGGGCGGGAGCCACCCTTGGAGGCATGATCACACCGTCGTCGTCGGCATGGGTCATTATCATGCCGCCGATCATCCGGGTCGAAGTGCCCCAGGAGGTTGTCCAGGCGAACTCTTCCTGGGCATCGGCATTCTGAAAACGAATGTCGGAACTCCGGGCAAAATTTTGGCCCAGAAAATGGGAGGTCCCGGCCTGGAGCGCCTTTTTGTCCTGCATCATGGCCTCGATGCAAACAGTATCCACGGCCCCCGGAAATCTTTCTGAGGGTGTCTTTCTCCCCCTGACAACAGGCATGGCAAGGTAATTCTCGACAAAACGTGTATAGATATCGAGCATCATCATGGTTCGTTCCCTTGCCTCGGCCTCGTTGGCATGGGCCGTGTGGCCCTCCTGCCAGAGGAATTCGCTTGTCCTCAAGAAAATCCGGGTCCTCATCTCCCAGCGCACCACATTGGCCCATTGATTCAGGAGAATGGGAAGATCCCGATAACTCGAGGTCCACCTGGACATGGATTCACCGATAATGGTCTCAGAGGTGGGTCTTACCACAAGGGGTTCGGTGAGTTTTCCCGCAGGAACGAGCTTACCGTCCTCATCTGCCTCAAGCCTGTGGTGGGTTACAACTGCGCATTCTTTGGCAAATCCCTCCACATGCTCGGCCTCTTTCTCAAGATAACTCAAGGGAATAAACAGGGGAAAATAGGCATTCCTGACACCCGTCTCCTTGAACATCCCATCCATGGCAGCCACGATGTTTTCCCACAGGGCATAACCCCAGGGTTTGATGACCATGCAACCGCGAACCGGTGATTTCTCAGCCATTTCCGATGCCTTAACCACCTCCTGGTACCACATTGGATAGTCCTCTGACCGGGTGGGAGAGATTCCATTCTTTGCCTGTTTTGCCATCTATTTTCCTCCTGAGTTTATTTTTAAGTTTTCTATTTCCCCAAGCAGAACCCGGACAAGGTCATGCTGATCAATTTTACGAACCACCTTCCCCTTTTTGAACAGAATGCCGAAGCCGTCACCGCCCGCAATGCCAATGTCGGCCTCCTTTGCCTCACCTGGCCCGTTGACCACGCAGCCCATGATGGCAACCTTTATATCAAGGGGACAGTTGATAAGCTCCGCCTCCACCTGTTCGGCAACGGTGAAAAGATCGATCCTGCAGCGCCCGCAGGTGGGGCAGGAGATAATTTCAGGCCCCCTGGATCTCAGACCAAGGGCTCTCAGGATCTCCCAGGCTGTTCTCACCTCTTCCACCGGATCACGGGTAAGGGAAACCCGGATGGTGTCGCCGATGCCTTCGGACAGAAGCATGCCGATGCCAATTGCCGATTTTGTGATACCGGCAAAGAGCCCTCCCGCCTCGGTCACCCCCACATGGAGGGGAACGTCCGTGCGTTGGCCGATCAGGCGGTAAGCCGCAACGGTTCTCGCCACATCCGACGCCTTGAGGGATACCTTTATATCATTAAAGCCAAGATCTTCAAGCATCCTGATGTTTTCCACGGCACTTTCGACCATGGCCGCCGGGGTGGGTCCGAGCCTTTTGACTATTTCGCGATCAAGGGAGCCTGCGTTAACACCGATGCGTATGGAAACTCCCCTCTGGGCTGCACTGTTCACAACCTCACGGATCTTCCAGGGCTCACCAATATTTCCAGGATTGATCCGCAGCCCGTCAGCCCCTGATTCCACAGAGGCGACGGCAAGCCTGTAGTCAAAGTGGATATCTGCTATCACAGGGATATTGATCTTTGGACAAATTTGAGCAAGAGAAAGGGCCGCTTCCATGTCGGGAACGGCCACCCTGACAATTTCACACCCCGCAGCCTCAAGCCGATGGATCTGGGCAAGGGTCGCTGTAACGTCCCCTGTCTGGGTATTGGTCATGGACTGAACAGCCACGGGCTGGCCGTCACCCACAACGACCTTTCCAACCGACAGCCTGCGGGTATTTCTCCTCTCTTGAACCAGTGACATTCCCTGTAAAACTCCTGAACCTGTAAATTTTAATAAATAACCGCCGAATGCAGACCAAAGGCAACCCACTGCCTGTTTCAAAAAGCCTGCCCGATTCTGGCATTGTAAACATTCGGGTTGGTAATGTAAATCCTTGACCAGTGCCTCATATTTACCCGGCATTGATGGACTGTGAAGAATAACACCTAAATTCAATCATGGCAAATTTTTTGAATTCTTCCCCAGGAATTCTCATTCTGGTTGTACATTAGAGGCAACAGTCGATATTCCACTTTAGCTCTTAGCTTTTAGCAGTTAGCTCTTAGTTTTTAGCTAACTGCTAACCGCTAAAAGCTTACAGCTATCGTGTTTCATAGTTCGTTGTGTCTGCCAGGACGTGTGGATTATTTGGAAGGCCAATTCATGAATTACCCTAGGCATTACCCGTTAAAATGAGAATAGCATAAGCCCCGGAACAAATTTCCAGGAGGGCAAATTGCACTTGTGCAAATTTTCATTAATTGGTAGGGTACAACCGGAAATAAAAACATACAGGGGTGGCAAGTGAAGACAGTGGAAAAAGAAGCTATAAGGGTGGAATCCCTTCATAAGGATTTTGGCAGGCTTAAGGTGCTAAAGGGAATATCTGTTGCCGCAAACGAAGGGGATGTCATCGCCCTCATCGGGTCCAGCGGTTCGGGCAAAAGCACCTTCCTGAGATGCATGAACCTGCTGGAGATCCCAACTGCGGGAGAATTATATGTAGGTGGGGAACACATAAAGCTCAAAAAAAACCGCAGCAACACGACCGTGCCCGCAGATCGAAAGCAGGTGGACCGAATCCGAACCCGCCTGGCAATGGTGTTCCAGCACTTTAACCTCTGGTCTCATATGACGGTCCTTGAAAACATCATGGAGGCCCCGGTCCATGTGCTCAAACGTCCGAAAAAAGAGGCGAAGGGGACGGCCATGGCTCTCCTGGAAAAGGTCGGCATTGCCGAACGTTCCCACTACTTCCCCTCCCAGCTTTCCGGCGGCCAGCAGCAGCGGGCGGCCATTGCCAGGGCCCTTGCAATGGAGCCGGAGGTTCTTTTATTTGACGAGCCCACCTCGGCCCTTGATCCGGAGCTTGTGGGTGAGGTCCTGAAAGTTATGCAGGACCTTGTAAAAGAGGGACGAACCATGATCATGGCCACCCATGAGATGGGATTTGCAAGGGAAGTATCGTCCAAGGTGATCTTCCTTGACCAGGGGGTCATCGAGGCCCAGGGTTCACCAGCCTACATCTTTGGATCTCCGGATTCAGAAAGATGCAGGCAGTTCCTTTCAAATCTAATGTAGGAAAAGATAGCCATACCCAAACTTAAATTGAGGAGATGAAGATGAAGAAATCGTTAGTTGTGTCCATTTTATTGGTGTTATCCATGGTCGCAGGTTCAGCCTTTGCCGGAAACATCACCAAGATCCGCATGGGAACCGAGGGGGCCTACCCTCCCTTCAACTACATAGACAAGGACGGCAAACTCCAGGGTTTTGACGTTGATATTGCAAAGGCCCTTTGCGTTGCTGCCGGCGTTGAATGTGAATTTGTCATGCAGGACTGGGACGGTTTAATCCCGGGTCTTCTTGCCAAAAAATTTGACACCATCATCGCCTCCATGACCATCTCGGAAGAACGCCTTAAAAAGGTCAACTTCTCCAACAAGTATTACCTGACCCCGGCACAGTTCATCGCAAAAAAAGGAAGCAACTTTGAAATCACCCCCGAGGGCCTTAAAGGAAAGACAGTGGGCGTACAAAGGGGAACCGTCCATGACAACTTTGTAAGGGACAAGTTCGGAAAATCCATGGTCATCAACTCTTATGCCACCCAGGACGAGGCCAACATGGATCTTATATCCGGCAGACTTGACCTTGTGATTGCAGACAAAGTGGTTCTTTCCGACGGCTTTCTCAACACAGACCAGGGCAAGGATTTTGAATTTATAGGCCCCGGGTTTACGGACAAACAATGGTTTGGCGAGGGTATTGGAATTGCCGTAAGAAAAGAGGACAACGAACTGCGTGAACTCTTGAACAAGGCCATCGACACCATCCGGGCCAACGGCGAATACCAGAGGATCAACGCAGAATACTTTGATTTTGACGTATACGGCGATTAGATTAGATCTTAAACCGAGAAATCAACCCATGATTTCCCGGTTTTAAAGCCTATTAACCCTTAATTCCCCAGGGATATTACCACGTGTTTACCCTTCAAGGATACCTTCCCCTGCTGATCAAAGGGGCAAAGCTAACCATCATAGTAGGTGCCGGTGCCATGGTCATCGCGATCCTGATAGGCCTTGGGGCAGCCCTTTGCAAGCTTTCCAAAATAAAATCCCTTGGCATCCTGGCCGAAACCTATACCACGGTCATCCGGGGAATCCCCGAACTTGTGCTGATTCTTCTGGTCTACTACGGCGCCCCAACCCTGATCCAGGACACGGCCGCATTTTTTGGCCTGGATATATACGTTGAAATTAAGCCCATGATTGCCGGGATTTTTACCATCGGGTTCATCTATGGTGCCTTTGCCACTGAGGTGTTCCGTGGTGCCTTTCTTGCCGTGGGAAAGGGGCAGATCGAAGCTGCCCAGGCCTGCGGCATGGGGCCGATTCTTGTGTTCCGACGAATTCTTCTCCCCCAGATGTGGCGGTTTGCCATTCCAGGCCTTGGCAATGTGTGGATGGTTCTGATTAAGGCAACTGCACTGATATCGGTGATCCAGCTGCCGGAACTGATGCGCAACACAGACATTGCCGCAAGAAACACCCACAAGCCCTTTACCTGTTACTTTGCAGCCTCACTTCTCTACCTTGCCATCACCATATTCTCCCTACTATTCCAGCAATGGGCAGAAAAGAGGGCTAACCGAGGCGTCAGAAGGGAAGCCTAGCCATGGACAACAACATCATCATCGAGACCCTTCCGAGATTTTTGAGCGGCACCCTGCTCACCCTTGAGATCACCTCCCTGAGCGTCATTCTCGGCTTTCTTCTGGCCATTCCCCTGGCCATCATGCGGGTGTCCAAAAACCCCTTTATCAACATCCCAGTCTACTGCTTCAACTTTTACTTCAGGGGCACCCCCCTCCTGGTACAACTCTTTCTCATCTACTATGGAAGCGGGCAGTTTCAGTCGTTTTTGTCCGACATCGGCCTGTGGCAGTTCTTCAGGGATGCCTACTTTTGTGCGGTCCTGTCTTTGACCTTGAATACGGCGGCCTACAGCTCCGAAATCTTCAGGGGCGGCATCCTGGGAGTTCCTTTTGGTGAAATAGAGGCGGCCCGGGCCTGCGGCATGTCAGGCCCCCTTCTCTACAGAAGAATTATCATGCCCGCAGCCTTCAGGATCGCTTGGCCCGCCTATACCAACGAGGTGGTTTTTCTGCTCCAGGCATCTTCCCTTGTCTCGATCATCACCCTCATGGACATCACAGGGGTGGCAAGGGTGGTTTCGGCAAGATCCTTTGCCTTTTATGAACTCTTTATCACGGCGGGTGTACTCTACCTCATCCTGGTTTACGGCCTGATCTTTGTGTTTAAACGCATCGAAAAGAGAATCACAGCCCACCTAAGCCCTGATGTGATAATTCGCTGATCAAGCATCTCAATCACCGCCCCATGATCTGGGGCAAAAACAGGACTATTTGAGGATAGAGGGTCACAAGGAAAACCACCATAAAGATGGGGATCAAAAAGACAGCCGCCCCCTTGAAAACCGTCTCCATGGGCTCTTCAGCCACCCCTGCAATCACAAAGATATTCAGCCCCAGGGGCGGGGTGATAAGCCCTGCCTCCATCATGAGTACCGAAATCACGCCAAACCAGATGGGGTCGAACCCAAGCTTTAAGATAGTGGGAAAAATCACCGGAAGGGTAAGCACCATCATGGAAGTGGCGTCAAGAAAACATCCAAGCACAAGGTAACCCCCCAGGATAACAGCCAGGATGAAATATCGCGAGACCGTCATGGAGCTTAGCTGCACGGACAGATTCATGGGTATCATGGTCAATGCCATGAAATAGGTGAACACATAGGCCCCGGCAAGAATCATGAAAATCATGACCGACACCCGAACCGTTGATGCCAGCGCTGTGAAGAGAAGGGGCCTGGTCAGTTTTCGTTTCAGGAGGGTTACGACAAAGAGAAAAAACGCCCCCACTGCTCCGGCCTCCGTGGGGGTAAAAAGACCGAAATAGATCCCCCCCATCACAAGGAAAAAGACCAGAATTAGCTCCCATACAGCGGCCAGGGCCTTGAGCTTTTCCTTCATTCCCACGGGTTCCATATTTTCAGGAGCCGCATCTGGAAATATCATGACCCATAGAACCACGATGGCCACAAAGGCTGCCACCAGCAGAATTCCGGGGAGGATCCCTGAAACCAGAAGCTTTCCAATGGACTGCTCGGTCAGAATCCCGTAAACGACAAATCCAATGCTCGGGGGAATTAAAAAACCAAGGGTCCCCCCGGCAGCAACGCTTCCGGTTGCAAGGTAGTTGTCATAACCATACTTTTTCATCTCGGGCAGTGCCACCCTGCCAATGGTTGCAGCCGTTGCAACCGATGACCCGCAGATGGATGCAAACCCTGCACACCCGCCAATGGTTGCCACTGCAAGACCGCCGGGCAACCTTCTGAGCAGCCTGTCAGCCAGGGTGTACACTCCCTGGCTCAGACCTGAAACAGTGGCAAGTTCGCCCATGATCACAAACAGAGGTATCACGGTAAAGGAATAGGCCGTAAAGGTGCCGTTAAACGAGCGCACCAGGGTTGGAAGGGCTACCTCAATATCGGTGATAAGGGCGATGCCCCAGAAACCTGTAAAGGCCAGGGCAAAACCTATGGGCATTCCGACGAATAAAAGCAAAAACAGAACACCTATGCCTATAAATCCAATGGTCTGGGGATCCATGATCGAGTAGCCTACCCCTGCCCCTGGGCTGTGAAGAGTCGATAAAGGGCATCGCCAAGGTTGATTATAACCTCGAGCCCAAGAAGCGCTGCACCAAAGGCAAGGAGAAATTCAAGGGGATAAATCGGGATGGAAAGGGCGTCTGTGGTGGCGTTTGAATGAAATTCCTCCATCCCCATGACAACCGCATACCATACGATGGCAGCCACCACCTGAAGGGTGAGGAGCGAAGTGATGACCATAAGGAAATTTGCAGCCCGGGGAGGAAGTGTTCTAATCAGCATGGTAACCCTGACGTTGGAACCCCTTTGATGGGTGTGGGCCATTCCCATCATGGAAAAAACAGCCAGCATGAACGAACTCATCTCCATGGCACCGGGCACGGGTTTTGAAAAGAAGTAACGACCGGCAACATCAAGGGTAGTAAGGATCATCATCACAAGGACCCACCCCATGCCAAGGGCAAGGGACCATCGGGTAGCCCTTTGAACCTGCCATTTCAGCCCTGGAAACAGATGGCGGCCAGGGTTAGTAAGGGCAGGCATTAAATCCCACACCCACTCGACCAAGCTCTTCCTTAAAGGAGATCAGGGCCTTTTTACCAGGCAGACCCTTTGCCTCAAGCTCATCTGCCCATGCGGCAAGCATCCCTCTGAACCTGTCGTCCCATCGGAGCTGCTCTTTGTCGGAAAGTTCGTTTATCTCCACGCTGTTTTTAAATCCGGCCATGGTCTTTATGTACCAATCCTCATCAAACACGCCTGCAATTTTATAGGCATCCCTTCCAACCGCTTCAATGATGGATTTAAGATCTTCCGGCACCCTGTTCCAAAACCGCTGATTCACAAACAACCCCTCTGAAGCACAGCCAAATGAGGTGGGGACCCCAAAACCTGCCACCTCGTCTATCTTAAACGCCTTGATAAGGGCGGGACAGGTAACAACCCCGTCGATCACTCCGGTTTCCATGGAGAGATAGACATCCCCCATGGGCATGAATACGGGTGTGGCTCCAAGGGCCTGGATGGCCCTGGTCTGAAGGCCGCCGGGACTTCTAATTTTCAGGCCCTTAAGATCCTCGAGCCTTGCTACAGGCCGGGTGGTCCAGAGGTGGGCCATGACGCAGTTGTTGATGTGGAGAACCTTTACGTCCTTGAACTCGGGGCTCAGCATTCTATCATACATGGCCATACCCGCCTCAACCCCCTTCCACTTTGCGGGACAGACAATGGGGGAGGAGAGCACATCGGTCATGGGAAAACGGCCCGGGGTCCAGCTGAGCGTGGCATACCCCATGTCGGACAGTCCTGTTCGAACAATGTCAAAATGGTCAGGCCCATTTCCAAGGGCGCCACCCGAATACATAGTATAAGAGATGCGATTGCCGCTTCTCCTTTTCATCTCCTCCAACATGGGGATCCACAAATTTTGAACATCGGCCCCAGACGGCACATGCCAGGTGCTGAAACGTATGTTTATCTTTTTTTCTTTTGCAAACGAGGGGGCAGGCAAGAAAGACACCATAACCATTGCCGTTAAAACAGCCAATAGAATCCTTGTTGTCCGATGTGTCTGAGCCATTGGTAAGATTCCTCTATTTTTATTGAATTACATAAAAAAGTCTGTGATACTTAAAATTTAAATCTTCTTTATCATTTTATCCTGACAGTTTAAGATCAGACTGAGAAAAGGTCAAGGAGTTAAATGGCAAATGAACAGACAAAAACTGTGCATCATGGACGAAACCCTGAGGGAAGGCATGCAGCACAGGGGCATGGTATTTTCCACAGATCAGGCCCTGGCCATACTCAACTTTCAGGAGCGCCTTGGCATTAACATATGCCAGGCAGGATATCCCCCGGCCCATGAATCTGAACAGGAAAAACTTAAATGCCTTGTAGCAAGGGCAACTGAACAGGGGTTTTCCATACGGGTAGCAGCCATGGGCAGGGCCTGTCCCGGAGATGCAGAAATTCTTATCAAAACCTGCACCAGGGACTTTCACCTCCATGCTCATGTGGCAAAGGCCAATTGGCTCAACACCATGGATCAGGCCTTTACGGGCCTTGCACCAACGGTAGAAATCATACGATCCAGCTGTCCGGCGGCACAAATTTCCTTTGCCTTCCTCGACATCGGACGAACAGACCCAGGGTTCCTGTACAGGGCCGCCCGATACCTCATCGAAGAACTTTCCCTGGAGATCCTCAGTCTGCCCGACACCTCGGGCATCATGGGACCCAACCAGGTGCACGACGTCCTGGCCCCCATTGTGAAACTTGCGGACAACAGCGCAACCCGGATTTCCGTGCACTGTCACAACGACCTTGGCATGGCCTCGGCCAACACAGTCATGGGAGTTGTGGCAGGCGCAACCGTTGTGGAGGCCTCCGTGTTCGGTCTTGGCGAAAGAAACGGGCTTGCCGACCTTTACACTACGGCAAGGGTGCTCAAGGACCAGGGTTATGCCATGACTATGAACTTAGATGATGTGGACACCTTCAGGGCCTACTACGAATACATTGACTCCCTGTGCCGGGAACAGACCGGGGAACCGCTTCTCACCTACAACACCCCTTTTTTCGGAGCCGGGGTAAGGACCCATGTTGCAGGCACCCACGGCGGTGCGGGATTCGGCCTTGGCGGCGAAGAAAGAATACATCTCAACGTGCTGTGCGGACAGAGGCTTGTCGGCCAATACCTTGACCAGGAGGGAATCCCCCATGACCGGGCCTTGCTGGCCACCCTGACCCAGGAGATAAAAAGGGAAAGCGCCCTTTTGCACCGCAGCCTTGAACGCAATGAGATAGCAGCCCTTGCCGCAGCCCTTAAAAAACGGGATTAACAAAGCTCAAAAGCAGGAATAAAAAACCTTTTACTCGACAATTTACGCTATTCAGACTATCAACATCACCCATAATACACACAGGAGCCCCACCCATGAACGAATTCAGCACTGGGATCATACCCCTTTTAAAAGACTTGATTAAATTTAAGAGCACCGCCTCAAGACCCCTGGAAATCAACCGGTGTGCAGACTTCATCGAGAACTATGTAAAAAACACCAAAGCCGAATATCAAAGAATTGACAACAACAACATCCCCTCTATTATTGTCACTCCCACAGGCAGAACAACCCCGGTGCTTCTCATGACCCACTTTGACGTTGTGGATGCCGATGACGACCTTTTTACCGCCATTGAAAAGGACGGCAAAATCTACGGCAGGGGCAGCAACGACGACAAGTATGCCGTGGCCGTCTGCCTTGTTCTTTTGAAAAAATGGATGGCAAACCTCGAACAAAACGGACAGAGCCAGACCGATCTTCCCTTTGGCCTTCTAATCACAGGCGACGAGGAGACAGGTGGTTATGACGGGGCCAGATATGCACTCCAGGACATCAAGGCCGACTTTGCCATCGCCCTTGACGGCGGAAATCCTGAAAAGGTTGTAATCAAGGAAAAGGGAATCCTCCAGCTAGAACTCACAGCCCGGGGAAAGGCAACCCACGGTGCAACCCCCTGGCTTGGAACAAACGCCATTGATATGCTGATAGACGACCTTCAACGAATTCGCTCTCTCTTCATGGACGAGGCTCCGGGCCACTGGCACAAGACCATGAATCTTGGAGTCATCAGGGGTGGAGAATCGGTAAACCAGGTATGCGACACGGCCCGGGCTCTCCTTGACATACGATACACGGAAAATGACGACCCTGAACGTATTTTGGCAGATATCAAAGACCTTACCCGATCGACAATAGCCGTCAAGGAGAAAGAACCCCTGTTCTTTGGTGGAGATTCAGACCACCTTGACCGATTCCTATCCCTTATTCCCAATGCAGTAAAGGGCAGCGAACACGGTGCAAGCGATGCAAGGTTTCTCTGCGATCTAAACATACCCGGCATAGTCTGGGGTGCCAGGGGCAACGATACTGCCCATGCACGGAACGAGCATGTGGATATTAAAAGCGTCTTGATGATTTTTGATACCCTGGACAGATTCATGGAGTTACACCAAATTACCAGTCCCGTATGAACCGGTTTTTCTTTATTGGAAATTTATGCTATCTTCTCTTAAAAAACCTAGCAAAAGAACAGGGGTAAACTTGAAATCATACAATGCAATAATTTTAAGGGATGTTTCTTTTTCCTACAACCGGGGCCCTGTGCTTGACGGGGTCAACCTCTGTGTAAAAAAGGGGGATTTTGCAACCATTGTGGGTCCCAATGGAGGCGGGAAGACAACCCTGCTGAAACTTTTCCTGGGGCTTTTAAAGCCCGACACCGGAACCGTGGAGGTGCTTGGGACCTCACCTGAGAAGAGCAGGCTAAAGGTCGGATACATGCCCCAGCATGCGACCCTTGACATGCATTTTCCAGTAACGGTTATGGATGTTGTGCTCATGGGCCGCCTTGGCAGGAACTTCTGGGGCTGGTACTCTTCGGATGACAGAAAAAGGGCAGAAAAAGCCCTGAAAGAGGTAAATCTTGAAGAACACACACGCAACCACTTCAGCCAACTTTCCGGCGGCCAAAAGCAGCGAGTGCTGATTGCAAGGGCCCTTTGCAGCGACCCTGAACTTTTACTGCTTGACGAACCAACATCCAATATTGACGAAGAATCAGAGCAGGCCCTTTTTTCCATCCTTAAGGAACTAAACACCCGCATGACTATTTTAATTGTCTCCCACGACATCGGCTTTACCTCCCAGGTGGTAAAAAGCGTGATCTGCGTCAACCGCAAGGTACATATTCATCCGACTTCGGCCGTCAACGGTGCCCTGATCAAGGATATTTACGGAGGCGATCTCAAGATGATCCGCCACGACCACCGGTGCAGCGAAGGGGGTCACTTCCATGGGTGATGTTTTAAACCTCTTTGCCAACCCGGACCTGGTTTTCCTGCGCAACGCCCTCCTGGTGGGCATTCTCGCCAGCATATCCTTTGGGGTGATCGGCACCTATGTGGTTACAAGGAGGATCAGCTATCTTGCCGGTGCCATATCCCATTCGGCCTTTGGCGGCATCGGAGCCGCCCTTTACATGAACAAGGCCCTTGGGTTTTCCTCGGTACAGCCCATCCACGGGGCCATTGTCTCAGCCCTTGGGGCCGCCGTTATCACAGGCCTTGTGAGCCTCTACGCAAAGGAAAGAGAGGACACCGTTATCGGAGCCATCTGGGCCGTGGGCATGGCCGCTGGACTTTTGTTCATCGACATCACCCCCGGTTATTTTGAGATCTCAAGCTTTTTGTTCGGGGATATTCTTTTGATCTCCTCCCAGGACATTACCATGGTGGTGGTCCTTGACCTTGTAATACTTTTAATCACCTTTCTTTTTTTCAACAAGCTCCTTGCCGTATGCTTTGACCAGGAATACGCAGGCCTGCGGGGGGTTAACTCAGGCGGGTTTTACATTCTTCTTCTCTGCCTCACGGCCCTTACCATTGTGCTGCTTGTGAGGATCGTCGGTATCGTCATGGTCATTGCCCTTCTGACCCTTCCCTCAGCCATAGCCGGAAAGTTCACCTCCAGCATGGGAAAAATGATGCTGGTATCAATTTTTTTCTGCATGATTTTCAACGTAGCTGGGCTGGGAGTAAGCTATTATGCAGGCGTCTCAAGCGGTCCCACCATCATTGTCATCGCAGGTATCACCTATCTAACCGTCATTTCCATCCAACGCATCAAGGCCCTTGTTCAAAGTGGTTAAAAAAAGACTCAACCTGATAAGAGACTACCTTGGCATAACCCTGGGATGCCTGATCCTGGCCGGGGGAATATCAATTTTCACCATTGACGCAAAAATAATCCCGGGTGGTGTTACAGGCATTGCCACCACCTTGAATTTCATATCTGACAACACCATTGGCGTAGGAATCAGCCTCTGGCTTATGAACCTGCCCCTATACGTATGGGGACTCAGGAGATTAGGCAAAGAGTTTGGCATGCGAACCTTTTTCGGGTTCACGGTCAGCTCTTTTTTCATCGATCTTTTAAGGGGAGAAGTTCCCGGCCTGCACTTTATACGACCCCACGAGCTTGCAACCATTCAAAACATGCTTACCAACGATTTTTTGCTCTACATCACAACCGGCGGCATACTTGTGGGAATCGGGCTTGGAATCGTATTTAAGTTCAGAGCAACCACCGGAGGAATTGACATTGTTGCAGCCATTGCAAGGCAGAGGTTCGGGTTAAAACCCGGCCAGGTATTCATTGTCTTGAACATCTTTATCGTATCGTTCGGTGCGATTTCCATCCACTTCAAAGGTCTTTCCCCGGAACGACCCGCTATCACCCTGGCCCTTTATTCGATTATTATGATAGTTGCATCGAGCAGGCTCATCGACAAGATCATCGACGGCTTTGACTACGCAAATTCTGCCACCATCATCTCCACCCATTACGATGAAATCTCGAGGGAAATAATGAGAACCATCAGCAGGGGCGCTACAGCCATTAGAGGCCGGGGCCTCTATCTCAATGTGGAGCGTGAAATCATTTTTACAGTTGTGACAAAAAGAGAGCTTCCACGCTTGATCCACACGGTAAAGAGCATCGACCCCCACGCCTTTGTCATCATCAACAATGTCCATGAGGTCCTGGGCGAAGGATTCAGGCCGAGGATCTAAGTATCCCCTCATCCACACATGGAAAGATAAACGCTCCCCTTTATCAAGCTGCTCCGGGTTCTCCAGGAAGGCCTACTTTTTCTGATGCGCCTTTTCCGTTAAAGCCTTGTTTGACATGAGCTTTATGCAGGCGGGACAGAGGTGATGATGCTCCTTTGTGTCTGGATGATCCAAGGTACTTTGGGTCACATGGTTGAGAAAATTTGCAGTTGCATACATTTTCCCGCACCCTTCACACCATTCAAGGGGAAGCTGTGCTATGACCTGATCTTTTATTGAAACGGTTCTGACACAATCCTCATCGACTATTTTTATGATATTGGTCGGACAGAGGTTTGCACAGGTGCCGCACCCGATACAGGCACCGTCCCCGGCCACGACAAGGCTTCCCCCTTCGGTCTTTACCATTTTTAAGGCCCGGGCTTTTACAATTTCATTGCACACCCTTATACAAAGCCTGCAACGAATACAACCGTTGGGGGGAAGGGGAACAGCAACTCCAAAATCCTTTGCAAGATCTCTGATCCGCTTGGAGTCCGGTGCCATGCTCAATAATTTACTAAAGGCCTTTTCCCGGTTGGCCTTCACAAGATCTGACTCCGTGGTTACGACGAGATCCTGTTTGACCTTTAGAATGCACGAAAGCATCACCACTTTCCTGCCGGAAAGAGCCTCAACCTCAACCCCACAGAGCTTGCATGATCCAGATGGTTTCAAGGCAGGATGATAGCACAGGTGGGGAATTTTAATCTTATTTTCCTTGGCTACCTGAAGAAGGGTCTGGTTCTCTTTTGCTGAAATTGTCTGCCCATTAATTTTTATCTCAATCATGGGCTGCATCCTGGAGATCTGAGATATAATCTTTAAGATAGTGAAGCTCCTGATTAAGGGCCCCCACATGCTTTTTAACAAGATCGGTAAGGCTCAGGATTCCCATAATTTCCCCATTCTTCACCACCGGCAGATGACGAATTCCTGCCTTTATCATCATGCCCATGGCATCTTCAGTGGTATCCTCCGGTTCCGCCACAATCAATCTGGTTGTCATAACCTCGTTGACAAGTATGGTATCCATCTTTTGCTCGGGGAAAAGGATATGGCATCGGACCAGATCCCGCTCCGTGAAAATGCCCAAAGAGGCCTTTTTTTCCACCACCACCACAGCTGATACGTTATAGCTTGACATCAGCTTAAGGGCCTGTCCAACGCTCTGGCCCTTTTCCAGGGTATGAAAAGATCCGCTGCAATCATCTAAAAGATCCTTTACCTTCATGATATTGTCATTCCTTATGTTAGCGTTAATCAATGCGTTTCAGGCAATCCTGGGGCAGCCTGTGGGTCCCCTTTCCCTGGAGACTAACCTCGATCAAAGAATCAGGGTCATTGATGACAGTATCTGGATCTACTACAAACCCGTGAAGTCCCACAAAATCATCCATATAGGCTTCCCAGGCTTCATCCTCTGACTTTTTAAACACTTTGATTTTATCGCCCCTCATCAGTTGCATGGTATTTTCCTTTGTTTTCTATTGCGTTTTTCAAGGTATAGGATGGTTGACCCTTGCGCCTATTTTTCGCTGGCAGTCGTTACAAAGCAGCCGTTGGTCAACCACCTGGGTTACATGACCGGTTTTATTGGTAATAAACTGTAAATACTCCGCAGAAGGCAGAACTGCATTACACTCATCACAGTACTGAATGGTCTGGCTGTTCAATACGGTGCCGCACAATACCAAACGCCGCTGTCCATCTTTTTCATCGATTACGATGGCCTTATTTTCACAATTTGCCGCACAAGCCCCACAGGTAATACAATTTTCTGCAGTGGTTCTGAAGTCGGTTTCAGTGACGACATCAAAATCCATATACCCCAGCTGAAGGGCATCTATACCCATCTTATCCCTACAGATCTCAACGCATTTACCACAGCGTCTGCAGATATCACACCTCAGGCATCTGCTTGCCTCCTGGCGAACGCTTTCCTCATCATAACCAAGCTCCACCTGTTGAAAGGTGGTTCGCCGCCGATCCATATTAAGCATGGGCATCACCGGGGGTTTCAGGGTCATTTTACGACTGGCCGTCATTTCAACCGGCGACTCAATGGTTTGCCGCACAGGAATTCTTGGCATCCTGGGCTGGGGAATATTGTTAAGATAACGATCAATACCGTAGGCTGCCCGTTTGCCGCCTCCAATTGCCTCGATTACCGTGGCTGGTCCTGAAACCGCATCACCTGCTGCAAAGACACCGGGCATGGCGGTTTCCATACTGGCATGATTTACCTCAATGGTTCCCCTCCTTGACCAGTTCACCCCTTCAAAGGCTTCCATGCCGCTGGTATCCACATACTGCCCAATGGCCGCAATCACCACATCTGCCTTTACGATAAAATCCTGGCCATCAATGGGGGTGGGGACCAGCCTGTCTGAATTTTTTACTTTGACAAGTTCCGCCTTCATACAGGAGAGGCCTGTAATGGTTTGACCCTCCCCCAGAATTTCCTGGGGAATGGTTAAAAAGACAAATTTGATCCCCTCCTCTTCTGCATGTTCCATCTCTTCAGGGTCAGCTGGCGCCTGGTTTCGGGATCGGCGATAGGCTATGGTCACACTTTCAGCCCCAAGTCTCAGACTTGTTCTTGCCGCATCAATGGCCACATTTCCACACCCCACCACAACCACATTTTTACCAGGTGCATGGTGGTCACCCAGGGCCACATCCTTTAAAAACGTCATCGCATCCAGAACCTTTGGAAATTTTTGTTCTCCCTCTATCCCCAATGTCCAAGCCTTGTGGGCGCCAATGGCAAGGAAAAACGCCTCAAAGCCCTCTTCCTTCAGCCCTTCAAGGGTAACATCACGTCCAAAACGGGTGTTGTAGCAAAACTCCACACCCAGCTCCTCAACCATGGCAACTTCCCGGTCAATGACCTCCCTTGGCAGACGATATCTGGGAATCCCCACCATCATCATTCCCCCAGAAACGGGCAGGGCTTCAATCACCCTTACCCCATACCCCATGAGGGCAAGATAGTATGCTGCAGAAATCCCGCCGGGCCCAGCACCGACAACACACACCTTTTTACCGTTAAACTCCTTTTTAGGCGGGTTTTTATAGGCCCTGTCCGACATGGCCCTTTCAGCGGCAAAGGCCTTTAGGAACTTAATTGAAATCGGGGCATCGATCCTGGCCCGAACACACATAAACTCACAGGGTCGAGTACAGATAAGGCCGCAGACCCAGGGCAATGGATTATCCCGCCGGATCACTTCAATTGCCTCTGCATCCTTCCCCTTGGCTATCAGGGTCAGATAGGTTGGAATATCAATTCCGGCGGGACAGGCCATCTGACAAGGTGAAGGTGCAAGCTTTCCGCAGTCATGGGAGGGACAATTCCTTGTTTCAATATGGCTTTGAAAGATCTCCCTGTGCTCAACAATAGTCTCTTTAAGGGCCTTTCCGACTTCCAGGTTGGGTTGGGGGCTACCCTCATAAAAGTATGATTCCACAAGGGTATCAATCCCAGTGAGGTGATCAAGGCTTGCAGCGCCTTCGGCAATCTCTTCTATCAACAGCAAAATCTGTTCAGAGATTCTTCTTCCCTTGGGATCTGATAAATAACCGGATCTGATCTTATCAGAAAGATAGATAATTGTTTGTCGAACCACACAGATTTTTTCTGCCATTATAACTCCTTAGCACTTAAGAATTGCTGTTTTCATCAACTGTTTTCATCAAACGATGACACAGATGCTGCGTGACGCTCACGCCGGATCAGGGTGGCGTCTTCCACAGTGCCAAAACTCAGGCAGTTTGTTGTGCAGGTGCTGACACAGGCGGGTTCCAGGCCCTGATCAATCCTATCCATGCAATAGTCACATTTTTCAACTTTTCCAATGTTCGGGTTCCACTGGGGTGCCCCCCAGGGGCAGGCAGAAACACAAGTCTTACACCCCACACATAGATCTTTATCAATGAAAACAATGCCATCCTTAGCCCTTTTCTGCATGGCTCCAGTGGGACAGGCAGAGACACACCAGGGGTTTTCACAATGAAAACAGGACATGAAAATAAACGATATTTTTGGTATTTCACCAACAAGCTTTGGCCCCACCTGGATAACCTGGCAGAGCTTGGGGCCCACGGGGAGATTTTTGTTTAATTTGCATTGAATTTCACAGGTATGACATCCAATACATTTTTTTGTATCCTGGGATAGATAATGCTTGCTCATTCTAAGCCTCCGGCTTTTATATATAGTGCTTCCTTAATTTATTTTTTACTGTACGGGACCCGCTAATTCGTTAATTTTGACACCGTTACAAAATGCTCCTGATAGGCAACAGCACCGCCGGCCCTGTCCCAGATTTCCATACCGCCTGACATGAAGTTGTTGTCGGCCAACCCCTTGCCGTAGGCTCGGCTCTCAACTTTTAACCGATGGCCAAACCCGTGGATCACAAAAACCGCATCCGGATGAATCAGATCTGTAACATTGGCTTTGATGGTTTCCGTATAGCCCTTCTGGCTTACAGCAACGCGCTCTCCATGGACAATTCCCAACTTCTGGGCTTCCAGGGTATTGATCCACAAAACATTTTCAGACATCTGTTCGGCAAGCAAGGGGTTGTTTACCGTGTGTCCCTGGGTGTGGAGGGCACAACGGCCAAAGGTCATCCTGAATTCGCCTGATTTTGGTTTTCTGGGAGATTCATAGGGTTTAAGCGAAGCTATTCCATTCTCTTCAAGGTTCTTGGATATGATTTCAATTTTACCGCTGGGAGTTTTAAATTTAAATGAATCGAAATCCTTATAAATGGGTTTATCCACAAGCGAAACCATGCCTTTATCATTAAAATCTTCGATTTTAATGCCGGTGCCCTCAAGCTGAAAATTCCAGACATCCTCCGGAGTCTCAAAGACAAGCTCTGGAAGGCCCATGCGTTTAGACAGGCCGCTAATAATCTCCCAGTCAGCCCTAGTGTCATAAGCTGGTTCCACAGCCCTGTGGCGCACAAAAAACTGGGGTTTGAGTGCGTTTTTGGTGGCAATAATGCTTTCCCGTTCCAAATAGGGAGAAAGAGGCAGAACCACATCAGAATGCCATGCCGTATCAGACCAGCTGAAGGTTACCGATACCAGAAGATCCAGTTTTTCCCACATTCTTTTTATATGATCGGCATCAGGATACCCCATGAGCGGATCATGGCGATAGGCGATATAGGCTTTGATCTTATATGGATCATCTGTTTCCATTGCCTTGAACAGCAAATGTCCCAACCCAGGTCCCTCTTCAAAATGCTTATACTTCCACCCTACCCCATCGACACGTTTCTCCTCGGGCTTAGGATAGAGATCCATAAAGGATTTAAGGCCCTTCTGACCCACATCCCCGGGTTTACTCACAAAGGGAAGCCCGCCCTTGGCTCCATAGGAACCCATTAAGGCATTAATGATATAGATGGTACGGCAGACATAAAAAGAATCCAAATACCTTGCGGCCATCCACCCTGGATGCCAGATGACCGAGGGTGACGCCTTTGCAAGCTCCTTGACAAAACGACGAAGGTCAAACGCTGGAATTCCGGTTTCAGCCTCGGCCCATTCAGGGGTGTAGGGGGCAACAAACTCTTCCAGCTCTTTTACACCCTCTATATAACGATTGGTGAATTCCTTATGGTAGAGCTGTTTGTCAAAAATTTCGTGAATTACAGCCAGGTTAAATGCATAATCAGTTCCCGGTCGAATTTTAAAAAAATTATTTGCCTTGGAGGCAGATACGTTCGAGCGGATATCGATAACAGTCAACTTGCATCCCTGTTCCATGGCATCCATAAGATTGTTGACTTCCTGAACATTGACCGCCTCAAGAATATTTCGCAGCTGAAGAACTACATGCCTGGAATTCTTTAAGTCATAGGCAACAGCCTTTCGCCCCATACCGGTAAGGGACAGGGCGGCATGCTGAACATTGCGGGCGCATGAAGAGTCATGGTTATGATAGTTAGGAGTTCCAAGACCCCTCAGAAAGGCGCGATGAATATCCCTGAAAGGCCCGCCTCGATCTGTCAACGCAATGGCCCTGGCACCATACTCTTCTTTGATCTTACTCAACTTATCAGCCACGTAATCAAAAGCCTCTTCCCAGGATGCTTTTCGCCATTTGCCCTCACCCCTTTCGCCCACTCTGATAAGGGGTGTTTGGGGTCGTTCATGGTCATTGATCAGGGCAATTCCGGCTGCACCGCGGGGACAAACAGCGCCCTTCATGGCAGGCACATGGGGGTTTCCCTCAATAAAGGATACCTGGCCATTATTAACATGCACTTTTATGGGACAACGTACGCTGCACATGCCACACACGCTGTAGACAGAACTCTTTGCCATATTCTTTCTCCTCTGAATTGGGACCTGTTAAAAATATCTATCTTAAACTGTAATCATAGTTAATTGAGAGGTTACTGCCTGGGTAATTTTTCCTCACAATCTCAGAACCTTAAGTTCCCAAATTGTAATTACTAACATGCCATTAAAAGATAAACAAACACTTTTTGCCAAAAAGTATATAAAAGGTCCCATATTTCAGGAATGGCAAGGATTAAAATTCCCCTTTTAACCTGCAGAACAAGGTATTGAGTCTCCAGATACGTATACACAAAATCTTTTAAAAAAAAGAACCGGAACGATTTCTCCGCTCCGGTTCTTAACTATAAAACGACCTGTTCACAGCCTGCCGGACAGTGGGACCGGCCAGACTGCTGATGAATGCTTATGAGATCAAAAAAATCCCAGCAGCTTGATGGCCAGTATAACCAGACCGGTACAGGCTACGCGCTTCACAACAGTAGGGCTCACCCTCTTTGCGATCTGAGGGCCAATGTATCCGCCTAGCAAGGCAGCAGGAAACATGGCCAGGAAAAACAGCAGGTCAAAGTTGCCGAACTGATAGTGACGCAGGGAACTGATAGATGTGTTGAAAAAAATGGCCAGCAGAGAACTGCCGACAACCAGGTACATGGGCAGACGCAAAGCCACAGTCATGAGCGGCACCATGAACGGTCCGCCACCAAACCCAAACATGGATGACATGACAGCAATTAGAAATCCACCCACACAACCGACGAACATGTTAACAGTAAATTCCTGTTCCCAAAAGACTACTTTCATATTAATTTCTCCTCGGATAATCGCTTAATTTTTCCCTTTAGATGACTCTTCCGCCCGCCTCTTGAACTCCTTTAAAATAGCCTGCTCTTTTTTGTTTTTAGCAAGATATCCCGGAGTAGTCTGCCAAAACATCAAGGCTGCCAGTACCAGCAGAATCCAGCCAAAGGCAAATTTAAATTGGTCCAGGGTAATCATCTCGGTGAGTTTAGGTCCGATCAAAGCACCAAGTATCATGGACACTCCAATACCGCAGCCAAGTTTCCAGCTGATGAAATTTATTTTGGAGTAGTTGAAAATACCGCTGCCCTGGGAGAAGAGCACGGTGGGGGTTACAGTACCGGCTACAACAGTGTGGGGCAGTACCGGGAACAGCGTAACCAGCAGCGGGTTCAAGATAAAACCACCTCCAGCACCCATGAGGACACCAAAGATGGCCACAGCAAGGGTCAAAAAGAAGGGGTATATTAAATTCATGCTTGTTCCGGCATTAGCCAGATACATGGTGGGGAAGCTGATTTTGTTTTCAAATGTGACGGCTTGGCTTTTGATCTCCTTGTCAATAACGGTCCTGATTTTATATTCGCCAGGAGCGAGTCCTTTACGAATCTTAATTTCAGCACTGTACGTACCGTCGGGCTTCACATCAATATCTGCGCCAAAAACCTTGTCCAGACTACGAAACCTGGCCTTTACCAGCTGCATGGAGCGTTTTTTGTTTTCTTTTGCGTCCATGACCGGCAGCAGGGCACCACGACTGCCGATGATGCTGGCCATAAGGGTGGACTGATGCCGGTCGATCTGGGCTTTTGCCGGTACAGTGTAGGCTGCGTCAGCCCCAAGATCCTTCAGCAGCCTGGATACGCTCCATTTGCCGCCTTGCTTTTGTTCCTCATCAATCTTTGACTGGAGCTCTTTGGGAACAAAAATTTTGTAATAGGCCGGCATCTCCCTGGTAATATAAAAAATATAAGGCCGTTTGCCTGTTTCCTTGTCCACATCTTTGTCAAACCGGCTAGCCCGGACACTGCGGCCCTCTGCCCAAACTTCAAGAAAAACCGGTTGTCCTGCCGGCGCCTTGCCGGTAACCTTGATGATGCCGCCATTGTTCAGCTCTGTTTGATCAATGGTAATGGTCGGTGGGACCATGTCCTGGAGATCGGTTTCTGCAACACCGGCTGCGTTAACGCTGGTCGGCGTAACCATGCCCGGAGCATCGGTTTCTGTAGCACCGGCTGCATTGAAGCTGAAGACCACCGTTATGGCTGCAACCAGCCATGGTAAAAAAACTCGCCTCATTTTCATAATGTTTTCTCCTGTCCTTTGTTACACTTGTTACACTCTACACCGACGGGAAATTCTCTTGCTCCCAGCGGCACTAAGGTTCAATAACTTACAGACCTAGGATATAGCGCCTGGCATTCTGTCAAACCCGAGGTTACTTTCGCCGTAACCGGTCCTAACCAACTCCTTTTCTCTATCCTTACTTATACACCTCCTTTGTTTTCAGCCGAAAAGCTTGTTTTCCCTCTTCTGCCAATCAGCCAAGATTAAAATCCGATTCCAGCAAACATGCTCCTTTCCGATAAAACCGATCATGAAGGTCATCCTATCGGTGAACCTGTTGATAATTAAGATATAGGATCGGAACTTTTCTTTTGTCAAGAGGAGTATAAAAGATTATTAAAAAGGCTTAAATATGGAGGGTGTTACCGCAAACTCTCGTTACGCTTGAGCCATCAAGGGTAACGAGAGTTTTTTATCTGTGTGCGATCATAAAATTATTCCTACCTTACATCTCAAGACAAAGGTGTTCTATCGGCTGGCTGATATAGTGATAATTTTCGTAACCATTCAGCATCTGTTTTTGTAGACGCTTAGAAATGGGTAAAAGATTTGCCTCACTGTTGCAATCAAAAAATTACTCATTTAGAAATTCTGGCAGTTTGCCTTCAAATAAAAGACGTAATGCCTCGCTTGCCCTTACACCATTTTTTCTACAGGTTGAAA